>CAZUIM010000006.1:0-98776 GCA_964620325.1 uncultured Thermotogae bacterium
CCCGGTGTCTCAGTCTTTCCACGAGCCCCTTTTACACACGAAACACTACGCAACCTTGCGTCGCACCTTGTGTGCGACGTTTCGTCCGTGTGCGAACCGTGTATCCTCCGAGGCCGGGGAGAACGAACCGCGATAGCCTGTGCCGGGTCGGTCGCTGGAGCGGGCGCCGTCCACGGCGATCGTCCTGTTATCGTTGACCGAAATTGCCGGTGGGCCTACAATGCGTGCGAGAGGAGTTGGAGTATGGCCGAACAGATCCGACGTGAGATGATCGAGCATATGGATCAGACGATCGACGTTCTGAAGTCGAATCTTTCCAAGGTCCAAACCGGGCGCGCGAACCCGGCGATGATCGAGGACGTCATCGTCGACTACTACGGTGCGATGACCCCGCTGAAGCAGTTGGCGACGATCGCCGCGCCCGATCCGAACCTGATTGTGGTTCAGCCGTACGACAAGACGCAGATGGCGGCGGTGGAGAAGGCGATTCTCGCCGCCGATCTGGGGTTGAACCCGGCGAACGACGGGCACGTGATCCGCGTGAAGATCCCGAAGCTCTCCGAGGAACGCCGGAACGAACTGACCAAGGTGATCAAGGCGCGCGGAGAAGAGGCGAAGGTCGCCCTTCGGAACATCCGACGGGACGCCAACGACAAGCTGGAGCAACTGAAGAAGGACGGGGCCATCTCCGAAGACGAGTACCACCGCCATCACAAACAGAACGACGAGGCGATTCACGAATACACCCAGACGGTCGACGATCTCGTCGAGGAGAAGGGAAAGCAGATTCAGACGATCTAGGAATAGGAGCCGGGTTCTTCCTCGAGCATGCCGCTTTCTCGCTTCTACGAGTCGATCAGAGCGCTGCGCATCGGTAGCGCGCTTCTTCTTTGCGGGGTTCTCGCGGTGTCGTTGGTCGCCCTCGGTCGGCCGTCCGCCGGCGGCGGGGTGATGATTGGATTCGTCTTGTTCGCGGGGAACGTCCTGCTCCTGCTGGAGGCGGGGCGGGCGCTCCTCGGCGGAGATCGACGGGGCGGGCGGGCCGCCGTCGTGGCCTCGACGTTCGGACGGCTCCTCCTCCTCGGCCTCGCCCTGGCCGGCGTGTTCGTCGGTCTCGGTCGTTCGGTCGGAATTGGGGCTTGTGGAGGGCTGTTGCTCGCGCAGGTACACTTGCACCTTCCAGTCCGAAGGACGGGGGTCGTCATCTGATGTTCGAGCAGCTGGGTGCGTTGCTGACCCATCTCGGGGAAAAGCGGATCGCGATTCTGAATGTGGCGGGTCTCGAAATCCGCTTCGACGTCATGGCGATTCTGATGTCGTGGGTCGTCATCGTCCTGCTCGTGATCCTCGCGCTCGTCCTCCGGCGCGGCCTTCGCCAGCCGGTGGACGAGAAGCCGAACCGGACGCAGGCCGCGCTGGATGCGCTCATGGACCTGTTGAAGGGGCAGCTTTCGGACAACTTCGCGTCGGAACGGCTCGCGAGAATGATGTTCCCGTTCATCTCGACGCTCTTCTTGTACGTTCTGATGTCGAACTGGCTCGGGGTGATTCCGTATCTCAGCTCTCCGACGCAGAACATCAACGTCACCTTCGGATTGGCGTTGATGGTCTTTTTCATGTCACACGTGCTCGCGGTGCGGTTCAAGGGTCCGCGCCGATACCTGAGGAGCTTCGTCGAGCCGTACGCGTTCATGCTGCCGATCAACCTCGTCGGCGAGGTCGCGAAGCCTCTGTCGCACGCGTTTCGTCTGTTCGGGAACATCTTGGCGGGGACGATTCTGGTGACCGTAGTCATGGTCAAGTTCGCCCCGATCGTCGTTCCGCCCGTCTTGAACATCTTCTTCGGGCTCTTCTTCGGGGGAATTCAGGCGTTCGTCTTCGCCATTCTGGCTGTGGCGTACATCAACGTGGCTGTCGAGGAATAGGGAGGGAACATGCTGCAGGAAGCGCAAGACGTAGCGAGTGGAATCAGCGGTGCCGACATCGCGACCGCAGCGAAGTACATCGCGGCGGGACTGTGCATGGGGATCGGAGCGATCGGATCTGCAATCGGTGAAGGGCTTGCGGCGGCGCACGCGCTCGACGGGATGGCCCGACAACCGGAGATGCAGGGTGCGTTGCTTCGAACGATGGTTCTCGGACAAGCGATCACGGAAACGACCGGGATCTACTCGCTTCTGATCGCCATCGTCTTGTTGTTCGTCATTTAGGAGGGGGTCGTGTCGTTCGAGTGGGGAACGATCGTCAAGAGCATCAACTGGACGCTCGTCTTCAACCTGATCAACTTTGCGATCCTCCTGTATCTGCTGAAGCGATTCCTGCTCAAGCCGGCGGTCGAGTACCTCGACAAGCGACGGGAGTTGATCTCGTCCCGAATGGCGTCGGCGCGGGAGAGCGAGGAAGAGGCGACCGCGCTGGTCGAGGAACGCTCACGAGAGCTCGCCTCGGCGCGGGAGCGCTCGACCCAGATCGTCGAGAGTGCGGAAGCGCGTTCGGCGGAGATGATCGATCAGGCGAAGGGCATGGCGAAGGCGGAAGCCGATCGGATCGTCGCCGATGCGCGAGCGCGGCTGGAGCAGGAGCGCGACCAGATGATCCGCGATCTGAAGTCGGCCTACGCCGAGATCGCCGTTCTCGGCGCGCAGCGCGTCCTCGACCGTGAAGTGAAGGTCGAGGATCATCGCCGCCTCCTCGACCAGTTGGTCGCCGAGATCGACGAGGAAGCGCTGAAGGTACGACCGTGAGGTCGAGGGAGATCGCGGGACGGTACGCCGGCGCGCTCTATGCCGTGGCGGTCGAGGAGGGGACGGTCGCCGAGGTCACAGCCGAGCTGTGCAGCGTTGTCGGGGAGATGCGCGAGGTCGAGAACTTCGGTCGATTCCTGACGCATCCGCTGATTCCCCGCCAGCGGAAGATCGAGTTGATCGAAGAGGCGTTTCCGGACTTGTCGCCGCCGGTGGCGAACATGGTCCGCCTGTTGGTCCGAAATCGCCGGGAGGGGTACCTCGAGCTGATCGAGGACGAGTTCCTGGACGTTCGATCGGCGGCCGAGAACCACGCGCGCGTGCGCGTCGTCACCGCGACGCCGCTCGATGAGAAGGACCGGACGCGACTGGTCGAGTGCCTCGAGCGAGCCCTCGGCCAGACGGTCAGCCTGGAAGCCGCGTGCGAAGAGGGGCTTCTGGCAGGGATCCGGATCGAGGTCGAGGGCAGAACGATCGATGCGTCGCTTCGGTCGAGGCTGAGCGAGTTGCGGCACTCGCTCGAGCAGTAGGGAGGAAACGTGGCAGCGACCCGCAAGGACGAGATCACGGCGATTCTGAAGGAACAGATCAAGGGATTCCGCTACGACCTCGAAATGCAGGAGGTTGGCGTCGTCGTCGAAGTGGGAGACGGAATCGCCCGAGTCTACGGGCTCGAGCGGGCGATGGCCTCGGAGATCGTCGAGTTTCCGGGCGAGCTCTACGGACTCGTCTTGAATCTGGAAGAGGAGTCGGTTGGAATCGCCCTTTTCGGCGACAGCGAGAGGGTTCAGGAGGGGGACGAGGTTCGGCGGACCGGACGGGTTCTCGAGACGCTGGTCGGGGAGAACATGCTCGGGCGCGTCGTCGATCCGCTCGGTCGGCCGCTCGACGGAGGAGACCCGATCGAAGGGGCCGAGACGCGGAAGGCGGAGATCATCGCCCCGGGAGTCATCGAGAGGCAGCCGGTCGACACGCCGCTCCAAACGGGGCTCAAGTCGATCGACGCCATGACACCGATCGGGCGCGGCCAGCGCGAGTTGATCATCGGCGATCGGCGGACGGGGAAGACGGCGATCGCGCTCGACACGATCATCAACCAGAAGGACGACGACGTCGTCTGTGTCTACGTCGCGATCGGTCAGAAGTCATCCACGGTCGCGCGAATCATCGACACGCTGCGGCGGTACGATGCGATGGCGTACACGATCGTCGTCGCCGCCGACGCGAACTCGCCGACACCGATGCAGTACTTGGCTCCGTACGCCGGCTGCGCGATGGCGGAGTACTTCACCTACAAAGGTCAGGACGCGTTCATCGTCTACGACGATCTGTCCAAGCACGCGGTCGCGTATCGGGAGCTGTCGCTCCTGTTGCGACGCCCGCCGGGGCGCGAGGCGTACCCGGGGGACATCTTCTACACCCACTCGCGGCTGCTCGAACGGGCCGCTCGCCTCTCCGACGAGCACGGCGGCGGTTCGCTGACGGCGTTCCCGATCATCGAGACGAAAGCGGGCGACATCACCGCCTACATTCCGACGAACGTGATCAGCATCACCGACGGCCAGATCTACCTTGAGACCGATCTGTTCAACCAAGGGCTCCGCCCGGCGATCAACGTCGGGAACTCGGTCTCTCGCGTCGGCGGCGAGGCGCAGATCAAGGCGATGTCGCAGATTGCCGGACCGTTGCGACTCGAGCTGTCGCAGTACCGGGAGCTCGAGGCGTTCGCCGAGTTCTCGGCCGACCTCGACGAGGAGTCGAAGGCTCAGCTGGCGCGGGGCGATCGCCTGATGGAGATCCTCAAGCAGAAGCAGTACCAGCCGATGCCGGTCGAGGAGCAGATCGTGTCGCTGTTCGTCGGCGTCGAGAACCACCTCTCCGATGTCGACGTCGGGGAGGTCGGCCGATTCGAGGAGGAGTGGCTCCGGTTCGTCCGAGAGGAACACGAGGACATCTTGTCGACGATTCGGGAAGAGAGACGGTTTACCGATGACGTGCGCGCGCGGCTCGACGAAGCTGTCGCCGCGTTCAAGGAGCAGTTCGGGGGCTAGATGGCCGGTCAAGTTCGCACGATCAAACGGCGTATCCGAAACATCGAGGAGATCGGGCAGATCACGCGCGCGATGAACGCGATCGCGATGACCAAGGTCGCGCGGATGAAGCGACGGCTCGCGCAGACGCGCCCGTATGCGATCGGGCTCGAGGAGTTCCTCGCCGACGCCCTCGGACGCCTCCCGGTCGACAGCGAACCGAACCCCCTGTTGACCGACAATGGCTCGTCTGTCCCCGGTTTCCTCGTGTTGAATTCGGATCGGGGTCTCTGCGGACGGTACAAGGGGGAACTGAATCGCCGGGGCGACGAGCTTCTGGCAGAGGAGGCGGACGCGCGGCTCTTCGCCGGAGGGGAGAAGGCGCGCCTTCACTTCGAGCGGCGAGGGATCAAGCCGATCCGAACGTACAGCCGCGTGTACGACGTTCCGACCTACGACGTGGCCGGCCGGATCGCCGACGATCTGATCGAGCTTTTCCGAGCGGGAGAGGTCGGGCGCGTCGACGTCATCTACATGCAGTTCGAGTCCGATCTTCGCCAGCGCCTCGTCGTCGAGCGATTCCTGCCTGTATCGACGGAGGCGAGGATCAACGACGCGCTCGCCGAGCCGGCGGCGGCCGAGTTGGTCGACGAACTCCTCCCGATCTACCTTCGTGGAACGCTCTACCGGGCGATCCTCGAGACGAAGGCGAGTGAGGATGCGATCCGTCGACAGGCGATGAAGAGCGCGACCGACAACGCGGAGGACCTGCTGAAGGGGCTCACCCGCGTCTTCAACAGAGCGAGGCAGCAGGCGATCACGCGCGAGATCGCCGACATCATCGGGGGCGCGGAGGCGCTTCGAACGAGCTGATCCAAAGGATTGAGAGGACGATCGATGGAAGGCGAACACGCAATCGGAAGGATCACGGAGATCAAGGGACCGGTCATCGACGCCCGGTTCGAGAAGGGACGGCTTCCGCGCGTGAACGACGCGGTTCGCGTCGAACGGGCCGGAGAGCGTGATCTGATCCTCGAGGTTGCACAGCATCTCGGTGACGACGTCATCCGCGCGATCGCGATGGACTCGACCGACGGGCTGTCGCGCGGAATGGAGATTATCCACACGGGGGGGCCGATCACCGTTCCCGTCGGCGAAAAGATGCTCGGACGGTTGATCAACATCACCGGCGATCCGATCGACGAGTTGCCGCCCCCCGAGACGAAGGAACGGTACTCGATTCATCGGAAGGCGCCGAGCCTCCTCGATCAAGAGACGGAGTCCGAGGTCTTCGAGACGGGGATCAAGGTGATCGATCTGGTCGCCCCCTTCCCGCGGGGTGGAAAGATCGGGACGTTCGGCGGGGCCGGCGTCGGGAAGACGGTCCTGATCATGGAGTTGATCCGCTCGATCGCCTACGAGCACCAGGGGAACTCGGTCTTCGCGGGCGTTGGAGAGCGAAGCCGCGAGGGGAACGACCTGTATCTTCAGATGAAGGAGGCCGGCGTTCTCGACAGTACGGCGCTCGTCTACGGACAGATGAACGAGCCGCCCGGGGCCAGGTTCCGTGTCGGACTGACCGGCGTGACCGTCGCCGAGTACTTCCGCGATCAGGGCAGAGACGTCCTGCTGTTCATCGACAACATCTTCCGGTTTGCTCAGGCCGGCAGCGAAGTGTCGGCCCTTCTCGGGAGGATGCCCTCCGAGGTCGGCTATCAGCCGACGCTGGCGACCGAGATGGGGGAGCTTCAGGAACGGATCACGTCGACGAAGAGGGGATCGATCACGTCGATGCAGGCGATCTATGTTCCGGCCGACGACCTGACCGATCCGGCTCCGGCGACCGTCTTCTCGCACCTCGACGCGTCGATCACGCTGTCGCGGGAGATCGTCGAGAAGGGGATCTACCCGGCGGTCGACCCGCTGCAATCGAACTCGACGATGCTCGATCCGAACGTGATCAGTCGCGAGCACTACCGGGTGGCGCGTGCGACGCTCGAGATCCTCCAACGCTACGAAGATCTCCGCGACATCATCGCGATCATGGGAATGGACGAGCTCTCCGAGGAAGATCAGTTGACCGTTCGCCGCGCCCGGAAGGTTCAACGCTTCATGAGTCAGCCGATGTTCGTCGCTGAGCACTTCACTGGGCGGTCGGGCGCCTACGTCAAGCTCAACGACACCATCAAGGGGTTCGCGATGATCGTTGACGGCGAATTGGACCGGATTCCCGAACAGGCCTTCTACATGGCCGGGACGATCGACGAGGTCCTCGAACGAGCGCGAGGCTCGGATGAGGTCTCCGACGACGCCGAAGAGAGCGGGGGATGAGGCTTCTTCGCTGGCTTCCCGAGAGCTGGCGACGACGGATGCGAGACTACGCCCCGAGGGGATTCCCCGACGTGAGCTCCTGCGGTGCCTTCTACGACGTGCGGGCGCGTCTCTTCCGCGGAGACGAGGCGGCCGTGCTCGAGTACTCGGACCTCGCCATTCAGGAACGGTTGTTCGAGCGGGCCGTGGAGCTCCTTCCGCCCCACGGGCAAGTTCTCGACGTCGGCTGCGGGCTCGGGCACCTGTTCGATTTCCTCATGAAGCGGCGGGCCGACGTCGATGCCTACCACGGGATCGACGTCAGCGGCGCGATGATTCGGACGGCCGGGGAGCGGCTGGAGGCGGCCGATCACGCTCGACTGGAACTCGTCGACTTGACGGAGACGGCGCTTCCGGAAGGAAGTCACGATGTCGGCTACATCATCAGCGTGCTCGGCTATCCGATCGGGCCGGACCCGATGCGTGTGATGATGTCCATTCTTCGGAACGCGTTCGACGCGTGCGTCGATGGAATTGCGTTCACTCACGTCATGGATGGTCGCCGAGAGAGACCGCTCGCCTTTCCGATCGCTCCGGAGGTCCTCGCGGCAATCTGCGAGCGAGAGCTGGGGGCAACGACCGAGATCGACGATGACGGAACGAGCTTCACGTATCTCATGAGCCTCCGTCATCGCCACCAGGCCTGATCGCCGTCCGTGGTGAATGGTCAGACCTGCACACAATCCGGCAAAGACGGAGCGGGCTGTCACGGCGGAGTGTGACGGTATCCGTTCTGGACATGCGCCGTGTGCGATTTCCCGTTTGGGAGTACGATGCGGCGGTTCGATGTGACGGCAATCGTTCCATCGTTGAACGTCCGATGGTTCTTGACGGTTGCACACCGGTCCGCGGAATCGTCGATCCTGAGTGCATCACCCGCTCCGTTGAACCTCCGAGCGAAGGGCGGCTTCGAGGAAGACCCGTTCGAGTTCGAGGAGGTCTCCTAACATCTTACCAGAAAAGACAAACGATGTAACCACCCGCATCGATCGGTGAACGTGACGCGCCGTGCGGCGATCGGAAACGTTGAATTGACCCCATTTCGAGCGGACCGTATAATCGCAGGCGGATTCGGCGGCGTAGCCAAGTGGTAAGGCAAGGGACTGCAAATCCCTGATTCAGCGGTTCGAATCCGCTCGCCGCCTCCACGGTCGTAGGGTGGTTAGCTCAGCTGGGAGAGCGCATGCTTGACGTGCATGAGGTCACAGGTTCGAGTCCTGTACCACCCACCAGAACGGTCGCCGCTCCAGACGGCCTGCCCTTCCGAGTCACCGGGACGTGTTTCGTAGAACTCTATCCTCGTATTGTTGATCCCTTGGGCATTAGCTATACTTCCGCCGCATCGAAGCAGGCGACGTGAGAGGAGGCTCGATCCGTCTTGACGACCCAGATCGCGATCCGCCGCGAGGACATGTACGCCTGGGAGCGCAGAGTTCCACTGGTGCCCGATGACGTTCGGACGCTGGTCGACCGGGGATACTCGTTTGCCGTCCAGACGTCCGAGAAGCGCGCGTTCGCCGATGAGGAGTATCGAGAGGCCGGCTGTGCCCTCGTCGAGTCGGTCTCCGGGTGTCCGCTGGTCATCGGGCTCAAAGAGATCCCGGTCGACGTTTTCGAGAAGGAGACGGTCTATGTCTTCTTTTCGCACACGATCAAGGGCCAGCCGGCGAACATGCCGATGTTGCAGCGCGCACTCGATCTCGCGTGCACGATCATCGACTACGAGCGGATCGTCGATGACGACGGAAGTCGCCTCATCTTCTTCGGCAACTACGCAGGGTATGCCGGGGCGATCGACTCGCTCTGGGCGTTCGGCCGGAGACTTGCTTTCGAGGGGATCCGGACTCCGTTCGACGCCCTGAAGCGGGCCTCCGAGTATCCGAGCCTCGACGCCGCGAAACAGGCCGTTCGTGCGATCGGAGATGCGATTCGAACGGATGGTCTTCCAGAAGCGCTCTCCCCGCTCGTCCTCGGGGTCGCCGGGTACGGGAACGTCTCCAAAGGAGCGCAGGAGATTCTCGATCTGCTTCCACTCGACGAGGTTCGCCCCGCCGATCTCTTGAACGGCGCGACGCGGTCCTCCAGTGCCCCCGTGGTCAAGGTGGTCTTCCGTGAACAGGACACGGTCCTTCGTCTCGATCCGTCCGAGCCGTTCGACCTGCGGGAGTACTACGATCATCCGGAGCGGTATCGGGAGGCGTTCGAGCGGTATCTGCCCAGCCTCCACGTCTTGATGAACTGCATCTACTGGGAGCCGAAGTACCCCCGGCTGGTGACCAAGAGCGCGCTTCGGCGGCTGTTCGGCGACCGGCGACCGCGGCTTCGCGTCATCGGTGACATCTCGTGCGACGTCGACGGCGCGATCGAATCGACGGTGAAGGCGACCGAGCCGGACGATCCGATCTACGTCTACCTGCCTGATGAAGATCGGGCCGTCTCCGGCGTGGAGGGGACCGGCCCGGTCGTGATGGCCGTCGACATTCTGCCGAGCGAGCTGCCACGGGAGGCGTCGACCTACTTCAGCCAGATCCTGACGGGATTCGTCCCACAGATTGCGGCCGCCGACTACAGCGTGGACTTCGATACACTACAGCTGCCGGCCGAATTGAAGCGGGCGGTCATCGCCCATCGGGGCGCGTTGGCGCCCGACTATCGTTATCTGGCCGAACATCTCGAACCGGCCGCATGAGGCCGGAAGCGAAGGAGCCGATGTGAAACGCGTATTGATCCTTGGCGCCGGGCTGGTCGCCGGCCCGCACGTCCGGTACCTGCTCGAAACGGAAGGGTTCGCCGTGACCGTTGCCAGTCGAACGGTGGCGAAGGCCGAGGCACTGGTCGGCGGCGCATCGAACGGGAGGGCGATCGCGCTCGACGTGGACGATCGACGCGCGCTGGAGGATCTGATCTCGTCCCACGATCTGTCGGTCAGCCTCCTACCCTATCGACATCACCCGACGGTGGCGCGGCTCTGCGTCGAGCACAGGGTGCCGATGGTGACGACCTCCTATGTGAAGGACGAGATGCGATCGCTCGATGGACCGGCTCGCGAGGCCGGAGTGATCCTCCTGAACGAGGTCGGGGTCGACCCGGGGATCGACCACATGTCGGCGATGCGTGTCATCGACCGGATTCGGGATTCCGAGGGGACACTCGTTTCGTTCACCTCGAACACCGGAGGCCTCCCGGCGCCGGAAGCGAACGACAATCCGTTCGGCTACAAGTTCTCGTGGGCTCCTCGCGGGGTCCTCCTCGCGGGGAAGAACCCGGCGCGCTACCTGAAGGATGGGGAGACAATCGAGGTTCCGGGAGCGGAGCTGTTCGCGAATCGATGGACGTGCACGATCGCGGGATTCCGCGATCTCGAAGTCTATCCGAATCGCGATTCCCTCCCGTACATCGAGACATACGGCATTCCGACGGTCAAGAGCATGTTCCGGGGGACTCTGCGCTATCCCGGATGGTGCGACACGATGAAGCGAATCGTCGAACTCGGTCTGCTCGACGAGACCGAGCGAGATGATCTCGCGGGCCGGACGTTCGCCGAATTGACCGGCACGTTGATCGACTCGGACGGACCCGCAACGCGCGCGGAACTCGCCGCCTTTCTCGGTCTTGCGGCCGATGCGAAGCCGATCGCCGATCTGGAATGGCTCGGGTTCCTCTCCGACGAGGCGCTTCCGGCCGGCGCGACATCGCTGCTCGACGTCCTATCGGTCCGGATGCTCGCCGTGATGCAGTACGCGTCGGATGAGCGGGACATGCTCGTCATGCAGCACGAATTCGTCGTCGAGTACGAGGACCGAGCGGAGAAGATCACCTCGACGCTCGTCGAGTACGGGATCCCGAACGGCGATTCGGCGATGTCCCGGTTGGTCGGACTCCCGGCGGCGATCGCCGCGCGGCGCGTCCTCCAAGGGGAGATCGATCTGACTGGTGTTCACGTCCCCACGCTCCCTGAGATCTACGATCCGATCCTCGACGAACTGGAGACGATGGGCGTTTCGTTCGATGAGACGATCGAGCATTCCTGATTCCGGGACGACGCCGGGGGTCGGGTTTCGCTGGGACCTCGGAGGGAGTACGTGGGGGTTCTATCGACTCGAGAGCGCGGACGCCTGGGTCCCTCTGTCGGAGGCGGTTCGAGCGATCGTAGCATCGGGACTGGGCGTCGAGCTTTGGCCGACCCGTGGTCTGGAGGATCGAGATCCGTCGGAGGGGGAGGTTGCGCGTCTCCGGCGGACGATCGCGGAGGCGCCGTTCGCCTCGGTTCACATGAGGGATCGATACTGGAGCTGGAGCCCGGATGGGTTCCGCCGCGAGATCGACTTCTCCGCCGCCGTCGGGGCGAAGTTGCTCGTGATCCATCCGGTCTGTCTGGGTCTCGCTGCGCCGGACGGGCGACTCGATGTCGAGGAGACGGTGCGGATCGCCGACTACGGCGCCGATCATGGCGTTCGGATCGCCTTGGAGAACGTGCGAAACACAGGCTGGGCGCTCGATCGGGTTCTCAACGAGATCGGCGACGATCCGGAGACGACGAACCTCGGGATCTGTATTGACATCGGGCACGCGTTTCTGTCAGATGATCTCGGAGACCGGCCGATCGATGCCTACCTCGAGCGATACCGGGACCAGCTTGTCCATCTCCATCTCCACGACAACGACGGCGTCGAGGACGATCACCTCCCGCCGGGCGGCGGACGGATCGATTGGATCAATGTGCTTCGGACTCTCGAAGCGATCGGCTTCGACGGAAGAGCGATCCTCGAAGTGGCGCGAATCGGCGAGGATGCCGCGCTAACGATTCAAAAGAGCGGTCGATTCCTGAGTGATCTGCGGCGTTCCGGCTAGAGCGTCTGAGAGTCGGAGGGTCAGTCCCGCGTCTCGAAATGGACCCGATTCCCGTGCAACGCCATCACGTTGACGGTCAACTCCTCACGTCGCCCGCTCGCCAGCCACCGCAGTCTGTACCTCTCGCCCAGGGCCGTGGCCAACGTCGAAAGAAGCATCGGTTCGGTCGTCGAAGCGGCGGTGAATGCGCCGACGCACGCGTCGTCCGCCGGACCATCCGGAACCGATGAAATCCCATCCCTCGGACCGATCGGGGCCGAATCGGAATCCTTCTGATCGATCCGTGCCTGTCCTTCGATCACCCACGATCCCCAGACGAGTTCTGCCGGCCCTTCGTATCCGGGCCTCCTCGTCTCCTTCTCGCTGCTCAAGCCAGCCCCTTTCCGGCTCCAGAAACCGGAGCTCTCGGCATCCATGATCGTCGCCGAGTTTCGGTCAGTGTAGGACGATGATGCGGCGCCGACAAGTCCCGACGCGCGGGTATCGGCGATTTGGCCTATCTTCCTCCGCAGCTCGGACAGTCCGGGTTGGCGTCGATCGCGACCTCTTCGAATCGGGTTTCGCGAGCGTCGAACAGGAGAAGTCGGCCGACGAGGTGGGGCTCGATGCCGACGATCCACTTGATCGCCTCCGTCGCCTGAAGTGCCCCGATCGTTCCGGGAACCGCACCGAGGATCCCCGCCTCCTCGCCGGTGAGGGCGGACGATGGCGGTTCGGGGTAGAGACAGCGGTAGCAGGGGCCGCCCTTGGCGCAGAGGAGACTCAGCTGCCCCTCGAGGCGGAAGATGGCTCCGTAGACGTACGGGATTCGCTGTTCGAGGCAGACCTCGTTGATTGCGTACCGCGTTTCGAAATTGTCCGTTCCATCGACGACGAGGTCGTAGCCGGCGGCGATCCGGCGTCCGGCTTCGGCGGTGAAGCGCTCCTCGTACGTCTCGACCGTCACGTCGTCGTTCAGATCGATCAGTCGGGCGCGGGCCGATTCGACCTTCGGACGCCCGAGGGTCGAGGAGTCGTGGATCACCTGGCGCTGGAGATTGGAGAATGTGACGACGTCGGAATCGACTAGCCCGAGAGTGCCGACGCCGGCGGCGGCGAGGTAGAGGGTGACAGGGCTTCCGAGTCCCCCGAGGCCGACGACGAGAACGCGGGCCGCCTTCAATCGTTCCTGCCCTCGCTCTCCGACGGAAGGGAGCGCGAGATGCCGTGCGTACCGTTCACGTTCGCGATCCGTCAGCCGGTTCATGCCGAACATCATATCCGGAGGGCGGGGATCGAGGCGATCGGCCCTTCGCCGCCGATCTCAGTCGCTCTGGCGGAGCTCACCGGCGGAGAAGGCGACCGAGCCACCCCGCTCCCGGACGAAGTGCGACGACGATGAGGAAGAGGGCGATTGCCACGAGGACGATCGCCGCGCCCGAGGCGATTCCGAGGTAGAACGACAGATAGAGCCCCACAATGCCGGAAAGGGTGCCGAAGAGCGCACTGACGGCCATCATCCGTGGCAGGCGACGCGTCAGAAGATAGGCGGTCGTCGTCGGGGTGATCAGCATCGCGAGCATCAGACCGAGTCCGACCGTCTGAAGAGAAACGACGACGGTCACTGCGACGAGGATCAGAAGGAGGATTCGGTAGAAGGTCGTCGGGAGGCGGAGCGTCACGGCGAGGGTCGGATCGAACGAGACGACGAGGAACTCCTTGTAGAAGACGAAGATGAGGAGAAGGACCGCGCCACCGAAGGCGGCGATGAGGATCAGATCGCTGTTCGACACGCCGAGGACGTTGCCGAACAGGACGTGAACAAGGTCGGTTGCGAACCCGCGCACGGTCGAGATCAATGCGATTCCGAGGGCGAACGCTCCGGCGAAGACGATTCCGATGGCCGTGTCTTCCTTGATTCGCGCCTGGCGGCTGATCGTCTCGATGCCGAGGGCGACGGCGATCGCCGTTCCGAGGGCCCACCAGAAGAGGGGCCTGCGTTCTCCTTGGCCCGCGACGAGGTACCCGGCGGCGATGCCCGGGAGGACGGCGTGGGCGAGCGCATCTCCGAGGAAGGCCATCGAGCGGAGCACGACGTAGCAGCCGACGACGGCCGAGAGGCCGCCGACGAGGACGGCGGCGATCAGGGCCCGGATCATGAACGGATATCGCAGAGGAGCGGCGATCCACTCGAGGACGCTCACGGCGACCCTCCGGAACGGTCCGGGCTCCCGTCGGAGCCGCGCCCGCTCCCTCCGGAGCAGGCGGTGTCGTGGACGACGAGGACGCCGTCCTCTCCTTGCACCATACGAAGGCAGCTCCCGTACGCCTTCTGAAGCGTCTCCTCGGTGAACACGTCGGTCGGAGATCCGAACCCGAGCACGCGGCGCTTGAGCAGAAGAATCTTGTCGAAATGTGCTGAGGCGAGACCGAGATCATGAAGGGCGACCAACAGCGTCACGTCTCGGGACCTGAGGTCGTCGAGTGTGTGAATCAACTCGTCGCGTGAGTGAACGTCGAGGCCGGCGAACGGCTCGTCCATCAGGATGAGCTCCGATTCCTGTGCCAAGGCGCGCGCGACGAACATGCGTTGGCGCTCACCGCCGGAGAGGGCCTCGATCCTCCGCCCGGCGAGGTCGACGAGATCCACGTCGGCGAGGGCGCGTCGAACGATCTCCCGATCGGAGGAGCGGAACCGTCGCAGGGGACCGACCCGCCCGACTCTTCCCATCGAGACGACGTCGGTGACGGTCACGGGGAATCGCCAATCGACGGCGCTCTGTTGGGAGACGAAGGCGATGCAGATGTGTCCTTCGGGCGCGTGTCCGTGGACCCGGATGCTCCCGGAGCTCGGCGGGTGCAATCCGGCGAGAGCACGGAGGAGCGTGCTCTTTCCGGCTCCGTTCGGCCCGACGATCGCCAAGCGCTCCCCGGGTTCGACCTCGAAGGACACGTCGACGAGGGCGGTCTGTCCGTCGTACGACGCCGTGAGGTGCGCCACGGCGATCGCCGGCGCGGTGACGTCGTGATCCACCGACCGTCTTGACGTGCGCCGACTGCAGGAGAAGGTTCGTCGCGGCATCTCGATCACGCCCCCACTTTCGAGTCGGTCGGGAGCGTGAAGCGGAAACAGGCGCCGCCGGTCGGCCTGTTCTCGGCCCAGATCCGGCCGCCATGCGCCTCGACGAGCGCCTTGGCGATCGAGAGCCCGAGCCCGGCGCTCGCGTCGGACGGTCGAGCGTCATCGGCGCGGTAGAAACGGTCGAAGACGTGCG
The DNA here is from genome assembly GCA_964620325.1 of uncultured Thermotogae bacterium. Lineage (GTDB taxonomy): Bacteria > Bipolaricaulota > Bipolaricaulia > UBA7950 > UBA9294 > CAZMYM01. Next base: position 15,250 of record CAZUIM010000006.1, read on the forward strand.
CTAGGTCGTCCTCGGTCAGTCCTGAGCCGCTGTCGCAGACGCTGACGAGGATCCCTTCACCGGTCTCGGTCGCCGAGATCGAGATCGACCCTCCTTCCGGCGTGTGGCGCATCGCGTTGGCGAACAGGTTGAGAAGGATCTGCTCGACCCGCTGACGATCGATGTGGGCCGTCGGAAGGTCCTCGGGGATCCGGCGATCGAGTCCGATCTCCGCATCCTCCAGCTGAACCTCGATCGTCTCCGCGATCGAGTCAACAAGGTCTTCGATCCGGCAGGGAGCCGGCTGGATCGAGAGACGCCCGGCGTCGGCCAGTGCGAGCTGATGAAGATCGCGGACGAGCCTCGTCGTCAGAAGGATCTTGTCGTGCAGGGCGGCGAGGGTCGACGGGCTCGGTTCGACCAGACCGTCGCGGAGTCCCTCGAGGGCCGAGCGAACGGCCGTGATCGGCGTTCTCAATTCGTGCGCGATGTCGGCGATCATCCGCTTCTTGGTCTCCTCGGACGCCTCGAGGCTCGCGGCCATCTCGTTGAACGACTTGGCCAGGTGGCCGAACTCATCGGTCGACTCGATGCTCACCCGTTCTTTCAGGTCTCCTTCGGCGATTCGGCGGGTCGCGTCATCGAGCTGACGAAGGGGACGCGTGACTTGACGGCGGAGGAGAACTGCGATCAGGAGCCCGGCTGCGGCGGTCGCGATTCCGGCGAGCCAGAGAGAGCGGCGAATTCGTGCGAGGAAGACGCGTCCGAGCTCGGTCTGCTCAGAATTGACGCGATACGGAACCAGCACCCATCGCGCCCCGTCCGGAAGGATGATTCCTCGGCCTCGGGACAGATCCTCCGGCGTCAGCTTGTGTTCTGTCGCCTCCCAATCGGCCGGGTAGACGACGTTCCCGTTCGGGTCGACAAGCAGGAGGGGGACGTCGACCGAGCTCTGCTCGAGAAAGTCGACGACGCCGTCGAAGCTGCCGGTTCGGTTGTAGTACGCGACGATTACCTCGCTGAGAAGGCGATCCTGCATCGTGAAGCTGCGGACGGTGAACGTGGAGAACGCCTCACGGACCGAGTAGTTGATGAACAGGTACCCGATCACCGAGGCGAGAGCGACGATGGCGAGGATCCAGAGGAAGAGCCTCGTCTGCAGCGAGAGACGTCTTCGGAACAGGCTCATGTCTCACGCCCCCGCGCGAGCTTGTACCCGACGCCGAAGACGGTCAGGACGAATCGCGGATTCTTCGGATCCGGTTCGATCTTCTGGCGCAAGCGCTTGATGTGCGAGTCGACCGATCGTTCGAAGCTCTCGTAGGTCTCGCCGCGGACCGCCTCCAGCAGTTCGAGGCGGGTGAAGACGCGGCCCGGGTACGTCATCAAGAATGCGAGGAGATCGAATTCCATCGCCGTCAGTTCGACCGGGTCTTCTCGGACCCACACCTGGCGCTGGGCCTGATCGAGCCGCAGCTCGCCGACTTCCAGGATCGATGTCTGCTTCCCTTCGGAACGACGGAGGACGGCGTGAACGCGGGCCTCCAACTCGCGGGCGCTGAACGGCTTGACGATGTAGTCATCGGCACCTGTCTCCAGCCCCGCGACGCGATCCTCCTCTTCGACCCGGGCGGTCAACATGATGATCGGAACGTTCGACCGCTCCCGAACCCGCTGAGCCACCGAGATTCCGTCGATTTTGGGGAGCATCCAGTCGAGGACGATCAGCGACGGCTCGTGTTTGTCGAACTGCACCAACGCCTGGGCTCCGTCATGCGCCACGATGACCTCGAATCCGGCCTGTTCGAGGTACTGGCGGACGGCGTCGACCACCCATCGATCATCGTCGACAACGAGGATTCTGTCAGTCATGGCTTGGAATTCAGTATACGACGGGGAACGGGCGGATGAGACCCTCGAGGGGCCTCGCTTCCGACCGCCGTCCGGCTCTGCATCGACCGAAAGCAATGTTGCACAGGGCGTTTACAGCATGTTCGTTTCGGACGAGATCGCGGTCGAGGCGCTCACCTTGGAGGTCCGGGCGGATGGCCGGTTCCACGTTCGGCGGGCATCCGTCGTTGAGGACGCTCTTCTGCTCTATCGTCAGACGGGGCGTTCAGTCACGGGTTCGTCCATCGTGGCGGTCTCGGATTGAGTGGCACGGAGGGACGCGGTACTCTGTTCGGTCGCGGTCCACACGGGTCCGTGCTTCGGGCGCCTCGGGGTGCTCGACGAAGGAGGGATGTCCAGGTGCTAGGCGAAGCCCGCATGGCCGAGATCGCACAGCAGGTGTTGCGTGTCTCCGAGGCCGACCAGACCGAGGTTGCAGTGACCAGAAACGCGTCACACCTCACCCGGTTTGCGGCGAACACGATTCATCAGAACGTCTCGGAGACCGACGTGACGATCCGCGTTCGTTCGGTCATCGACAACAAGACCGGCGTGGCATCCGGGAACGAGCTCGACGAGGCCGGGTTGAAGCGGATCGTCGGCGCGGCGGAGACGATCGCGCGGTTCCAGAAGGCCAATCCCGACTTTCGCTCGCTTCCCGGACCGGCACCGATCCGCGCCGTCGACGCGTTCGTCGAGGAGACGGCGTCGACGACGCCGATGGATCGAGCCGAGGGGGCCGAGCGAATTCTGACGTTGTCGCGATCCAAGGGGCTCGAAGCGGCCGGGGCATTCGCGACAGACGATCAGGAACTCTACATCGCCAATTCCCTCGGCGTCGGCGCGTATCATCGGGGAACGGTCGCGAGCGTCCTCACCGTGATCATGGGCGAGAGCAGCTCGGGCTACGGCGCCGCCGGTTCGATCGACGTCGGCGACATCGACACTGAGGCGGTCGGCCGCGCTGCGGTCGAAAAGGCGATTCGAAGTCGCAATCCCGAGTCGATCGAGCCGGGAGCCTACACGGTCATCCTTGAGGAAGAAGCCGTCGCCGACATGCTCTTCTACCTCGGGTACATGGGGTTCGGAGCGTTGGCCGTTCAGGAGGAACGAAGCTTCCTGTCCGGCAAGATCGGTCAGAAGGTCACCGGCGAGAAGATCACGATCTGGGACGACGGCCTCGATCCGCGCGGGATCCCGCTCCCGTTCGACTTCGAGGGCGTCCCGAAGCGGAAGGTCGTTCTGATCGAGAATGGGATCGCCCGCAGCGCCGTCCACGATTCGTTCACGGCCGGACGCGAGGAAGGAGCGACGTCGACCGGGCACGCACTTCCGATGCCGAACACCTTCGGCCCGCTTCCGATCAATCTGTTCATGGCGCCGGGAGACGCGACGAAGGAGGAGATGCTCGCTTCGATCGAACGGGGGATCTGGGTGACGCGGTTCCACTACACGAACATTGTTCATCCGGTGAAGACGATCCTGACGGGGATGACACGCGACGGGACCTTCCTGATCGAGAACGGAGAGATCACCAGGCCGCTGAAGAACTTGCGCTTCACCCAGAGCGTCCTCGAGGCGTTCGCCAGAGTCGACATGCTCGGAGCCGAGTTGAAGCTGGTGAAGGATGAGTGGAACCCGCTCGGAACGTGCGCTCCCGCCCTGAAGATCGATGGGTTCCAGTTCACGGGAACGACCGAGCACTAGGCGAAGGAAGGGAGAACGACATGCGTGAATACACGGATCGTGCACTCGACGTCGCGAAATCTGCAGGCGCCTCCTACGCCGACGTTCGGATCGTCCGCCTGGAATCGCAAGCGATCGGAGTGAAGAACGGAATCGTCCAGACGCTCTCTCTCGATGGAACGTTCGGATTCGGTGTCCGCGTCGTCGCCGACGGCGCGTGGGGGTTTGCCGCCAGCAATCGGTTGGAGAAGGCCGAGATCGACCGCGTTGCCAAACTGGCGGTCGAGATCGCCAAGGCGAGCGCGATCAGCAAGGCGGAGGACGTCGATATCGGGCCGCCGGAGATCCACGTTGACACGTACGTGACGCCGGTGGAGATCGATCCGTTCGAGGTCTCCCTCGAAGAGAAGATCGACTACCTCGTGCGGGCGGACAAAGAGGCGCGGGCGGTCGATGGCGTCAAGGTGTCGGAGGGGTCGCTCGGGTTCCAGCGTGAGACGAAGACGTTCGCCAGTACCGAGGGCTCGTTCATCGATCAGACGTTGATCGAATCGGGAGTCGGTCTGACCGTGATGGCGGTCGCCGAGGGCGAGATGCAGCAGCGCTCGTATCCGAACTCGTTCGGTCGGCATCAAGCGAAGGCCGGCTACGAGTTCCTGGCGCAGTGGGACCTGCCGGGGAAGGCTCGAAGCCTGGCGGAGGAGGCGGTCGCCCTCCTCTCCGCGCCGCAGTGCCCGAGCGGGACGACGACGATCATCCTCGACGGGCCGCAGCTCGGGCTCCAGATCCACGAGTCGTGCGGACACCCGGTCGAACTCGATCGCGTCTTCGGAACCGAGGCGGCCTTCGCCGGGACGAGTTTCCTCACGCCCGAGAAGTACGGGACGTTCTCCTACGGATCGGAGATCGTGAACATCGTTTCCGATTCGGTCAGTCCGACCGGACTCGGGACGTACGGGTACGACGACGAGGGCGTGCCGGGACAGCGGACCGACATCGTCAAGGACGGGCGCTTCGTCGGGTACCTCACGTCGCGGGAGACGGCGAGTCAGCTGCGGAAGATCCATCCGAACGCGCCGGCGCGTTCGAACGGTGCGATGCGGGCCGATGGCTGGAATCGGATCCCGATCATCCGGATGAACAACGTCAGTCTGATGCCGGGGGAATGGACGCTTGAGGATCTGATCGCCGACACGGACGACGGGATCTATATGATCACCAACAAGTCCTGGTCGATCGACGACCGTCGGTTGAACTTCCAGTTCGGGACCGAGCTCGCCTACGAAATCAGAAACGGGAAGCTCGGGCGGATGCTGAAAAATGCGACCTACACGGGGATGACACCGAAGTTCTGGGCCGGTTGCGACGCGATCTGCAACGCCGACCTGTGGCACATCTGGGGGACGGCGAATTGCGGGAAGGGGCAACCCGGCCAGGTCGCTCACACGGGGCACGGCGCCTCGCCGGCGCGATTCCGCGATGTCCAAGTGGGAGTCATGGGCTGAACGAGGAATTTCGAGGTCATGAAGGACTCGAGCGAAGATCCGCGTCGTCGTGATCCGGAGAGCGAGTGGGATCTATCCGCCGCCTACAGAGCGAGGGCGCGAACGAGCAACCCGATCCACGCGAGGAGGAAGAAGAGAGGGACCGCGCCGGTGAAGAGCCGCGGCGCGAGGCGGGCCGACAGAGGGAGCCGCGATACCGACGGGAGCCACTCGTCGCACGTCCAGTTCGAGGCGGCGACGCAGACCCGTTCACCGTCGGAGAGGCGATGGAGGTTTCGCAGAAACTCGGCGCCCGCGAACTGGCCCTCGATTCCTCGAAGCAGCCTACTCAAGTGGGTTGCCTCGCTGCGGATCCTTGCGGTCGATCCCAACCAGGCGATCGTCGAGACGATGGCGACTGCGATCAGCCCGAACTCGAGGTAGAGATGGAACCCTCGGAGTGGGATCGGTTCGACCGAAACGAGGAAGACGAGGCCGATCCCCAGAATCGCTTCTGCGATCAGCCCTCCAAAGAAGGACGACCATGCGGTTCGCTCTTTGGCGGCGGCTGTCTGTGTGAGTGCGAGATAGACCATCAGCCATTGATCGAGTTCCACAGAACCCCCTATCGTGCTGCGAATCGTCCGAGGAAAACGATCGGCCGAACCCGCGCGAAGGGAAAGGGAATCGGTTCAGAACGACCAGGACAGATGTCCGTTCGTTCCGACCTTTTGACCGAGAAGCTGCGTGAGAGTATGGTAGGTGTTCGAAGCCCGCGCGGGATTCAGGGAGGCGCTCCCATCGATGCAGGCCCCTGCGGAGGATCGTTCGCCAACAGGAAGGGATCTCGTTTGGAGAATCCTCGACGAGGTGGCCGGCTGCGTGACGGCGCAGACGCCGTTCCGGCGTGTCCTCGTGTCGCTCTACGAAGAGCCGATCACGCCCGGTTCCGAGGCCTCGCGATCCTCGATCGCTGAGTACGCCAGTCGGGGCCTATCCCTGGAGCACGAGGATCTCGTCGCTCGCTTCGTCGCCGCAGGTGGCGTTGTCTCCGGCGAGCGGTACGCCGTTTCGACGCGTCGAAGCCGATCCTATTTCTTCCCTGGTGGCGCAGTTCTCCCGTCGATGACGTTTCGCGTTCCGTCTCTGCGAAGGTTCATGGGGAACGGGGGATGGTCGGCCGATGACGTGCTCCTGATCCCATTCTGGAACGAAGAGGAGGTCATCGGACAGATCTCGATCGACGATCCGCTCGACGGAGCGCGGCCAAACGGCGACGTGCTCCTCCGACTCGAGGACCTCGCCGAGTTGGTGGCCGTGGCGTTGCGAGACGCGCGCAAGCTGGAATGGCTCTCCGAGACGCATCGCGTCTTCCAGTTTCTCACGGAGAGTGCGATGACCGGCGTCCTGGTCGTCCGCAGTGACGAGGCGCACTACGTCAATCGGCGAGCGTGCGAACTCCTCGGATACTCGAAGGAGGAGCTTCTCTCTCTCAGTCCGTGGTGGCAGGTCGTCCACCCTGACGATCGGCCGGCGGCCTGGACGCGAGATGGGGATCCGCCCGACATGGGGGGGACGATCCGGGCGATCCGCCGCGACGGGCGCATGATCTGGCTGACCACGTCCGTCTATCCGATGGAGCACGAGCGGGGGGACGGGTTTGTTCTGCATTTCTACGACATCACCGATCGTGTGGAGACGGAGTCGCAGCTCAAGGACAAGGCGCTTCGAGACCCGCTCACCGGACTGCTCAACCGGAGCTACTTCGAGGACGCGATTCGAACGGAGATCGAACGGTCGAAGCGGTACAAGCGTCCGCTGACGTTGATGATGGCCGATCTGGCCGGATTCAAGCAGGTCAACGATCGACTCGGACATCAGGAGGGAGATCGGATTCTCGTCGGCGTTGCCGGCGTCATCCGTCAGCAGCTTCGCGACAGTGACTGGGTCGTCCGCTACGGCGGCGATGAGTTCTTGTTCGTTCTGCCGGAAACGGGATCCGAGGTGGAGACGCTCGAAAGCCGCTTGAGTCTGGCAGTTGCGGATTGGTGTGACGCGAACGTCGACGAGGTGAGGGTCGAAGTCGACTTCGGCTGGGCGACTTGGACGCTCGATCATCAACACGACGTCACCGACCTCGTCCGAGAGGCCGATCAGATGCTCTACCGAGAGAAAGGGAAGCGGGCGACATCACGATAGTCAGCGAGTCGCCGATCGGAGTGCGCCGCTTTCGAGTATCCTACGGCGATCATGAACCTTCGGGGGTGAGGTATGGAAGGGATCGCGAAACTCATCTCGGCCTCGGCGTGGGCTCTCGTTGCGTTGGCGCTCGCCGCCGGGATTCCGTTCGCTTGGCGCAAGCTCATCGCCTGGCTCGACGCACGCACACAGGTCGCCCTCGCAGAGGCCGTCCGCCGTATGATCGAAGAGTGACCTAGACGGGCGTTCTCCGCCGACGTTCCTCTACCTGATGGTCGGGCGCCGCCGGATCATGAGCTCGGCGACTTCCGTTGTGCACCCTCCCTCTCGGCGCTCTCGCGACGTTTCACCTTGCAAGAACTGTAAACCATCCGTACTGCCAGTCAATCGGATACATTCATTATTCCTGGAAGGGACTAGTTAACATAGTTGACAATTGCTAAGACTCTGCTATAGTGATTGAGTCAAAAAGGGCAAGGACGGAGTGCTCTGAGAAAGGTAAACCCGCCGGAAGGCGGGGGCACAAAGCATCGGGGCCGGTGAGGGGCGGCCAGCCGTGCTGCCGGAGCCAACGAACGTAGGAGGAGGCGGTGCTGGCTGCCCATGGGTTGAGTGCGCGAGTGTTGTCGAAGTGGGCTTCCCGTCATTCCGGGGAGCCTCTTTGTTCTTTCGGTTCGATGTGTGAACGTTTCCGGCGACGCTTCCCAGCAGCGGTACTCTCGGAGGTCTCCTTCGAAGCGCTCCTTCGTTCGAAGGAGGTGACGTGATGGCACTTGCTGCGGGAACTCCCGCAAGGTCGATACACAAACAGTTTGAAGCGCTTCTCGCTTCGTATCGACTCGAGTCTCAGCGAGGGATCCCCATGTCAGTTCACCAACGGTACGAAGACCGCCTGGCGCACCTGCGCGAGGAGCTGCGAAATCGGAAGGCGGCGTGCCCGATCGGCGAAGTGCTGAAGCGTATGGGAGCAGTCGACGAAGAGGGACTCGCCAGCGCACTGCGGACACAGGAAGCGAACGGGAAGAGAAGGCTCCTGGGCGAGATCCTCGTCGACTTGGGGTGGGTCGACAGGTCGGCGGTGAAGGCGGCAGTTTCGGTACAGACGACCTCTCTCCGGTCGGAGAGGGAGGATCGAGAGTGTGTTTGAGAAGTGTTTCACGGGGGTCTCGGGTCAAGGAGGTAGCGATGAATTGCATGAGAGGTCGACTTGCGATGGTGGGCGCTGTTCTTCTGGTTCTTGCTTGCTGCGGCGTGGCAGGGATGGCTGGATCCACCGCGGATGCCGCAGATTGGCTGGCGAGCCAACAGGACGCGGCTGGATGGTTCCCCTGGACGCCCGGTGGAGGAGCAACCACGAACACGCAGGGGCCATCGGGGTTGGGGATACTGAGTGCGTATCTACATACGAAGACGAGCGGGTACCTGCTGTCGGCAACAGATAACGGGGACTACATGCTCGACCCGATGTGGGTTAGTCTTTCGGTCTACACCGACGGTGATCCCCGCTTCGCCACCCACGACCCCCTGTTCATGGAATCGTTGACTGTCGCCATGGGTGATCTCCAGTACGCCGACTTCGTCCAAGCGAACTTCTGGGACAAGCTGGCGGCCGGAACCTACGGGGAGTCCAACGACCTCGATGCTGCCGGCTTTGGCGCAGCCGTGGTCAACGGCAGAAACGGTCAGGGGATCGTCGAGCTGTCTCCCTGGGATCTGTCCGCGACCGCGATTGCGGCGCACCTTGCAGGGGAATACGCGACTCGGGATGCACTCATGGGTGCGGTCCTCGACGGACTCGCGGCAACCACGAGCGCGGGCGGCTTCGATGTCATCGGGCTCGCAGGTGCTGTTTGGGCCTCGGCCATGACAGGGATCGACTTGGATCCCGCGACCGGTGTCTATGCCGGGGCGGATTCCACGGCTGACCTGGCAGCTACCTTGGCCGGTTTCACGCTGGACTCGGACGATGGGGCCTGGCTTTGCGACTCCACCGTCGATGCGAGCGACGACTCCAACGCGGACACCCAGACGACCGCGTTCGCGATCGCAGCTCTCAACGCGTTCGACCGGGCGACCTACGTCAGACAGATTGCTCGGGGCGTCACGTTCATCCGCAGCCTTCAGCAAGCCGATGGCCAGTTCCTCTGCTATCCTGGAGCGCCGCTCGACGATACCGGCAGTGTCGAGGTGAACGCGGAAGCGATCTCGGCCATCGTCTACGCCGCGCCGCCGACCGTCTACGTCGACGACGACTTCGCCGGACTCGGACTGGGCGATGACCCGGCCGGCGATGGCGTCGCGTTCGGCTACGACGCGTTCGACACGATCCAGGATGGAGTGGACGGCGTCGCCGGGAGCACGGTCAACGTAGCGCCCGGGATCTACACCCCAGCTGCCAGAATCACCATCGACAATGTTGGGCTTCTGCTCGTGGGGCCGCAGGCGGGAATCGATCCCCGTCCCAGCGCGGGGACGACGCGCATTCCCGGTGATGCATCGAGTGAAGCGATCATCGACGGCGGAGGAATGTCGACCATCCTCTACATCGATGCGGATGACGTTTTGATCGAGGGTTTGGAAATCAGGAACGGGTCAGGAGACTTGATCACGTCTCCGTCGTCGACGACGCAATACCGCCCGGTCGTGCGATACAACATCATCCACGGCTCCAGCGGCGACGAGGGAATCCAGCTGAAGAACGTGGTCGATGCGGTCATCGAGTACAACCACGTCTACGACACAGGCGGCGACGGGATCAACATCGGCTACGATTCCGTAGGCGGAACTATCCAGTACAACGAAGTGCACGACATCGATTCGCCTGACGGCGCGATCTATGTCTATGGCACACCGAACGTGACCATCAAAGGCAACGTCGTGTACAACGTTCACAACAACGACGGGATCAAGCTGGGGAGCAAGAACGGTGCTGACGCAGGTCAGGCCGGCGGGCTCATTCAGCAGAACATCGTCTACGACACGGCGCAAGACGGCATCGCGATCTACATGAGTCATGTCGATGTCGAAGGAAACGAGGTCTCCGGTAGTAGCAGTGAGAACGGGGCCATCTATCTGGCGTGGGCCATCACAGATGTCTCGTTGATCGGCAATGTCGTACACGACAACACACTGGATCCTGGGAAGCGGGGAACCCCAGCGGGGATCCTTATTGGAACGGCAGTCGATGCCGCCGACATCACCATCCACTACAACAGCATCAGCGGGAATGCCCCTTTCGGACTGACCAACTTGACCGGTATGGACGTTGATGCGGCTCTTAACTGGTGGGGAGCGGCGAGCGGTGCTAGTCATGCAAGCAATCCCGCTGGGACCGGCGACGCAGTCAGCGACAACGTGATCTATAGTCCGTGGCTGGGGACAAATCCCGACGGTGATGCGGGGACGATCGGCGTACAAGTGACGGCTCCGATGCTGATCGTCGTGGATGACGTTGGGCCCGAACCTGAGACGGCGAACGGCAACAGGGGCTACATGAATCAGGCGATCTTCGGGTCGAACGAGTTGCCGTACGTCGACACGATCGAGGTCCGTCACGGGACGTACGACGCGAGCGAGCCGATCACCGACGGGGTGGAGATCGTCAGCGAGGTCGGCTCGGCGGCGCACACGACGCTGACCGGACCGATCACGATCGACGCGCCGGAGGTCCTGCTGGGGAGGATCCGGCAGGGATTCACGGTGACCGGACCGATCACGGTCGGGACCGGGGTCGACGCGACGACGATCCACATCAATTGGAACGACCTGTACGACCTGGTGACGAACAACGGCGACGGGATGCTGGACGCGACGTTCAACTACTGGGGCGAAGACGGACCGGACACGGTCGGTCTGGTGAACGTGAACCCGCTCCTGCCGGAGAGCTCGGACACGATCGTCGGGTACATGGACGGTCACCGGATGAACGCCGCCGAGGCGATCGCCTTTTCGCACTACCTGAAAGCCGGCTACTCGGTGCGCGAGGCGCTGATTGCGATGCAGTTCTCGTCGACGTTCGGCGGGTTCTCGATGGAGGAGCTGGACGAGCTGATCGACGAGTACGGAGCGGGCGCGGTGCGTCTGGCGCTGAACATGAGCGGCGGGGACTGGGACAAGTTCTTGCAGTGGCTGATCGGCTACGGGATCGGTGGCGGTGGAGGCGGTGCGCTGCTCGGCGGCGGAGGCGGCGGGAGCGTGAGCGCCGACGGTCTGTCGGTCTTCGTGGTCGGCGAACTGGTTCCGCTGGAGCTTGAGCTCTTCCATCCGATCAGCGGCGAGCCGGTCACAGACGCGACCGTCAGTTACACGGTGACGCGAACGACCGACGACGGAGCGGCCGAAGTGGTGGCGTTCGGCGTGTTGAGCTACGACGGGGACGTCGCGGCGTACACGTGCGACTTCGACACGACGGGACTCGAGCCTGGCGTCTACGATATCTACGTCGGCACGGGGGACGGGAAGAGCCAGCACTTCCAGATCGAGATCGTGGAGTAGCGGAGCGGGTACGAAGCTCGCGACACGACCGAGAGAGCGGCGGGCAGATCGTCCGTCGCTCTCTCACGGAAGGGGGCAACGATGAGGCGGGTCGCCCTGGTGCTGTTGCTGGTCGCGGTTGTGGGTTGGGCTACAAGCGGGCGAGAGATTGCGTTTCCGGGCGGACGGTTAACGATCGTTTGGGAGGATGCGGGCGTTCTTCTCGTTCGGATTCGTCTCGATCAGCCGGCCGAGGCGGACGGTACGAAGACTTGGGTCCTGACCGATCTTGCGCACCGCTTCGCCGACGGCGTCTTCGCGTGGCAGGTACACGTTAGCGAGGATCACCAGAGCGCGTTGGTGATCCCGAACGATTTTCTGATGGTCTCCAAGTTTACGCTGGATCAGCTCGGAATCGGAATCGCCGCCCACGAACCGGGCCTGTCATTGGAACTGCGGATTCCCTGCGAGGATCCGATCCCGAATCTCGCCGCTCCGGGCGACTTGCTGGAGATTCACGCCCTGTGGCGTCAGATGGCTCCGATCGTGACGATCGAGGTTCCGCCTTATCAAGCGGGGATTGCGGTCGGTGGTGCGGGAGGTGGATTGGGGACCGCCGAGCTGCCATCGACCGTGCCGCTTCCGGCGGGGACGACATACACGATCGGGGAGACGATCCACCATCGGTTCGTCGTGATCGATCCCGAGACGGGGGCGCCGGACGGCGCAGCGACTGCGAGCTGTTCTCTGATCCAGATCGAGGACGGAACGAGGAACTTCCGAAGGTACTTCGTCATTCCGAAAGACCTCGAAACGGCGGTGTTCGAACTCGAGATCGACACGGGCAATCTCGGTGCCGGAACCTACGATCTGTACGTCTGGACGTCGGCAGACGGAGGGACGTCCTTCCAAGGTCGGCTCGTTCTGAAGGAACCATGAGGGACCTGCACGGGAGCTTCGGCAAACGACGTTAGATCGGAGTGCGGGCGTAATCCTGCGCAGCGAGGTTCGGATCGGGAGGACAGAAGATGACGACCGCCCGGGTGGCGGGGGTCAGCGGCGTCGCAGCATGCGGCCGCCCGGCGGGGATTCGGTGGATTTGCCCTTCTTCGAGGAGGGTTTCATGTTCCTCCATGCTGAAGAGGACCCGGCCTGTGATGACGAGGAGATACTCGTCGCTGGCATCGTGGCAGTGAAGGGGGAGCGGCTCTCGCTTCGCGTCCGTCGCCCATGCGTCGACGATCTGATACGGAAACTCCCGACCTGCCTGCGCGACCTTGACTTCCCAGCTTCCGGAGACGAACGTCCCCCGCGTCGTCGCTTTCAGGACTTCGTCGACCTGGCGATGAAACGAATCCAGTTCTCGAACGACCTCGTCCCGAGCTCGCCGGTAATCCTCGACGGAGATCTTGCCCTGGCTGACGAGCTTCTTCGCGATCTCATCAGAGAGAGCGGGATGATTGAGGACCGATCGAAGGATCGCGTTGCCGATCTCGCGGAGGGTCATTCCGCGCTGGCGTTTCCTCGATTTCAGCCGCTCGTGCACATCCGGATCGAGCACGAGGTGTTTCTGCGACATCGCCCTCCCGTGTTCGTCCACAAGCGGGCTCGAGCACCGACCAGACAGCCTATCGGCCGCCCCCTGACTCCGCCCGGACCCGAGGCTCCGCATTGCCGAGACGTTCACCCCGGTTGTCGCTTTGGATCCCACGTTTCCGTTCGGAGGAACTCCGCGACCGGAGGAAGACTATCCCAGGCAATCCAGTCTACAATGGCCATTGGCTTCTGACAAGGGGTTCTGATGTAGGGAGTTCCAACGAGTCTCAGGGGATTCGATCACGCCGCCCCCGCCCAGGCGCAGAACCGCTCGACGACCGACCTCACCGACCCGCGATTCGACCGACCGACTCGGCCGATCGAAAAGGACGGCCGAACAGCGTCGGTTTCGCTCGGATACACTCGGCAGCGTGTGGGAGGTACACGATGCCGCGGAACGTGGAAATCAAGGCTCGAGTTCGAGATGTCGAGGCCGTTCGGACACGGGTCGAGGGGTTGACTGCCACGCCGCCGTCGATCCTCGATCAAGAAGACGTCTTCTTCCGGTCGCCGCGAGGGCGGGTCAAACTCCGCAGTTTCCCCGACGGGCGGGGCGAGTTGATCGCCTACAGCCGATCGAACGACGCCGGGCCGACGTTGTCGCAATACCGAATCCATGAAACGGAGAATCCGGCGGGGCTGAGGAGCTTCCTCGCCGACGTACTCGGAGTTCGAGGGACCGTTCGGAAACGACGCCACCTGTATCGGATCGGACAGACGAGGGTTCATCTCGACGCGGTGGAGGGACTTGGCACCTTCCTCGAGCTCGAAGTGGTCCTGACCGACGGGCAGACCGAGGAGAGTGGAGCGGCGATCGTGGATGAGATCCTCGCCGACCTCGAGATTCCACCGGAAGACTTGATCGATCGTGCGTACATCGACCTGGTGGAGGAGACGACCGAATGAGCCTGCGCGTCTTCTCTGAGGTCGCCGAGTTCCTGTCGGTCGTTGAGGCGACCCTGTTGAGAAACGAGGCGGAGAACTCGCTTCTGCTCGGGGTGATGCTTCGCCTTCTGGAGGGCAATCCGTACGGGACCGAACCGCCCTTCCTCGCCTGTGTCGAGGACGAAGGCGAAGTCGCCGCGGTCGCCGTACGAACGCCTCCGCACAATCTACTGATACGCGAGGAGGGCGACGGGCTCGAAACGCTGGAGTTCATCGCTCGTCGCCTCGCCGAGGACGGCGTGCGTCTTCCGGGTGTTCACGCCGCGCCTTCGAGTGCCGCGTCGTTCGCCCGGATCTGGGAGCACATGACCGGCGCGAAAAGCGAGATCGCGATGGAACAGCGGCTCTATCGATTGACCGAGGTCGAACCTCCGGTCGGTGTTCCCGGGCGCTTTCGGCTCGCTGAGCCCGCCGACCGCGATCTGCTGATCGAATGGGTCGCCTCGTTCGTCGACGAGGCGATCGGTGGGGCTCCTCACGGACGTCCGGACGCGATGGTCGACCGACGCACGGAAGCTGGTTCGCTTGCCGTTTGGGACGACGGTGGGCCCGTTTCGATCGCCAGCTGTGGCCGACCGACGCCGAGTGGGATCTCGATCAGCCTCGTTTACACGCCACCGGGGCGACGGGGAAACGGCTACGCCGCGGCCTGCGTCGCAGCACTGAGTCAACGTCAGCTCGACGCGGGAAGGCGCTACTGCACTCTGTTTGCCGATTTGGCGAATCGGACGTCGAACGCGCTCTACCGACGGGTCGGCTATCGGCCGCTCGCCGACTTTCTCGACATCCGTTTCATCGATGGCTCGACGGCGCCCTCTTGTCCGAGCGAGGGGGCGGACCTAGACTCCTTGGAGACCGGGGATCGTGACGGGGTCCGTGAACGCCCGATGCTGGGTGCCCGGGATCGACGGAGAGAGAACGAGACGGAGGGACGATGGTACTGAGCGCGCACGAGACGAGGACGAAGATCGTCTGCACGATCGGCCCCGCGTCGTCCGATCCGGCGGTGTTGCGTGCGTTGATACGCGAAGGGATGGACGTCGCGAGGATCAACTTCTCCCACGGAACGTGGGACGAGCACGCCGAGACGATCGATCGCATCCGACAGGCGGCCGAGGCGGAGCGAGCGACGGTCGCCGTGCTCGCCGATCTGCAGGGCCCGAAGTTCCGAATCGGATGCCTCGATGCCCCCGTCGACGTCGAACCCGGCGACTGGATCGCCCTGACGACGGAGCCGGCCGACGGTTCGCACCACGTCCTCCCGGTCCCGCACGCCGGGTTGATCTCCGGGGCGACCGTCGGAGGACACTGGTTGTTCGACGACGGGGCGGTGGAGGCGATTGTCCGTGAGGTTCGACCGAAGACCGTCATCGTCCAGGTCGTGGTCGGAGGCCGGCTGGCCTCTCGGAAGGGGATCCATGCTCCGGGAGGGACGGAACGGGTCGTTGCGTTGACCGAGAAGGATCGCCGAGACGCGCAGTTCGCCGTCTCTCATGCCGTCGACTTCGTCGCTCTCTCGTTCGTTCAGTCGGGGGAGGATCTTCGTGCGCTGAGATCCCTTCTCGAGGAGACGCCGGGCGGAGGACAGACGGCGATCGTCGCAAAGATCGAGAAGCGCGAGGCGTGTGACGCGCTCGACGAGATCCTGATCGCGACTGACGCGGTGATGGTGGCGCGCGGAGATCTCGGGCTCGAGGTTCCGCCGCAGGAGGTGCCGATCCTCCAGAAGGAGATCATCCGTCGATGCAATCGGTCGGGGATCCCGGTCATCACCGCCACGCAGATGCTCCAATCGATGGTCGAATCGCCGCGACCGACGCGGGCGGAGACGAGCGATGTCGCCAACGCGATCCTGGACGGAACCGACGCCGTGATGCTCTCAGGTGAGACGGCCATCGGTCGCTACCCGGTGGAGGCGGTGGCGATGATGCGGGAGATCTCGGTGATGGCCGAAGCCAGGATGCGTCCCGTCCCCGAACAAGCATCACTCTCCCTCTCTGACGACCCTATCTCGATCTCGGATGCGGTCAGTGAGGCGACGGCGCGCGTGGCCGCGTTCGTTCGAGCGCGGATGATCGTGAGTGTGACGGCGTCCGGGTACACAGCGCGGCGCGTTGCCCGTGAACGTCCGAACCGGCCGATCGTCGCCCTGACGGCGGACGGGCAGGTTCTCCGTCAACTTGCTCTCGTCTGGGGGGTGGCTCCGCTTCCGATCCCTCCGTACGAAGGCGCCGACGAGATGCTCGAGGTCGTCTCGGTCGCTCTGCTCGACGCGGGATACGTGCGAGAAGGTGACCGAGTCGTCGTCACGGCCGGACTGCCGTCCGGGGGACGCGGAACGACGAATCTGCTGAAGGTGCATTGCATCGAAGAGCGTTGAGTCGCTCAACGTGACCTCTCTGCGGATCGTCCCCGGCATCAACCTCGGCGTTCGATTGGGGAGGATGCCCACGACGGGGGGATAGAAGAGACCGAGTGTCTCTTGGCAGCGAATCTCTCGAAGCTCCTCGCCTCCGGCAGTCGGGAGGATCGCTCTGCGATCACGGTGACCGTGACGGGGAGGGCGTACGGGCCGAGGACGTCGCTTCTCAGGAGGGAAGGTCTTCCGAACGCTGCTGCAACGACAGGGAGCGCCGTCATCAAGACGAAGACTCCCATCCGTACACGCAAGAGGTAAGCCCTCCTTCGACGCCGCGTCCCGAAGTGAACCACACCCTGCTCTGCAGTGCAAAACGCCTTGCACCGCAGCCCGGAGACACGATTCGTCGAGTGCCGGACTCATTGCGGCTCGGTGAGGTGTGGTTGATCCCCTCTGCGAATTCCGAGACGATCTCTCGGTGCTTCCGGATCTCATCCGGCATGTGGCGGCGACGAGACTGAACGGCGCGGCTCGACAGAACGACCGACCGGGCAGGTCACGCAACGTCGAAGAGGAGGAATCATCGTGGGCAATTCGCAGCACTTCTACGAGCGCGCGAAGGTCTGGCTCGATCGGTTGATGGAGATGAACCCGGGCGCGGCGACGCAATTGGGCGATCATCGGTTCGACGACCGCCTCGGCGACTTCACGGTCGCCGCACAGAACGCACAGAACGAGCAGATTCGTGCGATGCAGGGCGAGCTAGATTCGATGGAGACGACCGATTGGCCCAACGGCGCGCAAGTCGATCACAGGCTGATGGTGCAGATCTTCAAGCGGTTCGTTCGCGAGCATGAGCGACAGCGCAGCCATCTGCGGAATCCAGGGCACTACCTGGACGCAACGACCGGCGGCGTGATGCTTCTGCTGATGAAGGAGTTTGCTCCCCTCCCCGAGCGGTTGAAGTCGGTCCTCGCGCGGGCACGAGAGGTTCCGCGGGTTCTGGACGAAGCGAGAGACGCGCTCGTTGTGAACGAAGTCCCTCGAGTCTGGGTCGAGACGGCGATCGAACAGGGACGGACGGCCCCGATGCTCTTCACGATGCTCCTTCCGCGTCTCGCACGACAGGCCGCCCCCGATCTGGCCGACGAGATGAACGAGGCCGCAGCGGCCGCCGGAAAGGCGATCGAGGAGTACGTCGCGTTTCTGAACGACGAGGTTCTCACGGTGGCCGATGCGGAGTTCGCCGTCGGGCGAGAGCTGTTCGACGAGATGCTCCGCGAGGACCACATGGTCGACTACGACGCCAACGAACTGATCGAAACCGGCTGGGAGCAGTTCGAGTCGACCAAGCGGCAGATGGAGATCGTCGCCGAGGAGATCGATCCGACGAAGTCGGTCGAGCAGATCTTGGAGGAGGCGAAGGGGGATCATCCGACGGCGGAGGGACTCCTGCAAGCGTACGAGGCCGCGATGGCCGGCGCGAAGCAGTACGTGATCGATCACAAGATCGTCACGATCCCCGAGGGGGAGTCTCTCAAGATCATCGAGACGCCGGTCTACCTGCGCCCGATCATCCCGTACGCGGCGTACATGCAGCCCGGCATCTTCGAGGAGAGGCAGGACGGGATCTTCGTGGTAACCCCGGTCGACCCGGAGGCGCCGGCCGAACAGCAGGAGGAGAAGCTGCGAGGTCACTTCAACGTCAAGCTACCGGTCGTTGCCCTTCACGAGGCCTATCCGGGCCATCACCTGCAGCTCGTCTGGGCGAATCGGGCGGCGACGATCCCGCGGAAGCTGGGCTCGTTCCTGGCGACGCTGTTCATCGAGGGATGGGCCTTCTACTGCGAAGAGCTGATGGAGCAGCTCGGCTGGATCGCCAAGCCGATTCAGAGACTCGGCCGACTTCACGACCAGTTGTGGCGCGCCGGCCGAATCATTCTCGATGTCTCCCTTCACACCCGTGGAATGACGGTGCAGGAGGGGATCGACTTCATGGTCGAGAAGGTCCAGCTTGAGCCGGCGAACGCGGTGGCCGAGGTTCGACGATACACCCAGTCGCCGACGCAGCCGCAGTCCTATCTGATGGGGAAACTTCAGATCCTCGATTTGGTCGAGGACTTCAAGCGAGCAAACCCGAACGCGAGCCTCCGCGAGGTTCACGATCGGATGCTCGCGGAGGGGTCCCTCCCACCGCGCCTCATGCGGCAGGCGCTCGGTCTGTAGGAAGCGAACGCGAGGTGGCGGCCCTCATCCGCCGCCTCGGTCGCGATGGATGTCACTCGCTAGGAGTCCCCTCGAGACGCGCTCTCACCTCAGTTCAATCACTCCTCCGGGCCCCGATGTTCCTTTCGGGGCCGTCGAACTCCTCGGCGCGGAGGCCCCACCGCCTCTCGTGGCTTCGTCGGCCGATCGATCGGCATGCGCGATTCCTTCCCCGCGAAGAGGCGGTATCCTTCAAGCGGCATCGAAACCGATCGAAGGGAGGCGCGTCGTGGCACAGAACGCCGAGACAAGGTGGATTGCAGCTTGCGGCCTCGATTGCGGAGGCTGTTCGATCCGTCGACTTCCGTTCGACGAAGACGCGGCGGCGGAGTGCATCGCCTGGTACCGGAGAATGGGCTGGCTGACGCCGGACGAGGGGACGGCCGAAGCGATCGAGCGGAAGATGTACTGCCGGGGATGCAAGGGGGATCGAAGCGTCCATTGGAGCGTGAACGAGGACGGCGACGTCGATTGCTGGATCTTGGTCTGCTGCGTCGACGAGAAGGGGCTCGAGTTCTGCTCGGAGTGTTCCGAGTTCCCGTGTGATCGACTGGTCGAATGGTCGAAGGGGAGTGCGGACTATCGAGCGGCGTTCGACCGGCTCGGCGCGTTACGCGCCGGTCGATGATCGCCGCGAGGTCCGGTTGCGTCGACGTGACACCGCCCCTACCCTCGTGTCGTACGTGAGACGGAACGGAGGGAAGATGAGAAGAGCCGTCGTCGTTCTGGTCGCTTGCATTGTTGTGACGATCCCCGTTCTGGCCGACGATCACGGGGATTCCCCGTTGACCGCGACGCCGATCGATGTGGGAGGCGGACTCGTCTCTGCCTGCATCGAGTCGGGCGGGGATCTCGACTACTACTTCTTCCAGACGATCGCGGGGCGGACCTATCTACTCCTGACGAGCCACCTGGATGTGGGAACGGACACGGTCCTCTACCTGTTCGACACCGACGGGAGCACGATCTTGGCGGTCGACGACGATGGGGGGACCGACGGCGGCTCGCGGATCGAATGGACCGCCACCGGAGACGGGACGCATTTCGCGATGGTGCGCCATGCCCGGGCGACGGCCGGGACCGGCTGCTATGCCTTCTCTGTGTCGATGCTACAGGTCGATGACCACGGGAATGACCCGCTGACGGCGACGCCGCTTCCCTCCGATGGAAGTGCGACCGGTTTCCTCGAAACGGAGAGCGACGTCGACGTCTTCCTCTTCTCTTCTGAGGCGGGATACAGCTACACGATCGAGTTGGAGAAGACATCGGGGGACGGAGCGGTCAGACTCGATCTGCTCGACGACGAAGGACGGGGCGTCCTGGCGACGGCGAACGGCGGGCCGGCTGGCAGCACATGGGAGGCGCCCGCCTCCGGTGTCCGATTCCTCGCCGTTCGTTCCGACGGCGGGACCGGCGGCTATCGACTCTCGGTCGATCGATCCGGCTACGTCGACGACTTCGCCAACAGTGCGGCAGCGGCCGAGGACTTGAACGCGCTCGGATTGACCGCAAGTGGGCGGATCGAGGTCTCCGGCGACGTCGATTGGTTTCGCTTTCGGGCGCGCGCGAGCGGCGACTACAAGTTCCGAATCGACGCGGATGGTTCGATTCGCGGAGCTCTCGTCGGGCTCGACGGCGAGACGGTTCTCGAGGAGACCTCGGCGATCGCCGGGGACGGGCTGGCGATCGATTGGACCGCGCCGAGCGACGGAGACTACTTCGTCGAGATCTCGTCCGCTTCATCGTCCGTCACCTATACGCTCGTCGTCGAGGCAACACTGCAGCTCAGATTCCTCGGTCGGTTCAATCCCCGGGGATACTCGTTCGATGTGGTCGCAGATCGATCGTTCGCCTACCTGATCGTCGGGGCGCAGGGACTTCTCGTCGTCGACGTCAGCGACGCGACCGATCCGATCGAGGTCGGTTCGCACAGCACGCGGGGGTATGCGCAGGCGATCGCCCTCGACGCGAGTCTTGCGTTTGTCGCCAACCGGAGCGACGGACTGACGGTTCTCGATGTCACCGATCCGATGCGACCGTTCGAAATCTCCCACTTGGACACGCCCGGCTCGGCCTGGGATGTCGTCGTTCAGGGAGATGTCGCCTACGTCGCCGACTCGCAGGGCGGTCTCCATCTGATCGACGTGACCCGACCGTCGAACCCCGTTTCGCTGTCCGCCTACGTGACCAGCGGGTTCGCGAAGTCGGTCTTTGTCGACGGCACGGCCGCCTACGTGGCGATGGGCGACGCCGGCGTGGAAGTGGTCGACGTCTCCGATCCCGGCAGTCCGTCGAGGTTAGGACTCCTCAAGACCTTCGGGGAGGCGAACGACGTGTGGGTCGCTGAGGGGACGGCCTACATTGCCGTAGGGTACGGCGGCGTTCGGATCGTCGACGTCAGCGATCCGAGCGCCCCGGCGGAGATCGGGTTCATCAGCACGGCCGGCGAAGCGATCGGTGTCGCGTTGCTCGGTGACAACCTCTACGTCGCCGAAACGACCGACGGGCTCTCCGTCTACACGGTCGCCGACCCAGCGACTCCACAGCGCGTTGCGCAGATCGACACACCCGGAGAGGCGACGAGCGTCCACGTTTTCGGAGGACGCGCCTACGTCGCCGATCGAGAAGAGGGGCTACAGATCCTCGAGCTTCTTCAGTAGAGGTCTTGGGTGGATCCGAGGGGCCGAAGGGCGGCCAGCCGCCCTTCGGCCCCTGCAGACTGTGTCTTCCTATCGGGTTTCGATCAGCTCGATCGGCACGTTGGGGGATCGGTCGGTTCCATTTCCGCTGAACGTGTTCTCGTATCCGGCGACGAGCGCGTCCGATCCGACGAAGACGCCGAACTCGGCGTTGTTGGTGAACTCGTTCTGACGGATCGATCCGATCGAGGCTTCGAGGTGCAGGCCGTCGCCTGTGTTCTCGGTCAGCGTCGAGCCGACGAGGGAGAGGACGGATCGGTTGGCCAGCGAGATCCCGTGACCGTCGTTCGTCTGAATCGTCGCTTGACGGATCGATGCCGACGAGGCGTCGATCAGAAGTCCGTCCGACGCGTTCTGTCCGATCGTTGCCTCGACGACGAGGAGGGCCGAACGGGTGACGGCGGAGACTCCGACCCCGAGATTCCCGGTGATCGATGTGTCGGCGAGGAGAGCGGCGACCGACCGATCGAGCGAGAGACCGCCTCGCACGTTCCCGCTGATCGTCGACTCGAGCGTCATCAGCGCCGTCTGATGGATCGCTTCGATTCCCCACCCGTCGTTGTCGCGGATCGTGCTCTTGGTCACCGACGCCGGCGAGTTGTCGAGGACGACCGCAGTCGCCGGATGATCGGTGATCTCAGCGTCGAGCAACGTGAGCGTCGCGTTCAACGTGTTGACCGCCACGTCGCCGTTTCCTCGGAGGATCGAGCCGTTCGAAATGACGGCCGAGCTGTTCGTCAGGTCGAGCGCAAAGCTCGTGTTGTCGCGGATCGTGCTTGCGGCGACCGTGATCTGCGCATCGAGCGCCGAGACGCCGATGCCCCGGTTGTCGGTCAGGACGCTCTCGACGAATTCGAGTGACGAGCGGTCGAGTCGAATCGCGTCGGTCGGGTGATCGGTGACGGACGTGTCCTCGAACGCGACCGTCGAGAGGACGGCCTCGAGTCCGGAGCCGCCGTTCTCCTCGATCCGAGCGCTGGAAACCTCGGCACGTGAATCGTCAAGGAGAATGGCCGTTTCGCCGTGCCCGGTGACCGTTGTTCCGGCGATCGTCAACGTCGCACGTGTCGCCGAAACCGCGTGGGCTCGGTTGTCGTAGATCTTACAGTCCTGGAGGCTGACCGAGCTCCCGTCGATGACGACGGCGTCGTCCGGGTGTCCACTGACCGTGCTGCCGATCAACGTGACGCGGGCCCGCTCGTTCGCGACAACGGCCGATGAGCCGTTGTCGGTGAACAGACAGGTCGCCGCGGTCACCGAGCTCGATCGCGCGTCGATCGCATTCTTGCCGTTCTCGGATAGCGTGCAACCCTGGATCGTGATCTTCGAGTTCTCGGCGTCGATTCCGCTTCGGTCGTTCGCAATCACCGAGGAGTCGATCAGTTTCGCCGAGCTGCCGGAGAGACGGATGCCGTCGGTCGAGTGGTCGGAGACGAGGCTCGACCCGGAGAGGTTGACGATCGCCTGCGATCCGATGATCCCGGCGTCGCCGTTTCTGGAAACGTCGGTCGCCACGGCGTCTACGGCGCCGTTGTCGAGGGCCACGCCGCCGCTTCCGTTTCCGGTGATCGTCGAGGTCGTCAATGAACAGGTCGCTCCGTCCGTTCCGTAGATGCCGTAGGTCCCGTTGTCGGAGATCTGGCCGGCGGAGATTTCGGCCGCCGTTGCGAACAGCTTCAGTCCCTCGTTCGGGTGGTCGGTGATCGTCGTCCGATTGGCGATCAGCTTCCCATCCGAGCCGAGCACCCCGACGGTCCCGTTTCGGCGGATCTGAGTTCCCGAGAGCTCGACGGAGCTCGAACGAAGCGAGATGCCTTCGGCTCCATTGTCGGCAATCGAGCCCCCGGAAATCTTCACCTCGGCGTTGACGTCGACGAAGATCCCACGTCCTCGGTTTCCTTCCACGTCGGTGATTTCGAGTTCAGCCTTGCTGTCGGTCAAATTCAGGCCGTCACTCGGGTGTTCGGTCACCTCGCAGCTCGACAAGAGGATCGTCGAGGTCGTGGCAAGGAGGCCGTGTTCGGCGTTGTCGGTGATCGTGCTCCCCTTCACCTCGGCGAATGTGTTTGCGAGGAGGAGGCCGCTGGCGCGGTTGCTGGAAATCTCGGTTCCGTCGACGATTCGAAGGACCGAGTTTGTCGCTGTGACACCGTTCGCCCCGTTCGAGGTGATCGGCGTCGCGCGGACGTCGGCCGACGAATCGACGAGGAGGATGCCGCCCTGATCGTGCCCGGTCACCACGGTGTCGATCAGCGTGACGCGAGACCGTTCTCTCCCGCTCACGCCGGTCATCGCGTTGTCGGCGATCGATCCGCGCTCGGCGGTCACCTGGGTGAAGTCCAGCCACATTCCGTGTTCGGCGTTGTCGGTGAACGTCGAGTCGAGGAAGTTCGCCCCGGTCGATTCGGCGTAGAGACCGCTTCCCGCGTTCAGCTCCACCGTGAGGTCGATCGCATTGACGGAGGCCTTCGTCAGCTTCATCCCATGGGAACCACTCTCTCGAATCGATCCGCCCTCGATTGCGGCGACCGCGTTCGTCGCGACCAGGCCGGATCCAACGCTTCGCACGATTTCCGTTGATTCCATGCTGGCGGCCGAGTTCGTCAGGACGATGCCGTCGCTTCCCTGGTCGGCGACCGAGCAGCTGACGATCGAGGCCGTCGAATCGACGGACGAGACTCCGAGTTCCGCATTTTGGCTGATCTCTGTCGTTGTCAGATCGGCGGTCGAGTTGATCAGGTTGATCCCGTGGATTCCGTTGTCATCGACGAACGACCCGACCATCACCACGGCTGAGATCTCGGTGTCGATCCCGTGATTCGCGTTGCCGGAGACGGTGCAGTCGAGGAAGTCGCCCGAGCTGCTCGAGAGGGCGACGCCGTCGTCCGGGTGATCGGAGATCGTCGTCCGGGTTGCGATCGCGCTCGAGTTCCCGGTTCCGTGGATGCCGTGAATCCCGTTCCGATCGATCGTGCTGTCTGCGATGTCGATAAGGGCGTGCTCGAGGAGCACGCCGTTTCGGACGTTGTGATGCATCCGGCTTTCGGAAATGTCGAGACGTGAACCGGTCTCGTAGATCCCTTCTTCCCCGTTCGATGCGGTTTCGATCCCGGATGCGACGGCCGAGCTATCGACCATATGCAGACCGTGGATGGTCTGATTCGTGAAGCTGACCGCTGAGAACTTGGCCTCCGCCTCGAGGAGGTGGACGCCGCTGGCGCCGTTTGCGTTTGCCGAGCTGTCGGCCATATCGAGGAAGCTCTCCTCGACGGAGACGCCGTGAACGCCGTTCTCGTCGAATGCGGCCCCGTTACGGACGGTCAGGATCGAATCGTTCACCGCGTAGGCGCCGTGGATCTCGTTCGATCTCAGGCTGCTCCCGTCGACGGTTCCGGTCGCATCGTCGGTGAACAGCCCGTTCTCGCCGTTGACGAAAATAACGGCCCCATCTGAGATAATCACTTCCGTCCCCGGCTCGGCGTGGACACCGTCGGCCCCGTTTCGGGCGATTGCTCCTCCACGGATCATCGCAGTGGCGATCGGCTCGTCTTCGGTGTTCGGGACTCCCGCAACCATCACGCCGCTTCCCGCGTTGTCGGTCACTTGCGACGCTTCGACCGTTCCGGCTGCATCTTCGACGTGCACGCCGTCGGCCCCGTTTGATGCAACGACGGCCTCGCTCCGGATCGTCGCCACCCCAGTGTCGCCGACGAAGACGCCGTACCGGCCGTTCTCCGAGACGGTCCCCCCGATGACGGTCAAGGTCGACGCCGTGACCACGATTCCGTCGAGGTCGTTGGCGTCGACCGTCGCCGATCGAACGGTCGCCTCGGCTCCGTCGATCAGGTGAAGGCCGGCGACGCCGTTCCCGATGATCGTCGATTCGATGATCGTTGCGGTGGTCTGGTCGGCCAAGAGCCCGTTCTCTTCGTTGTTGGAAAGGATCGATCCCTCGGTCACGGTCACCGTCGCTCCGTTGATGACGCGAATGCCGTCGAGCCCTTGGCGGGTGATCGTCGATTTCGACACCGTGACGTCGCTCGCTTCGTCGACGAGCAGTCCGATGCCGGCGTTCTCCTCGATTGAGGTTTCGATCACGGACCCTTCCGACCGGACGTAGTGCACGGCGATCTCTTCGTGGTCACTGATCGTTGCGCCTTGGAGGGTGAGTTGGGCGTCCTCCGCCTTCACCCCGACCCCGGCATTCGCATGAACGCGGGCGGTCCCGCGCAGGGTGAAGGTTGCATCTCGAACCAACACGCCGCCGAGCGAGTTCCGTGTGATCTCCGTCGTCTCCGGCGCGTCGACGAATTCGATGACCGCTTCGCCGTCGACGAAGAGGCCGAACCCGAGATTCGACGTAAACGAACTCGCCTCGATAACGGCCGTCGCCGTCTGGATTCGCATCCCACCGCCCCGGTTGTCGGTGACCGTCGTCTCGCGGAGGACCATCTGGGCGTCCTCCTCTACCGGTGCGACGTATTCGAGGGTCCCGAGGGAGATCTCTCCCGGGCCGGCCGTGCTCCCGGCGGCGGCCGCGCCGCCGAGGAGTTCAACCCCCCACCCGCCGTTCTCTTGGACGAGGCAGCTCTCGAGCGTCACGCCCTGTCCTGTCACTCCCGTGCTGACGTTCTTCTGAATGGTGCAGTCTCGGAAGACAACGTTCTCTCCGCCGATGACGTTGACGCCGACCGACCCGCTCTGTACGGTGAGGTTCTCGAAGACCAGGTTTCGGCAGTCCCGGAGCGTGAGGACCGGCTCGGTCTCCCGGCGGGCCTCGATCGTCGCGTCTCGGCGAGTTCGCTGGACGGTGACGGTAACGTCGCGGACGAAGCGAACGTCGATGTTCTCCCGGAGTGGAAGGGTTCGCGTGATGACGATTGTATCGCCACGGTTTGCCTGTCGGAGGGCCTGCCCGAGGGTCCGATACATGTCGGGAACTTGGATCGTCACGGCCAACGTGACGGCTGAACTTCCTATGAGAACTGCAAACAGAGAGACGAGCGCGATGAACCCTCGCGCGATCGGCGAACGCATGGCTGCCTCCTCTTCCCGCGTGCCACGAAACCGGTTTCGATGTCCCTTCATCTACACATCTACGGGCGAATCGGTTCCCGGGCACATTGAACACGAGTTCGTGGAGTCGCCGAGCGCGGGTCCGATTACGTAGGGAGGTCGCTACCTCCGGCGACGCGGTGTGCCCAGCGAGTCGGCTCCGGCAGTCGGTACCGATCGCAGCACCGGAGAGCGAAGGCGGTCGAACGGACCACGTCGATCCGGTGTCCGGGCGAAATGAACAGAGGCTTGACATTCGCTCTGCTGCGCAGGACGGTTCCGATCACCGAAGCGGGATCGCGTTCATCGTGAAGCTCGGCGACGTCGCCCTTGCGAGGGCCCGGCTCCTTATAGAATCCATAGAGGCGTGATTTCGCACACCCGATGGTCGGAAGGTCGAACCAGAGGCCGAGATGTGCGGCGATTCCCATTCCTCTGGGGTGTGCGATTCCCTGCCCGTCGAAAAGGACCAGATCGGGTCTACGCGTCAGCTTCGCCCACGCTGCGAGAACCACCGGACCCTCTCGGAATGTCAGGAGTCCCGGGACGTACGGAAAGCAGGTCGGAGCTTCCATCGTCACACTCTCGATCGGTCGGAGGCCG
Organism: uncultured Thermotogae bacterium; assembly: GCA_964620325.1. Taxonomy (GTDB): domain Bacteria; phylum Bipolaricaulota; class Bipolaricaulia; order UBA7950; family UBA9294; genus CAZMYM01. The sequence continues at coordinate 42,483 of CAZUIM010000006.1, forward strand.
GGAAAGTCGAGCAGAACGATGGCGGCGCGTGAGCGTCCGCCGCGGACGCTCACGTCGATTCCGGCGACGATCGCGACGTCCCGATCGTCCCACTCGCACCTGAGCCGATCGGCGAGCGATCTCTGGACGGCGATCGCCTCCTTCGGACTCACTCTCCAGTCGTGTAGCGGCTCTTCTTGCACCGGGGCCTCCTTCGACGATCGGCATCGGGCCGGGGAACACCGGTACATTCTAGGGGACAATGCTGTCGGCAGTCCGGACGATCGAGTGAAGCCCCGAGAGAGCACAGGCGATCGCCGATGGCGACCTTGACGCCTCCGTACTCTCTCCGGAAGCTCGACCACACTGAGAGGGGTGATCTACGTGGACGCGATGGAGGCGATTCTCACGCGGCGAAGCGTGAGGAGCTATGAGGATCGGGCCGTGTCCGAGGAGTCGATCGATTCGATGTTGCGCGCGGCGATGGCGGCGCCGTCGGCCGCGAACCAGCGGCCATGGCAGTTCGTGGTGATCGAGGATCGTCGGATACTCGAGCAGGTTCCCAAGGTTCAACCGCACGCCGCGATGGCCGCGGAGGCTCCGCTCGCGATCGTCGTCTGTGGCGACACGAAGAGAGCGAAGCATCCCATCTTCTGGGTGCAGGATTGTGCCGCAGCGACGCAGAACCTGTTGCTCGCCGCCCACGCTCACGGTCTGGGGGCCGTCTGGTGCGGGATTCACCCGAACGAGGAGGTCACCCAGGCGGTTCAGAAGCTCCTGTCCCTTCCTGAGGAGGTCATTCCGCTGGCCTTGATTCCCGTTGGACATCCCGCCGAGACGAAGCCGCCGACTGACCGCTACGACCCGTCTCGGATCCATCGCGACCGCTGGATGTCCTGATCGAGTCTCGCGCCCGACGCCCCGGGATCGCACTGCGAACGGAAGCCGATGTGTTCATAGCTTTCAGTCTTGATTGAAGACAGTGAAAACGCTAGACTCCGCGGCTCAGGGAGGAACCATGGACAGTGATGCGTACAAGCGGTTCATCGAGCAAACGGCGGACGTCATGGACGAGGACGGGCTACCGCACATGGCCGGTCGGGTGATCGGGGCCCTGCTGGTCTGCACCCCACCGTACCTGTCGCTCGATCAGCTCGCGGAGGATCTGCAGGCGAGCCGGGGCGCAATCAGCATGGCGACGCAGTTGCTGCTGCGTTCGGAGTTCATCGAGCGGATCAGCCTGCCCGGCGAGCGACGGCGCTTCTACCGGCTGCGCTCGAACCTGCTCGAGGACGTGATATCGAAGCGTGCGGACCACATCTTCCGACATGGGCAGCTGTTCGAGATGGGGATGGATCTCCTCCGCGGTGAACCGACGGAGGTCAAGATGCGACTGATTGAGTTGCAGGCCTACATCGACTTTTTCGCAGACGAGCTTCCCGCGCTGAGAGAACGATGGCGAAACCGCCGCGACGAACTGGTCCGGCGGCGAGTCGAGGAAACGACGCAGAGAAAGGCAGACCTTGAGTAAACGATCGTCGGTTGCTGGATGGATGTGCGTTCTGCTTGTTGCGACGATGCTCTTGGCATCTGCACAACCCGAGGTGGAGTCGGTCGGTGTCCTGGTCGTCGACGAGACGAGGACCTTCGCATCGACGATGCGCGTCGGCGGTCTGGTCAACGCGTTGAAGCGATTCGGAGTGTTCGACGTTGACGTCCACCTGGCCGACGTCGGCTCGAGCTGGGACGATCCGCTGGTGACATGGGAGCAGGGTCGGGACTCGGGGGCCTACGACATCGTCCTGATCGTTCCGGTCGGATTGGACGACGGTTCGGTCGATTGGGTCTGGGTGGTCAGCGACGGGCCAACCTTCCTGTCGGATGAGGTCCTCGCCGGCGTCGAGTTGATCGGGCAGATCGTCGGCACCGTCTTCGAAGGGAGCGCCCGCCCGGTCGGTGTCTACGACGATCTGATGCCCAGTTTCCTCTACGGGGAGTACCTCTTGGAAGGATGGATCCGATGAATCGAATGATCCGATTCGCCGTCGACCACCCGATCTGGACGATCGTCGCGACGCTCGTGCTGGCGGCGGCGTTTGCGTACCCGATCCAGTACCTCGAGCAGGAGACCGACTTCGCGGAGTTCATGGCCGACGATGATCCGATCATCGTGCTGATGGACGAGGCCGAAGCGCGCTACGGCCGTTCGTGGGGGATCATGGTGATGCTGTTCAACGAGGACGGCATCTTCAACGACACGACGCTCGGCAAGATCGAGGCGATGACCGACGCGATCGAGGCGATCCCGGGGATCAGATCCGTCAGTACGCCGCTCAACTCCCAGACGATCGTCGGAACCGAGACGGCGCTGTCGGTTCGCAGGGCGGCGCCCGGCGGGGTGGCGCCCCGGACGGCGGAGGACATGGAGGTCTTCCGCGCTCGGCTGATGGCCGACGAAAACCTGATCGGTGGTGTGGTCAGCAAGAACGGCCAGGCAGCGCTGATCAACGTCGAGATCGAGGTCGGAGCCGACGAGTACGCGATCACACCGGACATTATCGATATCGTCGATGCCCATCGGGGCGACGGCGACACCCTCTACATCTATGGCGACGCGTACTTCGACACGGTCATGGGGGAGGAAATGGAGTCGGATCTCGAACTCCTCTTCCCGGTCGCCATGCTGGTCATGGTCACGTTGCTCTTTGCGTCGTTCGTGACGATCCGGGGGATCCTGCTGCCGATCACGATCGTCCTCCTCTCGATCATCGTGGCGATGGGTTCGATGGTCCTCCTCGGCTTCCCGATGACGATGGTGTCGTTTATCGCCCCGGTCCTGTTGCTGGCGATCGGGATCGCCGACGCGATCCACGTGCTCAACCGGTACAACGAGGAGATCGCCAAGGGACTTCCGAAGCGCGAGGCGATCCTCAACACGATGCAGGAGATGAAGGGACCGGTCGTGATGACCTCTCTGACGACAGCGGTCGGATTCCTGTCGCTTCTGTCGGCGTTCCTCGTCCCGCAGCGGCAGTTCGGGGTCACCGCGGCGATCGGCGTTCTGGCAGCGATGGTCTTCTCGCTCGTCTTGATCCCGGCGGTGCTGGTGCTTCTGAAAAGGCCGCGGGTCCGCGATCTGAGTAAGGGACGCCGCCCGTTGGTGCGGGTGCTTCTCGCCTTCGAAAAGGCGATCGTCGGTCATCGGAAGACCGTTCTTCTCGTGGCGCTCGCCGTCTTCGTCTTCATGGCTGTTGGGATTCCGCGATTGGACGTCGAGACATCGAACGAGGAGTTCCTCGGCAAGGAACACGAGGCGGTGCAAGTGCTCGACTTCACGTCGGAGTATTTCTCCGGCGACATGAGCATCATGGTCGAGTTCGACACCGGTCGGCGCGACGGGCTGAAGGATCCGGACGTGCTGAACGCGATGCTCGACCTGGAGAAGTTCCTCCTCGATCACGGTGTGGCCAAGACGTTCTCCCTGACCACGCTCGTCCGCCAGATGAACGAGCGGTTCCACGCCGACGATCCGGCGTTCTACGTGATCCCAGACGAACGGAACACGGTCTCGCAGCTCCTTCTGCTGTACACGTTCCAAGGAGGCTCGTTGGGAAACATGGCTCTCGGCGACTTCTCCGCCGGAACCGTCACCGGAATGTACAAGATGGATTCGTCCGGCAACGTGTCCCGGCTGGCGGGCCTCGTCCAGGCGTATCTCGATGAGCGCTTCCCCGAGGGTGGCGATCTGCGCGTTCGGATGATCGGGATGACGACGCTGATGGATCGGATGTTCAGCCAGATGACCCGCAGTCAGCTCGTCGGGCTGGGGACGACGGTCACAGCGGTCGCGATCCTCGTCATGTTGTTGATGGGGTCGATCATTGCAGGGTTGATCGCTGCGATTCCTCTGGTCTTGACGGTGACGTTCAGCATGGGGATCATGGCGTACACCGGCCAGCCGCTGGACATCATGACGTTGATGGTCTCGGTCGTTGCGGTCGGGATCGGTGTCGACTACTCGATCCACTTCATCTCGCGCTTCCGCAGCGAGTTTCGACGGGACAAGAACGCCGAGCGCGCGCTGCAGGCGACGATTCAGACGACCGGACGCGGGATCACCTACAACGCGCTCACGGTGGCACTCGGCTTCTTCATCCTGGTCTTCGCGTCGTTCAAAGGGATCCGAACGTTCGGTTGGCAGATCGCGCTGACAATGGGCGTCAGTGCCCTGTCGGCCATCTCGATCATCCCGGCGATCCTGGTTCAGTGGAAGCCGAAGTTCCTGTCGCGTGTTCCGTGGAAGCGCGGCTAGGAAGACCGAACTGGAGCTACGGAATTGTGTACATTGAGCAGAGGAGGAAGCACATGTTCAAGAAGTACGTAGGATGGACGATCACGGCGGCGCTGGTGCTGTCGGTCGGAATCGCGGCGGGGGCGGTCACCGCTGACGAGATCCTCGATCGGATGGACGAGGAGTCGGACAAGCTGGCCGAGGGGAGCATCGTCGCCGTCATCGAGTTTCACAATGAGTTCGGAGACGGGACGACCAATGACTACCGCTTCGGCTCGCTGTCGAAGCCCGGGTACTCGCTGATCTACTTTCTCGAGCCGATCGACGTACGCGGCTCGGTCTTCCTGACGCACGAGACGGACGAGGAAGACCAAGGGAATCGCCTGTTTCTCTACCTTCCGTACTTCGGATCGCAGCCGCCGAAGGAACTCGTTTCGGACGAAGAGCGGGGTGGGAGCTTCGCTCAAAGCTCGCTCTCCTACGAAGACGTCGGAGATCAAGCCCACCGCGAAGAGCACGACGCCAGCCTGATCGGCGAGGAGGACCTCGTGGTCGGTGATGAGACACGGACCGCGTACGTCATCGAGTCGATCGCGAAAGAAGGGGCCGAGAACGACACGCCGCGCACGGTCCTCTGGGTCGACGTCGAAGCGTTCCTGATGCTGAAGATGGAAGCGTACAACGACCTCGGCAATCTCGGAAGCACGATGGAGGTCCTCCGGCTCGGTGAATTCGAGGGACGTCTGACGGCGGACAAGCTCCTTGCGACCGATGTGTCCGAGGGGGATTCGACGACGATTGCCTTCGTCGACCGTCATCGTCCGGAGTCTGAGATCCCCGATGAGGTCTTTTCTCCCGAGAGTCTCTCGACGTTCGATCCGGCCATCTGGGGATTCTAGCCGAACCGAGAACGGCCACGAAGGAGTGAATGGCGGGCCGCTTCGCAAGAGGCGGCCCGTCCGTCTTCGGCGGGTCAGTCGAGCGAGTCCTCTCCGGCCGTGATCGAGCGGCGGAGCTCTTCGATCGAGCGGCGGACGTCTCGATCCTCGGAGGCCGGCCTGTCGGGCGTAGGGGCCGCTTCGCAGAGGCGATCGAGGAGTCCAAGGACGGTGAACGCCTCGAGGTGTCGATCCGCATCCGCCGGAAGGTCGCGAACCTCTCGATATGCGGCGATCGCGGATCGTCGAAGATCGAGTCCTCGCTCCCGGCCGCCCATGCTCAGGCCGAGGAAGGCGATGTCGTAGAGGTAGTAGCCCCAACGGCAGTGCGTGAATCCGATCAGTCGGGCGTCTCGCTCCTCGAACAGGACGTGCTCGCCGGTCGGGTTTCCGTGAATCAATCCGGCGACGCGGGGTCCCGATCCGAGTTCGGACATCGAGGATCGGACACGATCGACGGCATCGACGAGGAGCTCTTCCGCGTCGGGCGCGACGGCGCGGGCCAAGCGAATCGGATCGATCTGTTCGGCGACCGTCTCTGCGGTCCGGCGCGGGAATTCCCGTTTCAGGGAGAGATCGAACGCTTCGGAATGGGCGTGAAGCTGAGCGAGTCGCCGTCCGGCGGCGTCCGCGTGTGAGGTGGTCCATTCTTTCGGTCGGCGCCCGTCGACCCAGCTCACGAGTGCGATCTGGTGAAAGCCGGAGATGCCGGGCGTAGAGTGGCTTTGGATCCACTCTCCGGACCTGGTCAGAATCGGCTCCGGGACCGGGAGTCCGGTCTCGCAGCGGAGAGACGTCAACCACGAGAAGGTCCGAAGAATCCGATCTCGGTCCCACGCGCTTGGGTAGATGCGGAGCGCGTACGCGGTCGCCGTCTTCCCGGCTCCATCGACGACGCGGAAGACCACGTGATCCTTCTGTGAGACCAGGTCGAGACGCGCTTCGTCGAGCCCGTATGCGCCGAGCGCCTTCCTCGCGAGGCGCTCATAGGGCGCTTCGTCGTCGCGTCTTCGAAGATCCTGGAACAGGTCCACCGACCGACCCTCCTCGCGCATTGCCGGTCTCTCTCAGTCGATACCGTATGCGACGCGACGACGATCGGGCAAGAGGACGCGGACGTCCTCGACGCTCGTTGAGACGTTCGCGCCTGCCCGCTACGACCGGTGCGACGTCAGGCAGCGAGCGGCTTTCGCAACGTGTAGTGCGTCTTCCGCGAGCGGTAGCCGAGTCCCTCGTAGAGCTGGAGGGCCCCGGTGGGGTTCTGTGTGTCGACACCGTGCGCCGTCTCGGTCATTCCCAGCGCCTTGTGCATCTTCATGCTCTCGGTGATCAGGGCCTTGGCGACGCCGCGGCCGCGCCACGCCCTGCGGACGCAGATCGCCTCGGTGTAGCCGCGTTTCCTTTCGTACTCAGCGTTCTCTTTCTCGTCGATGAAGTTCAGCACCGTCCCGACGACCTCGTCACCGCCCCAGGCGATCTTCCAGAGTGCCGGATTCCAGGTCGGCGATTCTCGCCACGCGGCGAGCGACTTGGCATCGAACCAGTCCGTCACGCCCCAGTGATCGGTGAACGCCTCGGCCGCGGCGGCAAAGATCCTCTCAGCGTCGGCGTCGGTGACAGGGCGGATCTCGACTCCGTCGGGAAGCGGAGCCGGGCGGATCTCGTCGGCGAGGGAACGGACCATCTCGTAGTCCCAGCGGACGATCTCGTAGCCCTCCGATTCGAGGATTCCCCTCCAGTCGTCCTCGTGTTCAGAGCACCACGCCTGGAACAGCCTGACCTTCTCGGCAGGATGGTCCCCGGCGAGAGTTTGTGCCCGTGCCTCGAGCCATTGGAGGATCGCACGGCGAATCCCGCGTCCGCGCCAATCCGGGACGAGGTTGACGAAGAGCGAGTAGATCCGGTCGCCCTTCTGTTCGTCCTCCCACCAGGTCCGGCCATAGCCGACGACCTGTCCGTCGATCTCCGCGAAGACCATGTCTTCGAACGGATCGCAGTTGCGCAAATACCGGTAGGTTCGCGATATATCCTCGATCGACGGGCTCCACTCGTCCTGGTCGATCGTCTTTGAGGCCTCGATGACGGCGAGCATCGGTGCGCAGTCCGACTCGCCCCGATAGGTTCGGAAGCTCAGGTTCGGGATCTCGGGGGCGCCCGGTACGTCGATCGGACGCCCTGCACGCGGATTGGAGGACATTCTGGCTCCTTGGGGTTTCGAACAGGCAACGGAAATACGATCGAACAACAATAGCCGGGCAGGCGTCGGACACGATTGTAGACGGTCGGAATCCCGGGTGCAACGAAGCTCGGGCGGTCGACTGCCGTGACGAGCGTTCGCCCTTCCGCCGCGCTCTCAAGGAACGGCGGCGGGGAGGTCGAGGTCGCCGACGATTTCGAAGCCCGCTGGGAAGTAGTCGGTGCGGTAGACGGCGAGGGTCCCGTCCTCTCCGGCGGCCAAGAAGGCGAGGAATTCACGTCCTTTGGCGAGGACGGTTCCGTCTCCGAACGAGCTTCGGACGAAGAACGCGTCGACCGACAGGGTCGAGTCGGCGACGCGGACGATTACCGGCGGACGTCGTTCGACGACCATTCGCGACGGGCCACCGTTGCCCTCGCCGGTCTGACTCGGGGGTCCGCCAAACGCGAGAACCTCGAAGACCGCGGTGCCGTCGACTTGCCGTTCGGAGAAGACGATCGGAAGGAGCGTGTAGGTGGCGAAAGTGCCGACGATGAACGGTTCGTCGACCGAGGTGATCGTGCGGGAGTCGCCGCTCGTCGCCACGGCACGTCCATCGGCGAGTTCGACGTGAACGGCCCGGTCGAACCCGAGCGGCGCGTCGAACGACACGTCGTAGGATCGAGGACGAAGGGCGCCGTCCCCTTCGAGCCGCTGCTCGAACGTGATGTTGATCGTCGCGACGAGCGCCTTGAACCGGAATCGGCCGAGTGACGTCAGTGACAACCGGTCCTCGTCGACCTGGAGTTCGTACGATTCCTCTCCGAACGATCGCCCGTCGCTGACGAAGGCGAGGGTCCCGGACGTCGAGAGCGACTCCGGCGTGCTCGGTGAATCCGGCTGTTCGGTCGACGGCGCCGGGTCGACAGCCGGTGGAGGAGCTTCGACGGGCGGCTCCCCGTCCGGTGCGAGCCAGGCCTCGGGCAGGTCCTTCCGTTCGTTCGAAACGTTGAACTCGAAGACCGGCGGGGAGGAGAGCCGCAGGGCGAGGATCCCCCCGATGACCAGGACGAGCAATCCGGCGACGACGACGAGTGCGATCTTCCACCTTCTTGACATCCTATGCCTTCCCTCCGATCCCTCGGCGATTCATTATGCTCGACCGTCGTCGTGTGATTCGTGTGATTCGTGTGACGAGCCGACGAGCGTAGAATGGGGTGTCGCTTCGGAAAGGTGGTGTCGGGTGCGCCGACCGCGAAGGGGAGTCTTGGCCCTCGTTCTGCTCGCGTCGATCGGCGCTCGCGATCACGCCCATTGGACGCCTCGAGATCGTACGGTGTGGGAGTCTCTGAAGTCGTGGAGGGAAGATGAAAACTGACGGGGAGCCGCGCCCAATCGATCTCGAGACGTGGCCGCGGCGAGAGGCCTTCGACCTGTTTCGATCGTTCGATCTTCCGTATTGGAGCCTGACGGCCGACGTCGACGTGACACGACTGCGGCGAATCAGAAAGGGAGAGCGTGGATCGTTCACGGTCGGACTCGTCCACGCGATCGCAAGTGGAGCCAACGCGGTTCCGGCGTTTCGGCAGCGGATCCGAGGCGACGGCGTCGTCGAATTCGACGTCGTTCATCCGTCGATCACGATTCAGGTCGATGAGGAACGATTCGCCTTCTGCACCCTTTGGTACGACGAGGATTTCGAACGGTTCGCCGCGGCGGCGACGGAGCGGATCGAGGAAGCGCGCCGGGTTCAGTCCCTCTGGATGGAGCCAGATCGAGACGATTTCCTCTTCATGACGGCGATTCCGTGGGTTTCGTTCACCGGTCTCGTCCACCCGCTCCCCGGGGATGCAGGCGGCTCGGTGCCGCGGCTCGCGTGGGGACGGTTTCGCGAGGTCGGCGATCGCGTCGTCCTCCCGCTGAACGTTCAGGCCCATCACGCCCTCGTCGACGGGATTCACGTCGGGCGGTTCTTCGAGATCGTTCAGACGGCTCTCGACACCGGAGGTTTAGGCGCGCAGCTCGCTTGACGGCACGGCGATCAGGTCGTACCCGTCGACGTCGACGATCCGCACGTTGACGAAATCGCCCGGGGCGAGGGCGTCCCCGCGAATGAACGTCACGCCGTCGACGTCGGGAGCCTGCCTCCTGGTCCGACCGATCGAAGCGGCCTCCGATTCGTCGCCGATTCGATCGACGACGGCTTCTTCGGTCCGCCCGACCCGCGCGCGATTCTTCTCGACTGCGATCTCCTGCTGGAGGAGCATCAGTTCTCGCACCCGGCTCTCCTTCTCGGACGGGTCGATCTGATCGAGGAACCGCGCGGCCGGCGTGCCGTCCTCGCGCGAGTACGCAAAGGCGCCGAGGTGATCGAACCGGAGTTTCTTCACGAGGTTGAGGAGCGACTCGAACTGCGCCTCCGTCTCGCCCGGAAACCCGACGATGAACGTCGTTCGGATGGCGAGGTCGGGGACGAGCCGACGGAGACGCTCGATCAGATCGAGCGTCTCCCGCTGTGTGACTCGACGCCCCATCCGTTTCAGGATCTCGTCGTCGAGGTGCTGCAACGGAAGATCGACGTACGGACAGAGTTGCGGAACCTCGGAGAACGTCCGGATCAGATCGTCGGTGACGTGTGCTGGATGTGCGTAGAGGAGGCGGATCCATCGGACCCCTTTGACTCCGGCGATCTTCCTGAGGAGCCGATCGATCGAGAGTCGATCGGGGAGATCGCGCCCGTAGCTCGTCGTGTCCTGTCCGATGACGTTCAGTTCTCGAACGCCGCCGGAGACGAGGTCTTCGGCCTCGCGGACGATCTCCTCGGGCGAGCGGCTTCGAAACGATCCTCGGATGCTCGGGATCGTGCAGTACGTGCAGGCGTTGTCACACCCTTCGGAGATGCGAAGATACGCGGTGTGCGCCGGCGTCAGCAGGAGGCGTGCCCCGCCGGATTCCGGGAAAGGCTCGAGGCCGCAAGCGGCGACGATCGCCTCCTGGTCACCGAGCCCAAAGAACCCATCGACCTCGGGAAGGGCCCGGCGAAGCTCGTCCGCGGCCCGTTCGACGAGGCAGCCGACCACGAGAAGGCGCTTCTTCGGATCCTCCGACTTGTAGACAGCGAGCCGCCGGATCGCCTCCAACGATTCCTGCTTCGCCGGCTCGATGAAGCCGCACGTGTTGACGATGAGAACGTCGGCCTCCTCCGCGGGAGCACCGACGAGGGCGCCCGCCAGTCCGAGTCTGGCGAGGAGCTCCTCCGAGTCGATGAGGTTCTTGGCGCAGCCGAGGCTCGTCAGGTGGACTCTGGCGACGTTCCGATTCGAGGACATACCCGGCATGGTACTTCGGGAAGGGCGGTTGCACGACCCGGCGAGCGGCGGTTGGTGACGTCGGTGTTCCAGAGTAGAATAATCCATTATGGAATACCGTCGCGCTCTTCCGTTCGACTTCGCGGCCCTCGGCTTTCTGAGGGAGCGACCGATGCACGGATACGAGCTTCGTCGGCGGTTTCGAAACGGTCTACGTCCCTTCTGGCACATCGCGTCGAGTCAGATCTACAACGTGCTCCATCGTCTCGAAGAGGAAGGGTGGATCACCTCTCGGGCGGAGGCCTCCGACGGGGGTCCGCCGCGGACGGTCTACGAGATCACGTCGAGCGGCGTCGATACGTTCGAAGCGTGGGTCGGCTCTCCCGTCGCCCACCTGCGCGATCTCCGTGTCGAGCTGTTCGCGAAGCTGTACTTCCTGCGTCGGCGATCGTCGAACGAGGTCCGGACGTTCCTGACGGCGCAGATCGACCTGCTCGACGGGCTGGAATCGAACCTTGCGCGCCGGCGGCGCCTCGAGAGCGACGACGTCGGACTCGGCGAGATCGGCGTCTCGTTTCGTCGGCACCAGCTCCGCAGCACGGTGACGTGGCTCAAGGAGAGCGTCAAGGACCTCGCAAGAGCGAAGGAGAACCCATGAATCGTCGTTTCTCGATTGTCGTTTGTCTGGTCGCACTCGTCGTCTTGACGGCCGCCCTCACCGCGTCCGCCGAATCCGCTGAGATCGTCGATCAGACGGGGCGGACGGTCCTCATCGAAGGGCCGATCGATCGGATCGCCAGTGTGTACGGCGCCGGGACCTTCTACGTGTACACCCTCGGTGCACAGGATCGCCTCGTCGCCGGTTGGTATCTCGGGGTGAAAGGACTCGCTCAGGCGTCCGAAGCGATGTTCCGCCTCGAGCCCCGACTCGCCGATCTCCTCCTCTTCGGTGATCCGAACGTTGAAGAGCTCGTCTCCCGCGGCGTCCAGCTCGTGCTGGTCGACGGGTCGCGGCACGGAGCGTTCGCCGAGCAGATGACCGATCTCGGGGTGCCCGTCATTCAGTACCTCGTCGAGACGCCGGATGCACTGAAGGAAGCCGTCCGCCTGACCGGAGCGGCGCTTGGTTCGGACGTGACGGCGCGTGCGGAGAGCTTCGTCGCAGACTACGAACGAGTTTCTGCGTCGGTTCACGAGAGCCTGACTGGAATCGCGACCGAGGAGCGCGCGCGGGTTCTCTTCCTCGGGACCGACCCTCAGAAGGTGGCGAGTGGCGACATGTACCAGACGCGCCTGATCGAAGCGGCCGGCGGCGTCTCGGTCACAGCCGAGCTGTTCGGCTATTGGAACGAGGTCGGCCTCGAACAGATCCTTCTGTGGAATCCGGACGTGATCTTCATCCCACCGTACGGCGCGCTGCAGCCGGTCGATCTCCTGGAGAATGCCGATTGGGGGGCGATCGCCGCGGTACGTGAAGGACGCGTGTATCGCATGCCGCGGCTGATCGCTCCGATGGATACGCCGGTCCCCGAGTCCCTCCTCGGCATCGTCTGGATGGCCGACATCCTCTACCCCGACTCCGTCACGCTCGATCTCGTCGACGAGGTGGTCCACTTCTACTCGACGTACTACGGCTACGATCTCACCGATGACGAACTCGCGCTTCTGACCGCTCGATGACGCAATCGCGGGGGCGAACGGCCTGGCTTCTGGCGTTTCTCGCCCCCGCCCTCGCTCTCGTTGCCCTCTTGATCGGAAGGTACGGGATTCGCGTCGAGGAGGTAGTCGGCGCGTTGTTCGGCTCGGAGGCGGTCTCCGACGTCGTTCGCGCCTTGGTCTTGCGCGTCCGATTGCCCCGCGTGATCGCCGCCGCGTGCATCGGAGCGAACCTCGCCGTCAGCGGAGCGGCCTTCCAGGGTCTCTTCCGTAACCCGCTCGTCGACTCCCGCATCCTCGGGGTCAGTTCGGGTGCGGCGTTCGGCGCTGCGCTCGCGCTCCTCGTCTCGGCCGGGACGCTCGGGTTGCAGGCTTCGGCGTTCGCCTTCGCCCTGCTCGCCGTCGGCTTGGTCTGCTTGATCGGCCTTCGCTTCGGCTCCGGCGCGCTCGTTCTGGTGATCGGGGGGATCCTCGTTGGCGCGCTGTTCAACGCCCTCCTCGGACTCCTCAAGTACGTCGCCGATCCGCTGTCGAGTCTTCCGGCGATCACCTACTGGCTGTTGGGAGGGTTGAGCGACGCGCGCTGGTCGACGATCGGACCGCTGATCGCCTGCACCGGCGTCGGCCTCACGTTCTTCATCGCCGTTCGCTGGCGGTTGAACGTGCTGACGCTGAACGAGCGCGAGGCGGCGGCTCTCGGTGTCCCCGTGCACGGGCTTCGAACGGCCGTGATCCTCGTCGGGACCCTGCTCATTGCGTCGTCCGTCGCCGTCGGCGGGATCATCGGATGGGTCGGCCTCGTCGTCCCCCACGTCGCCCGCGCCTGGGTAGGACCGGACCACAGCCGGCTCCTGCCGACGTCGGCTGCACTCGGTGCGGCGACGTTGATCGTCCTCGATACGATCGCGCGTACGGCCCTTCCGAGTGAGATTCCTCTCGGCATCTTGACCGGCCTGATCGGCGTCCCGGCCTTCTTCCTCCTCTTTCTTCGATTCTTGCGCACCCGGGGGGAGACACGATGAGCGAGGCGCGGCTGTCGACCGACCGGCTCACCTTCGCCTATCGCCCGGGGCGCGACGTTCTTTCCGAGGTGACGCTCTCGTTGCGCCCCGGGGAGGTGCTGTTCGTTCTCGGAGCGAACGGGAGCGGCAAGACGACGCTCCTCGAGTGCCTGGCGGGGCTCCGGCCTCCGCGCAGAGGACGGGTTCTTCTGGGCGGTGAGCCGGCCGATGCGCTCTCTCCCGGAGCGCGCGCCCGACGGGTCGGCCTCGTTCCCCAAATCCACGAGCCAATCTTCGATTACACGGTCGGCGATGTTGTGCTGATGGGGCGGGCACCGCACCTCGGCCTGTTCGCTCGACCGGGTCGACGGGATCGTCAGGCGGTCGATCGCGCCCTCGCTGCGGTCGGCCTTTCCGGTCTGCGCGATCGCGTCTACACCGAGATCAGCGGGGGGGAGCGGCAGCTTGCCCTGATCGCGCGCGGTCTGGCACAGGGCGCCGCCTGTCTGTTGATGGACGAGCCGGCCGCTCACCTCGATCCGCACCACCAGTTCGGCGTCTTCGCGGCCGTCGCGGGGCTCGCCGACGATGGGTTCGCGTTCGTCGTTACGTCGCATCAGCCGAACCACGCCCTTCTCTACGCCGATCGCGTCGCGTTCCTCGTCGACGGCCGGATCGAGGTCCAAGGGACGCCCGAGGAGGCCGTCACCGAAGAGACGCTCGCGTCGGCGTACGGGATCGATTTCGAGCTCGTCCGAGGAGCGAACGGCTCTCGCGCGATTCTTCCGAGAGGACCGCGAACGGCGAAGGGTTAGGTCTCTGACGTCAGTTCGGACGGGTTCTCGGAGTGGATTCGAGCCCGCTGCCAGCGGCGGCTCAGAAGGAACGGAATCGAGATCGCTCCGCAGGCGGCGTTCGATACGGCCATCGCGATCCAGATCCCGTCCGCCTGCATCGCGAGCAGAAACGCGAAGAGCCACCCGAAAACGATTCGGATCGCCAGCCGAAGAACACCGAGCACCGTCATGGGGACGTTCCAGCCGGCTCCTCCGTAGACCGCATCGGCGGCGAAGTAGATCCCCAGAAGCGGCAGGCTCGCGGCGAAGAGCTGAATGAAGCGAGCTCCTTCGGCGACCGCCTCGGGATCGTAGGGGATGAAGATTCTCAGGAGCGGCGCCCGCAGAGAGTAGATGAAGATCGTTTCGACGACCAGGATCAGGAAGAGCGCTCCGACGCCCTTCTGCATCAGCTCCCGCGCACGGTCCTTCAGCCCGGCGCCGAGTGCCTGGCCAATCATCGTCGTCAGACCGACGGAGACGCCTTCGGTCGCGATGAACAGGAGGCCGAAGATCCTGTCGGCCGCACCGTAGCCGGCGAGGGCGAACGTCCCGTTATCCAGGCGCTCGATCAATCCCATCAACACCATGAATCCGAGGGCCATCAGCGAGGCGCCGGCGCCGGCGGGGAATCCGATTCGGAGCGCTCTCCACATCCAGCGCCACCGAAGTCTGAGCGCCTTTGCTTCGAGTCTGAGATCCCCGATTCCTCTCCGGAAGAGGACGAGGAAGACGACCGATGCCGCCCCCTGCGAGGCGACGGTCGCGATCGCCGCGCCGAAGATACCCATCTGCGGAACGGGACCCAATCCGAGGATCAGTAGAGGATCCAGCACGATGTTCAGAAGGGTTCCCCCGCCGTTGACGAGGAGGGGCGTCACGGTGTCTCCGGTCGCCGAGAGCGCCGAAAGGAAGAGCCCCGGGAGCATCATCGTCGGCAGTCCGAGAAAGATGACCCTCAAGTAGGTGGAGGCTTGTGTCGCGACGTCGGGGGATGTGATCAACAGCGAGACGAGCGGCGGGGTGAAGAAGTATCCGCCGACGCCGAGCACAAGTCCTGAGACGGACACGACGGTGAACAGCTGGTTCATGGCCTGATTCGCTTGCCGCGGTTGGCCGGCACCGACGTGTTGCGCGACGAGGGCCGTAACGGCTGCACTGCCGAAACTGAGGGCGAATGCGATGATCGCCCACATCACCGGCCACGAAATCTGAATGGCGGCGATCGTCGTCGCACCGGTTTCGGGGAGGCGGCCGAGCCACGCGGCGTCGGTCAGGTTGTAGATGGCAAGAATGACCGACGAGAGGATCGCCGGAAACCCGATCTTCGCCATCGTGCGAAGTGCCGGCCCCGAGAGGATCTCCTCTCGGGATGGTGTCTTGAGCGTCTTGCGCATCGTCCCCCGACGAGAGCCCGCTGCCCACGCCTTCCGCTGCGCGCACGCACCGCACGTTCGGGCTCCTCAACGAGCGATGCAGCGCGCCGCGAAATACTTCGATTCGAATACATACTCATCATACTCGTTCATTGATCGGACGACCAGGCGGCGCAATCGCGAGGACTGCGAACGGCGGCGGACTAGGTCTCTGCCGTCAGTTCGGACGGGTTCTCGGAGTGGATCCGAGCCCGGAGCCAGCGGCGGCTCAGAAGGAACGGAATCGAGATCAGACCGCAGATCACGTTCGATCCGGACATCCCGATCCAGATTCCGTCGGACTCCATCCCCATCAGGAAGGCAAGAACCCACCCGAGCGCCAGTCGGATCACCAATCGGAAGACGCCGAGAACCGTCATCGGAACGTTCCAGCCGGACCCGCGGTAGACGGCCTCGGCGGCGAAAAAGACGCCGAGGAGCGGCATCCCGACGGCGAACAACTCGATGAATCGGGTCCCTTCGCGCATCGCCTCCGGCTCGAACGGCAGGAAGAATCGCATCAGCGGTGTCCGAAGCGCGTAGACGAAGATCGTCTCGACGATCAGGATCACGAACAACGCGCCAACGCCCTTTCTCATCAGGTCGCGCGCACGGTCCGGCAGCCCGGCGCCCAAGGCCTGGCCGATCATCGTTGTCAGGCCGACGCTGAGGCCGTTCGTCGCGATGAACAGGAGGCCGAACAGCCGGTCGGCGGCTCCGTACCCGGCGAGGGCGAACTTCGCGTTGTCCAAACGGCCGATGAGCAGCATGAGGACCATGAAGCCCAGAGCGATCAGCATCGAACCGAATCCGGCCGGGAACCCGATCCGGAGAGCTCTCGCGATCCAACTCGCCCGCAGCTTGAGTGCCCGGCGATCGAGTTTGAGACCCCCGATCCCTCGCCGAAAGACGGCGAGGAAGACGATGGTTGCGAGGCCTTGCGACGCGACGGTCGCGATCGCCGCGCCGAGGATTCCCATTTGCGGGAACGGACCCAGTCCGAGGATCAGGACCGCGTCGAGGGCAGCGTTGAGGAGAGTCCCGCCGCCGTTGATCAGAAGCGGTGTCACGGTGTCCCCGGTCGCGGACAGCGTGTGATAGAAGAGGCCCGGGAGCATCATCGTCGGCAACCCGAGGAAGATGACGTTCAGGTACGTCGACGCCTCCGCGGCGACGGCGACGTCGGTCACCACGAAGGAGACGATCCACGGGGTGATGGCGAATCCGACCGCCCCGAGGACGAACCCGGAGATGACCGAGACCGTGAACAGCTGGTTCATCGCGTAGTTCGCTTCACGGTGTTGTCCGGCGCCGATGTGTTGCGCCACGAGAGCCGTCACCGCGGCGCCGCCGAACCCGGTGACGAACGAGAGGATCGCCCAAACGAACGGCCAGGAGACCTGGATCCCCGCAATCGCGGCGGCGCCGGTTTCGGGAAGACGTCCGAGCCACGCGGCGTCGGCCAAGTTGTACAGCGTGCCCACGATCGAGGAAAGCACAGCTGGGAACCCGATCTTCGCCATTGTGCGAAGGGCGGGACCGGACAGAATCTCCTCTCGCTCGGGGATACGGAATGCTCTTCTCATCGCGATGAATCGGGGAACGGGGGCCGTGGCGCCTTCGCACCGACGCAGGAAGTCGGGGAATTGTAACAAAGTTACGCCATCCGTCCAGGCCGGCTCACGGGGACGGACTTCGCCGTCTCTATCGGTGGTCAGTCGTCCTCGGAAGAGGAGACGTGTTGCCCGATCTGACGAGCGTTTCTGGATCGTCCTTCGGGCGGATTGGGCTCAGACTCGAACAGAGGGACACGTCTCGACGAGTTCGGCGAACGGGAGCCGTGCGGGCGGTCTCTGGGCGAGGGGGGATGGAGAGTGATCAAGGGGTGCATCGCGTGTGTCCTGCTTCTCGGGATCGCCGGCTTCATGGTCTGGACGGTCGCTGGAGGAGCCGGAAGTCTGTACGAAACGGTCGGTGAGATTCGACTGTCGGGAATGGGTGGCTCGGTCGATGGCCAGAGCGATCACCGCGCCGTGGCGACGAGAGCGGGCTTCATCTACGTGGTTCTCGGCGGCGACAGGCTGTCCGTCTTCGACGGTCGCGAGCTCGGCGGCGAGGCGTACCCTGTGACGATCGACGAGCCGATCCGGCAGTTTTCGCTCAACCCGGGCAAGTACGTCGGCCTGGTCGCGACCGAAGATCGTCTCTACTGCTACGGGTGGGGCGGTGGCGAGGTCTTCGACATCTCCGATCCATCGAACCCCGTTCTCACCGGGGCATTCGGAGATCCTGGAACGCACGTGTTTGACATGGTGCATCACGACGGGTACTTGGCGGCCGCCTGCTACGATCGTCTCATCGTCTACACCTTGGACGTCAACCCGGACTATCCGATGGTGACCGCCGATCTCCCGATGGAAGCCGACACCTACGCGTACGCCGTCTGCGTCGCCGACGGACGTCTGTGTGCGACGGGGTTCCGAAGGCGGCGCACCGGGACCAACGAGTACTGGCTCGGGACGTGGGACTTCTCGGTTCCCGAGCGGGTGACCCTGTTGCAGATCGTCGACACGACGGAGCGTGGGTACCGGATGGTCGCCCTCGACGGCATGGTCTTGGCAATCAGCGAAAGCCAAGCGACGCTCTGGCGGGTCGACGGAGAGGCTCCGGTGTACGTGGAGACCGTCGACGTTTCCGGAAAGGCGATTGCACAGGATGGTGAGATCGTCATTCTCGACCGCGTGGCGCTTACGGTCGCCGGTGAAGATGTGGAGATCTTGGGAGACGTCGACTGCCCCGAGGATCGATGCCACGTCGGCCTTCCCCGCATCGGAGCGGCGGACGCCCATCTCGTCCTCCTCCCGAGGACCAAGTCGGTGGCGATTCTGCGACCTGTTGGGGAGGGGTAGTCGCGTCCGGAGGTCCGGCCTATCTTCGAGGTGGCCCCGGTCCGTGCCGTGCTCCGCGCAGATCGTCTGGCGTGCGGCCGTCCGCGCCGATGACGAACAGCGTTGCCGCGGCGTCGCCCGGGAGTGCGCAGGTGTATGCACAGGGCTGTACGCGCTCGACCCACCGGCGAGATGAGAGCCGTCGCCGAAACGAGTGCGGCGCACGTCGAGGACGTACACCGCACAAGCTGCGTGAGTGCTTGCGGTTTGTCGTCTAGAAGAAGAAGACCATGACGTCGAGCGCCTGGGGGCCTTTCTGGCCTTCCCCGACGGTAAACTCGACCTTTTGACCGTCGTTGAGGGTTTTGTAGCCGTCACCGCGAATGGAGCTGAAGTGCACGAAGACGTCCTCTCCACCTTCACGCTCGATGAAGCCGAAACCCTTGGAATCGTTGAACCACTTGACCGTTCCGGTCTCGCGCTCCGGCATGTGTTCTAACCTCCCTCATGTTGGAAGCCTAAGTGAGCAGGACGTGCTTTCGGTCGTCGGACCGGAGAGAACTCCAAGAAAGCGACTGCATGCTGCCAACAACGTCGGAGAGTATACCGATCGGTCCTGTACAAGCGCAATCCAGGCTTCGGGCGACGAACGTCGCCGGATTCGGAGGACAAGCGAGTCGACGGTCGGGGGCGTGGCGCGATCGCCAGTCAGCCCCGTCGGGCGGAAACTTCGGCGGCGCGGATGTACTCTCGGAGCGATCGCGCGACCAGCGAGGGAACGCGCAGATCGGCCTCGTCGAAGGACAGGCAGCGGGTCACGTCGTTCGGCACGGCGACGCAGAAGATCCCGGCCGACTTGGCGGCGGCGACACCGTGCAGCGAATCCTCGAACGCGATCGCCTCGTCCGGTCGAACCCGGAGTGCCCTGAGCGCTCTGCGGTAGAGGTCGGGCGCCGGTTTCGTCCGCGCGACGTCCTCAGCACAGACGATGGCGTCGAACTTCTCCTCAAGGCCGTGCTGTCGGAGAAGCCGGAGAACCCAGGCCCGGTCGGAGCTCGACGCGATTCCGATTCGAAGGTCATCATCGATCGCCGCGTCGATCAGCGCTCGGACGCCCGACATCGGACGCTCGGCCGCGAGGAGTTCCAGCTCTCGTTCCAGTCTCTTCTCTCGCAGTGCCGCGCGATCGACCGGTTCGCCAAGGTGGGCATCGAGCAGCTCGTACGCTCTCGGTGGATCGGCCGACGACCCGAGGATCCCCGCCCACGCCTCCTCCTCGATGGTCAGCCCGGCCTCGGCGTGGATCTCCATCCAGGAGGCTCGCATCGGGCTCTCCGTGTCGAGGATCAGCCCGTCGAAGTCGAAGATCAGCGCTCGAATCATCCCTATGCCCCTTTCCGCGCGACTGAGAGCAGCAAGGGTAGCGACATCCGCTCGGAAGCGAAAGCCGAGCGACTCGGGTCGGCTCCCGTCACGGGCGGGCGCGCTCTAGCTCTTGAAGATCAGCTGCCGGTAGAAACGGAGCTCGTCGATCGATGCGTGGATGTCACTTCCCGCGCGATGCAGGTACTCCTTGTCGAGCCTCGAAACGGCACCCGGGAACCAGCGGTGGGCGAGCTCGCTGATCGAGCTGACGTCGACGTTTCTGTGACTCAGATGATCGTTCAAGTCGCGCATATGCCGCATCAGGAAACGGCGGTCGAGAAGGATCGAATTGCCACAGAGCGGTGCGACCTTCCGGTGGGTGTGCCTCCGAAGGAACGTGAGCGTCCGCTGTTCCGCTTCCCGAAGTGAGATGTCGGAGGCTCGAGATGACTCGAGGAGGCCGGAGATTCCGTGCTGCCGCTCCGACCAGTCGGCCGCCCGGTCGAGGACCTCTTCTGGGTGATGGATCACCAGAATCGGGCCTTCGCCGACGACGCTCAGATCCTTGTCGGTCACGACGCTGGCGATCTCGAGGATGACGTGTCTTGCGACGCTCAGGCCGGTCGTCTCGAGGTCGATCCAGACGAGATTGCCGCGGTCGCGGGCCATCGAACACCGCTCCTTCCCGCGATCACCTTATCCGGATCGGCGCCGTGCGGCCAGCCTTCGCTCCCCTTGTCCAGCGACTCCGTCTATCCTACCCTGCGTGAGCAAGACGAACGGAGGATTCGAATGCGCACAGTCATTGTCGCGGTTGGGGCGCTCGCCGTTGTCGTTCTCGCCGCAGGCGGGGACACGCTGGCCGATGCGGTCGCGAGCCCGCGCGTCGTCATGGAGGGAGGACTCGTTTCCTCCGCATTGCCGAGCGTCGAAGCGGGTCTCTCGCTCGGCGTCGCGTACGAGAGCGACACGTTCGTTGCGAGCAGTGAAACGACGGTGACGGTTCTTCCGGATTTCCTCGTATACGAGGAGGCGAGCGCGAGCTTGTCCCCGGGCGACATCGAGATCGGTCTCGACGTCGGCTTCGGGATCGTTCCCCTCGGGATCGACACGGCCAACGTTTGGGCCGGCGCCCCCTTCTACGAGAAGGACGTCGGAGGCGACACGCCGATCTACTTGACCGCCGACGCGTTCGGGACACTCTGGTTGGGAGACCCGTTCGGCGGCGCGATCTCCGTCGGCCTCGAGGCCGAGTTTCCCGGACAGTCGGTCACAGCCACGATGACCAGCGTGGCGTCGGTGACCTACGATGCGGTCTCCGGCCTCGGCTTGGAGGAGGACGTGGAGGCGAGGTTTGCGTCCGAGCGCAGTCGCGTGGTCGATGAGGGGCCCCTCACCGGGCGCACGCGCCTCGTCGGATGGACAAGGATTCGTCTCCGGCTCGACGCGTCCGGATTCTCCGTCCCCCGCCTGCTCGTCGGCCTGGGGATACGCATCGAGTCTCCGGTGCGGGCCAAGGAGTAGGAGCCTCCGACGATGACGACACGACGGATCGGAGCGTTGCTCGCGGGGATCGGTTACGCGGTGGTCCTCTGCGGCTGTTGGTCGCCGGATCCGCTTCCAACAGCGAATTTCACCATGGAGCCGTCGACCGGGATGTCCCCCCTTCTCGTTCGGTTTGACGCCACCGGATCGTCCTCCCCCAGCAGTTCGATCTCGCACTACGCATGGGATTTCGGGGACGGGGCGACCGGCAGCGGCGGCGTTGCGGGCCATCTGTACACGACCGACGCGATCCGCGAGTTCACAGTGATCCTGACGGTGACCGATCGAGAGGAGCGGCAGGGGAGCATCGCCGGCGTGGTGACCGTCCATCCGGAGCCACCTCCGTCCGGCGTGTCGATCGAGTTCTTCTGGCCGTTTCACTTCGACGCGAGCGGGGAGGACGCGGCGAACCTGAACGACGAATACTTCACACTAAAGAACACCGGGGAGACTGCGGTTGACATGACCGGGTGGACGGTCGAGAACGAGCGCGGCCTGCAATACCGGTTCCCGGACGGCTTCACCCTCGACGTCGTGGCCCTCGTCTACGTCCACAGCGGTGCGGGCCAGGACTCCGCTGGGATTCTGTACTGGAACGCTTCGGAGCCCGTCTGGCAGAACACGACCGACATCGCCGTCCTTCGTGATTCTGCCGGAGACATCGTCGACGTCTACGCGTACGGAAGCTGTTAGGGGATCGGGGAACGAGCCGATCGACGAAGTGGGCGCTGGAATGAAGAGCGCGGCGCACGATTCCTCGTGCGCCGCGCAATCATGTTCGAACGTAACGCCGCCAGCCTACAGCGGCATGACGTCGAGCGCCTGGGGGCCCTTCTGGCCCTGACCCAGGGTGAACTCGACCTTCTGGCCTTCCTGCAGTGTCTTGAATCCCTCACCGCGGATCGAGCTGTAATGCACGAAGACGTCTTCGCCGCCTTCTCGCTCGATGAAGCCGAAGCCCTTGGTCTCGTTGAACCACTTGACAGTACCTGTCTCGCGTTCAGACATGTACGACAACCTCCTTCATGCTGGAAGTCTTAGTGAGACAGAGCGATCTCAGGGACTTCGGGAAGATTCCAGATTCCCCAGAGTGCAACTGCACGACTACCAACAACAGTGAAAGCGTATCTGAGTGGGGTGCGAAGTGCAAGGACAGGTGCGCACCTTCGCCCGGGACGGGTGGCGCGCCGACATCGGTGCTCCGTGTGCTTGCTCCTGGCGTCTCCGCCGGATTCCGGGTCGAAAACCTCGGAATAAGGCGGGATTGCCCGTGCTGGGGAGTGCGCGGTTCCGCCTCCCCGCCTCGGATCCCGGGCGCGGTCGGTGCATCGCTGTAGCCGGGAGCCGGCAGGAACCAACGTCGACCCTCCGTGTATTCTGTTGTGGTGACACCGGCTTCGTCGTGTCCGGAAGGAGAGATTGTGAAACGTCGAATCATCCTCGCTGTCGTTCTGGCCGCCTTCACCTCGGCTGCCGTCGGCGACCGAGCGACGCCGCTTCGAAGCGGCCTGTTCGGAATTTCGGGGATCATTCCGGAGACCGCCTACTTCGAGGAGCTGCAGGTCGATTGGGCGACGTCCGGGTTCTGGATCGGATCGTCTGAGGGGTTCCTCGGAGGCGACAAGGAGGACCTTCACACGCGGCACTTCCGGTCGTTCGTCGAGCACGGGATCACGCCGATCGCCACGTTCTACCTCGGAAACGTCGGACCGGACGCCGCCGTTCACGCCGAAGAGATCGTCCGCCACTACACGACCGGACAGGGGGCGGTCGACGTCGGAGCGCCCGTTCTCTTCTGGGAGCTCGGGGACGAGCAGAACGGGACGTGGGGAACCTCCTGTGCCCCCGAGGAGTACGCGCGCCGGGTGGCGGTTCTCGCCCCGGCCGTCCGGCGCGCCGGCCCGGATTGCTCGATCGTGATGGGCGGCCTGCTCGACGGTCCGGAGATGGGCGACTGGGCGCTCGAGCCGTATCTGCGCGCCTTCCTCGCCGCCGGCGGCGGGGAGTGGATCGACGTCTACGCGTTTCACTACTACGGCTTGGCTCGTCCCGATCGGGGTTGGCCGGGGGCGCAGCTCTACGACGACGCAGAGAAGATCGTGGCCGACATGCGAAGCACGCTTGCCGAGTTCGGCTTTGAGGATCGGCCGATCTGGGTGACCGAGACGTCGACCTACTCCGGCCGCGTCGGCGCCGTCGAGCAGACGGAGAGCGAGCAGGCGGCCGACCTCGTCAAGCGCTACCTGCTTCTCTGGGACCTCGGCGTCGAGGTCGTGCAGTGGTGCTACCTGACGGAGCCGCAGTACGAAGGGACCGGCGTCGGTTTCTTCGATCAGAGTGGCCTCGTCTACGACGGGATCGGTCCGTACGATCGTGGCGAACAGGTCGAGAAGCGGGCGTATC
Organism: uncultured Thermotogae bacterium; assembly: GCA_964620325.1. Classification (GTDB taxonomy): domain Bacteria; phylum Bipolaricaulota; class Bipolaricaulia; order UBA7950; family UBA9294; genus CAZMYM01. The sequence goes on from CAZUIM010000006.1 coordinate 66,284, forward strand.
ACGCGTACGTTCGAATGATCGACCGGCTGCGCGAGGCGGAGCTCGTCGAGCGGACGACGTCCGACGGGGTCTCGTGGTGCCGGTTCATCCGGCCGGAGGGACCGATCAACGTCGTCTGGCAGGATCCGTGGGTCCGCGACGGGCCGGTCTGGATCGAACCGGATGGAGAACTCGTCGTCGAGGACGTGGTCGGCGAGCCGATCGGCGCCCACGACGGGCGCTTCCGCCTCGACCTCGATATCGAACCGGTCTACCTGGTCGGCGAGATCGCCGCGGTCTCGACGACCGCCCCGCCGCTTCACGCACCGTAACTGCAGGTGGGTTGCGTGCCGATCGGTCAGCGGCTTTCGCCTTGATCGGCGCGCACGCTATGCTGTCCCGACGTTCGATGTCACAGAACCGACGGCGTTCGACGCGACCTCTGGACTTGGCCTCCGATCTCGATCGGGTCGGCGAGACCATGGCGGCCGCGTTTCCCGAGGAACTGGCGCGGCGGCGAACGACGGTGTCCGCTCTCACCCGGTCGTTGCGCCTGGCGATGCCGGCCCTCCGAATCGCCGCTCGGATCTCGCCGTACGTCAAGCATCGGATGGCCGGAGCCGTCTCCCTCGAAGAGGGCTCGATCGCTTCGGTCGTCCTGATGAAACCGATGGGGCGGGATACGAGCCGGTGGTACATCGGACCGGTCGCCACCGATCCGGATCTCAGAAGGAAGGGTCATGGCAGCTCGGCCCTTCGGTGCGCGATCGCTCTTGCACGAACCCACGGCGCGCGGTTCTGCCTCCTCGACGTTCGGACGGACAACGACGCGGCGATCGGCCTGTACGAGGGCCTCGGGTTTCGCCGGTACGATGGATGGGATCTTCTCGAGGCGGCGCCCGGCCTTGCGGCCGACGGCCCTCCGCTGCCGGACGGCTACCGGATCGTTCGATGTCTCGTGCGATGGCATCGAGTCCGCTTTCGGATCGCCGTCAACGAGGCCTCGGAGGAGCACCTCACACTCGATCCGCCAAGCCCCGATGAATTCCGGATCGGCCTCTTGGAGCGGGCCATCGTGCGCGTTCAGCTCCGCGCGGCCGGAGCACAGATGACACGGCGGCTGGTTGAGCACCGTGGTGAACCGGTCGGATGGTTCGGGGTGCGTCGAAACCGTACCGGGCAGCACACGTTCGCCGTTCATGTGGCGACGCCGCACGCGGAGGCCTTGGCCAACCCGCTCGTCGGCCTCGCATTGGAAGGACTCGCCGCCGGCCCGGCCCTTCCGATTCAGACGCGGGTCAGATGGGCCGCTCCGGAGGTTCTCGCGGCCTGCAAGCGGCGGGGCTTCCGCATTGTCGAATCGAACGTTCGCCTCGGACTTGACATGTCCGACCGGATTCCGGAAGAGAGAGGGTGAGGGACAATGGGATCTACGTCGGCGAGGTGGGGGACCAGACGAGAGACAGCGACCGCTCGCCGAATCCTGATCGGGTCACGGAAAACGAGCGAAGGCGCTCCTGCCGGGAAGGTGGCGGGGCGACGAGGCTGGTGCGGAATGAAGGCACATCGCGTCGTTGTAGGTCTCATGGCGATCGTCTGCGTGGCTGGCGCGGTGGGGATCCCAGGGGTTGGCTCCGAGGCGTCCGAAACTCATCAATGGATGGTCGCACGAATGCTGCCGAGACGACCAAACCCATCGCCGGGACCGCGACATACAGAACCGCACAGAGCGCCATACTTCCTCTTTCAGCATACAAGCTATGATAGCAATTGCCGCGACAATGCGATTCGATGTCACCCTGGCGGGAAGTGCTCACGATCGGCCACAGCCGGGCGTCACCGCCTCACGAGTCCAATCGGAACGGCGGGTACTCGTCGGTCATCAGCGCCGCGTAGGCAGCCACGCGCAGCGTCCAGCGGTTCATTCCGACGACCAGGCGGAAGATCTCCTCCGGATACCTCCCGGTGAACAGGAGGGTCACCCCGGCGAAGATCGTCAGGATGAAGGTGAGGCCAAGCTCGTAGAACCCGGCGCCGCCCTGAAAGACGCCGACGACGATGTAGTGCGGGATCGCCAGCAGCCACCACTTCACCAGCACGAGGCCGCGCGAGAGCGTCTCCGGGTAGGCCACATGGAGGTCGGCCGGATAGCCGCCCGCCTGCAGCGTGAACGGCGGGTACCGGTCGGTCGCCAGGGCGTCGTAGCTGTAAAACGCCACGCGCCACGACCACCGCAGCACGCCGACGTTGTAGTTGAACAACCCCCGGGGATACCGCCCGGTGAACAGGATCGCGAAGAACGACAGGACCCAGGAGACGGCGCAGCCGGCCCACAAGAAGGCCAAAACGATGAAGTGCGGGATGAGGAGGAACCACTTGACCAACCAGAGGGCGGGAGAGAGTGGCTCGGTCTTCTCGGCCGTGATGTCGACCGGGTAGACGCCCGGCTCGCGTGGTCGGGCCTCGGCCGATACGTCCGATTCGCCGACCCGCGCCCGGCGGGCGACGAGGAGGATGAGGACGAGGCCGACGGCGACGAGGACGACGCCACCGGCGAGGACGCCGATCCCGAGCGTGAGCAGCCACGGCGCTTCGACGCCGACGGTCCCTTCGAGTTCGAGGCCGCGACTCCCGTCGGCGTTCATCGCGACCAGGAGCCAGTCGCCCGGCTCGAGGGCCCACCGAAGCGACCGTGTCCCGTCGCCTTCGACGCTGGCAACCCAGAAGGGCTGTTCGCCCGGAGGCGCAGGCTCGTTCGTGCCGACGACGTCCCGGAAGTCGGTCGTCCAGACGCGATCTGCGTGGAGGTCGTCGAAGTCAAGATCCTCGATCTGCGCGTACGAGACACCGGCGAGGTAGGCCTCGACGTCGGCGCGTGACGCAACGCCAAGGAAGATCGGTCGATCGCCTGCCATCTCGATCCTCGCCGTGGTCGGATTCCTGTACCACCAGATCCAATTGCCTTCGAGGAGAATGTTCCCCGTGATTGCGTAGGTATCCCGCGCGAGCTCGGCGGGCGGCGCGGTGAGAAATCCGTCGTCGTCGGTGAACGCGAGATCGACGCCGACGATCGTCCCGCCGCCGAATAGGAGCCCGATCCCGGCGATCAGGATCAGACCGCCGATGATCAGTGCAGCGACCTTCCCTGCATTCATCTTCCAGCCCCTCCTTGTCGTCGGACGTGAGCGGCCCGAGAGCGCATCGTAGACCGATCGGCCCGGCCGCGGCAACAGGCGGCGTCCGTCCCGTCAGGGGGTCTTGGTGCGGATCCACCCGCCCTGGTAGAGGACGTTGCCGGTCTGCCGGCGGGGTGCCGGCGTACGGGCCGTCGAGGATGAAAGGCCGGTCCTCCTCGCAGCGTCTGCTCGGTGAACGCACAAGGCTTCGCCCGGGGTGCTGTTCGTTCACCGGTCATGGGCGATCTCTGCTCGTTGGGCGGCTTGTGTTCGGACGATCCACTGCTTGTTGGTGGCCGGCGAACCGTTCAATCGATGCGGGCGGTGCGGATCGATCGTTCGGCGATGCAGGCAGGCCTACAGGGAGACCGTCAGTCCGATCTGTTCGACGATCTGGCCGGCGTGTTTGATCTCGAGCATGTAGGTGCCCGCTTCGAGATCGACGATGGCCGCGGAGTAGTCGATCGCTCCGATGCAGGTTGGGCACGGTCCCGGCTGGAGGACCGTCTCGATCGACAGCGTGAGCGATCCTTCCGAGGCGGTCAATCGAGGGACCAGATGGTGACAGGGCGTGGACGTCCGGATGGTGCCGCCGATCTCGATCCGATCTCCTTGAAGCGCGACGTCGGCGCGATCGACGTCCTCGGCCGTCGCACAGCGCGCCTCGCCTTGAGCGAACAAGAGCGTCGGCAAGGCGGGCGGCAAGTACGAGCAGGCCTGAGTGAGTCCGCACAGGACCATCAGTGCGATGAGAATCGTCAATCGCCCGGATCGTTGTCGGTCTCCCGGGCGGCGAGACCTTCCCGTTCCGACCATGTTGTCTCCTCTCGACGGCGTTTCGCACAGGTGGGCTCGACCGATTCGTCTTGCTCGGAGTATACACTCCTTGGGCGACGACGAAGGAGGGCGCGGACCATGCACTACAGAACGCACGCAGGCGTGACCGTCTCCGAGATCGGCGTGGGCTGCTACGGACTGAGCGGCGCGTACGGAGTCGACAAACCCGGAACGTACAAGGAGGTTATCCGCGTTGCATACGATTTCGGGGTCACCTTCTTCGATACAGCGGAGGCCTACGGACCGGGCGAGCGGGTGTTGGGTGAGGCCATCGCGCCGTTCCGACGATCGGTTCGGATCGCGACAAAGGTGGGCGTGCGCGACGAGCTCACACCCGATCTCTCGGCGAGTTACATCGCAGAAGCATGCGAGCGGAGCCTGACGAACCTCGGGACAGACTACATCGACTTGTACCAAGTGCACTTCGACGATCCGGAGACGCCGATCGAGGAGACGGTCGCCGCCCTCGAGCGGCTGCGTCGAGAGGGAAAGATCCTCCGGTACGGCCTCGGGCATCTTCCGGCGGCGCGGATCGGCGAATACCTCGACACCGCTGACCCGTTCTCCGTCCTGATCGAACTGAGCCCGGTGGCCCGCGACGGCTTCCGGTCGATTGTCCCGCTCTGCGAGGAGAAGGGGGTCGGCGTGATCGGCTTCAGCGTCACCGGTCGAGGCGTTCTCACGGGGAAGATCGATGCGCAGACGCGCTTCGCCGACGAGGACATCCGCCGGATCGATCCCCTCTTCCAGCGGGAACGATTCGCGTTGGCAATGCGCACCGCAAAGCTGCTCGCTGAGGTCGGAGCCGAGTACGGAAAGACGTCGGTCCAGGTTGCGATCGCCTGGGTCCTCTCACAGCCGGCGGTCCTCTGCGCATTGACCGGCCCCTCTTCGGTCGATCACCTCGAGGAGAACGTCGCGGCGAGTGGGTTCGCCCTCGAGGAGCAGCATCTTCGCCGTATCGACCGGTTCCTCGCCGCGGAGGACCGCCGCCTGGAGGAGGAGATCGGAGCCGCGGTGGAAGAGATCCTGGCCCAAGAGAGCCTCGCTGAATCCGAATCGGCGGTCGAGGATCTCGTCTACGCAGCGGAATCCGCACACCAACTCGGATGGGTTGCCGAAGGGGACCTGATGCCCGTGATTCGCGATCTCCTCCCGCTTCGCAGGAAGCCGAAGGGGCCGGACGTGACGGAAGCCCTTCGCGGCATTCAGATGCGACTCGTCGAGGTCGTCAAGCTTCCGCACTGAGATCCGAGGCGTCGCGACCGCCGATCAAGGAAGGCTGGGGCGAGGCGCTGGCCAGCCGGGCGTCCGACGCGACTGGCGAGTGAGGTCCCGGGGGGTACGGTGGGATCCCGATGGTCGATGATGAGATGGTCGTCGAGAAGGAGGACAAGCTGCGGGCGTGGTTCGTACGCGACTGCGACCCAATCGATGCGGAGATCGACGGGCTCGACATCGGCTGGGGCGGCATCCAGCGATGGATGACGGGCCTCCTGGACCTCGAGTCCTGCTCGAGGCATCTCGACTTCGCGTGCGGGTACGCGACCTTCGCCGTCCAGCTCGCGTGGCGCTTCCCGCGGCTTCACGTGGTCGGACTGAACATCGACTTCGAGGGTGCGCACGCCGCGGCAAGATCTCTCGTGGAACGGGCCGGCCTTGCCGATCGCTGTGAGTTCGTCTGCGCCGACGCCAGGGATATGCCGTTCCCCGACGAGGCGTTCGACTCGGTCAGCTGTTTTCTCGGTCTCCAGGATATCGAGATCGGCTTCGGCGAGCACGGTGTCCGAGATGCTCTCCACGAAGCGGGACGGGTCCTCAAGCCGAACGGCATCCTCGCCGTCGCGGACGAGTTTTCCGTCGAGCGCTTGAGGGAGCTCCTCGCGCCGGTCCCGTCGGCGGAGATGACCTTCCACGAACGCGCGCTCGACGTCCGATGGAAGCGAGAGATCGCCGAGCGGGCGATCGACCTCTACGCCGACGGGTGGCGCGGACAAGTCCGATCCAACGATCCGGCGAACGGGGAGTCAGCCCGCGCTGCGGCGCTCGAGCGGCTGCGGGCGGAGATGGAACGCCAGCTCGCCGAGCGGGGCGCGTACACACCCTTCGGGCCGATCCGGCTCGCGGTCGCGCGCAAACGCCTCGACTAGAGAGCCCCGTTCGCTCGGAGAGCTTCCGCCGCGTCGACCACGACGTCCGCTTGCAGGGTGCATGTCTCTTGGTACGTCTCGTCGAACCGCGCGGGGTTCCAGCCTTCGGTCAGATCGATGTACGGATGGAACAGGGCGCCGCCCGTGATCCCGAGCGTGCGGCACGCGGAGAAGAGGACGGCGGCTTCCCCGTTCTCGAGTGAGAAACAGCCCTGCTCGCGAAAACCAGCGGCCATCTCGCCGCTGATCCGGTAGAGTGCTTCGCAGCAGCCGTTCCCGCCGACGTGCACTGCGGCGCCGTGACGCCGAACTGCGTCGGCGAGTGCCTGGACGACGTCTTCGTCGGCTTCGACCCGCTGTTCCGTGTTTCCGTAGTGGATCGAGGTTCCGTCCGGTCCGACGGCGAACGACGGCACGAGCAGATCTTCGAAGGTGACCGGTGGGCCGAGCGACCAGGCCGCGCACGCGAGGAAGACGGCACGAATCCCTCCTGCCGCCAGGTCTTCGATCGTGCACGCGAGGGGAGAGGCGCCCATCGGCGGGACGAGGACGATCACGTCGAGTCCCTCGCGGCTCCCTCGCTTCACGACGTGAGGTCCGCTGTACGGGTGAACGTGAGGGCTCAGCCAATCGGCGTCTTCGAGAGCGCACAGCTCGCCCAGCCGCTCGACGATGCCTCGGCTGAAGGTCAGAACCGCGATCCCACCCAGTGTAAGCTCTCCTTCCGCCAGTCCGGCCTTCTTCGCGGCGGCCTGCGTCTGATGCGGGTCGACCAAGTAGCGCATGCGTTCCTCCTTCAGGTCGATCGTTCGATCTCGAATCCCATCGCTCCTTGCACACGCGATCCGGGGAGCGATGCATATGCCGCTTCGATGGCCGGGTGAACGCAGAACAACGGAAAGGCCACTTCCCATTCGGCGAACCCTGGGTACAGGGTGGTCAGGAGCTTCTTCGGCACGCGTCCACCTCCGCGCCGTTTCCCGTCAGCTTCCGCCCTCCTCCTCAAACCGCTCGTTCCAGACGAGTTCGTCGAGCGGCCGTCGCCCCGGATTCTCCGGTGCGGCCGCCGGCGTGCCGATGGGAACGGCGCAGATGAACCGGTAGTCCTCGGGCACACCGAACCGTTCGCGGACGGCGTTACCCGGAAACAGGCTCGTCTGATAGCAGGCGCCGTAGCCGAGGGCGTGCGCGGCGAGCAGCATGTTCCCGACCGCCAGCGCGCCGTCAGAATCGGCGTGTTCGGGGTATCGATCGGTCGCTACGAAGACGAACACGAATACAGGGGCGCCGAAAGCGTGGTCGGCGTAGCTTCGGTAGTCGCTCTTGACGTTTGGCTTCTCTTCGTTCGCGATCCGGTCGGAGCCGTCGATTCGCCGTTCGATCGCTTCGATCGAACGCTCCAGCAGCTGGGAGAGGCTCCGGCGATCGTTCACAACGAGGAATCGCCACGGCTGGCTGTTTCCGGAACTCGGCGCGCAGCGGGCGGCATCGAGGATCCGCTCGACGATTTCCTTTGGCACCGAATCGGGGAGGAACGCTCGTACCGAACGTCGCGACGCGATCGCCTCGAACACGTCCACTTCCGTCTCCTCCTCCGAGTCTCTACTGCACCTGGCGGATTCGGCCGAGTTCCGCGACCGCCGCGCCGGTCCCGGTCAAGCGCATTTCGAGCGTGTCGATCCCCCGCGGCAAGACGAAGATGGGACGAACGTGGGCCATCCGATCCTCGACGCTCCCTGCGAGCGCGTCTCGGTCGCCGGAGGCGGCGACGATCCGACCGCAGAAGAGGATCATCCCGGCGTCGCCGACCGGACGATGCCAGTCGAGATCGCACTCGATGTGCAGAGCGCATTCCTCGATTCGCGGGGGGCCGACGGCCCGGGCGGGGATCGGCGTCAGTCCCGACTCGGTGATTTCGTCCACCCCGGGAGCGTAGTTTCGCGCCGTCTTCCAGACGCCTTCCAGGCTCGCGGCGCCCGGCACGTTGACGACAAATTCGCTGTCGCGGAGCACATTCTGCGCCGTATGGTGAGCGCGCTAGCAGACGAAGGCGAACATCTGCGTTGGAAGCGGGCCGAACGGGAGTCCGCGGTTGTTCACTTCGCAGTTCGGCGATCCATCCTCGCCTCGCGTGGTGATCAGATAGAGGAGCTGCGGGATCTGGATGTGGCGCCAGAGCCAGCGTTGCAGTTGGCTCTCCTCTTCGCAGTCGGAGAACGCTGCGCCTTCGGGGATGTCGAGCGGGACGTCGATCTTCATGGGCGCCTCCTCTCCGTCGTGCACGTCCTAGTCGAGCGCTTCGATCCGTCGCGTGATCGCCGCGGAGAGCTCCTCCGCCGGCAACTCGAACAGGCTGACCTCGTCCTCGTTGAAGAAGACCCAGGACCAGTCGAACGGCGGCACAGCGTACGCAAGCGCGTCCTCGCGGGTGTCGATCCGATGGAGGAACAATCGGATCCGATCGCGACGCGAGTGCGTTTCGATGGCCTGCACGAGGCGCGCTTCGGAACGGAGGCTGTACGGACACCGCGCCGAGAAGGCGGCGTCGATCGCCAACAGCCCTTCGCCGGTCAGGTCACGCGGTTCGTAGGCGGGATCTGCGAGCCGGGGCGCCGGGGCGCCGTCGACGTACGGACGCCACATGAGGGCGATGTACTGGTGGCGGACGACCTCCCGGAAGCCGAGGTCCTCGAGAAGCGGGATCGGGAAGTGGGTCGGGACGTCCCAGCCCTGCGTCACCAGCCCGGCAAACGACGTCCGCGTCTCCTCGATCACGCGCTCGATCAGCGCTCGTTCCTGGGACAGGTGTTCCGGATCGTCGGCCTTCGTTCCGGCCCAGTGGTAGCACATCAGGACAGCCGCTCCCGGGGCCTCGATCGGAACAGGAGCGGTGTCGGCCGGCATGACTTCGGCGAAGCCGCGGGGCCCCGTCTCATCGTAGGCAACGACGCCGCGCAGACCACGCTCGAACATCCGCCGCCGCCAGGCCAACGTTTCAGAGAGGTCTCCGCGAAAGCCCTTTCCGCGCAGCTCGAGGCCGCCGGGGCAGCAGACGACATCGTTCACGGTCCATTCGTCGAGCGGTTCATACCGAACGTTCATCGCGGCGACCTCCGTTAGAGTCTAACCGCTCGGTGTGAAGAGACCTCGAGTCGGACGAGGCGGCGCACCTCGCTCCGTTTTCGCCCGTCGGGGCGCCTCGGTATCATCTGGCCATGGTTGCGCAGCACTGGAGGCCGAGGCATCGCCTCACTCGGACCATCCTTCGCGGACTGATCCGAGTCGCGTTCGCCGTTCTGACCCGATTCTCGATCGAGGGAACGGAGAACCTACCGAGCGACGGACCGATTCTGATCGTCGCCAACCACTTTCACTTTGTCGATCCGGTGGCGATCATCCGCGTGATGCCGTGGCCGCTCGACTTCATCGGCGGTCATCGGATGCCGAATGCGCCGACCGGTGTCAAATGGCTGACGAAGCTGTGGGGGACGTTCCGCGTTCGTCGCGCCGGGTCGTCGACCGAAGCGCTTCGGACCGGTGAAGTGGTGCTGAACGCCGGAGGAGTCCTCGGCATTTTTCCGGAGGGCGGGAGCTGGGCGACAATCCTTCGCCCGCCGCGGCCCGGGGCGGCGTACCTCGCCTGCCGGACCGGTGCGATCGTCGTGCCGGTCGGTCTCGACGGCCTGACCGACATCTTCCCGAGCGTGCGGCGGTTCCGTCGCGCGAAGGTGACCGTTCGAATCGGCGAGCCGCTTGGCCCGTTCTCGCCGGTCGAGCGTGGCCGCGCCGGAAGGAAGATGATCGCGACGATCGGCGATACGTTCATGCGTCGGATCGCGGAGCTGATCCCTCCCGCGCGACGCGGCGTCTTTTCGGAGGATCCGGAGGTTCGTGCGCGGGGTACGGCGGCCGCGAGCTATCCATGGGAACGAACGAGGAGGGAGAATCGGACGTGACGAATCGTCGATCGAAGCGGCGGGCCCAGTGGGCGTGGTACCTGTACGACGCCGGAAACTCGGCGTACGCCGCCGTCGTGCTGCTGGCGATCTACGCCACCTACTTCAAGGAGACGGTCGTCGGCGGGGCGCTCGGATCGTTCTACTGGGGGATCGCCGTCACGTCGGCGACCGCGATCGTCGCCGTCGTTGCGCCGATCCTCGGGGCGGTTTCCGACGTCACGGGGAACAAGAAGCGCCTTCTCCTCACGTTCACCGTGATGGCCTGCGCGTTCACCGCGTCGCTCTTCTTCGTCACCGAGGGAGCGGTCGCGCTCGGGATGGCGCTATTCATCCTCGCCGAGGTTGGGTATCGGAGCGCCCAGGTGTTCTACAACGCGTTTCTGCCGGAGATCGCGTCCGAGCGGGACATGGGCCGTGTCTCCGGCAACGGTTGGGCGATCGGATCGGCCGGCGGCGTTCTCTGCTTGCTGATCGTTCTCGCCGCCGTCAAGGGCGTCGGGGGGGCGCTCGTCGTCCGGGCCGCCCTCGTCTTCACCGCGGTGTACTTCGCCGCGTTCACCGTGCCGTTCTTCCGATGCGTGGGCGAGCGGGCGGAGCGCCGCAGGCTGCCGCGCGGACGAGAGCTGGTCATGTTGCCGCTGCGACGGCTGGGGGAGACTGTCCGTGCGGCGCGGCGACATCGCGAGTTCGGCAGATTCCTGCTTGCCTTTCTACTCTACAATGAGGGGATCCTGATCACGCTCAGCTACGGCGCGATCCTCGGAGCGACCCTGTTCGGCCTCGGCCAAGAGGGGATCATCGTGTTCATGATTCTCGTGCAAGTGGCGAGTATCCCGGGGGCGTTTCTGCCCGGGGTCATGATCGGCCGATTCGGCGTTCGCAACACGCTCCTCGCTTCGCTCGGCGGGATGGTCGGCGCGATCGTATGGCTCTTTTTCACGAGAAGCGCCCTCGCTTTCTACGCGATCGGCGTCGTCGCTGGGTTCTCCCTGACGGCGGTCCAGTCGGTCAGTCGTGCGACGGTTGGCCTGCTCGCTCCGGCCGGCCGAAGCGCCGAATTCTACGGGTTCTACGCCGTGGCCGGCCGAACCTCGTCGGCCGTCGGACCGGCGATCTTCGGGGCGATCGTCTTCCACGTCGCTCGATCGCTCGAGCGGGGCGGTCAGATGGCCGCCCTGGCGGAGCAAGCGGCGCATCGGTACGCCCTGCTCTCGATCGTCGGCTTCCTGTTGGTCGGCGCAGCCCTTTTGCTCACGGTGGCTACGCGAGCGGGCCGAACGGCAAAGACCGTTCCTTCAGTCGCGATGAGAGAAGGAGAGATCGATGGGTGAAACGATCGAGGCCCTGCGGCGGGAAGCGATCGCATGGCTGACCGACACGGCGACGGGGAACATGGCGACGGTCGAGGACGGGCAACCTCGCACGCGGCCGGTGTCGATTCTCTGGCGCGAGGACGCCGTCTGGCTGACCTCGGGTACATCGAACGGGAAGGCGCGGCAGGTGCGAAGGGATCCGCGGGTCGAGATGTGCGTCCCGATCGAGCGGGGCGACCGGAACGGCTACGTCCGAGTGGCCGGCGGGCGACGATCGTCACCGATCCGAAGACCCGCGCGGAGATCGCCGCACAGCTTCCGTTCTTCGAGGCGTTCTGGGAGTCCGCTGACGATTCTCGCTACACGTCGATCCGCGTCTCGCCGAGCGAGCTTCTCTACCTTCGACCGGAAGAGGACCCGCATCGGACGATCTACCTGTGGGACGTCCGCGTTGCCGTTCGGGGGCAATGGTGTCGGCCGAACGGTGTTGCCCGGATGCCTCAGTATACTTGTCTCTGACACATGACCGACGAACGAGCCAGCCAGGTGGACGCCATGATCGATGCTCCGTGGTCCGAGCCGGCAGACCGCGTGGCCGAAGCATTCGACGTCTCCCCGAAGAGCGGCCTCAGTCCTCGCGAGGTCGCCGATCGTCTCCGGCGGCACGGCCTGAACCTCCTTCAGGAGGCGAAGCGAACTGCCTGGTGGCAGGTGTTGGTCCGCCAGTTCAAGAGCGTGATCGTCCTGTTGCTCGCCGGGGCGGCGGTCGTCTCGTTCTTCTTCGGCGATTGGCTCGAGGGGGCGGCGATTGGACTGGTGATCGCCATCAATGCGACGATCGGCCTGATCACCGAACTCCGGGCGGTCCGGTCGATGGAGGCGCTGCAGCGGCTGGCCCTCGTCAAGGCAAAGGTCCGTCGCGGCGGCGACGTGTCCGAGATCCCGGCCGAGGGCGTCGTGCCGGGGGACGTCATCGTTCTCGAGGCCGGGGATCTCATTCCGGCCGATCTTCGCGTGGTGACGGCGTCGAAGCTGCAGGCGGACGAATCGGCGCTGACCGGCGAATCGCTCCCCGTCTCGAAGCGTGCCGAGGACCTTCGCGAGGAGACCGAGCTCGGCGATCGGTCAAACATGTTGTTCAAGGGGACGACCGTGACGCGAGGTTCGGGCGAGGGGATTGTGGTCGCGACGGGGATGTCGACCGAACTCGGTCGGATCTCGTCGCTGATCGAGACGGCGGAAGAGGAGGTCACGCCGCTCGAGCGGCGGCTCGATCGGCTCGGCCGGATGCTCCTCTGGGCGACGCTCGTCATCGCCGCCGCGATCGCCGGGCTCGGCATCGTAAGCGGGAAGGATCTCCTGCTGATGATCGAGACGTCGATCGCGCTCGCCGTCGCTGCAATTCCCGAGGGGTTGCCGATCGTCGCGACGCTCGCACTCGCCCGCGGAATGTGGCGTATGGCTCGGCGGAATGCGGTGATCCGCCGGTTGTCGGCGGTGGAGACGCTCGGAGCGGCGAGCGTCATCTGCACCGACAAGACGGGGACGTTGACCGAGAATCGGATGGCCGTCGACCGGATCGTCCTTGCGACTGGTACGGTCGAGCTCTCGGAGGACGGGTTCCGGGACGACCGAGGGCCGGTCGCCCTCGACGATGCGTCGGTGCTGCGGAAGGCGCTCGAGGTCGCCGCCCTGTGCAACAACGCCGAGATCCGCGATGAAGCGGCCGTCGGCGTCGGCGATCCTCTGGAGGTTGCTCTCCTCGAAGCCGGACGAAGAGCGGGCCTCGAGATCGATCGTCTCCGCGATCGATTCACTGAGGTGCGCGAGGACGCGTTCGATCCCGAAACGAAGCGGATGGCGACGTTCCACGAGACGGAGGATGATGATCTCTTCGTCGCCGTGAAGGGGGCACCGGAGACGGTCCTCGCCGCCTGTTCGACCGTCCTCCGCTCGGACGGGCCGGCTCCGCTGGACAAGGCGGCGCGGACGTCGTGGACCGAACAGGGACGAGCACTCGCCGACGAGGGCCTCCGCATCCTCGGATTGGCCTGCAAGACGGCCAAGCGTTCGGACGCACCGGCGTACGAGGAATTGAGCTTGCTCGGTTGGGTGGCGTTGGCCGACCCGCCGCGCCGCGACGTCCGCGATGCGATCGAGCGATGTCGGGCGGCCGGGATCGACGTTGTCATGGTGACCGGTGACCAGCCTGCAACCGGCCGGAGCATCGCGCGGGCCGTCGGCTTGGTCGGTGAGGGGGAGGTCGAGGCGGTCCGAGGTTCGAGGCTCGAGAACCTCTCCGAGCTCTCGGACGAGGAGCGGCAGGAGCTTCTCCAGACCCGGATCTTCGCTCGCGTTAGCCCCGAGCAGAAGCTACATCTGATCTCGCTTTTCCAGGAGAGCGGACGTGTGGTGGCGATGACCGGCGACGGAGTGAACGACGCGCCGGCGCTGAAGAAGGCCGACATCGGCGTGGCGATGGGGCAACGCGGGACCCAGGTCGCGCAGGAAGCGGCCGACATGGTGCTGAAGGACGACGCATTCGGCACGATCGTCGAAGCCGTCGCTCAGGGGCGAACGATCTTCGACAACATTCGTAAATTCGTTCTCTACCTACTTTCGTGCAATGTCAGCGAGATCCTTGCCGTGGCGATCGCGTCGTTCGCCGGGCTGCCGCTCCCGCTCCTTCCGCTGCAAATCCTGTTCCTGAATCTTGTGACCGACGTCTTCCCGGCCCTCGCGCTCGGAGCCGGCGAGGGCGGTCCGGGGATCATGCGTCGACCACCACGCCCGTCGACCGAGCCGATTGTCACGACACGTCACTGGAGTGCCATCGGAGGATACGGCGCGTTGATCGCGCTGGTGGTGCTCGGTGCGCTTCTCCTGGCGACCCGCTGGATCGGGCTGTCCGAGGCACAGGGGACGACGACCGCCTTTCTCACCCTCGCCTTCGCGCAGCTCTGGCACGTGTTCAACATGCGCGACCCCAGCTCCAGCCTTCTCCGCAACGACGTCACCCGGAACTCCTATGTCTGGGGGGCTCTCGCCCTTTGTTCCGCCCTCCTCGTGGCCGCCGTTTACGCTCCCGGTCTGTCGACCGTGCTCAAGACCGTCGACCCCGGCGCACGCGGCTGGGCGATCGTCGTCGGAGGAAGCCTGATCCCGTGGATCGTCGGGCAGTCTAGACTGGTGTGGAGAGAGCGGCGGAGACGGACTCGAAACGCATGAGTGCTGCGATGGCGGCCGGAGCGATCACGTCGCCCGATTGGATTCGCCGAGGGGGATCCAGCTGGATGTTCGCGTGACGTGCGTCGGGCGACGATTCCGCGTATGGCCTGCCGTCCAGTCGTTCGTCGTCACCGACGGCGCTTCTTCGGTCTCCCTTTGTACGGCTTCTTCTTGGTCGGCTTCCGATTCTGGTTGCACTCCCGGCAATAGATGGGACGGCTCGACGTGAGCGGCTGAAACGGAAGCTCTTCGATCGGCTTCCCGCACTTTGCGCACGTCAGGTTGTAGGCGCGAACGTCGTACATTTTTCCACCTGCGGAAGACATCAGGCTCCTTTGAGATTGCTGCTGGGCGGCAGGCGCCCCGATCAGGCCGAGCGTTTGTGCACGGTACCCGATCCACGTGGGAAAAGAAAAGCCGCGGCGCGCGTCCGGCGCACCGCGGCCTACATGGACGATCGAATGTCTAGACGACCGCGACGTCAAGCGCCTGCGGACCCTTCTGGCCCTGACCGAGAGTGAATTCCACGTTCTGGCCGTCGTAGAGGGACTTGTAGCCTTCACCGCGGATCGAGCTGTAGTGCACGAACACGTCTTCGCCGCCCTCGCGCTCGATGAATCCAAAGCCCTTGTCGTCGTTGAACCACTTGACAGTACCTGCCATGCGTTCGGACATGGATGAAAACCTCCTTCATGCCGGGAGTCTTAGTGAGACAGAGCGATCTCGAGGACTTCAGGAGTACTCCGGACTTCCTTGAAAGCGACTGCACAACTACCTAGCAACGGCCAAGTCTACCAAATGCAGAGACCAAGAGCAAATGCGGCCGCTTGGGGGACGAGCCTCGGCGGAGGCTCATCCCCAATGGGCGAATGTTTTGCCGGGGGGGAAACGCACTCGACGATCGGCGATGCTGCCGTGCTGTTCGAGTTGCCCCGGCGGTGACGCCGGCGCTCGGTTTCCGGTGTATAGTGGTTGATGGCTATCCACAGGGGCGGAGCAACATGCGGAGGATAGAAGTCGCGTCTGGTTTACATCAACGGCTGTACGGCCCGCCCTCGTGCTCTCACGAAGCGGTGCTCTCGGCAACCACACGCCACCGAAAGCTTCTCGATTTCGACTAGCCGGAGATCCATCCTGGCCGGCTCGTCCTCCGCATGGCGCTGAGCTCGGGCGAAACGCCAAGGAGGTTCAAGTGAAGACAGTGAAGAGTCTTCTCGTCGTGGGGTTCCTCGTCTTCGGCATGGTCTGCGCTTCGGCGCAGACACAGACGCCGGCGGATTCGGGGACCCTTGTGCTCTCTGACATCGTTGCCCTCGCGGAAGCCTCTGCGCAGGCTGCTGCGGCGGCCTCCGCGGAGGCGGAGGCGATCGCAACGGATGCACAGATCCTGTTGGGGCAGCTCGATTTGGAATCCCTGCTCGCAACAGCCGCGGCTGCAAGCCGAGCGGCCCAGGATGCTGCGGCGGCCGTGGCATCTGCGGAATCGTCCGCAAGCGCCACGGCGGCAGCTTATGCCGATGCCTGTTCGAGTGCATCGGCTTCGGCGTCTGCCAGTGCCACCGCGATTGCCGAGGCGGAAGCGTGGGCCGCAGCGCGGGCGTCGGCCTTTGCTGAAGCGTGTGCCGACGCAAGAGCTCGCGCGGACGCGAGCTCTGCGGCCTGCGCGCAGGCCGCGTCGGGCGCCCGGGCGAGTGCCGACGCGTTTGCAGTGACCTGTGCATCGGCGTCGGCGTACGCATCTGCATCGGTGGACGCTTGCGCCAGCGCAGCTGCATCGGCGTCGGCCGACGTCGCCGCGATCGAAGAAGCGATCGCAGTCGCGGCTGCGGAGGCGAAGGCGAGCGCCGATGCTTGTGCAAGCGTGGCCGCCGGAGTTGCGACCTATGCGGAGTCGGTGGCCGAAGCGATGGCCGAAGCCGTCTCACTGGCCTCGGCTCGAGTGACGGCCGCCGCTGCGGCGAACGCCAGTGCGGTGGCCGAAGCGGCAGCGGCCGCAGAAGTTGCGGCCAAGGCGTCGGCCCGGGCTCGCGCCGTCGCGCAGGCGGCCGCAGAGGCATCTTCGTACGCGGATGCGACGGCGCAGGCGTATTCCCAGGCCGAGAGCGCTGTCGAGCTGGTCTCGGAGAGCGTTGCGACCGAAGTGCCGTGCGGCGTGGTGATCGCCGAGGTGCGAGGCGTCGTCCAGGCGATCGCTACAGCGATCGCACAGGCCGATGCGGCGGCGAAAGCGGCCGCGCAGGCCGCCTCACTCGCCGAAGCCGAAGCGAGCGCGCAAGCCGAAGCAGCCGCGTCGGCATACGCGCGCGCTGAAGCCGAAGCCGAGGCCGCCGCTCTGGCGTACGCCGAAGCCTTCGCGTCGGCCCAGGCGATCGCACAGGCTTCCGCGACTGCGGAAGCGGAGGCCGTTGCCGTCGCCGAAGCGCTCGCTTCGGCCAGAGCGACGGCCGAGTCGAACGCGGCCGCAATCGCCGTGGCTGCAGCCGACGCCCGTGCAGCTGCATCGGCCGCGGCCAGCGCAATAGCATCTGCGTCCAGCTCCGCTCGTGCGGAGGCGACGGCCGCTGCGAATGCATGTGCGTTGGCGGCGTCACACGCCGACGCGATGGCCAGCGCAATGGCGCGGGCCGGCGCGACGGCTCGCGCTTCAGCGACCGCCGTGGCGACAAGCTGCGCGGAGGCGACGGCCGCCGCCGAGGCGATGGCTGAGGCGATCGCTGAGTCCAAGGCGACCGCTCGCGCGAGGGCCACAGCGGCGGCGTCGGCCTGTGCGGAAGCGCGGGCCTCAGCCAGCGCGCTCGCGGACGCGTACGCCAGTTCCAGCGCCGAAGCGAGCGCTCAGGCCTCCGCGGCCGCTTCCGCCTACGCGGCGGCCCAGGCGTCCGCGTCCTCTCTGTCGTCTTCGGTTTCGACAGCCGTAGCCGATGCCGTCGCGCACGCTGCGGCGGCCGCGACGGCCGCTGCGGACGCACAGGCGGCGGCAACGGCGTGCGCGCAAGCGGCGGCTTCGGCGAGCTCCTCGGCCGAGTCGAGTGCTTCGGCCGTCGGGGAAGACACCTACGCTCAGGCCTTCGCGGCCGCAGTGGCCAACGCTTCAGCCGAGGCGTTCAGCTACGCACAAGCGGCGGCGGCGGCGTCGGCCACGGCGCAGGCCGAAGCTCAGGCGACCGCGGACGCGTATGCGCAGGCTCAGGCAGGGGCACTCGAGGATTTGCAGGGGATCTGTTCGACCGTCGCGGAGGCGCAGGCCGCCGCAACGGCGGCCGCAAAGGCGTACGCCGAAGCGGAGGCGAGCGCCGTTGCGTACGTCGACGCAATGGCGACAGCCGTCTCGAACGCAGAGGCGGCGGCTCTGGCGGCCGTCCAGGCTGAGGCGGATGCCCAGGCGAGTGTGGGGGTCGGAGTCGATGCGATGGCCAGTGCACAGGCCGACGCAGAGGCCGCAGCGTATGCTGCGGCGATGGCCGTGGCGGATGCGCAAGCTGAGGCCTACGCCGGCGTCGAGGCGATCGCTCTCGCGGTGGCCGATGCGCAGGCAGCGGCACATGCCGCCGCTATGGCACAGGCTTCCGCCGAGGCGGAGGTTGCCGTCGCCGTGAATGCGGCCGCGGACGCGTTCGCCGATGCGGCAGCGTTCGCCTACGCCGCGGCGGCCGCAGAAGCGCAGGCTCAAGCCCGTGCGTATGCGGCGGCCAGAGCCTTCGCAAGTGCGCAAGCATCGGCGTCGACGTCGGCCGAGGCCCTCGCGATCGCGATGGCCGATGCCGTTGCGTCCGCGCGCGCGGCCGCGTCTGCGATGGCGCGCGCTGAAGCGGCGGCCGATGCGACCGCCAACGCGCTGGCCCAAGCGTTCGCGATGGCGAACGCCGCGGCCAACGCTGAGGCGACGGCGACGACGTCGGTGGACGTCGTTCCGAGCATCGAAACCTCGATCCGGTCGGTCATCGATCCGGACTGCCTCACCCCGATCTGTGAGGAGAGGGAGGCGTGTCCGCCGTGCGATGGCCAGACGATTCCGGAGACGACACCGCCGGACGAAGGCTGTCCGGAGCCGATCGCCCTTTCGTGGGAGTTCGGCGAAGTGCCGAGCAACGTAACGTTCCGTGGGAGCCGCTCGCTGCCGTCGAACGTTACGACGACGCTCGGGCGCTACCCGATCGTCGATTCGTTCATCGTCGACGAGAACCTGCCGCCCGGTGGGACAATCGCCGTCGATCTCGAGCGATCGCTCGGCTCGGTGTCCGGGACGTTCGAGCCGGGGGTCTCATATCATGCAACGTACCTGTTCATCGATCCGGAGCAGTGTCCCGTCGCCGAGTTGACCGTGACGGTCGTCGGCTCCGGCGAACGCGAGCCCGAGAGAACGCCTCCGCCGACACAGGAGGAGCCGCAGACTCGAGCTTGTATGACAGTCTCAGCGGCCTACGAGGTTCCGGGGTTCCTGTTCCTCCCCTCCACGACGACGGAGATCTCCACGATGATCCTCGTCAACGGCGAGACCGAGCGGATGACTCCGTTCCAACTCTGCGGAACCGCCACGGCACAATACATGTTGCAGGCCGAGCGCTCCGCGGTCGGGCCGGACCAGCAGGAAGCAGAATTCGACCGATGGGAGAAGCGCGACCCGATCGAAGGCGTGTGGGAGACGATCTCCCAGAAGCCGCAGATCCTCGTCCCGCTCGAGTCCGGCGCGGCGTACCGAGCCGTCTTCCAGCAGGAGTCGGGGATCACGTTCACTCCGGTGCCGACGCAACGGGTCTGCCTCGACGTGTCGGCGGTCTTCACGTATCAGCAGATCGCGATGACGACCGCCCCAACGCAGGCGCAGTTCGTCAACGAGGCGATCAACCCGCAAATCCGCGTCGACGGCGCCGCGAGAACGGCCCCCTTCCAGCTCTGCAACGAACCGGGTACGCGGTACACGCTCGTTGCCGAGGAGGAGTACTGGACCGCTCAGGAGCTTCGCCTCGAGTTCTGGAAGTGGCAGCGCTACAACCCGGAGACGGAAACGTGGGAAGACATCTACATGCTGCTGTTCGGCGATGTCGAGCCGGGGCGGTTGAGCGTCAACCTACAGAACAACGGGCAAGTGCGAGCGGTCTATCGGCAGTCGACCGAGCTGTACTAGCCCGAAACGAACGTTCGCGATCGCGGGGCTCCTTCGGGAGCCCCGTTTCTCTTCGAAGGCCGCGTCGCGCGAGACGGGGAGCTTCCACCAGGCAGCATGGCTCTTCGCACTCGAAGCACTCGCCGAGTCCGGACGGCCGTTGAGACGGCCTTCATCGATCTTGATGTAGGTTGACGTTCGAACGGCGCTTGCAGATAGTCCGAGCGTGAACGAGAAGAGGCCGGACTCCCTTCCGAGTGTGTTCGAGATTCTCAAGCCGGCGGTCGGCCCGAGTTCGTCCCACACTCTCGGGCCGATGCGAGCGGGACTTCTGTTCCGGAAACGGTTGATGGAACGCCACGGAGCCGAACCCGGCGAGCGGATCACGGTCACGCTCTACGGGAGCCTCGCCCACACGGGCGGCGGACACCTCACCGATCGTGCCGTCGTTGCCGGACTCTACGGCTACGGGCCAGAGGACGTGGCGAACCGAGCGATAGAGTCGATCTACGACGAGGTGGCGGCTGCCGGAGCCCTCCTTCTTCCGACCGGCGGGTACGCCTTCGATCCCGACGGCGACATCATCTTCGATCGCCAGACGCCGGCCGAACCGCATCCGAACACGATGCGCTTCACACTGCAGGATCACAAAGGGCGCGTTCTCCTCTCGAACGTCTTCTGCTCGATCGGTGGAGGCGCGGTGGTCGATGCTGAAGACCTCCGAACCGCCGGTCGAGAGGCGGCGGCTCGCCGGGTTTCAGCGCGAGCCGTCGTCGAAGCGTGTCAGAAGCGCGATCGCTCGCTCGTCGACTACGCTCTGTCGATGGAGGCCTCCGCGCACGGTCACTCGCGCGATCTCGTCCTCGGACGCCTGCAGGGGATTTGGCGTCTGATGTCCGGGGCGATCGACCGCGGGCTGGCGGCCGAGGGGGTCCTTCCCGGGGCACTCGGTGTCGAGCGTCGAGCCGCCGCGATGCTCCGTCGGTTCGAGACGCTGGGCGGGACCCCCGGGGTCATCTCTGCCGAGAGCACGAGAGCGTCGATCTATGCGATCGCCGTCGCCGAGGAGAACGCGGCCGGCGGCGCCGTCGTGACCGCGCCGACGTGCGGGTCGGCCGGCGTGGTCCCCGCCTGTCTGCGCGTCATGCAGGAATTCCTAGGTCTTCCCGACACTCGTATCTGCGAGGGCCTGATCGTCGCCGGAGTGATCGGAGCCCTCGCCGTCGCCAAGGCCTCGATCGCCGGGGCGCTCGTCGGCTGCCAGGGCGAAATCGGCGTCGCCGCCGCGATGGCCGCCGCCGCTGTCTGTCACCTGCTCGGCGGATCCGTTCACGATCAGATCGATCGCGCCGCCGAGACGGCGCTCGAGCACTTCCTCGGACTCACCTGTGATCCCGTCGCCGGCCTCGTCCAGATCCCGTGCATCGAGCGGAACGCCGCTGGGGCGGTCTCGGCACTGAATGCGGCAAACCTGGCGATGCTCTCCGGCGGCCGGGATCGGGTCAGTTTCGACGCGACGCTCGAGGCGATGCATCAGACCGGCCTCGACATGCGCAGCCGCTACAAGGAGACGTCACTCGGCGGTCTGGCGGCGATCTCCGACCTCGACCGCGACGGGGTTCCGGACGTCCCGCCGCCCGGATGATCGACCGATCCGCGAGCGTGCCGTTGCACTCCTAGATCCGAAGGTCGACCCGCTCCGGCTTCATCGTCGCCGTGTCCAGGAGCACGGCGGTCGCATGTCCGGACAGGTAGCCGCACGCTTCCCCGGGATTGACGACAACGCAAGGCCCCTCTCGCAGGTCGATCTCGTGAGTGTGACCGTAGACGACGAGGTCATAGTGGCCGCTCGCGACGAGCGCGTCGATCGACTTCGGCTCGTGCATCAACACCGCCCGGACGCCATCGATCTCGAACGTGTGGTAGCCGAGGTGGATCGGGCCGATCGTCTCGAACCGCTTCGTGAGATAGAGCCGATCTCCGTCGTTGTTGCCGAATACGCCGAGGAACTCCGCGTCCAGCTTCGTCAAGGGTCTTGCGGTGAACGGCGAGACGAAGTCGCCGGCGTGCAGAACAAGCTGCACCCCCTCCGCGTTGAAGTGCTCCACCGCCTGTTCGATCGTCGGCAGACGATCGTGCGTATCGGACAGGATTCCGATCTTCATGCCGCCTCCTCGCCGGCATTCTACCTCCGCGGAGCGGTTCCGGCATCGCATCGTCGCCGATCCCGCAAGATCCTCTCATGCGCACCCGGAGGTGAATCGCCTATGCCCAACAAACAATGCGGCGCCCGTCGCAGGTTGCCGCAGAGATCGACCGCGCCGTCCGCGCGTTGCCCGTTCGCAATGCGGCGAACCGCGACGCGCTGCGGAAGACCTACTCCAAACGGCTGGACGCCTGCTCCGGGGCGTTCGTCGTCGACGTCGGGCGCGCACTCGTCGGGGAGTACGGACGTCGAAGTGGGGTCTTCTACGAGCTGATTCGTCACCACCCGGACGCGTCCTCCCGTCTGGGTCGCGCCGAGCTGGAGGAACTGGGGCGAGGGATCGATTCCTGGGGATCGGCCGATTCCTTTGCCCGTCACCTCGCCGGTCCGGCGTGGGTGCGCGGGCAGATCGCGTTTGAGGATGTGCGTGCGTGGTCAGAATTTCCCGACCGCTGGTGGCGAAGGGCGGCGTTGGTCGCAACCGTGGGTCTCAATTCCCGCGTGAGCGGGGATGCCCCTCGGACGCTGGCGATCTGTCGACGCCTCATCGACGACCGCGACGACATGGTTGTCAAGGCGATGTCCTGGGCGCTCGGCGAGCTGATCGCCTGGGACCGCGACGCCGTCGTGGCCTTCCTCGACAAGCACGAAGGTTGGCTGGCGGCTCGCGTCAAGCGCGAGGTAAGGAATAAGCTCGAGACGGGGCTGAAGACGCCCTGCCGAGGGATCAAGCGAGACGCGTCGAACGGTTGATCCCCCGCGCCGGGCCTCGGCGTCGTCGAGGAGGACGTGCCACTCGCTCAGCCGGCCGTCGCGGAGGCGAGCGGCCCAGATCACGGACCCTCGGAATTCCTCCAGTCGAGGAAGTCCGAGATGGGAACCGGTCGTGCGGCCGACGAACAGCACGACGTCGCCAACGAGGTAGATCTCGTGGACGTGAATCATGTACTCGGGGTACCGGGCGAAGTACTCGGCCCATCCTTCCTGCATCGTCTTCCGCCCCGCGTGGCGCTCCCCGGACGGATCGACGAAGACGTGATCCTCGGTCATCAGCTCCGCGAGCTTCGCGAGATCACGGCGGTTGATCGCCTCGACGAATCGGAACGTCAGATCGACGGTCTGTTGTTCATTCATCGTGCCCCTGCCCGGTCGCACCGGAAGATAGGGCGCGAGCCCCGGGACGAGCGGACCCTCCGCGCAGCCCGGCCTCCGCCCTGGCGCCATTCTACTGACGATGGGCCGCCGGCCCTGCATGAGCTGCTCGAGCTTGGTACCGGAACTGTGACCCACATTACGTTCGGACAGCGGTACGATTCTTCCTAAACCGATTCGACGTCGGGATCGGTCACATCGTGAAGACTCGTGAATTGCTATTCCCTAGCCGTTTTTTGGAATCGACCAAGGGGGAAAGAGATGAAGATCGCGTGCTGCACGCTGGAGATGATTTCCCTCATCTTCCTGCTCTTCGTCAGCCTCAACGGAGCGTTCAGCTATTTCGACGGAGCGAGTGCCAGCCTCGTGCCCGCGTCGGCGACCGAGCTCATGTCGACGCGGGGCGAGCCGGACAGCATCGTCGCCGCGAACGATCTCGGGTTCGTCTCGTCGCAGTTCGAAGCCGTCGAGATCTGGTCGTACGACGAACCATCACGCTTCGCGATCGTCCGTGACGGCCTCGCGGTCTCGATTCAGGAGGGGTAGGACAACGGGAGGGGAGGCACCTACGCGCTCGGCGCTCCATCGGGGTCGACGGGAAGCTCCATGATGAAGCGCGTGTGGGCATTCGGTTCGCTTTCGGCCAGGAGTCGCCCGCTATGTTCGAGAACCAACCCGTAGGAGATGGACAAGCCGAGGCCCGTCCCGCTCTCCCGCGGTTTGGTCGAAAAGAAGGGATCGAAGATCCGGTCGACGATCTCCCCGGGGATGCCGCAGCCGTGGTCCTCGACGACGGTGCGGATCCAGGGTTCTCCTCCTCGTTCAACCAGATCGGCCCGGACGTGCAGGGTCTTGTTCTCGTCGAACGTCGGATACCGACGATTCAGCGCGTCGCGGGCGTTGTTCAGAAGGTTGATCAGTACCTGCTGAATCTGCTGCGACCTGCAATTCAGCAACGGAAGATCAGGCGGGACTTCGACGGTCAGCCGGATCTGATCTCTTTCCAACACGGATCCGATGAGAGAGAGTGTCGAATCGACGATATCCGACATGCTGGCCGGGCTTTGGTGCTGGCCGTCTTGCCGAGAGAAGGAGAGAAGGCTCTTGACGATGTTCGCCACCCGGGTGCCCTCTTCGATGATCCGCTGAGCGTAGTCGCGTAGCCTGTCGTTGCCGATTCGATTCCGAATCAGCTCGGCGTAGTTGATGACGCCGGTCAACGGATTGTTGATCTCGTGTGCCACCCCGCTGGCCAGCGTTCCGATCGACTCGAGCTTTTGGGTCTGGATCAAGTGCGCTTCGAGCTCCCTTCTCGCCCGCTCGGCCTCCTTCTCGGCGCTGATGTCTTCGATCGTCCCCTCGTAGAAGGCGATCTCGCCGTTCGCATCGTGAACCGCTCTCGCGTTCTCCCGAACGTACATCGTCGATCCGTCTTTGCGGATCCACGCCGACTCGAAGCCGGTGATCTCTCCGTCACGCTCGATGCGCCGCCTGTACTCGTCGCGCGAATAGCTGGGCTCGTATCCTTCCGCCTCCAGGTTGCGGTCGGCCAACTCGTCAAACGAATCGAATCCGAGCATCTTGAGGGCCGTCCGGTTGGTTGCGAGGATTCTCCCGTCCGGCGTCGTTCGGTAAATGCCGAGCGCCGCATTCTCGAACAGCGCCCGGTATCGATTCTTGCTTACTCGGAGTGCGTCTTCGGCGCGGCGTCGCTCGGTCACGTCCACTCCGGAACTGAGCGTTCCGCTGACGGTTCCGTCCGGGTTGTCAAGGATCGTGTGATGCCACGAGATCAACCACGACTCGCCGCTTTGGGTCAGGATCGGGATCTCGTAGTATTCGGACGTACCTAGCGCGCTCGCCAGCAATCGTTCGAAGATCGCGCGCGCTTCCGCGCGATCGCATTCCGGGACACAGACGGCGAACCAATCGGTTCCCGTCAGTTCGCCTTCGTCGTATCCGAGAATCTCGTGGCCGTACCGATTGACCATCACGACGCGACCTTCGACGTCGAGGACGACGAAGATGACATCGGCGATGTCGAGATATCTCTGCGCCCGCGCGACCTCCTCCAGGGCTCGGTTCTGCGCCCGCCTGAGCTCCGTGATGTCCGTCAGGACGACGACGGCCCCACTCTCGCCGTCGCGGCGATCCTCGACCGATCGCAGCGTGAAGAGGAGATTCCTCTCGACTCCATTTTCGGTGGCGGGCGAGAGCTCGAACGAACCGGCGCCGTCGGCGAGAAGATGCGGAGAAACAACGTGCTCAGGTAGATCGATGTGCGTCTTGAGCGGTCTGCCAACGAGTTGCTCCTTCGAGCGACCGACAGTCTCCGCGTACCGGTCGTTGGCGTAGACGAGGATTCCTTTTGAGTCCGTAATGCCGACGCCCTCGGTCATCGTCTCGACGAGGCGGGAGAATCGATGCTCGGTTCCGAGCGCGCGGCGCTGCAGCGGCCTGCCGGCCAAGGCGAAGAGGACGCCGCCGAGAGCGATGATGCCTAAGGTCGCCGGGATGTTGATTGGATTGGACTTCCAGATGTACCCGCGCACCTCGGCCAGATCGATCTTTGCCACAACGGCGGGCCAGGACTCGGGACCCGGGTGATAGGCGGCGATCACCCGTTCGCCGCGGTGGTCGGGTCCGATCACTGTGCCGGTCTGTCCATCGAGGGCACGGCGTATCGGCTCGGCCCGATCGGAGCTCGCCGGAAGTGACGCACTCGGTCCGTCGGGGTTCGCGTCCGTCAAGAACTCGATCCGGTCCCCCTCGAGGCGGGCGTAGACGACTTCGCCGGTCTCGCCGAACTGCTTCCCCGCCCCCGGCACCGTCCATGGGCCGTCCTGCCCCGAGCGGGCTTCGAGAAGCTGCGCCTGGATCTCGGCCGCCTGCGCGAGCCGCCCGCGCTCGTTCGCGACGACCGTGCGGAGGATGAGCTGCATGGCGGTGATCCGGACGCCGAGAGCGACCAATGTCACGATTGCGAAGAGCAGGGCGACGTTGAGCCACGGCCCTCGGTCTGTCCATCTCTGCACGGATCTCCCTGCATCGACCCTCGTTGTCCCCCGTTCCCTTAGCAGTTTCCGATCCCTCCATCGTCTCCGAGCGAGCCCGGGACGGGTCCAATCGTGGAGGCCGGAGACATCGATCTCAAGGGGTTCAGACGATGCAGCGAAGGGCGCGTTGCGGATGGCTGAGGAATTCGCATCCGGTCTCGGTGACGAGGACGTCCTCCTCGAGGCTCACCTGCCCGTAGTTCGCGGTCGGGACATGAAGTTCGAGCGTGAAGACGTTCCCGGTCTCGACGACGCCGTGCGGTGACTCCCCGTATCGTTCCCACGGAGGACCGAGCAGTGTCCCGCCGTCGTGAGCGAACCGGCCAACCTGATGGCCCAACGCGTGAGCGAACGGCGGGTACCCGCGGTCGATCACGTGTCGGCGCGCCACTGCGTCGACGTCCACGCCGCGGACGCCAGGGCGAAGCAACTCCGCCGCGAGTCGGATCGCGTCGCGAACCGTGTCGAACGCGCGCTTGACCTCGTCGGGGATCTCGTCCGGGGTTCCGAAGAAGTACATTCGCTGGATGTCCGAGCTGTACCCATCGGTCTGCACGCCGAAATCGAAGTGCAGCAGGTGTCCCGGCTTCGTCCGGTTCTCGGACGGCGCGCCGTGGCCGAACGGCTTGTTCGGGCCGGCGTCCACGGCCGGATTGCACGCGGCCTGCCAGGCGAAGCCGACGCCGATCTCTTCCATCCGGCGATGAACGAACCGTCGGATCTCGATCTCCGTCTGACCGACGGCGAGGAAGTCGTCCAGCTCGTCGAAGATCTCCTCGGTGATCCGAACAGCGTCGCGGATCCGCGCCTGCTCCAACGGGCTCTTCCGTCCGCGTAGTCTTCCGATCAACCCCTCGGCGCTGACGAAGCGGTCGGCGTGCGGGGTCGGCTCGAGAATCTCCAGCAGCCGTGCCTTCATCCCCGCCGTCAGACCGTCCGCTGCCACGTCGCTTCGGCTCTCGTTGATCGCGATCGTCTGCGGGTCGATCCGGTCGAGCTCCGCACAAAGGGTGTCGGCGATCGCCTCATCGTACGGGACGACACGCGAGTACAGGTCGGCGGGCACGACGTCCGCGTCGAACCTCCCGACGATCGCCGTCCGCTCCCCGGACGTCGTGAACAGCAACGCCGACGGCCACACCAGGTCGGCCGCGAGGACGATCGGCAGCACCGGATCCGGCATCTGGACCGTCTCGCGAACCCAGACCAGCCAGCAGTCGACCCCCGCCTCGCGAAGGATCCCCGGAAGCTGCTCCAGCTTCTCGCGTTGAAGCTGGTGTTCGGCGTGTGCGGTCATGGCCCGTCAGTGTACGGTGTGCCTCTCGTCAGTGCGACGATCAGTGATGAAGATGATTGCCTCTCATCTTCCTGCTCTTCGTCGGCCTCAACGGAGGGTTGGAGTGCGGGAGAAGCTAACTGCTGGCTCGCTGCGAAGACGACATGTCGGACACCTGACAAATCCTGTATGATCGCTCCACGATGCCCATCGAACGGCTTGTGGAAACCAATCGGCCACGTTTCGTGATCGACCAGATCCTCTCTTCCATCCAAGACGGTTCTCTCTGCGCTGGGGAGCGGTTGCCTTCGGAGGCGAAGTTGGCGGAGCTGACGGGGGTCGGACGGACGTCGGTGCGCGAGGCACTGGCGGCGTTGCGGCTGATGGGCGTCGTTGAGACGCGCGTGGGCGATGGGAGCTACATCCGCGAATCGGTGAGTTCCGAGATCGTCTCGAACGGCATCTCCCAAGCGATCGAGCAGTCGGAAGAGGCGCTGCAGCTTCAGGAGGCGCGGGCGGTCTTCGAGTGCGGGCTCGTCCGGTTGGCGACGGCCCGATGGTCGCCGGAGAAGGCGGAACGCTTTGACGACCTCCTGTCGAAGATGTCCGATGCGGCGGATCGGGAGTGTTATGAGGATTACGTTCGTTTCCATCGCGACTTCCACTTGATGCTTGCCCAGGTGACGGACAACGCGATCGTCGAACGGACGGAGCGGAGCTTCCTCGAGTTCATGGATCACGAGGGCTGGCGGGACATGGAGCGGCAGTTTCTGCTGCCGGATCGCGGCGACTTCCTGCGCGAGTCCCTCTCTGAACATCGGGCAATCATCGCTGCGATCTCGGACCGTGATGTGGTCGAGGCGGCCGACAAGATGCACGAGCACTTCATCCGACACGAAGAGGGCGCGTAGGCGATGGGAGTAACGCAGTTCGAGGTTCGCAGTTCGCGGTTCGGAGTTCGCGGAGAGCAGTTCACGATTCACAGTTAGCGGTTGATCGTGGTGGGTAGCTGGTGATGGATGGAATGAACGAAGAGAAGCGGTACTCCGTTGTTGGGCGTGAGTTTCCTCGCTTTGATGGCGGCTACGTGCTCGCTCGCGCTGGGCGCTCGCCCGGAGTAGCTAGGGCCGAACTCGCGAAGGCCGCTGTTCGGCTTGCCCGGGAAGGAGATGGCTTTGACTGAGAAGAGGAAGCACCAACTCCTTACGCGCGACTTCCGTCGCAAGGACGGAGTCGCGCGTGTCACGGGTCGAGAGGTCTATACCGTCGATGTCTCGCTGCCTCGGATGCTGCACGGGCGGATCCTGTCGAGTCCGTATGCGCACGCGAAGATCGTCTCGATCGACACGTCCGAGGCGGAGGCACTAGGCGTAACGTGTATCACGTTCGCCGACGTGCCGAAAGTCCGCTATAACGAGCGGATCATCACGATCCCGCCGGTCCTCCACAAGGATCACACGGTCCTCGCCGACAAGGTGCGCCGGATGGGCGAGGCGGTCGCAGCGGTCGCTGCGGAGAGCGAAGATCTCGCAGAGCGGGCGGTCCGCGCGATCAAGGTCGAGTACGAGGTCCTTTCCGCCGTCACCGACGCGCACAAGGCGATGCGCCGCGGGGCGCCCGCGATCTACGACACGGTGATCTGGGGCGAAGACGAGATCGCGATTGAGAACAACGTCGCCTGCGAGCGGAGCGTGGACGAGGGGGACGCCGAGCGGGCATTCGCCGCGGCCGATGTCACGGTCGAAGGTTCGTTTCGGCTTCCGAAGGTCTACCACGCGCAGCTGGAGACGAAATCGTGCGTCGTGCGGCCGGAGCCGGACGGCGGGCTGACCGTCTGGCCGACGACGCAGTCAATTCACAATGTCCGGATCCTGCTCGGCGAGATCTTCGGAATCCCGCTTTCCAAGATCGAGGTCCGGCGGGTCCCGATCGGCGGGACGTTCGGCTCGAGCATCCAGATGAACCCGCCGATCCCGATCTGCGCCGCGCTGGCGCTGAAGACCGGCCGCCCGGTCAAGCTGACGCTGACGCGCGAGGAGGACGCCCACGACCACACGCGCTATGGCGGCACGATCGACCTGAAGCTTGCAGCGAAGCGCGACGGGACGCTGACGGCGGCCGACATGAGGCTCGTCGCCGACATCGGGGCGCACAACATCCAGGCCTATTCGTACCTCGGCGTCTCGATCGGCTGGCTCGTCTCCCTCTACAAGATTCCGAACGTCCGCTACCGCGGGACGGCCGTCTACACGAACAAGGCCCCCTCGTGCGCGATGCAGGGGTTCGGCAACCCGCAGGTGACCTTCGCGACCGAGCAGCTGATC
The DNA here is from genome assembly GCA_964620325.1 of uncultured Thermotogae bacterium. Taxonomy (GTDB): domain Bacteria; phylum Bipolaricaulota; class Bipolaricaulia; order UBA7950; family UBA9294; genus CAZMYM01. The sequence goes on from CAZUIM010000006.1 coordinate 96,044, forward strand.
GACGAGCTGGCCGAGAAGCTCGGGATCGATCCGATCGAGCTGCGGATGAAAAACTACGTCGGCCTTGGCGACACGTTCTGGGGGCAGGGGCCGCTCGTGAAGTCGATCGTACAATCTGATGGAGTGCCCGAGTTGATGAAGCGCGGGGCGCAGTTCATCAATTGGGCAGAGCGGAAGCGACCCGGCGAGAAGGACGGTCGTTTCCGGAAGGGAATTGGCGTGGCCCGCGGGTTTCACACGAGCTCGGCCGGGGCACCGCAGCCGGGAGACGTGATCGACTTCTCCGGGGCGATGGTCAAGGTGAACGTCGACGGCTCGATCGACGTCGTGACCGCGGTGATGGACCACGGCGGCGGAACGCACGAGGCGCTGGCGAAGCTCGTCGGCGAGGCGCTCTGCGTCCCGTTCGAGAAGGTCAACGTGGTGCCGGCCGGGACGCAGACGACGGTCTACGACTGCGTCACCCATGCGACACGTGGCGTCTACGCCGGCGGCGGAGCCGCAACGAAGGCCGCGATGTCTCTGAAGAAGGAGGTCCTCGAGACCGCCGCCCACTATCTGAACGTCTACGCCGACGCGCTCGAGATGAGACTGGACGAGCGAACCCAACAGACCGTCGTGTTCGCTCCCGCGATCGAAGATCGCGCGCTGACCCTCGAGGATCTGGCGAAACGGTGTTGGATGGAAAGCTGGAAGACGCTCGCGGCGGTCGAAAGCTACCGCCCGACGAACTGCCCGCCGGCCTACGTCGCCGTCTTCGTCGAGGTCGAGGTTGATACGTGGACCGGACGGGTGACGACGAAGCGGGCGGTGATGGGCTCGGACTGCGGAACGGTCGTCAATCCAGCGATGGCCGTCGGCCAGCTCGAAGGCGGTCTGTCGAAGGGGGCCGGGTACGCGCTGGTCGAAGGCTGCGACTGGGATGCCGACGGCCAACTCACCTCGTGCGGCTATTGGCTCGACGCCAAGACCGCATCGATGGGGGAGAGCCCGAAGGTCGAGGACCTGACCTGCTTTTTCGCTGATACCTACGAGCCGACCGGTCCGTTCGGAGCGAAGGGTATCGGGGAGGCAGCGATGAACCCGGTGGCGGCGGCCTACGCGAACGCGATCGCCAACGCGATCGGCATCCGGTTCTACGCGCTGCCGATCACCCCGGAGAAGGTCCTTGCCTCCTTTGAGGGAGGTGAGGCGTAGTGGTCCAAGTCCACCAGCAGACGAACACGCACATCCTCCAGCATCGCTTCGACTACATCCGGCCGGGTTCGCTCCGCGACGCGGTGGCGGCGCTCGAGAGGCACGGCGAGAAGGCGCGCATTCTCGCCGGCGGGACGAACGTGCTCGTCGACATGAAGCTTCAGAAGGCCTCCCCGGAGGTCATCGTCGATCTCTCGGGCTTGCGTGAGCTCGTCGGAATCCGGGAAGAGGCCGGGACGATCCGGATCGGAGCGCTGACGCCGATCCGGGCGTTGGCCACGTCGCCCCTCCTTTGGAAACGAGCGACGGCTCTGGCCGAAGCGGCCGCCGCGTTCGGTTCGACCCAGATCGCGATGCGCGGGACGATCGGCGGGAACGTCTGCAACGGATCGCCCGCCTCGGACACGGTCCCGGCCCTCCTAGCGCTCGAGGCCGAGGCCGTCCTCGTCGGGCCGGACGGAGAGCGGGCCATCGCGGTCGGCGATCTCCTGAAGCAGCCGGGGATGGTGCGATTGCGACCGGCCGAGATTCTGAGGGAAGTTCGACTCCCAGCGGCGGGGAGCCAAACGACGTCGGCGTTCGTCAAGCTGTCGCGCGTGCGGGCCGATCTCTCCAAGGTTTCGGTCGCCGTCAAGCTCACGTGTGAAGACGGGGCGATCCGGTCGGCGCGAATCGAGCTCGGCTCGGTCGGCCCGACCGTCGTGCGCGCGAGAAGGGCAGAGGCCGCTGTCGCGGCGGCCGATCCGCCGCTTACGGGCGAACGGCAAACCAACGAGAAGCTTCTGGAAGCCGTTCGCCTGGTGGTAGACGAGATCCAGCCGATCGACGACGTTCGAAGCACGGCCGACTACCGGCGGAGGGCCGCCGTGGCGCTGGTTCACGATGCGGTCGCGGTGGCGTGGTCCCGCTTCGATACAGAGCCAGTTGCGCCGCGCGGAGGGCGACAACGATCCGTCGCTGAAGGCGCCGGGGTACGATCCGCCGCTATGGCGGCGGATGTTCCTAGGGGAGAACGAGGCAAGCTCGTTCTCCGGGCGGATGAGCGGACGAGGATCGAGCTGGCGGTGAACGGAGCAAAGCACGAACTTGACGTCGCCCCGAACGAACTCCTTCTGAACGTCCTCCGCGAGCGGCTCGAGCTAACCGGCGCGAAGTACGGCTGCGGGATCGGCGAGTGCGGCGCGTGCACCGTCTGGATGGACGGAGAACCGGCCCTCGGCTGCCTCGTCCTCGCCGTCAGCGCCGATGGGGCCGACGTGCGAACGGTCGAAGGGCTCGCCGCACCGGATGGGACCCTCGATCCGCTCCAGCAGGCGTTCATCGACGAGAACGCCTTCCAGTGCGGCTACTGCACACCCGGGATGCTGATGATGACGAAGAAGCTCCTCGAGGGGATCCCCGAGCCGACCGAGGACGAGATCCGCGACTACCTGAAGGGGAATCGGTGTCGGTGTACTGGCTATGCGAGCATTGTGCGCGCCGTTCGGCGCGCAGCTGGGGAGGTGGCGGGATGATTCTCTCCAGCCATGCTCGCAT
>CAZUIM010000006.1:98876-103443 GCA_964620325.1 uncultured Thermotogae bacterium
CTCTCCAGCCATGCTCGCATAGCTGACGTTTCGGTCGGCAAGCCGACCGAAGCCGGGTGGGTGAGCGATCGAGCTCTGGGCAGGCTGCAGGGACTGGAGCGAGCTTTCGGATACGCTGTTCGGCGCGCAGCTGGGGAGGTGGCGGGATGATTCTCTCCAGCCATGCTCGCATAGCTGACGTTTCGGTCGGCAAGCCGACCGAAGCCGCGATGTGTGACGTGACGAGATCACGACTCCAGAAGGGAGCGTCATGACGCTCCCGGCGTTCGAGCTCAGACAACCATCGACGGTCGTCGAGGCACTGGAGATCCTGGCGGCCGAGCCGACCGCGCAGCCGCTCGCCGGGGGGACCTGCCTTCTCGTCGACGCTCGGGCGAGGAAGCTCCGGCGAGGGACGCTGGTCGACCTTTCGAGGATCGCCGAGCTCCGCGGGATCGACCGAGACGGAGACGCGCTGGTCCTCGGCGGCGCGACGACGATCGCCGAGCTGCTCGACAGCCCCCTCGTCGCAGAAGGCGCCCCGATCCTGACGGCCGCCTGCCTCAAGTTCGCCGCCCCGCTCGTCCGCAATCGCGCGACGATCGGCGGGAACCTCGTTCACGCGTCGCCGGCGGCCGACACCTCGCCGCCCCTCTTGGTCCTCGAGGCGACCGTCGAGCTACAGGCTCACGGGGCCACACGGTCGGTCCCGATCGCCGAGTTCTTCGTCGGTCCCTGCTGCAGCGATCGAAGGCCAGGGGAACTCCTGGTCTCGGTCCGGATCCCGATCCGGGGCGTTGCCCCGGCCTTCGCGTACGAGAAGGTCCGGCTCCGGAAAGCGGACGCGATCAGCGTTGTCAGCGCGGCTGCACTGGTCGATCCGATCGACGGGCGAGTCCGGTTGGCTCTCGGTGCGGTCGCCCCGACGCCGATCCGCGCCTGCTCCGCGGAAGAGATTCTTGCGAAAGAGGGTCTGACGGCGGCGGCGATCGCGAAGGCCGCGCGGGCTGCGGCCGAGGGAACACGCCCGATCGGCGACATCCGTGGGTCGGCCGACTACCGGAGGCGCGAGGTCGAGGTCCTGGTCCGGCGCTGTCTGACCCGTTTACGGGGGGGCGGGGGAGAGGAGTCCGATGGAGACTAGGATCGTGCGACTGCTCGTCAACGGGCGGACCCACGAGGCCGCGCTCGCCCCGAATGTCACGCTCCTGCAGGCGCTTCGAGATCTGGGGTACACCGACGTGAAGAGCGGCTGCGAGAAGGGCGACTGCGGGGCCTGTGCCGTCCTGCTCGACGGTCGGGCGGTCAACAGCTGCCTCGTCCTCGCCTGGCAGGCCGAGGGGTACGAGATCATTACGAACAGCGGCCTGGGAACCTTCGAGAATCCGCATCCAATCCAGGAAGCGTTCGCCGACACGGGCGCGATCCAGTGCGGCTTCTGCACCCCCGGGATGATCATCTCGACGAAGGCCCTCCTCGATCGGAATCCGGATCCGACCGAGGAGGAGATTCGGGAAGCCCTCTCCGGGAATCTCTGTCGGTGCACGGGATACGGTCAGATCGTTTCTGCTGTTCGCCTGGCGGCGGAACGGCGGAAACGATCTTCCTCGATCCCTGCGTCTCCGCTTGCGGGCGGTTCTTCGGCAAGCGAAGCAGGGCGAGAAGCCGATCGAGACGATCGCCTTCTCGTGGTGGATGACGAGACGGACGAAGGTGATCGGGTGTGAGCATACACAACATCCAGCCGAAGGCTGCTGCGTCTTCGCTTCGCGAATCCGGGCACGAATCCGATTCTTCGGATCGCATTCGCGCGGTGGGTGACGAGATGAACGTAGGTGATGTCTCGTGATGTGTGCATCTCGGCTTCGCCACGCCGGGCGAGAACCAGCTCTTGTGGTTCGTGATGGACTTCGTGCCCCCTATCGGGGACAGGTGTTTGCCATTGGATAACGTGCAGCCCAAGCCGCTTCCGGAGACGAACCTTCCCCCATTGCGGCAGGTCGGAAAACCACTGCGTCGCGTGGACGCTCTCGGCAAGGCGGTCGGGTCGACGGCCTACGCCGCCGACTTCACGATGCCGAACATGCTTCACGCCAAAGTTCTTCGCAGCAGCCGACCGCACGCGCGGATCGTCCGGCTCGACGCGGAGGCCGCGCGGTCCCTCCCCGGCGTCGTCTGTGTTCTGACCGGCGAGGACGTCAAGGGCGCAAAGCTGAACACGGATATGCCGGGGCAGACCGGCCGGGAGGCACGAGCCGGCTCCGACGCGCCCGTCCTCGCCCTCGACGCGGTTCGCTACGTCGGCGAGCCGATCGCCCTCGTCGCGGCGGAGTCGGTCGCGATCGCCGAGGAGGCCCTCGAGCGGATCGAGATCGAGTACGAGGATCTCCCGGACGTCCTCGATCCGGAGGAAGCGATGAAGCCGGGGGCGCCGATCCTGTTCGAACCGGACAATGTGGTCAGCCGGTACACGATCCGAAAGGGCGACCTCGATCGGGGGATGGCCGAAGCGGACCTGGTCGTGGAGAACACGTTCCGCGTCCCGTTCGTCGAGCACGCCTACCTCGAACCGGACGGCGGCGTCGCCTGGATGGACGAACAGGGCGTGATCAACATCCGCGTCTGCACTCAGGTCGTCGAGCACTTCCGCTCGATCGCGCACGCCCTCGGCCTGCCGGAGAACCGGATTCGGATCCGCGGGACGATGGTCGGAGGCGGATTCGGAAGCAAAGAAGACATCACCGTCGAGATCTTCCTCGCTTTCCTCGTACGGGAGACCGGCCGGCCGGTCAAGCTCGTCTACACGCGAGAGGAGGCGTTCGCCGCGACCTCGAAGCGTCACCCATTTACGATCACGCACAGGACGGGCGTCAAGCGGGATGGCCGGATCACGGCGTCGCAGGTAAAGATGGTCGCCGACTCGGGGGCCTACCCGTACCTGACGCCGTACGTCCTCCTCTACGCGACGGGGATGGCGACCGGTCCGTACAAGATCGACAACGTCCACGTCGACTCGGTCGCCGCGGCGACGAATCAGACGTTCACCAGCGCGTTCCGCGGCTTCGGCGGGCCCCAGGCGGCCGTCGCCTACGAACAGCAGATGGACGAGATCGGGAACGCCCTCGACATGGATCCGCTTGAGGTCCGACGCGTCAACTACATGAAGACGGGCGACACGACGTGCACCGGACAGGCGGTCACCTCGGCCGTCTGGTCGGAGGAGTGCGCGACGCGTGCGCTCCACGCCCTCGGCGACCGCACAAAGGGTTCGTCGACGGTGAAGGTCGGACGCGGATTCGCCAACTATCTCCAGAGTTACGGGCGGATCACCTGGTTCCACGACACCTCCCGCGCCTGGGTCGGAATCGAGCAGGACGGGACGGTCGTCCTCCGCTGCGGCGTTCCGGACATCGGGGCCGGGCAGGCGAACTCGATCTGCCAGATTGCGGCCGAGATCCTCGGCGTCTCGCTCGAGCGGGTGACGTTCTACGCGACCGACTCGGCGGTGACGCCGCTCGCCGGGACGTCGACGGCGACCCGCCAGCTCTACATGTCCGGGAATGCGGTCTGCATGGCGGCCGCCGAGGTCAAGACGCGCCTCGTCGAGCGTGCTGCGAAGCAGCTCGCCGTCTCAGCAGAGAGGATCGTTCTGGAGAACTCCAAGGCGGCGGTCGCCGGCGAACTGGACCGGTTCATCGAGCTGGCCGATCTGGTGAAGATCTGCGCCTCCGAGGGGATCGAGCTGTCGCAGTTGGCGCAGTTCAACGCGCCGTTCACCGACGGGATCGATCCGGAGACCGGGCAGGGCGACATCTGGCCCGACTTCACCTTCGGCGCCGCGGCGGTCGAGGTCGCCGTCGATGTCGAGACCGGACAGATCGAGCTTCTGAAGTGCGTGGCCTGCCACGATGTCGGGCGATCGATCAACCCGGCCGCCGTCGAGGGGCAGATCGCTGGGGGGAATCACCAGGGCCTCGGGTACGCTCTGATGGAGGACTTCGTCCTCGAGGACGGGCTGATCAAGACGCCATCGTTCGCCGAGTACCTGATTCCGACCTCCGTCGATTTTCCGACGACCGGCGTGATCATCCTCGAATCGGGGACCGGCGTCGGACCGTTCGGGGCGAAGGGGATCGGGGAGCCGGCCCTGACGCCGGCCGCTCCGGCGGTCGCCAACGCCGTGGCCGAGGCCCTCGGCGTCCGAATTCAGAGCCTGCCGCTGACCCCGGAGAAGGTCCTCGAAGCGATCGACAAGGACAGGGGCGTCGGGGCCGAGGCCCGACGTCACACGGTGCAACATCGCACCCCGTGTGCGATGGAAGAGGCAAACGGAGAGCCGGATTGAGAAACCAGATCGTGACGGGGAATCAAGCGGTGGCGTTGGGGGCACTCCGGGCCGGTGTCCGGGTGGCGACAGGGTATCCGGGGACGCCGTCGACGGGGTGTCTGACGCACCTCCTCTCGATCGATCTTCCGGGTCGACACGTCGACCTCCGCTTCCAGATTGCCGAAGACATTGGAAATCGACGTTTTCAGCTTTTCCGCGTCCGCCGGCGCGACCAGGTAATCGCCGACCCCATACTGGATC
>CAZUIM010000007.1:0-94288 GCA_964620325.1 uncultured Thermotogae bacterium
TAGAGCACCCCCTTGGTAAGGGGGAGGTCGTCGGTTCGACTCCGATCGCGGGCTCAGGCTCGCGGCGGACGCTTTTCTATTGCGGAGATCAGACCACGTCGCGCGGTAGTTGCGAAGGAGGTTGTAGGAGATGGCGAAGGAAGCGTTTGTGAGGGACAAGCCTCACCTGAACATTGGGACGATCGGACACATCGACCACGGGAAGACGACTCTCACTTCGGCGATCACCAAGGTGTTGTCGACGCAGGGGAGAGCCTCTGCGATGGCGTTCGAAGACATCGACAACGCGCCGGAAGAGAAGGCTCGTGGGATCACGATCAATGTTCGCCATGTCGAGTATCAGACCGAGACGCGGCACTACGCGCACATCGACTGTCCCGGTCACGCCGACTACATCAAGAACATGATCACCGGCGCCGCCCAGATGGACGGCGCGATTCTCGTCGTGGCCGCCGACGACGGGCCGATGCCGCAGACGCGCGAGCACGTTCTCCTCGCCAAGCAGGTGAACGTTCCGGCGATGGTCGTCTTCATGAATAAGGTGGACATGGTCGACGATCCGGAATTGATCGACCTGATCGAGATGGAGATCCGCGAGCTTCTGACCGAGAACGAGTTTCCCGGTGACGAGATTCCGATCATCCGCGGTTCGGCGCTGAAGGCGATGGAGCACGGCGACGAGGTCGGGCACCCGGACGTGGAGTGCGTCATCGAGCTGATGAAGGCCGTCGATGAGTATATCCCGCTTCCGGATCGTGAGGAGGACAAGCCGTTCCTGATGCCGGTCGAGGACATTTTCTCGATCAAGGGGCGCGGGACGGTCGCCACCGGCCGCGTAGAGCGCGGCAAGATCACACCCGGCATGGAGATCGAACTCGTCGGCGTTCACGAGGACATCGTGAAGACGGTCGCCACCAGTCTGGAAATGTTCAACAAGACGCTCGACTACGCGATCGCCGGCGACAACGTCGGGATCCTTCTGCGCGGCATCGACAAGGACGAGATCGAGCGCGGCCAGGTCATTGCCGCGCCGAAGTCGATCACGCCGCACACGAAGTTCGAGGGCGAGATCTACGTCTTGACCAAGGACGAAGGAGGGCGCCACAAGCCCTTCTTCAGCGGCTATCGCCCGCAGTTCTTCTTCCGGACGACCGACATCACCGGCACGATGATGCTTCCCGAGGGCGTCGAGATGGTCATGCCCGGAGATCACGTCAAGATCAACGGCGAGTTGATCCATCCGATCGCGATGGACGAGGGGTTGCGCTTCGCCGTTCGTGAGGGCGGGAAGACGATCGCATCGGGCGTCGTCACGAAGATCCTCGAGTAGAAGCAGGGAGGATGAACGGTGGCCAAGAAGACGGAAGCGGTCGTGCACGTCACCCTCGCCTGCAGCGAGTGCGGTCGGCGCAACTACCACACGCGGAAGAACAAGAACAACACGCGTGAGAAGCTGCAGTTGAACAAGTACTGCAAGTGGGATCGGAAGCACACGTCCCACAAGGAGGTCTAGTCGGCGGGGCTAGACGGACGATAGGCCCTTAGCTCAACTGGCAGAGCGTCCGACTCCAAATCGGAAGGCTGGGGGTTCGAGTCCTCCAGGGCCTGCAAGCAGGAAGATCGGTATCCGAGGTGACGCGAGCGATGATCGAACGGATGACCAATTATCTCAAGGGCGTACGCGCAGAGGTTTCACGTGTGAGTTGGCCGACGCGCAACGAAGTGGTCTCATTGACGGTGCTCATCCTCCTTCTCGTGATCGTCTTGACGGTTTACATCTGGGGAGTGGACGGAGTCCTCGGAACCCTGCTGAAGCTCTTCGTGCGATCGGGGTAGAAGGACGGCCATGCGACTCAAGAAATGGTACGCAATCCAGACCTATGCCGGCTCGGAGTTGAAGGTCAAGGAAGACCTCAACGAGCGCGTCCGACGCCGCGAATGGGAGGACGCGCTCGAGCGATTCACCGTTGAGGATGAGGAGACGTTCTTCCTGGTTCCGGTCGAAGAGGTCATCACGTCGCGGAGCCGACGCGGGAGCGGAGCCGAGTACCGGATTCCCTACGACTACGATCTCGTCGCCAAGCCGAACGAGCGCGTCGCTCGTGGTGATGTGATCGCGCGGAAACCGCCGCGACACATGGAGGAGGATGCGGTCGTCTCCGATGTGGAGCAGCTGCAGCGAGTGATCGTCGAGATGACGAATCGGAACGAGGAGGTCTATCTGGTTCCGACGGACAAGAGGATCCGGCGCGACATTCGCGTGGGCGAGAAGATTCGAAACGGCGTCCCGCTGACGTCGGACAGTGACGAGCGGTTCCTCGTCTCCAACCGTGGAACGATCGTCCTCCGCGACAAGGTGCGACGGATCACGTTCGAGCTCTCCGACGAGAGGGAGAAGAAGCGTGTCATCCCGGAAAAGGTTGTCGTGCGGATGCGACCCGGTCTCGAGCTGAAGCAGGGAGACCTCATCGAGGCTGAGGACCACATCGCAAGCCGCGCGTCCGGCCTTCTCAAGGTGAAGGAGTACAAGGATAAACGCGTCGTGACGATCCAGCGGATCGAGAAGCGGCGCCTCTTCCCGGGGTACGTCTTCGGGCGAATGGGCCTCGAAGAAGAGGAGATGATGGAGCTGATCGACGGGGTCAAGGGTGCGGTTCGCTACGTCGGATCGCGGTACAAGCCGATGCCGATCGAGGGGCCCGAGATGAAGTTGATCAAGCGGAAGGCGGGTCTCTTGCCGATTCCGAGCGCGGCTGCGGCCGCTGCGTCGGCGACGGCCTCCCACGAACCGAAGATCGAGATCGATTTCACCGTCGGTGAGGTCGTCGAAATCGTCGAGGGACCGTTCGCCGACTTCACCGGCGAGATCAAGGAGATCGACAAGGAGGCCGAAGAGGTGACGGTCATGGTGAAGATCTTCGGTCGTGAAACGCCGGTCCGCCTGGGTTTCGAAGGAATCGAGAAGCTGTAGGAAGACGGCCGAAAGGCCGCGTTTGCAGGGGAGGAGGAGCGTATGTCAAAGAGCGTGATCGCGAAGATCAACCTGCATATCCCGGCAGGTCAAGCGACGCCCGCGCCTCCGGTTGGACCCGCTTTGGGTGAGCACAAGCTCAACATCATGGACTTCTGCAAGAAGTTCAACGATGCGACGAAGGATGAGACCCCCGGGACGATCATTCCGGTCGTCATTTCAGTCTTCCTGGGGGGAAAGTACGACTTCGTCCTGAAGCAGCCTCCGGCGGCGGAGCTGATCAAGATGGCGGCCGGCGTGGAGTCCGGTTCGGCGGAGCCGAATCGGATGAAGGTCGCCCGGATTACGCGGGAACAGGTGCGACGGATCGCCGAGAGGAAGCTTCCGGACTTGAACACGTACAGGATCGAGTCCGCGATGCGCATCATCGAGGGGACGGCTCAGAACATGGGCGTCGAGGTGGTGGAAGGATGAAGCGGAGCAGACGATACCGTGGCGTCGCGACGCTCGTCGATCCCGACTCGACGTACGAAGTCGATGAAGCGATCGAGAAGCTGAAGACATCGGCGACAGCGAGCTTCGATGAGACGGCCGAGATCTCGATCATTCTCGGAATCAGGGCGAGTCAGGTTTCGATCCGCGGGACCTGTAATTTGCCGCACGGAACCGGGAAGAGCGTGCGCGTACTCGCGTTTGCCAAGGGGACGAGCATCGCCGAGGCGGAGGAGGCCGGCGCCGACTACGTCGGCGGCGAAGACCTCGCAAAGCGCATCCAGGAAGGCTGGTTCGAGTTCGACAAGGTGGTCGCGACGCCGGACATGATGCCCGTTGTGGGGAGACTCGGAAAGGTCCTCGGTCCGCGTGGATTGATGCCGAGTCCGAAGACCGGGACGGTGACGAAGGACGTCGGCCAGGTGATCGGCGAATTGAAGAAGGGGATGGTCGAGTATCGGACCGATCGCTTCGGCGTGATTCACACTGTCTTCGGGCGAGCTTCTTTCGCACCGGAGGCACTCAAGGAGAACCTTCTTGCCGTCTTGACTAGCGTTGCCGAGCGGAAGCCGGACGAGGGAGTCAAGGGGCGGTTCGTCAAGAAGGTATCGATCGCGACCACGATGGGGCCCGGCATCACGCTCGCCCCGAGTGAGATCAACGCGATCGTCGAGGCGGTGAGCTGACGACATGCCGACGCAGACGAAGATCGACGAGGTCGAGCGGCTGAAAGAGAAACTCGAACGCGCCGTCTCCCTGGTTCTGGCCGACTACCGTGGCTTGACCGCGAATGAAATGGTCGAGCTGCGCGAGAGGTTCACCAAACAGGGCCTGGAGTACCGCGTCGTCAAGGACACACTGGCACGGATTGCCGCGGACGAAGCGGGGATCGAGGGGTTGGCCGAGCTGTTCACAGGCCCGATCTCCCTGGCGTTCGGATACGAGGATCCGGCGATCCCGTTCAGAGTCAGCGAGGAGTGTCGGAAGACGTACGCTCCGCGCTACGAGCTGAAGGGCGGGATCTTCGAGGGCGTGCTCGTCATGGAGGCCGAGGTCAAGCGATACGCCTCGCTCCCGTCGCGAGAAGAGCTCTTGGCGAAGCTGGCCATGGTCCTCTCGAGCCCGATGCGAGCCTTGGCGATGATGTTGCAGGCGAAGATCCGTGAGCTGGCAACCGTTTTGAACGAAGTCAAGAAACAACGCGAGAAGCAGAAAGAGGAGGCGTAAGCGATGGCGAAGGAAGAGATCCTTCAGCAGATAGAGGAGATGTCGGTCAAGGACTTGGCCGATCTCGTCGAAGCGATCGAGGAGCGATTCAACGTCTCGGCTGCGATGGCAGCTCCGGTGGCGGTCGCCGCCGCTCCGGCGGCGGGCGGCGCCGAAGGCGAGGCCGGCGGCGCAGCGGAGACGTTCAAGGTCGTCATGACGAGCGCCGGCCAGAAGAAGATTCAGGTCATCAAGGAGATCAAGGAGATCACCGGCAAAGGCCTGAAGGAGTGCAAAGAGCTGGCTGACAGCCTTCCTGCGACGATCAAGGAGAACGTCGGTGGGGACGAGGCGTCGAGCATCAAGGAGAAGCTGGAGGCGGCCGGAGCTGAGATCGAGCTGCAGTAGATCCTGCCAGACGCATCGTGTCTGGCATGTGTCATTGAACGTCCGCCTTGGGGTGCCGCGGCACTCCGAGGCTTGCGTTCTTTCAAAGGGGAGAAGATGAGGCAACGAGAGCGGAGATCTTACGGACGCATTCAGGAGATCCTTCCCCCACCGTATCTGTTGAGAGACGTTCGGGAGTCGTTCGCGGAGTTCGTGGAGCGAGGGATTCCGCGCGCTTTCGAAGACATCTCGCCGATCGAAGGACATGGCAAAGACGGGCTGACGCTCGAGCTTGTCGATCCGTACCTCGGTGAAGCCCGGAACAGTGAGCTCGAGTGCAAGGACAAGGATCTGACCTACTCGCGCCCGCTACGTGTGACCGCGATCCTCAAGCAAGAGGGGAAGGTCCTTCAGAAGACCGAGCTGTACATCGGCGACTTCCCGATGATGACGGGTCGAGGAACGTTCATCATCAACGGGTCGGAGAACGCGCTCGTCAACGAGTTGGCGCGGGCCCCCGGCGTCTATTTCACACAGGAGGACGTGCATCAGTTTAAGGGGCACGTGCTTCCGGAGCTTGGTGCGTGGCTCGAGATCCTCCTGGACACGCGGAGAATGACCCTGCGGGCGAACCTCGACCGGAAGGGGAAGGTCGTCGCCACCACCCTGTTGAAGGCGCTCGGCTTCGACGAGCGGCGGATCTGCGAGTACTTCTCCTACGAGGTCTCCCCGGTGACACCGGAGCGGCTCGAACCGCACGTCGGTCGGCTCGTCGCCATGGAGGTCGCCGGGAAGAAGGAGGAAGAGCCGTTTCTTCTGTTCGGCCAGACGCTTCAGAAGGAGCATCTCGAGACGCTCGGAAAGGCAAAGCTGAAGTCCCTTCGACTGGTGAATCCATACATCCAGCGAGCGCTCGAGGAGGACCAGACGACAAACCAGGAGGAGGCCCTTCGTGCCGTCTACCGGCGGCTTCGGCCGTCCGATCGTTCGTCGCCGGCCCAGATGGGCGAGTACATCGAGAACCTCTACTTCCACCCGGCGAGCTATCACCTCTCCGAGGTCGGGCGGTTCAAAGTGAATCGCAAGCTCGGCCTCGAGCTACGACAGCCGGTCCTCTACCTCGCGGACATCGTTCGAACGATTCGGGTCCTTCTCGAGGTGCCGGGCAATCCGTCGCTGTTGGATGAGAAGGATCACTTGGCGAACAAGCGCGTCCGTCTCCCCGGCGAATTGGCCGAGAATGCGGTCCGAACCGGTCTGGTTCGGATGGCGAGGATCGCGCGCGACAAGCTCTCCAAATACGCCCTCGACGAGAAGGACACGATCCGCCGTCTGATCTCGACGCGGACCGTTCAGGGCGCGATCAATCAGCTCTTCTACACCGGGCGGTTCTCGCAGTTCCTCGAGCAGACGAACCCTCTGACGGAGCTGACGCACAAGCGGAGGCTGAACGCGCTTGGCGGAGGGCTGACGAAACGTCGCGCGAAGATCGAGGTTCGCGACGTTCATTCCTCCCACTACGCGCGGATCTGTCCGATCGAGACCCCGGAGGGACAGAACATCGGGTTGATCACGTCGCTCGCGTGCTACGCGGGCGTCAACGATTACGGCTTCTTGGTGGCGCCGTATCGGCGCGTCGTCAAGGGGAAGGTCACCGATGAGATCGTCTACCTGATGGCCGACGACGAAGAGCGGTACATGATTGCCCCGGCGTCGGCACCGGTCGGTGACAAGGGACGACTTCTGGGAGAGCGGATCGAGGTTCGCACCGGTCGTGAGGAGGTTCGTCTCGTCGACCCCGGAGAGGTCGATTTCATCGGCGTATCCCCGCGGGCGCTCGTCGGGATCTCCGCGGCGCTCATCCCGTTCCTCGAACATGACGACTCCAACCGCGCCCTGATGGGGGCGAATATGCAGCGACAGGCGGTCCCGCTCCTCCATCCGGAGGCCCCACTCGTCGGGACCGGGCTGGAGCGGCAGGCGGCGATGGACTCCGGCATGCTCCTTGTAGCGGACGAGGACGGCGTCGTCAGCGAGGTCGACGCGCGCCAGATCGTTCTGAAGAAGGGACGGTCGAAGAGAGTCTACCCGCTCGTCAACTTCGACCGATCGAATCAGGACACGATCCTTCACCAGCGGCCGGTCGTCACCGAGGGGGACAAGGTGAAGGCGGGGGACCTCCTCGCCGACGGCCCGTCGAGCGACCTCGGAGAGCTCGCTCTCGGGCGGAACCTTCTGGTCGCGATCATGCCGTACGAAGGGTACAACTACGAGGACGCGATCGTCATCAGCGACCGCCTCGTCCGGGAGAACTTGATCGACTCGATCCATATCGAGGAATTCGAGGTGAAGGCGGAGGAGACGAAGCTCGGGCCGGAGGAGATCACGGCCGACATTCCGAACATCTCGAAGGAGGACTTGAAGAATCTTGACGAGCACGGGATCGTCCGCGAGGGAACCGTCGTTCGCACCGGGGACATCCTCGTCGGCAAGATCACCCCTCGGGGCGAATCGGAGCCGACGCCGGAGGAGAAGATCTTTCGGTCGATCTTCGGAGAGAGGGCGCGGAACGTACGGAATACGTCGCTGCGGATGCGCCCGGTCGCAGGGACGGCGAAGGTGATCAAGGTCAAGAAGTTCTCGCGTGACGACGGGGACGAATTGGACGCCGGCGTCAACGAGCTGGTGAAGGTCTTCGTCGCGCAGCGGAAGACGATCTCGATCGGCGACAAGTTGGCCGGCCGCCACGGGAACAAAGGCGTCATCTCGACGGTCCGACCGATGGCCGAGATGCCGTTCCTTCCGGACGGGACTCCGGTCGACGTCATCCTCAACCCGATGGGCGTTCCCTCTCGAATGAATCTGGGGCAAATCTTCGAGGCGAACCTTGGTTGGCTCGCTCATCTGAAGGGCGAGTTCGTCGCGAGTCCAATCTTCGACGGAGCGGAGGAGGAAGAGATTCTCACCGAACTCCACGACGAGCGGGCCGCGCAGGGCCTCGATGAGGGGGACGACCACGACGGGAAGGTCGTCCTTCGCGACGGGCGAACGGGGCTGCCGTTCAGCCGGCCGATCACCGTTGGGCACATGTACATCCTGAAGCTGGAGCACATCGCCGATGAGAAGATTCACGCACGGTCGACTGGCCCGTACGCGTTGATCACCCAGCAGCCGCTCGGCGGGAAGGCGCAGTTCGGTGGGCAGCGGCTCGGAGAGATGGAGGTTTGGGCGCTCGAGGCGTACGGAGCGTCCGCGCTTCTTCAGGAGATGTTGACGGTGAAGTCGGACGATACCCGCGGGAGAATCCAGCTGTACAAGTCCATCTTGAAGGGGGAGGAGTTCCCGAAGCCGGGTCTGCCGGAGTCGTTCAAGGTTCTCTTGCGAGAACTTCGGAGCCTCGGGCTGTATCCGCGCGTCTACGACCGCAGTGACCAGGAAGTCGACATCACGTAGTCTCGATATCGTGGAGGAACGCTCGGCCGGCTTCGTTCTCTTCTACGAGGGGGCGGAAGGAAGACGGTACCTCCTTCTGCGGCACAGCGACGGGGGTCATTGGGCGTTGCCGAAGGGGCGGATTGAACCGGCGGACGAGAGCGCTGAACAGACGGCCCGTCGCGAGACCCTGGAGGAGACCGGCATCGGGAGATTGAACGTCGTCCCCGGGTTTCGCGCTGTGAGTCGATATCGATTCGCCCGCGGCGAGGTGATCGTGGAGAAGCGGGTCGAATACCTTCTCGCCGAAGCGGCCGACACCGACGTTCACCTGTCGAGAGAGCATTCCGAGGCCTCGTGGGTTGATACGCGTGAAGCCTTCGCCCGGTTGACGTACCCGGAGGCTCGGGAGATCCTCCGGCGAGCGGAGGCAGCTCTCGCGGCGGAGCGACGTGGAGCGGGTGAAGGATGAGCGAGACGGCGAAGGAGTTCGAGGAGAGACGGCGGCGCCAGAATGAGAGGATCGTTGAGCGTGCGCCCCGCTCGATTCTCCGATTCTTTGCGCTCGACAACGATGTCTACGAGGACGGAGCGCTCCCTCGAAAGACGAAGGAACTGCTCGGCCTGGCCGCCTCGACCGTTCTTCGGTGCAACGATTGCATCGCACATCACGTGCGCGAGTCGTTGGCTCTCGGGTCGACGCGCGACGAGGTGATCGAGGCCCTCGGGATCGCCCTCGTGGTCGGAGGCTCGATCACGATCCCGCATCTTCGGTTCGCGTTCGACCTCCTCGATGAGGTTGCGCCGAGCGCCTGAAACGCGCTGTGGAGCGATCGAGTCGGATCGCCTAGAATGGGCGGGCTATACGATAGGAGGAACGTCCGATGGGCAAGCAGGCCTTCATAGACCAAGCGCTGAGTGAGCTTCGGGAGAAAGGGCTCTACAACACGATCCGAACGATCGAAAGCCCCTCCGATGCGTGGGTGACGATCGACGGAAAGCGTGTCCTCAACCTCTGCTCGAACAACTACCTCGGATTCGCGAACGACGAGCGACTTCGCAATGCCGCGAAGAAGGCGATCGACGAGTACGGGGTCGGTCCGGGAGCCGTTCGGTCGATCGCGGGGACCATGAGCCTGCACATCGAGCTCGAGAAGCGACTCGCCGAATTCAAGGGGACGGAGGCGGCACTCTCCGTCCAATCGGGACTGAATACGAACCTCGCGACGATCCCTCTCCTGATGGGGAGAGAGGACGTGATCTTCACCGACGAGCTGAACCACGCGTCGATCATCGACGGCGTCCGTCTGACGAAGGCACAACGCGCCATCTTCCCCCACCGCGACACGGACGCCCTGAAGGAGAAGCTCGAGGAGCACAAGGCGATTCCGAAGAAGCTGATCGTCACCGACGGCGTCTTCTCGATGGATGGTGACCTGGCCCCCCTGCCACAGATCGTCGAACTCGCCGAGGAATACGAGGCGATGGTGATGGTCGACGATGCGCACGGTGAAGGCGTACTCGGTCGGAACGGCCGGGGAATCGTCGATCATTTCGGACTTCACGGGCGGGTCGACATCGAGGCGGGGACGATGTCCAAGGCGTTCGGCGTCATGGGTGGGTACATCGCCGGGAGCGCCAAGCTTGTCGAATACCTGCGGCAGCGGGCGAGACCGTTCCTGTTCTCTTCGGCAGCGACGCCGCCCGACGTGGCCGCGTGCATCGCGGCAGTCGACATCCTCAGTGAGAGTGACGAAGCGGTGCGGAAGCTCTGGGAGAATGCGGACTATTTCAAGGCGAAGCTCGCGGAGCTCGGATTCGACACCGGCAAGAGCGAGACGCCGATCACGCCGGTCATGCTCGGCGAAGCGCAGACGGCCTGGGATTTCTCCAAGGGCCTGTTCAAGGAAGGCATCTTCGCAACGGCGATCGCTTTCCCGACGGTGCCGCGCGGCAAGGCGAGAATCCGCGCGATGCTCTCGGCGGCGCACAGCGGCGAGGATCTCGATATTGCGATCGAGAAGTTCGCCGAGGTCGGTCGAACGCTCGGCGTGATCGAATGAGCGCGAAGAGGACGATCCGCACGGAGGAGGCTCCCGAGGCGATCGGCCCGTACTCGCAAGGGGTCGGAACCGGGGAACTCGTCTTCACGTCCGGCCAACTCCCGATGACGGCGTCCGGTGAGCTGATCGTCGACGACATCGGTGAAGCGACGCGGCAGTCCCTCGCGAACGTTCTCTCCGTCTTGCGCGCGGCGGGGGCCGGGCCGGAGGACGTGATCAAGGTGACGATCTTTCTCAAGGATCTGGCCGACTTCTCCGTGGTCAATGCGGTCTACGGCGAAGCCTTTGCCGAGCCGTATCCGGCGCGATCCTGTGTCGAAGTTTCGCGCCTTCCGAAGGACGCTCCGATCGAGATCGAGGCGGTTGCCCGAGTCGTCGCGGGGAGCGCGTAGTTGACCGGCGGCTCGGATCTCGGGACGTCTCCCCGGTTCTTCGACGGGCACTGCGATACGGCGATCAAGATCCTCGATGACCGGGCCGACTTCGTCAATGGGAGCGGCGCCACCCACATCGATCTTCCGAGGCTTCGAGCGGCCGGCGTGCGGGCTCAGATCTTCGCCTGTTTCGTCCTCTCCGAGCGGTATCCGGGGAAGGAGGCCGAGCGGGCCGAGTCGATGATCGGGTCGCTCGGCGCGGCGTTCGATTCGGCCTCCGGCACGATCGGAGTCGCGCGAACGCCGGAGGACCTGGAAGACGCTTTCGACGGCGGGCCGATCGCGGCGATTCTCGGTCTGGAAGGGGCCGATCCGCTCGGGGGTCGAGCGGAGAACCTTCGGAGGTACTACGATCTCGGGGTTCGTGATCTGATCTTCGCTTGGAAGGACAATCCGTTCTCGGGGACTGCGTTCGGAGAGAATAGGCCGCTCAGCGATGAGGGGCGGCGCCTGCTCGAACTCTGCGAGGATCTCGGGGTGATGGTCGACGTCTCGCACGTCTCGGACGCCGCGTTCGACGAGATCTGCCACGCGGCGACGCGCCCGTTCATCGCCAGTCATTCGAACTGCCGCGCCCTCTGCCCGAGCTCGCGAAACCTGACCGATGAGATGATCCGGGCGCTCGCCGTTCGCGGAGGGACGATGGGCATCAATCTCGCAACGAGTTTCCTGGATCCGCGGACTCTCTCCCGGTGGGCGACGGTGCAGGCCCGACTCGCCTCGGAGAAGCTGACGTGGCGAGAGGCGGAGCGACGGGCGTGCGAGATCGCACCGACGATCCCTCGTCCGGCGCCCGAGTGGATCGTTCGACACGTTCTCCACGCGATGGACATCGGCGGGGAAGACGTCGTCTGCTTGGGCGGCGACCTCGACGGGATCCTCCACACGCCCGAAGGCATCGATGGGGTGGAGAGCTATCCGAAGATCGCCGCAGCCCTTCGTGGTGCCGGCCTCTCCAGCGCGCAGGTGGAGAAGATCTGCCACGGCAACCTTCGGCGCGTCTTCGAGGACGTGTTGGGTCGCTAGCGTCGCTTTCTCCAGAGCTCGTACAGTGGAGCGAGTGCGCTTCGGTACCTGAGACCGAGGACGTCTAGATTCTTCGACTCGGGCTCGTTCGGCATCGTGGCGTACGGGATCGGGATTCCGTTGACCTCGATGTCGCCGATCGCGTTCGGCGCGATATCGAACCAATCGTCGGTTCCGTAGGTCTTCTCCATCTCCTGTCGCGGGACGGAGTGCGTCAGGATGCCGCCTCGGTCCGTCTCGTCATACCGTGCGATGTTTCGGCGCCACGACTCCTCGAACGACACCGACACGTAGAGGATCGCCGCACGCCGAAGGATCTCCGGGGAGAGTCCGGCCAGTGCGTCGGCGTATCCGGTCGATCCGCCGCGGGAGAACTCGACAATCAGCGTTCTCCGATCGAGTCGGGCGAGGACGCCGAGGTCGCAGACGGCGCGGTTGATCCTCCCGATGAGGAACGGCCAGACGCCCTCGTCCGTGACGGCGTAGTTCCCGTTGCAGCGCCGCGAGTACAGGCGTCGGTGGCCGAGGCGCTCCCAGAGGTCGTCATCACGGAAGATCTCCCATAAGATCGGAAAATCGTCGACCACGTCGAACGGAGCGACGTGGTAGTCCGTCGCTCGAACGGTCGGGGGGCACGAGGTGAAGAAATCGATGAACTCGCTCTTGCCGCCCGCCGGACGACCGAGAAGGAGAAGGACGTCGAACGTTTCGTCGAGCGCCTCGGGGCGGACGCCGTAGTCCAAACGCAGGTGTCGCTCGACGTCGGCAAGAACAGCGTGAGCCGGTCGGTCGGCGTCGATCGTCAGAAGGTGCGTCTTCCGCTGCTGATGCCATCGATTCAGGTGTTTGAGCGTTCGAGCGAGATGATCGTCCGTCACCTCGAACCCGGGAGTGGCGCGGGCGATCTGACGGGTTCGGGAGACCCCGACCGGGAGGTCGAGGCGAACGTACAGGTCCGGCTCCGGGAGAGACGTCTCGAGGGACGCGTACGCACCGACGAAGGCGTCGTCGCCGAGGGTCTTCGCGTAGGCGTAGTGCACGCCGAGATGCGATTCCTCAAGGCAGAGAAACCCATCGTCGATGATCCTCCGGATCGACTCCGCGCGGGCGGGAAGCGCGTCCGCGATCGCCGAAGCCAACGCCTCTCGGTCACGGTAGAGATCGAGGTCGCACCTCGTGACAAGATCCTTCACGAGTTCAGGAAGGACGCGAACGCTCTCGGGATGGAAGCGCGCGAGAAGCTCCAGCATCTCGCTCTTTCCGACGGCCGGCAATCCTTCGAAGACGACGTGCCGAATGCGTTTCATGTCGAAGACGATTCTACCCGGGCACGTCCCGACGATCCGCGTCCTCGTCGACGATGAGTCCTCGACATGGTAGAGTGCATCGGTATAATGGGCGACTCGAAAGGAGCCTGTGGGATTGAAGAATCTGATTATCGTCGAGTCTCCGACGAAGGCACGCACAATCGGTCAGTACCTGGGGAAGGACTACAAGGTCCTCTCGTCGCAAGGGCACGTGAGGGACCTGCCGAAGAACGACCTCGGGGTCGACGTCGAGGACGACTTCAAGCCGAAGTTTGAGACGAAGAGGTCGAAGTTGATTGGCGAGTTGCGGGACGCGGCCAAGTCGGCGCAGCGGATCTTCCTGGCAACCGACCACGACCGAGAGGGGGAGGCGATTGCCTTCGACCTGTTCACGATCCTGAATCGGGTCGTGAAGGATGAATCCCTCTTTGCGCGCCCGATCTTCAACGAGATCACCAAGCCGGTCATCCAAAGAGCGCTCGAGAACCCCGAGCAGATCGACGCCCAGAAGGTGGAGGCGCAGCGAACGAGGCGGATCCTCGATCGGTTGATGGGGTACCTCGTCAGTCCGCTCCTGTCGCGGACGATCGCCGGGAGCCGGTTCGCTGGCCTCTCCGCCGGTCGTGTGCAGTCGGTCGCCCTTCGTTTCCTCTGCGATCGGGAGGAGGAGATCGCCCGATTCATTCCAGAGGAGTACTGGGAGGTCGATGCTCACCTGCGAAACGGAGGTGAGTTCGCCGCCTCGCTGATGAAGTGCGACGGCGAAAGGATCTCGCTCGATAACGAGGAGGACGTGCGCCGGGCCGAAGAGGAGCTTCGAGCGGCGAAGATTCGCGTTGTCTCGGCGGAAGTGCGAGAGAGGAAGCGTAACCCATCGGCCCCGTTCATCACCAGTTCGCTTCAACAGACCGCCTCTTCGACCCTCGGCTTCTCGCCGAAGCGGACGATGCGAATCGCGCAGGAGCTCTACGAGGGGATCGACCTGCCCGACGGGACGGAAGGGCTGATCACCTACATGCGAACCGATTCGGTTCGCGTGTCGGACGAGGCAAACGAGGCGATCCGCGAGAGGATTCGCGCGCAACTCGGGGAGACGTACCTCGCTCCCAGAGTGCGGGTATTCAAGAATCGCCGTCGCTCCCAGGACGCGCACGAGGCGATTCGCCCGACCGATGTCGACCGCTCGCCGGAGGCGATCGAGCGGTATCTCACGCCCGATCAGCGGAAGCTCTATGCTCTGATCTACAGCCGCTTCGTGGCGACCCAAATGACGCCCGCCGTCTACCGGCAGAGGAAACTCACCCTCGAGGGTGGACCATACGTCCTCGAAGCGGCCGGGAGCACCGTCGCGTTCGACGGGTTCCTGAAGGTTCTCCCCGATCCAAGAGCGAAGAAGGAAGCGCCAATGCCTCCGGATCTCGAGGAGGGGACGGTCGTATCGCTCGAGCAGATCGAGAGTCGCCAGAAGTTTACCGAGCCTCCGAGACGATATAGCGAGGCGGGGCTCGTCAACCTCCTCGAGCGGCAGGGGATCGGGCGACCGAGCACGTACGCGGCGATCGTCTCAGTCATCCAGGAGCGCGGGTACGCGGTACGGGAGAAGGGAAGCCTCCGCCCGACTCTCCTCGGGCAGATGGTCATCGAGTTCCTCCGGCGGTACTTCTCGGAGACGATCGAGCCCCACTTCACCGCTCACCTGGAACAGGACCTCGACCAAATCGAAGAGGGCGACATGTCGCGAATCGAAGCGCTGAACGAGTTCTACGCCCCATTCTCGGGCAGGCTCGCTGCGCTCGAGGATCTTCTGGAGGGGGACGGCAAGGAGCGCCCGTTCGTCGTTCCCACGGACGTAGTCTGCAGCGCATGTGGAGCCCCGATGGAGCTTCGGTACTGGAAGGGCACGCACTTCCTCGGGTGTACGAACTACCCGACCTGCAAGAACACGGTCAACGTTCCCCCCGGCCTCGCGGTCGAATATGTCGACGGTACCGTCAAGATCCGCGAAGCGTTGGATAAGGTGGCGAAGGAGACGGCGGAGACGATCGAGTGTCCGGTGTGTGGCAGGACGATGGAGCTGCGAACCGGGCGTTACGGTCGGTACTACCGCTGCACCGATCCCGAGTGCGGAAACACCGAGCCCGTCTCAACCGGTGTCAGGTGTCCAGCATGCGGTGAAGGGACGCTCATCGAGAAGTATTCCTCGAAGCGGCGTAGGACGTTCTACAGCTGCAACCGATACCCGGACTGCCGATTCGCGGTGAGCGACAAGCCGGTGAAGGTCTGCCCCGTCTGCGAGCGTGGTGTCCTCGTCGAGAAGGGGGGCGAGCTCGTCTGTACGGCGAAGGGATGCGGACATCGCGAGGAGCTTCCGGAGGAGGAGGAGTAGCGACCGTTCGCTATCGCTAAGCTAGGCGGCCTCGGAGAGAAGCTTGAACCATTCGAGGCGCTTCTTCAGGTCGGAGTCTTGCAGCTTCGCGAGCGCCTCCTTTTGGATTTGCCGGACCCGCTCGCGGCTGATCCCGAATACATCTCCGACCTCGTCGAGGGTTTTCGGCTGATAATCGTTCAGTCCGTAGCGAAGTTCGAG
This sequence comes from uncultured Thermotogae bacterium, assembly GCA_964620325.1. Lineage (GTDB taxonomy): Bacteria > Bipolaricaulota > Bipolaricaulia > UBA7950 > UBA9294 > CAZMYM01. The sequence continues at coordinate 15,906 of CAZUIM010000007.1, forward strand.
GATCCGCTTCTCCCGATCGGTGAGGCGTTCGTCGAGTGCACGCTCGAGCTCCTGAACGAGGAGGTGTTCGAACGTCTCCCGCTCCGGGGATTCGACCGTCGCGTCCTCGATGAAGTCCCCGAGGACCGAACCGTCGTCGTCGTACCCGATCGGCATGTCGAGAGACGTCATGCTCTGCGCCGTCTTCTTCGCCTTGATGATGTTCTCGACCGTCGTCTCGAGAGCCTTGGCCAGCTTCTCGGGGGTCGGGAGTTCGCCCGTCTCCTTGAGCGAATTCCGCTCGACCTGATAGATCTTTCGAATCAGCTCGTTGATGTGCGTCGGGACGCGGATCGTCCTCGACCGGTTGGTGATCGCGCGGAGGATCGCCTGGCGGATCCACCACGTTGCGTAGGTCGAGAACTTGTAGCCCTTCGTATAGTCGAACTTCTCGATCGCCTTCATCAGTCCGAGGTTCCCTTCCTGGATCAGATCGAGGAACGGCAGGCCGCAACCACGGTACTTCTTGGCAACGGAGACGACGAGACGCAGGTTCGCCTCCGCGAGTTCCTCCTTCGCACGCTGGTCGCCAGCCTCGATGCGCTTGGCGAGCCTGACTTCGTCTTCGCGAGTGAGGAGGGGAACGCGACTGATCTCGCCGAAGTACGTGCGAATCGGATTGTCGGAGCGGGCCGATCGCTCGAGTGGCTCACGCTCCTTCGCCGGCGCCGTACTCAGGTTCTCCTTCAGATTGATCGTCGCCTTCGGTTCCTTCATCTATCCTCCTGGCACATTCACGGGCAGCCAAACAGAATCGGACGACCCCTCGGGCCCTCCGATTGCCGTGTTTGTGCCGGTTCTTGTGGTTACTTTCTCAATTCCCTGGATCGTTGTACAGCCAGTATAGCACAACCGTGTAGAGCTGTGAAGTGCTCGGAGCGGGGTTCGGCACTTCGAAGTGGCTATTGTCGCGGAAGGAAGGCGATCAGCGCGGCGGTGCCGAGTCCGGCGAGGACCCAAAGCCAATCCCCGTCGTATCGAGGCGACTCGGGGCGTGCCCTGCCGAGACCGACGTTGAAGCCGAGGGCGATCTCCGGGGAGAAGACCCAGGAGATCGGAAGCGGCTCGAGCGATCGGAATTGCAGGGAGACGGCGAAGGAGTCCAGAAGCCAGACCTGATATCCGGCTCTCAGAGCCAGGTGGGGCTTGAGCGCCCAGGCGCCTCCGACGCGGAGCCACTGCATCGACAGGCCCCCGCCGGCGTAGAGAACGCTCGGTCCGACCCAACCCCGGATGAGGAGGGAGGCTCCGCCTTCGTAGAGGTCGGGGAACGACGCCGGGTAGACTCCCAGGTCGACGAACAGGGTGACGTTCGTCGTCAGCAGGAGTTCGAGCGACGCAAACGAGTACGACGACGCCCAATCGACCGGCAGGTTGTAAGGAACACTGACGCCGATCCCGATCGACGCCGGTGCCGGACAGAGGTGCGACGCGAACGTCCAAGACGACGCAGCGATCACGACGAGACAGGCGAGGAGAAGACTCCTGCGGATCATCCGATCCCCCTCCTGAAGGAGATCGTAGACTGATCGTCCCTCGATGGGGGAGGCCGCACGACCCGCCGAGAGGGGAGGCGTGTCCGCGACGGAAGCGCGGCTCCTTCGGGGGGAAGCACTGCGGCGTTGCGCCGGCGATCGATTGAGATACTCTCTCGTCGCTCGAGAGGAGATGAGGTCGGTGATCGAGATCCGCGATCTACGAGGTGACGACTACGATCAAATGATCGACCTGTGGAACGAGGCCGGTCTCGATCATCGCCCGGCCGGGCGGGATCGCAGAGACTCGATCGAGCGCGAGATCGCCGGCGGGTGTTCCGTCTTCCTCGTTGCCGAGGATGGAGAGCGCATGGTCGGCGTCGTTCTCGGGACGCACGACGGTCGGAAAGGATGGATCAACCGGCTCGCCGTTTCGCCGGCGTACCGTCACCGAGGGATCGGAGCGGCCCTCGTCGGTGCGGTCGAAGCGCGTCTCGACGATCTCGGGATCGGAATCATCACGTGCCTGGTCGAGGATTGGAACGAAGACTCGGTGCGGTTCTTCGAGGCGCTCGGCTACGTCGAGCACCGCGAGTGCATCTACTACTCGAAGCGGAGGCGGCCCGGCATTTGAGCGCGGGTCGACTGCATTCCGGCCTCCGGCACGATCACTCGGTCGGCTCGACCGGGACGTTCGGAACCGTCACGTGTTTCGAGACCGGCTGGGAGCCGTTTCCGTATTCATCCCGGACGACGAGGGCGACCACGTAGGTGCCCTCGACGGGGTAGCGGATCCGGATGACCGGGACCGTCACGGTCCTCGTCGCGTCGAGCGGGGTGAGGATCGTCACGTCGTCGTCGCCGAACGTCCACTGGTACGCGACGATGGCGTCACCGTCCGGGTCGGTCGAGATCGAGGCGTCGAGCTCGACGACCAGCGGATCCTCCGGGTCGACGTCGTATCTGGCGACGAAGGACGCCTCCGGGGGCCGGTTCTGAAACAGGGAGCACCCCCCGACGAGCGCGGCGCACGCCGCGGCGACCAGGATGAAACAAGCCCTTCTTCTGGGCATGACGACCTCCTTTACGACGACAGCATAGCAGGAAGACGCGTTCGATGTCGAGCTCTTGGGATGCGAGGATCGCGCGTCTTCGTCGGGGTCGGCGCTCGGCTCAGGATCGCGCCGACCGGAGCGCCCTCGCGACGAGGTCGCCGACGACGGCACGCCGGTACGCGGCCGAGGCGCGCACGTCGTCGATCGGGGAGACGGATGTCGCCGCCAGTCGCTTCGCCGCCTCGATCGTCTCGTCGGTCAGATCCGCGGAGTGGAGGCGGTCTTCGACGCGTCGCAGGCGAAGGGGGACGGGAGCGACCGATCCGGCGGCGATCCGTGCCTCGCGGATCCGGCCGTTCTCGATCTCGAGGAGAGCGCCGACGGACGCGATGGCGATCGTCATGGCGCGACGCTTCCCGACCTTGTGAAAGAATCCGAGGAGCGTCCGCTCGGGGGCCGGAACACGGATCTCGCGAACGAACTCCCCCCGTTCGAGCGACGTCCTCCCGGGACCGACGAGGAACTCCTCGACCGGAAGGACCCGATCTCCGGACGGTCCGGTGAGGACGACCTCGGCGTCGTAGAGGAGGAGCGCCACGGCACCGTCGGCCGCCGGCGACGCGTTGACGAGGTTTCCGCCGAGCGTCCCCCGGTTTCGGATCTGAACCGAGCCGAGTCGGCGAAGGACCGTCGCGAGCATCGGGAGTCGTTCTCGGATCAGTTCGGAGGCGATCAGGTCTTCCGCGGGCGTCGCGGCTTTGATCTCGATTCGGCCGGCGGTCTCGGAGACGCCGCGGAGCGCCGCGAGATCCGAGATGTCGACGAGGAGATCGGCCGAGAGGAGCCCCGCGTGCATCTTCACCAACAGGTCCGTCCCGCCGGCGAGAACGGCGGCGCCGTCGTCGCGGAGCGCCTCGAGGAGATCCGGGACGGACGCTACGCGGACGTACCGCACGACATCCCCCTCTCGGCCAAACGGCGGAGATCCTCGGGCCGATCGAAGTCGACGAGACAGCCGGGATCGTCGACGTCGACGAGAACGAGTTCGTCCTGATGCGCACGAAGGTACTTCTTGGCCCCGACGTCGCCTTTGAGGATTCGATCGAGCTCGGAGAAGGTCCCACGCCCGAGGAAGACCGGAAACCCGCGGGTCCCTCGGTGGCAGGGCGCGGCGATCGGCGCGCCGTTCTCAGCGGCCGCGATGACGGCGCGGAGGGTCCCGGCCGAGATCGTCGGCATGTCGGCGTGCAGCAGAAGGGTTCCGATCGCTTCCGGGGCGACGGACGCGATCCCGAGGCGAAGAGATGAAGAGAGACCCCTTGCCGGATCGGGATTGGTCACGACGCGTGCGTCCGTCAGATCGATCGCGGCGGCGATCTCCTCGGCTGCGTGACCGAGGACGACGATCGGGCGGACGATTCCCGCGGCACGAAGACGGTCGAGGACGACCGCAAGGCTGGGGCGGCCGTGGACCGAGGCCAGAGGTTTGATTCGGCCCATCCGGGTGCCGAATCCCGCGGCGAGAACGACGGCGTCAATCATCGATCGGGCTCCCCGGAATCGGTCGGACCCTGCTGCTGCCGGATCCGCTCGGCGGCGAGACGAACGGCGTCGATGATCCGTTCGTAGCCGGTGCAACGGCAGAGGTTCCCCTCGAGCGCAGTTCGGATCTCGTCGTCGGTCGGGTTCGGGTTCGCTGCGAGGAGGGCGTAGGCCGACATGACGAACCCGGGGGTGCAGAAGCCGCACTGGACGCCCCCGGCGTCGACGAACGCACGCTGGATCGGGTGCAAGCGGTCGCCGTCGGCGATCCCCTCGATCGTGAGGATCCGTTTCCCGGCGACGCTCGGTGCCAACACGAGGCACGAGTTGACCGGGCGTCCGTCGATCAGGACAGTGCAGGCGCCACATTCTCCTTCGCCGCAACCCTCCTTGGTTCCCGTCAGGGCGAGTGTCTCTCGAAGCAGGTCGAGCAGACGGGTCTCCGCGTCGGTGTCGCACTCCACGTCCCGCCCGTTGACGGTGAATCGAATCCTCATAGGTGACGCTCGATCTCCTTCAGCGACGGGCTGACGGCGATCGGCTCTCCGACCGCCCGACGCACGCTCGCAATGTCCTTCAGTCCGTTCCCCGAGACGATGATCGCCGCGGTGGCGTCCGTCAGTCTGCCCGCCTTCGCCAGCCGGCGCAATCCGGCGAACGGGGCCGCTCCGGCCGGTTCGGCGAAAACGCCGGTCCGTTGCGCCAACTCGGCGATCGCGGAGAGGATCTCGTCGTCGGACACGGTGACGAACTCGCCGCCGTTCGCGTGGACGTAGCGAACGGCCTTGACAATGTCCCGCGGGGCGCCGACGCAGATGCTGTCGGCGACCGTCTCCGCAACGACGTCCTCGATCTCGACGGTCGATCCGTCGAACCGACCGAAGGCGGCGGCGATCGGGGACGCCCCCTCCGCTTGCACGCCGATGACGCGCGGGACGCGGTCGATCAGGCCGAGGGTTTCGAGTTCGGCGAACCCCTTGCAGATCCCGCTGATCACCGAGCCGTCTCCGACGCTCGCGAAGAGGACGTCCGGCGGGCTCCAGTCGAGCTGCTCGGCGAGCTCGAGCGCCCCCGTCTTCTTCCCCTCGACGAGGTACGGGTTGATCGCGGCCGATCGGTTGTACCACCCGAATGCCTCCGCCGCCTCGGCGGCGAGATCGTAGGCCTCGTCGTACGACCCATCGACGAGGAAGACACGCGCCCCGTAGACGAGCAACTGCGCAATCTTCGCTTCGGGGGCCCGTTTGGGGACGAAGATGATCGCCTCGAGATCGGTCGCCGCGGCGAAGCCGGCGAGCGAGCTGGCCGCATTGCCGGTCGACGCGCAGGTGACGACCGTTCGGCGCGTCTCCTGCGCCTTGATGACGACGATCGAGCTCGCCCGATCTTTGTACGAGCCGGTCGGGTTCTGCCCGTCGTCCTTCACGAACAGACGGGAGAGTCCGAGTTCGCGGGCCAGATCGTCGAAGACGTACGTCGGCGTCCACCCGACGCGCAACGGTTGGATCCACCGTTCCTCCTCGAATGGTAGGAGGGGAAGGTACCGCCAGATCGATGAACGGCCCGTTGCGGCGAACGAATCGCGGTCGAGGCTCCGCCGAAGCTCGTCGTAATCGTAGAGGACCTCGAGCGTGCCGCGCCGTGCTCCACACGTCGGGCAGACGTAGTCGAGCGCCGTCGGGGGGTACTCGGCTTCGCAGGTGATGCAGCGGAGGGCCGTCGGTCGCCCCATCAGGAGCCCCCCTCCGTCGAGCGAGCCGTTGCATCGACGAGGAACGGTGCGCTTGTCCGTACCCCCTCGAACAGGACGAGCATCTCGATCGCCGCTCCGGTGGATCGCGTCCCTTCGAACGGTGCGATGAGGGTCGCCTCGGCGATCGTCCCGTCGGCGTTCAACCGAACCCGGAAGGAATCCGTCCGATACTCGTGTCCCGACTCCAGCCGGGTCAAGCTTTCTTCCGCGCCACCGATGCGTCGTCGGAGGACGCCCTCGGTGATCCGGTAGGCGTTGTCAGACTCTGCTTCGAATGCGGACCGATCGAGGAAGAACCGCGGCTTGTCGCGGAACGGCTCCCCGGGATGGACGCAGAACGTGGCGCAGTTCCCGCATTCGTTGCAGAGCTCGTCGACGTGAACGATCTGGCGCGCTTGCGCGATGCGGACGCGGTCGTCGGCGACGGTCGCCAATCGACCCTCGTTGCAGAAAAAGATGGGGACGACCAGATCGACCGGGCGGACGGTGACGGCGAGGTTGGCCCGATTCGGACAGACCTCGACGCACTTGTCACAGATGGCCGCGCACTGCAGACATCGCTCAGCTTCGGCACGAGCATCGGCCGGATCGAACACCTCCTCGATGAGCTCGAAGCCGTCCCGTTCCGAGACGGGGCGTTCCGGCGACGAACGCTGAACCGACTTCCGGGTCCGAGCCCGTTTTGTTCTCGCCCGCTGCGCGTCGTCGAACGTCGGTCGCTCCCAGGGGACGGAGCGGAAGGGAAGATCGAGCGAGGAACAGATCGACTCGGCCGCGCGCCGTCCGTCGGCACAGGCTTCGATGATGATCGCGGGCCCGCGGACGGCGTCGCCACCCGCGTAGACCGCGTCTCCGGCGCAACCCGTCGTTCGGTCGACCACAATCGGACCCGCGTTCCGCGGGGAGGAGTCCGCCGACTCAAGGAACGAGAAGTCCGGACGTTGTCCGACGGCGAGGAGGACGGTGTCGGCGTCGACGACGAACTCGCTTCCGGCGATTGTCACCGGACGCTGCCTTCCGCTCTCGTCCGGTTCACCGAGGCGGGTTCGGACGCACTCGACACCTACGATGTGGTCGCCTTCGACGAGGATGCGCGCCGGCGAGACCAGCTCCACGAGGCGGTTCCCCTCGGCGAGGAGGTCGTGAATCTCCTCGGACTGCGCCGGCATCTCGTCCCGCGTCCGACGGTAGAGAACGGTGCACGGGTGTCCTGTCACGCGTTCGGCGGTTCGTGCAGCGTCCATCGCAGTGTTTCCGCCGCCGATCACCACGGTCTTCGAACCCAGCGGGGGCGGTTCGTCTCGTGCGACGCGGTCGAGGAAGTCGAGGGCACCGTAGACGCCGGGTGCGTCGTTCCCGGGGATCGGCAGCCAGGCATCCTTCGCATACCCGCAGGCGATGTAGACGGCGTCGAACCCTCGTTCGAGCAGGTGCTCCGGGGGATCCGAAATCGGTCTGTCAAGCTCGATCGTCACGCCGAGTTGACAGATGCGGTCGATGTCGGCGTCGACTGCGGCCCGCGGAAGGCGAAGCGCAGGGGCGATCGCAAGCATCCCGCCCGGACGATCCTTCGCTTCGAAGATCGTGACCGCGACTCCGGAGAGGGCAAGGAAGTAGGCCGCGGCGAGTCCCGATGGGCCGCTGCCGACCACGGCGACCTTCCGCCCGGAAGCCTCCTCCGACGCGAGTCGGACCTCACCTCGCTCGGCCGCGAACCGTTTCAGTCTTCGAATCGCGACCGGTTGATCGTAGTTGTTGCGTGTGCACTTCGTCTGGCACAGGTGGGTGCAGACGTGACCTGTGACCCGAGGGAGCGGGTTTCGACCGAGGATCGTCGCCAGAGCTCGGTCCTCTTCTCCTTCGACGATCCAGCGTGCGTATTCCGGGACGTCCTGTTGAACGGCGCAGGCGGTGACGCACGGGGCCTCGATGCAATCGAACGCCTCGAGGGGGGACTCCGTCTTGGGGAGGCCGTGCGGGAAGTAGGTCTTCCGATAGCGTTCGTCGGAGATCGCCGCCCTCACCTCTCTTGCGAGACGCTCCCGACGATCGACGGCGAAGGCCTCGAGATCGGCGGCGCCGGCGTCGGTCATCGCTTCGACGATCGATTCGATGTACTGGCCGAGTCGCCCGTAGCCGCCCGGCTTCAGCAAGTCGGATGCGGCGGTGACCGGGAGCGCGCCGCACGCGACGAGGCCGGCGACGTTGAGTGCATCAGCGCCAGCGGAGTACGAGACGGCGAGGTCGCCATCGAACGTATCGGTGAGCCGCTCGAACAGGGAGACGGTCACCGGGTACAAGGCGCGACCGGACATGTACATCTCGTCTCCGGGGAGCACGTCACGATGGTTCGCCATCGCGAGCGTGTTCGAGAGCTTCACGCCGAAGCTCAGGTCGCGACGACGGGCGAGATCCCGAAGGGAACGGATCATCTCGACCGCCCGCTCGTAGCGAAGGTCCTGCTCGAAGACGGCATCTGGGATCTCGATTTCCGAAAATCCGAGCCGATCGTGGAGGATCTCGAGGACGCGATCCTTGCCGAGGAGGGTCGGATTCAGCTTGATCGTCGTGTGAAGCCGTCGTTCGTCGATCAGGTACCGAGCGATCTTCTCGATCTCGTTCGGGGGACAACCGTGCATCGTAGAAAGCGTGACACTGTTGACCAGGCGGTCGGGGATCTCCAAGTCGGCGAACTCGGGGAATCGGCCCAGCTCTTCTCGGATCGACGAGAGCTCCTCCGATGCATCCTCGAGGCGATCGATGAAGCCCTGCATCGGCGAAGAAAGGATCCCCTCTAGGTTGTAGCCAACGCTCATGTTGAAGATCGTCCCGAATTCCGTACGTCTCTCGAGCCCGAGAAGTCTTCGCAGGACGTGGACGAGTGCCCACGCCTTCGTGTACTCGCTCGACGACTCGGCGAGGCGCAGCTCCTGTGACCATTCGACGTTGTAGCCCTCGTCGGCCATATCGATGCACGGGCGTGGGATCTCCAGCTCGTCCATCACCTGGACCGTCTTGAGCTCGATGAACCGTCCCCCGCAGACCCAGGCGGCCACGATGTTCTGCGCCAGCTGAGTGTGCGGGCCGGCCGCCGGACCGATCGGCGTTGCCAAGCGAGATCCGTACAGGGTCGTCGAGCAGATCGGCTCCCGGTCCGGGACGTAGAACTGCGCTTCCGGGATTCCGAGAATCGAACGGTGCTCTCGGTACTCCGCAAGAATCCATTCGAGCAGAACGTCGAACGGAAGAGGGTGCATTCGATCGCTCATCGATTGGTCTCCTCTACACGATTCGATTCCAGAGCGCCTGCGCCTCTTCCCGCGCCTCGGCATAGACGGCCGACTCGTCGACGTCGATGAATCGTCCGTCGCGCAGAATGGGGCGGCCGGCGACGATCAGGTCGGAGACACGCCATGTGTGCACGGCGCTCCCGAACAGCAGGTGGCCGAGGACGTTCTCCCCGACGAGCGGCGTCGGAGGAACGTAGTCGACCAGCGCGATGTCGGCCGGTGCCCCGGGCTCGATCCGGCCGAGCCGAACCCCGAGCAGCCGTTCGGCGATCGCAGGGTTGTTTCGGAAGAGAAGCGCGTCGAGTTCCGGGAAGGATCCGACCAGCGGATCCTGCTGCGCGTGCTTCTGCAGCAGCCCCGCGGTGAAGAGCTCGGCGAGGAGATTGCAGCCGAGCCCGTCGGTTCCGAGCCCGGTCAGCGTCCCTCGTCGCAGGTATCCTGCGAGGTCGAAGACGCCGACCGCGTTGTTCATGTTGGAGCGAGGATTGTGCACGACGATCGATCCTCGTTCGGCGACGAGGTCCTTCTCCGCTTCGGTCAGGTGAAGGCAGTGGACGAGGATCGATCGAGGGCGGAGTAGGCCGAATCGATCGAGTCGCTCGACGATGCGGATCCCGTGTTCTCGTAGGCAGGACTCCTCGTCCTCCGGCCCCTCGGCAACGTGGATGTGGACCCCGGCGTCGTCGGGGAGACGATTGGCGACGGCTGTCAAGGAGTCGTCCGAGAGCGTGAACGACGCGTGCAGTCCGAACTGAGCGGCGGTCCGCCAGTCTGTCGTCTCACAGGCATCGAGGAATCGAGCGTTCTCTTCGATCCCCGCATCGCGTCGCTCCGGTCCGTCCCGGTCGGTCACCTCGTAACAGAAGACGCCACGGAGACCGAGCTCGTCGCAGACGACGTGGCGGAGCGTATCGAGGGAGCCGGCAATCGTGTTCGGGCTGGCGTGGTGATCGATCAGCGTCGACACGCCGCACCGGGCCGCCTCCATCGCGCCAACGAGGGCGCTCGCGCGGACGGACGCCGGATCCAGCCCCTTGTCGAGGCGCCACCAGAGCTGCTCCAGGATCTGCGTGAAGGTTGTCGGTGCGAAGCCGGGGAGGGCCATCCCGCGGGCGAGACTGCTGTAGAGGTGCGTGTGAGCGTTGACCAGCCCCGGGAGGGCGAGTCTCCCCGCTCCGTCGATCCGATCGCCGGACTGCGAACTGGGGGCGCCCTCGGCTTGAACGGACGCGATGCGGTCCCCGTCGATCACGATCGAGACGTTCTGTTGAACGCGGTCGCTGCCGTCCCAGACGGTGACCGAATCGATGACGCGCTGCATGCGTTCTGCTCCTTCCGCGACGTTCCGGGCGTTCCTTCTTTGAGATCGGCCTTGAGGATAGCCCCTGTCGGACTGCCAGACAACTTGGTGAAACGCCCCGGAGGGAGGCGAGCCGTCTCGCGCCAACGCCCCTGGAAACGTGAGATTCGGCGGGTGCGGTTGGACGGACTCCGGGATCCTGTCATAATCGTGCTCGGAAGGGAGGGGACGTGGGACTCGATCAGGTTGAGGCCATTCTGCGGCCGACCACTCGTAAGGAGGCTTGGGATCTGAAGATGGAGCGAGGAACCGCCGCGCGCTTTCTCGGCGGTGGGATCGATCTCGCGCTGTTCGCCCCCGCGACGGTGACGAGCCTGATCGACCTCGGGGCGCTCGACCTGTCGAGCATCTGCGAGGATGCGGGCGGGCTTCGGATCGGTGCAACGACGACGCTGACCGAAGGAATCGAGTCTCTCGAGGTGGCCGTGTATGCGGGAGGATTCCTTCGCGACGTCCTTCGCCAGGTCGCGGCGCCACTTCACCGGAACGTCGCGACGTTCGGCGGGACCCTGGCGAGCGCGCATCCGTGGTCTGACGTCATTCCGGCGCTTCTCGTCTTGGACGCGCAACTGGTGATCTTCGACGGAGCCGAGCGGTGCCTGTCGCTCGAATCGTTCTACGAGCAGAGGCGAGCCGTCGGCCGATCTCTCATCTGTGCGATTCGCCTGCCCGCGACGCCGGGCGGCGGACGTGGCGAGTTCATCTCCTATACGCAAACCGTATTCGACGTGGGGATGCTGAACGTCGCCTGCTTCGGATCGGTCGACGATCGGCGATGGTCCGATGTTCGGATCTCCATCGGTGCGACGCCGCGGCTGGCAACGCGACTTCGATCGGTCGAAGGAGATCTCGTCGGCGAGGCGATCGACGAAGAGGGGATCGTCGAGGCGGGAAAGGCGGCGGCGACGGCGATCGCCGCGCGGGACGACCGCCGCGCCGGTGCTCGATACCGAGAGACGTTGGCGGCGCGAGGGGTCGAACGATGTCTCCGGAGAATCGGGGAACGGCCGAAGGGAGAAGTGCGATGACGATCTCGCTTTCGATCAACGGAAAGCGGAAGACGTTTCGGATTGACGCGGGCGAGAGCCTGCTCGACGTGCTCCGCCGTGAGGGGTTCGTCAGCGTCAAGGTGGGTTGTCACACGGGCGACTGCGGCGCGTGTGCCGTTCTGCTCAACGGGCGCGCGGTCAATAGCTGTCTCGTTCTCGCCGCGAAGGCAGACGGTGCCGAGATCCTCACCGTAGAAGGTTTGGCGAACGGGGAGCGCCTTCATCCATTGCAGGAGGCGTTTCTTGACCGAGGGGGCGTCCAGTGCGGCTACTGCACGCCGGGGATGATCATCAGCGCGTACGACCTCCTATCGCGGAACCCAGATCCGAGTGATGAGGAGATTCGGGAGGCGATTTCGGGGAATCTCTGTCGATGTACTGGGTACGTGAAGCAGATCGAGGCGATCCGTGCGGCGGGCGAGCGGATGAGGAGCGGCGATGGCTGATCGATCGATGCCGGAGTTTGCGGTCGTCGGGAAGAATGAGAGAAAGGTCGACGGGGTCGGACTCGTCAGCGGGCGGCCGAAGTTCGTCGCGGATCTGAACCTGCCGGAGACGCTTCACGTCAAGCTCCTCGGGAGTCCTCATCCGCACGCTCGAATCGTCGAGATCGACGTCCGCGAGGCGGAGGCGATGGACGGGGTCGCTTGTGTGCTCACGCACGAGAACACGCCACCGAGGCGGCACACGACCGCGGGACAAGGGTTCCCTGAGCCGTCGCCGTACGATGCTCGGATGTTCGACTCGAAGGTTCGCTTCGTCGGAGACCGGGTCGCCGCGGTTGCGGCGGAGTCCGAGCCAATCGCCGAAGCGGCGCTGAAGCGGATCCGGGTTCGGTACGAGGAGCTGCCGGCCGTTCTGTCGATCGACGCAGCGCTGGTCGATGGAGCGCCGGTCATCCACGACGAGAAGGACGCGACCGGCATCTACGACGCCGAACGGAACGTGGTCGCCGACGTCGATATCGACGTCGGCGACGTCGTGGCAGGATTCGGGGAGTCGGACGTGGTCGTCGAGACGGTCTGCGAGACGCAGTATGCGCAGCATACGCCGATCGAGACGCATATCGTTCTCGCCTACCTCGACTCCGATGGCCGTCTGGTTCTCAGGACGAGCACCCAAGTTCCGTTCCACGCGCGGCGGATCGTGGCCTTCACGCTCGGCATTCCATTGCATCGGATCCACGTGATCAAGCCAAGAATTGGCGGAGGGTTCGGGGCCAAGCAGGAGGTCCTCCTCGAGGATGTCGCCGGGCTGGTGGCGCTCCGGACCGGACGTCCGGCCCTTCTTCGTCTCACGCGGGCCGAGGAATTCATCGCCGCTCGAACGCGTCATCCGATGCGCGTTCGCGTCAAGCTCGGTGCGATGCAGGATGGGACGCTGCACGCAGTCGAGATGGAAGCCCTGTCGAACACCGGGGCGTACGGGGCACACGGCCTGACGGTCCTAGCCAACACGGGGTCGAAGACCCTCCCGCTCTACAACAGAGCGAGAAACGCCCACTTCTTCGGCCGGGCGGTTTACACGAACCTGCCGGTCGCGGGGGCGTACCGCGGATACGGTGCGACCCAGGGGTACTTCCCGCTCGAGACGGCGATGGACGAGCTGTCCGAGCGACTGACGATCGACCCGGTCGAGCTTCGCCGACGGAATCATATCCGTGTCGGGGAGACCTCCCCGATCTTCGAGAAGCTCGGAGAGGGGCGGGAGGGTGTGTCCCAGACCGTCAAGAGCTGCGAGCTCGCCCGCTGCATCGAGGTCGGAGCCGAGCGGATCGGATGGTCGGAGAAGCGCCAAAGGCGCGAGCGACGCGGTCCGTGGGTCCACGGAGTCGGAATGTCAGTCATGATGCAGGGATCGGGGATCCCCGAGATCGATATGGCCGCCGCGACGATCAAGATGAACGAGAACGGATCCTTCAACCTGCTGATCGGAGCGACGGATCTCGGGACGGGATCGGACACGATCCTCGCGCAAATGGCGGCGGAGGTTCTCGGCGTTCCGCTGGAGAAGATCATCGTCACGTCATCGGACACGGACACGACCCCGTTCGACGTCGGGGCCTACGCGTCGTCGACGACCTACGTCTCGGGAACCGCCGTCGTCGAGGCGGCGGAGAAGGTGAAGGAGCAAATCATGACGGTCGCGGGGGCGCTTCTAGACGTCGATCCGAGCGCCCTGATCCTGGCGGGGGAGACGGTCGCCGCTCCCGACGGGAATCGCGTCGGGCTCGATCGTGTCTGTCATCGGGCAATGTACGAGTCGAGCCAGTTCCAGATTGCGGCGACGGCTTCGTTCGTTCCGTCGGAATCTCCCCCGCCCTTCCTCGCGAACTTCGCCGAGGTGGCGGTCGACACCGAGACGGGACGGGTGAAGGTGCTGCATTACGTCGCCGCCGTCGACTGTGGCGTCGCGATCCATCCGAAGCTCGCCGAGGGGCAGATGGAGGGCTCGATCGTCAATGGGATCGGCTACGCGCTGACCGAGGAGATGCTGCTCAGTTCCCGAGGGCGAGTCCGGAACCCGTCGTTGTTCGACTACAAAATCCTTGGAGCGGCGGACGTTCCGAGGATCGACGTCATCTTGGTCGATTCGTACGAACCGACCGGGCCGATGGGAGCGAAGTCGATCGGCGAGATCGGGATCAACGGCCCGATCCCGACGATCGCGAACGCGATCCACGATGCGGTCGGAGTTCGCCTGAGGACGACGCCGTTCACTCCGGAGCGGGTCCTCGCGGCGATCGAAGCGGGGTAAGCGACGGCCTCGATCCGTCGGGGCGGTGAGCCCCGTCGTGCCGGCTCAGCGGAACCGGAGACGCGAGAGACGCCGTTTGAATGGGAAAGGAGAACGATGAAGGTTCTTGTGTTGACGAGCACCCCGAATGAGGAGGGGTTGACTGCCGCCTGTGGCGAGTCGGCGCGTCAGGGGATCGTCGACGGGCGAAGCCCCGCGCGCGTTGTCAACTTGAATGAGTACGCGATCGAGCGGTGCGCCGTCTGCGGGAACGGTTGGGGCCCTTGCCTTTCCGACCATCGATGCTCGATCGAAGACGACTTCGCGAAGCTCGAGAAGATGTTCGAACAAGCGGAAGGGTTCGCGTGGGTGACCCCGGTCTACTTCGGTGAGCCGAGCGAACCGTTCGCCTCGTTCTTCGATCGGCTTCGTCGTTGCGAGGCGACGAAGTCGGATCCGAAGGAGCGCGTCCTCAACGACAAACCGGTCGTCTGCATCGCAGCTGCCGGGGGATCGGGGAACGGAGCGGTCCAGTGTCTGACGCAGATGGAGCGGCTCGTCAAGCAGCTCGGGGCGACGCCGGCGGACTACATCGCGATCACACAGAGAACCCGGGAGTATCAACTCGAGACGATTCACGACGCGCTGGTGGCAATGTGCACGCATCAAGGGCCCGAGAAGACGGAGATGCCCCTCTCGGCACGGCGAAGACGAAGGCCGCCGCGACGTGGCAGGAAGACCTCGAGGCAGAAGGGCTCGAGCCGCACCTAGAGGTGGACGTGGTTGCTCCCTCGCCTACAGCCGGTAGATGTCGGAGTATTTCGCCTTCACGTAGCCGACGAAGTGCGACGGATCGAGCGTCTCTCCGGTGACCCGCTCGATCAGATCCTTCGGATCGTAGATCGCGCCGACTCGGTGGATCTCGCGTCGGAGCCAGGCGAGAAGCTGTCTGAAGTCCCCGACGGCGATCTGGTCGTCGAGCGTCGGAATCTCATCCCGTAGGGCGGTGAACAGCTGCGCGGCGTAGAGGTTCCCGAGCATGTAGGAGGGGAAGTAGCCGAAGGCGCCCATCGACCAATGGACGTCCTGGAGGACGCCCTGCGCGTCGTCCGGCGGCACGACGCCAAGGTACCGCTCGATCGTCTCGTTCCACAGCCGCGGGAGATCGGAGACGGCGATCGACCCGTCGATCAGACCCATCTCGATCTCAAACCGAAGCATGATGTGGAAGTTGTAAGTCACTTCGTCGGCCTCGACGCGGATCAGTGACGGCGAGACGATATTCGACGCGGCGTGCAGCGCGTCCGCTCCGACGGTCGAGAACTGTGGGAAGTACTCGGCGAGAATCGGCTGAAAGAAGGTCCAGAATGGGCGACTCCGGCCGATCTGGTTCTCGATCATCCTCGACTGCGACTCGTGGATCCCGTTCGAAGCGCCGCGAGACAGGCGCAGAAGGTAGAGGATCTCGCCCATTCCCTGGTTGTAGAGTGCGTGTCCGCCCTCGTGAAGTGCCGCGAAGAGGCCCGGACCGAGCTGGCTTTCGACGTACCGGTTGGTCACCCTCACGTCACCGGGGCCGATCGTCGAGGTGAACGGATGCGGCACGTCATCGAGCGCACCGGCGTCGAAGTCATAGCCGATCACTTCGAGTGTCCGACGGGCGAGCTTCCGCTGAAGGTCGACGTCGAACGTTCCACGAAATGGAGAAGGATCCGGCTTCGTTCCGTCCGAGATCAGCCGCTCGACGAACGGCGCAAGATCCTCTCGCAGCGGTTCGATGATCTCCCGAAGCTCGGCACACGTCATTCCCGGCTCGTAGTCCTCGAGCAAGGCGTCATACGGATGATCCTCGTAGCCGATGTAGTCGGCGAGCCGGCGGGCGAAGGCGACCATCTTCTCGAGATGGGGTTCGAACAGGTCGAAGCTCGATGTCGCTTTCGCTTCGGCCCAGGCGGCCTGGGCGCCGGAGCGTGCGACGGTGAATTCCTCGACGAACTCGGGTGGGACCGCCTTTCGACGTCGGTAGTTCCTCCCGACGCGTCGGACACTCCCGCGCTCCTCGTCGGTCAAATCGGCGCGTCTCTCCAGCTCCTCAATGTAGCGTCCGAGCTCGTCGCTGACCGAGCGTTCAAACACCATCTTCGACAGCGTTCCGGCCACCTGAGATCGGAAGCCGATTGCCTCCTTCGGCATGTGCGTCTGCTGGTCCCAATTGAGAAGCGATTGCGCCGATTCGAGCTTGGCCGTCTCGGCCAGGTGATTCTTGTATGCGATGAGCGTGTCCAACAGGAACTCCTTTCGTCGAACGAACGGTCGTCGTGATGTGCCAGTGGAGTATACGATGCTCCGAAACGACCTGCGAGAGGCTAGTTGAGGATGGACTCGAGGTCGCTCACGGTCAGGCGAGCCGGGTGTCCACTGTATTGCACGACGCCCTCCTCGTCGATCACGAAGGTGTGCGGGATCCCTCCGACGCAGTACGTAGTGGCGACGGCGGAGGACGCGGAGCGCGACTCCCACAGGGCGATCATGTTCGTGTAGCCGGTGCTCGAAAGGAACCCCTTGGCACTCGACTCGGACCGGTCGAGGCTGACGCCGATCAACTCGACGCCTCGATTCGCGTACGCCGACCAGAGGGCGTGGAGAGCCGGGAACGAGCGCTGGCACGGGCTACACCAGCTCGCCCAGAAGTCGAGAATGACGATCCGTCCGCGAAACTCGGACAGGGTCACCGGCTCGCCGTCGAGCGAACGGAGGGTGAAGTCGGGGGCCGTCCGCCCGACGGTCGGGCAGGTGGCCGTCTTTCCGACGACCGCGTCCGACGTCGGCGCGTCGACGACATCACTCGAACTCGGCGCTTCGTCCGGAGCCGGACGAAGCGCCGATATCTGCCAGAGGACGACCGCGACGACCGCGAGGATCACGCAAGTCGCGGCGATCGGGATCCAACTCCGGCCTCTCTTCGACCGGTCCCTCCGTTCTTTCTCCTTCGGAGCATGCATGCGTGGGACGGACCGTACCGGGGGATGGGCGGTCTGTCAAGGACGGATCGGACGACCCCGGGACGGCCGATCGCTCCCCGGTGTTCTTGCGGCGCGAGGCCGTTGGCGAGTTCTCGCGGCGGTCGAAGGGGGAGTCGATGCGAATCGGCTCGGAGGGGTGACGGCGATCGACGGCGTGAGTCGACGAACGATCACACAGCGGCTCTTCGGTTGGGGCCGGCTGCCGTGGGGCGTTCGTCCGGCGATCGAGGCTGAAGGGGTCTTCGTTCTCGACGAGGGAGACCGGATCGATCTCATCCTCTGGCGGTATCGCGCGCCCGGTGGTCCCTCCGCCTACCGGCGGAAGCTTCGGCCCAGGGCGGTCGTTCTGACGGGGAAACGATTCGCGTTGTTCGGCCGGTGGGGGACGCTGTTCGACGTTTCCGTCGCTGATCGTCGTCTGTAGAGGCCGGCCGTTTCAGTTCCGCGCCGTGGGATCCTGCGAGTCGCCTTCGATCCGACCGACCTCGATGACCGACGGTCCGGACACGTGGGGATTCGGGGCCACACGGACAAGGCGTCCGAGTTGCGCGGTCGGCGCAGACGCGTTGTCCATCGATCGCACCACGTGAGATTCGGTTCATTTGCCGTCGGGTTCGGCGGGTTCCACCTTCAGTGACTCGATCCCGGGACGGAGTGTGACGTCGGCCCGGACGTCGGCATGCTCGTAGTCGGGCGAGACCACGACCCCGGCTGACTGGACGTAGCCGGTCGGAATCTCGAGGGCCGTCGTCGCGGCGCCGTGGATTCGGACTCCGACGGCCGGGGGGACGACGAGCGTGAACGCGCTGCCGGAGAGGACGTAGGGCGAACTCGATACCTCGGAGAGGACGATCCGGCTCGCCCCTCCGCCTGAGGTCACGTCGACCGCGACGGCCCGAATCGTTCGCAGGTCGACGTCGACCGAACCCGTGGTCTGCGCGACCAACTCGATCGGGATTGCGTCGGTCAACGACAGGTCCCACGGGGCCTCGTCGTCGCGGTGGTTCGAGAACACACCCCATCGGCTTCCGCCGCTCGTCAACGTGTAGGAGATCGAATCCCTCTCGTACGCGGTCGCTTGTTTCAGCGAGGCGAGGCGTGGGATCGAGATCGCCCCCGCCAGAAGAAGATCCGCCGCCGCATCATCGATATGCAACCTGCATCCCTCGCAAGAGAGGGAGACTCTGGCCTTAGCGGCATCGTCGAGCTCGACGCGGACGACCTCTTCCGTCGCGAGCCAAGTCTCCGGTGCGAACAGGTTGAAGGCGACGAACCCGACGCCGAGGAGAACGCCGAGGGCGAGAAGCGCCGAGAGCGCTCGTCGGAGTGACGATCTGCCGACGATGAGTTCGAGGCCGACGGCGATCACGAGGATCGGCCAGAGTCGGACGATCGCTCGCCAGGAATCGACGTCGACGACGCCGAAGTTGTGAAGCAAGAACAGGATTCCGCCGGCGATCAGGATGAGCGGGAACAGGAGCCCGCCGCGCGGCCGTCGGCTCGCCACGTCAGCGCGACCTCAGGTTCTTCCAGAGGACACTCAGCCCGAACGCGATGACCACGACCGGCCAGAAGCGGCCGATTTGCGACCAGCTCTCCCACGACAGGATCCCGAGGGTGTTCAGGAGGAGAACGACGCCGGCGCCGATCAGGACGAGCGGGATCACCAGGCCGGCGGTCGGTCGACCGGTCATCGGCGATGCCCCCGGACCAGACGCCCGATGAGTGCGAGGCCGATCGCGATCGGCAACAGCGGCCAGAGGAGCCCGAGGACCATCCCGAACGCGTGGAGAACGGCGATTAGAACGGTTAAACCGACGGCGACAAGAAGCAGAGGAACCAAGATTCCGACGAGCGTCAGCGACAGCATCAGTGACCTCCTCTCAACCATCGCCAGAGGAACGCGAGGCCGATCACGATGGGGAAGATCGGCCACAGGAGTCCGAAGGTGAACCAGCGCATCCAGACGATTCCCAAGTTGCGCAGAAGGAATGCAACGCCGAAGAGAACGAGCGCAAAGCCGAGAAAGAACACGGCACTGCGATCCGCTCGGCGAACGGAGCGGCGAACGTCATCTCCGATCGATCGTGCACGGCCGGCGATCTCGTCGGTCGCCTCTCGCATTCGATCGGAGACGTCGCGCGAGTCGGACGCCCCCTCCGGGAGAATCAACCACAGCGCGAAGTAGACGAGAATGCCGAACCCGGACAGCACAGCGAAGAGGATGAACAGCAATCGGACGAGGCTCGGATCGACATCGAAGTAGTCGCCGAGCCCGCCGCAGACTCCACCCAGGACGGCGTTCGTCCGACTCCGATAGAGACGCTCCGTCATCCCTCCCACGATGAAGAGAGTGTATCCGAGGTTCTCGATGAGGACAACAGTGTTACGTCTTCGAGAGGATCACGATCAGGGCCAGGATGGCGATCGGGGAGGCGAGGGAGAGGAGGCGCCCGGCGATCGAACTCGCCCGCACGCGAAGGAGGGCACGAAGGAAGAGGGCGCCGACGGTGTTCGACAGCATCAGCGCCAACCATTGCACCGACCGCGTCCAGACGAGGGAGGGCCCTTCCGTCGAGAGGAGGACGAGAAGGACGGCGAGCGCGATTCCGGCGCCCCAGACGGCGCCGAAGGCGATCAGCCGCCGCCGTCCGTAGACGGGAATCCTCCAGGCGAGTATCGCGATCCATGCAGCGAGAAGCGCGGCGCCGATCATCCAAAGGGCGGCGATCTCGAGTACCACCCTCGGGGCGAAGATGTGGGCGACGAGCAGGACGAGCGCGGCCGAGGATGCTCCGCCGGAAGCGAGGAGGGCACGCCGGGACGTCGAGCGGCGGCGGCCGGGCAATCGGGTCGGCTTCGAGGCGGGCAATCGATCTCCTTCCTGAGACCCTCCCAGTCTATGCGACGGGGGAGGTCGGGGCCGATGGACCCTGTCCCGAGTGGACGGGACGAACGGCGCGGGCAGAGTCAGTTGGGCCCGGAACTGCCTACCGGGTACGATTGAAGCGATGAACAAGCGATCGGCCTGTCTTCTCGACGGAGGCGTACGCGGCGCACCGGCAACCGAACGGGCGATGCGGGCGCTGTCGGATCTCCTCGCAGCACGTGGATGGGACGCGACGGCCTACACGCTCCGCCAGATCGAAATCGCGCCCTGTCGAGGGTGTTTCGCGTGTTGGGTGAAGACGCCGGGGGAGTGCATCATCGACGATGCCGGTCGGAACATCGCGCGAGCGGCGATTCGAAGCGACCTGTTGGTGTACGTGACGCCGATCACGTTCGGCGGTTGCTCCTCAGCGCTGAAGAAGGCGGTCGATCGCATGATCCCGCTGATTCTGCCATACTTCACCTTCGTCGGCTCCGAGGTTCATCACATCCGTCGATATCCGACGGCACCGAATCTGCTCGGGGTCGGGCTGCTGCGAGGTTCCGACGAGTCACAGGAGCGGATCTTCAAGAAGCTCATCCGTCGAAACTCGATCAACTTCCACGCCGCCGACGCCGAAACCTGCTTCGTTTACGGGGACACGTCGGACGCGCGTTCGACGATCGCGGCGGCGCTCGACGAGGTGATCGAGCGATGACGAGATCGGCTCTTGTTCTGGTCGGGAGCCCCCGCGGACTCGAGCGGTCGGCTTCCGCCGAGCTCTCGCGCGAGCTTCTCGACGCGTTCGACCGGGCGACGTGGACGATCGATTGGATCCACTTGCACAACGCGGTCGAGTCGGACGAAACGGCCGCCGAGCTGGTGTCGCGGGTCGGCGGAGCAGACCTGGTTCTGTTCGCCGCCCCCCTCTACGTCGATAGCCTGCCCGCGCCAGCGATCGACGCGTTCGAGCGGATCGCTGCGGGGCGCGGCGGGCACTCGGAGCAGACAGGGGTGCCGCGGTTCTCCGTCTTGCTGAACTGCGGGTTCGTCGAACCGCGGCAGAACGAAACGGCAGTCGAGATGTGCAGGGTCTTCGCCGATGTCGCCGGATTCGAATGGTTCGGCGAGCTGACCCTCGGCGGTGGCGGGAGGATCACCGGCCGGATCCGGAAGGCGCTGAAGGATGCGGGAGAGTCCCTGGCCGCCGGGTTTCCAATCCCGCCGGAGGCGCGTAGACGCGCTCGCCGTCCGATCATGCCGAAGCTGCTCTACGTGATCGGGGGGAACTTCATGTGGCGCCGAGTCGCGAAACGGTTCGGCGTCACGCAGCACGATCTCCTCGAGCAGCCGTACGCTTGAATCGGATCGCCGATCAGGCCTCGTCGTCAAACAGGGTTCGCATCCCCGCGACACGGCCCGAGGCGCGACCGATCGCTTCCCGAAGGATGCGGGAGAGGGCCAGCGCGTCATCGAGTGCGTCGTGCGGCGCGTTTTGGGCGATTCCGAAGTACTCGGCAGCGCGCGAGAGTGGTTGCCAGGTGTAGTCTCGTCGTTTTTCGTTGCACTCTCCGTAGACGCGCGCGAACCATCTCATGGCACACCACGCGTCGAGCCGCTGTTCGGGAAGGCCGTAGCGGAGGTGCGTGTTGCGAAGCGCCTCGAGATCGTAGGGGGCGTTGTAGATGACGACCAACCTTCCTTCGAGGGATCTCGATAGGCGCGAAGCGATTTCCGGGAACTCGGGCTTCTCCCGGACTGTCTCCGCGTCGATGCCGGTGATCCGCGACGCCTCGGCATCGATCGGCTTCGCCGGTCGGACAAGTTCGTTCAGCAGCGGGTTTCCGTGCTGATCAACGACGGCGACGGCGACGATCTCAGGGGCGAGGAGTCCGGTCGTTTCGGTGTCGAGAACGACGTACGGGCGATCGAGGGCCGTCCGGATCTCCTCCAAGGCTTTCGCGGGCTCGATGCGCACCCCTCGATCCTCCGTTTCGACTTGGCCGCGTCAGTCTTCGTCCGTCCAGTCGCTGAAGGTGCGCCGGATCCTCCGTTCGATTAGCTCACCGAGTTCCGTCCAATCGAAGTCCTCGTCGGTGTCGACCCAGCGTGCGAACCCCCGCTTGATCCTCCGCTCGATTCGATCCTCTTCATCGTCGGAATCGTCGCGATCTCCGGACCGGTCGAAGCGCGCCTCGATCGTGCGTTCAATGCGCTCGCCGAGTGAGGATCGGTCGCGTCGGGCGCGGAGTGGCCGTGTTGCACGG
Source organism: uncultured Thermotogae bacterium (assembly GCA_964620325.1). Taxonomy (GTDB): domain Bacteria; phylum Bipolaricaulota; class Bipolaricaulia; order UBA7950; family UBA9294; genus CAZMYM01. The sequence goes on from CAZUIM010000007.1 coordinate 38,364, forward strand.
GCGGCGATCCCCGCCCAGGCGAGTCCGACGCTGACGAGAAACCACAGGGCGGCGGTCTGGAGGTAGCTGAGCGTCGGCCCCCATCCGAGTTGGCCGGCGACGATCTCGTTCCAGAGAAGCATCAGGATGAGGGTGAACAAGAAGAACGCCGGGATGCCGCCTCGTGTGATCACCCGGATGACGGTCCTCATTTCATCCTCCATTCCGTCGATTCGCGCCGTTCGACCGTGGACCGATTCGCAAGAACGAACGACCCCGGATCCGATCACGAGGGGGGGCGACGTCGATCGGCACCGGTTCGAGCTATTCGTACTTTCGCCACTTGCTCAACGTGCGTGGTGACGCGCCGATTCCCGCCCACGCGAACACGATGATGACCATGAACCACAGCGCTGCTGCCTGCCAGTAGTTCAGCGTGACGCTGAGGAGCTTGAGCTGGTCGACCAGAATGCTGTTCCAGAGGAGTTGCAGGATCCAGCTGAAGAAGAAGAACGCTCCGATCCCCCCGCCGGTGATCAAACCACGTAAGAGCCTCATCTCTCCTACCCCCTTCCCGAAGTGACGTTCATTGTAGCACATGTATGTCGAGTTGGACGGGGGATCGGTTCAACCGACCCTGCTTCGGCCGATCCGGGTGTCCGGATGGCGGTCTAGAAGTCCCAGTCGCAAGACGGGACCGGCAGACGGAACGAGCGGTCGAGCCGGCCGAGCAGGTCGGAAGGCCCGTCGAGGTCGTCGGTCCAAGACAAGGCCGTCGGGGGTCGGACCCCCAGCCACATCCGGGTGAACGCTCCGACCGACGCGTTCAGGGTCGGTCGGGACGGGTCGAGCCTGCGGCGAACTGACGACGTGGGCCCGAGAACGATCGAATAGTCGCCGCCGACGCCGCGCCACCGGCTGCCTTCCGGTAGATGAGCTTCGATCGGATCGCGGAGCCGGAGATTGAACGCGATCGGATCGGTGGGGACGTGCGTCCGCTCGATGCAGGTCGGGAGGTCGAGCATTCGAGCCTGCCAGTAAGCGCTCGAGGTCATTCGCTGTTCGTGCGGTGATCCGCTCGTGATCTGCCGCATCTTGAGCGGCTGAGAGAGGAGATCCTGGAGTTGGATTCCTCCGGGTTCGTGCAGGCGGACCGACCGGACCTGGTCTCCGAGGGACTTGACGAGCGCGAGGAGCTCGAGGAACTCGGCTCGATCTCGGTACGTCATCCAGAGGACTCGGTAGGGCCCGGACTCCGGCTCCTTGCTCTCGCACCAGAGATGGTGGGTCAGGTCGCCGTCGGCGTCGACGTAACCGAGACCGAACCCGTTGTCGCTCCACAGCATTTCGGCACGGGTCAAGGCGGGCGAGAGGATGCTACAGGCACCGTGAACCCGAGTTCGGGCGAGGCGGCTCGCGTGAACGAGTTCCCAGTCGTCGGTGGTGAGCCGACGGGGCGTCCCCGGGTCGAGCTTGATCGTCAGCTGCGCCGGATCGAAGGTGCACCAGTGCTCGTAACTCCCGTTTCCGAAGCCGAGCTGGTTGTAGAAGCCCTGCTCGAAGATCCCGAGCATCGCCAGTCCGGCCCCGTCGAGCGCGTCGTCGGCGAGCGCCCGAGCGGTGAGACGGGAGGCGAGGCCGCGCTTTCGCGCGATCCGGCTCGTCGTCACACAGGTGACACAGGAGAGAGGGATCTCCTCGTTCTGGTAGGTCAGGATCCCCCGATGGGTGGTGACCAGACATTCCGGTGCGCCGTCGAGCTCGGCGACCAGCCGGCGACCCGGTTCGAGGAAGACGTCGAGCCCCTTCTCCTGCGCTTCGGTCTCGATCCAACCGACTTCTCGCCAGATTCGGCGGACTGCGGCACGGTCTCGATCTGCTTCGTACGGTCGCACGGTCATCTCGATCGCCTCTCCAGATCGTTCCCGACTACATGTAGATCCCGCCGTTGGCGTTGATCGTCTGGCCGGTGATGTAGGCCGCCTCCTCGGAGGCGAGGAATGCAACAAGGGCGGCGATCTCCTCCGGTTCCGCGGCCCGTCCCGCCGGGATTTTGGCGAAGATCCTCTCTCCGTGTCGCTCGAGCGATTCCTTCGTCATGTCGGTTCGCGTGTACCCGGGAGAGATCGCGTTCACCGTGATCGCGGGCGCGAGCTCGAGTGCGAGCGATTTCGTCAACCCGATCAGCCCGGATTTCGACGCGGCGTAGTGCGAACCGTGATCGGACCCGGTCATCGCGCGGAGGGAGCAGATGTTCACGACGCGTCCCCACGACTCGCGTCCCAGACAATTCAGGGCCGCTTTCACCGTGTACATTGCCGCGGAGAGATTGAGGGCGATCGATCGGTTCCAGTCTTCGATCGTCATCTCCTCGAGGGTCCGGTGCTGCGAGGTTCCGGCGTTGTTCACCACGACACGTACGCCGCCGAAGGCGTCGGCCGTCTCTTCGACCAGTCGGACGACGTCATCGTAGTCGGCGACGTCGGCGCGGATCGCTCGCGCGCGGCCGCCGGCCGCTTCGATCGCCGCGACGACGTCGAGCGCTCGCTTTTCGTTCCGATGATAGTTCACCGAGACGCCGTAGCCCTGCGATGCAAGGCGGATGGCGATCGCCGCGCCGATCCCGCGGGAGCTGCCGGTCACGACGGCTCCCGTCCCGCTTCCGATGGATGAAGTCATCATGACGGCGATTATAGGCCGGGGGCGGGCGGGGTGCATTCGGCGTTCGCGACTACAGGTGCTTGACCGCTTCTCGCGCGACGTCGATCCGTCGCTCGTCCTCGAGCCATCGTGCGAGTTCGGGACGGACGATGTCCGGGCACTTGCGCCCGAGCTTCCAGATGGCGGACGAAACGGCGCGCCATACGAAGCGTCGCTCGTCGAGAGACAGCTTCCGGAGAATGATCAACGCCTTTTTCGCCATCGGGGCCGCCGCCGGCGACGAGAGGGCCATGGTGACGTTCCAGAGGACTTGAGGGTCGTTCGACGTCGACCACTGCGTCAGATACTCGAACGCGGTGCGGGGGTAGTGGCGAAGCAGGGACATTCCCAGTGTGGACGGGCCGAGGGCGCGGCGGAGGAGTGGATCGCGATCCTGCAACAACGGCTCGAGGAGCTTCAGGAGTGGCTCGGCCCGCTCTAGATGGCGGGGATGGGCGGCGCGACCGGCCGCGATGACAGCCGCCCGACGGACGCTGGCTGACGGCGCGTCTCGCCAGACCCGGGCGCGGTCGAGCATCGAGCGGAAGTCCTTCCTGAGGAGTGCGCCGGCGACGACGGCGGCCGCGTCGCGCACCGTCCACTCGTCATCATCGAACAGCCGTTCCAGGATTCGGATCGCCTCGTCCGGATCGTCTCGATAGAGGCGCGGGATCAGATAGCAGGCGAGCTGTCGTGCTGAAGGGGTCTCGCTGTCGGCGAACGCCTCGACCCGTTCGGCGGACAGCTCGTCGCCGTCTCGAAGTCGAGCGAGTCGCCGCGCGGCGTACCGGATCTGCGTCGCGGTCGCCCCTTCCAGGACCGACGCAATGCCATCCAGTCTTCCCTCGTCGACGGCGCGGTCGATCCGCTCACGCATGGTCGGTCCAACCCCCCTCTTTGACCACTGTACGGGGAACTCGGCGGTCGCGTCAACTGGCCTGCGGTCGACGGGGAGGAGTCGATCCCCTACCATGTTCGATGACCGTCGACCGTGGTTGGAGTCACGCCATGCGGACCGACGGATCCTCCGTTCGATTCGAGAAAGGAGACCGCCAAGGATGGGGCGCGACGCGACACCCAAGCCGTACCGGATCAAGGTGACCGAGCCGATCTCGATCCTCTCGAAGGCAGATCGGGAGGCTCGAATCAGGGATGCGGGATACAACGTCTTTCGCCTTCGAGCCGTCGATGTCTACGTCGATCTCCTCACGGATTCGGGGACCGGTGCGATGAGTCAAGAGCAGTGGGCGGCGATGATGCGCGGTGACGAGTCCTACGCCGGGAGTCGTAGTTACGAACGGTTTCGGACCGCGGTCGATGACATCTTCGGCTTCCGTTACGTTCTCCCCACGCACCAAGGGCGCGCGGCGGAGAACGTTCTGTTCTCCGCTCTCGTCGAGACTGGGGACATTGTCCCGAACAACATGCACTTCGATACGACCCGGGCGAACATCCTCGCGAACGGGGGGGAACCGGTGAATCTGGTCGCCGACGTCGCGTACGAGCCGACGGCCGTCGATCCGTTCAAGGGGAACATGGACACGAACAAGCTCGAGCGTCTGATCGACGAGGTCGGTGCTGAGCGGATTCCGTTCGTGATGATGACGATCACGAACAACAGCGGTGGCGGGCAGCCGGTCTCGCTGGAGAACCTTCGAGCGGTCAGCCGGATCGCCCACGAACACGGACTCCCGCTCTTCCTGGATGCCGCGCGGTTCGCCGAGAACGCGTACTTCATTCGCGAGCGAGAGGCCGACTACGCCGACGCCTCGCCGATCGAGATCGCACGGGAGATGTTCGCTCTCGCCGACGGAGTCACCTTGAGTGCGAAGAAGGATGGCATGGCGAACATCGGCGGCCTGCTTGCGATGAACGACTCGGAGATCCACGCGCTGACTCGCGAGCGCTTGATTCTGATGGAAGGGTTCCCGACCTACGGCGGCCTTGCCGGTCGGGATTTGGAGGCGATCTCCGTCGGGCTGTACGAGGCGCTCGACCCGGACTATCTGGCCGATCGAATCGGGCAGACGCGGTATCTTGGTGACGGGCTGCAGGCGGCCGGAATTCCGATCGTGCAGCCGATCGGTGGTCACGCCGTCTTCGTCGACGCCCTTTCGATGGTCCCGGATCTGCCGCGGTTCGCCTTCCCCGGCCTGTCGATCACGAATGCGCTGTACACGAGCGCCGGCGTGAGGGGTGTCGAGATCGGAAGCGTCATGTTCGCCCACGAGGGGGACGACGGGAGGACCGTGTATCCGAAGCTCGAGCTTGTCCGGCTCGCGATCCCGAGACGAACGTACACGCAGGAGCACCTCGATCACGTGATCGAAGGGATGGCGGCCGTCTCGAAGGAGAAGGGGAGCCTTCCCGGGTACCGGATTCTCGAAGGCGAGGGACCGTTGCGTCACTTCATCGCGCGATTCGAGCCGTTCGATCTCGCGTAGCTGAGTCGATCCTCGATGCTCGAATCCCGGCTCGGCGAGATCGCGGCGATCGGGACCGCCCTCCTGTGGACGCTGACCTACGTTCAGTTCACGACGGCCGTGCGAAGGATCGGGCCGGCGGTGCTGAATCGGCTTCGGCTGCTGTTCGCCCTCCTTCTCCTCGTGTGTGCTCACGTCGCCGTCTATCGGACGCCACTTCCGTTCGACGCGGAGCTCTCACGGTGGGGGTGGATGGCCCTCTCCGGCGTGATCGGGTTTGCGATCTCCGACGCGTTCCTCTTTCGTGCATTCTTCCACATCGGGGCACACCGAACGTCCTTGGTCATGTCGTTGGTGCCGCTCTGGAGTGCGCTGATGGCGTGGGGGCTTTTCGGGGAGACGCTCTCCTACGTGCAAATTGGCGCCGGTCTGCTGACGATCGCCGGGGTCGCGCTGGTCGTTTCGTCGCGACGACGCGGCCCAGCGATCGAGGAAAAGCTCGCCCTCGGCGTTCTCTTCGCGCTCGGTGCTGTGGCGGCGCAGTCGTCGCGCTACATCCTCTGCGTCCAGGGGATGAGCGGAGGGTTCCCGCCTCTGTCGGCGAACGCTCTGCAGATTTTGGCGGCGACCGTCGCCGTCTGGGCGGTCGCGCTCGTTCGCGGCACGGCATCCTCGAGCTTCGGCGGTCTTCGAGATTCGGTTGCAGCAGGAACGACGGTCGGCGGAGCCTTCGCCGGGCCGTTCCTCGGCGTAACGCTCTCGCTGGTCGCCCTGACCCACGCCCCCGTCGGCATCGCATCGACGCTGATGGCGCTCGTCCCGGTCTTCCTCCTTCCGATCGCTCGGATCGTCTTCAAGGAGCCGATCACGTTGCGCGCGGTCTTCGGGACGGCCCTCGCCGTCGCCGGCGTCGCTCTCCTCTTCCTGGTGTAGGTACGAGCAACTAAAGGCCCTGCGGCTGCGTCCCCCGAACAAGGCGAGGCGGTTCGACGGTCAGATCGAGGATCGTCGACTCGGCTTCGCCCGTCCGGCCGACGAGGATCAGATCGACGACTCCGAAGCGATCGATGATCTGGTCGATGTCGCGAAGAGGTGGCTCTCCCGCCCGGTTGACGCTTGTCCCGAAGATGGCGCGATCGAGCTTCGCAAGTGTCGACAGGAAGAACGGATGATCCGGTACGCGGACCCCGACGACGCCGTCGATCGTCGCCGACGGCGGGGCGCCCGGCGCGGCGGGGAGAAGAAGCGTGTACGGGCCTGGCAGGAGCCGGCCGATCGCGTCTCGGGCCGACTCGGACGGCCGGGCGAATCGCGCGATCGAATCGACGCTCGGCAGGTGGAGGGTGAAGGGGCGTGTGGGATCGCGATCCTTCAACCGCCAGACGCTCTCGAGGGCACCGCCGTCCCAAGGGTTTCCACCGATACCGTAGACGGTGTCGGTCGGGAAGATGAATGTCTGTCCGGTCTCGAGCGCTGCGAGCAGCAACCTCGGGATCCGGGGATCGTCGGCCGGCAGAACGCGCGGGATCATCCGGAGATGAAGTGGACGACGTCTCCGTCGGCGATCACGTAGTCGTGCCCGGCCCGGCGGACCTTCCCCGCTTCTCGGAGCACCCTTTCCGAGCCGGCGGTGACGAGATCGTCGAAGGACATGATCTCGGCGAGAACGAATCGATCGGCGAAGTCCGAGTGGATCTTTCCACCGGCGGCCGGTGCGGTCGTCCCCTCGGTGACGGTCCAGGCTCTGACCTCGGGACCCTCGATGGTGTAGAAGGTTACGAGCCGGAGGAGTCGATACCCGGCGCTCACGAGTCCGTCGAGCCCGGTCTCGGCCAGGCCGTACTCCGCGAGGTACTTCGCTCGCTCCGCGCCGTCTCCGGCGACCTCGGCGATCTCCGCCTCGAGACGGCCCCGGATGATGACGGCCTCGGCGCCTCGATCGCGGGCCAGCCTCGACACGGCGGCCGAATGGTCGTTCTCACCGTTGTCTCCGACGTTGGCGACGAAGAGGGACGGCTTCGATGTCAGCGGCGATGCGTCCCGGATCAGGTCCTCTAGGATCGGTTCGATCGGAATCGCCCGAACCGGCTCGCCGGAAGCGACCCGTTCGAGGAGGCGATCCCAAGCGGCGGCCCGTTGCGGGGCGCGTCTGTCGGCTCCCTTCTCTTCCTGGTGGAGGCGCGCGGCGATTCGCCCCAGGGTTTCGTGATCCTTGAGCAGAAGCTCCGTTTCGACGATGTCGATGTCCCGACTTGGCTCGACATCTCCGGTGACGTGCGCAACGTTCGCGTCGGTGAAACAGCGGACGACGTGGCAGAGCGCGTCGACCGTTCGAATCTGCGCGAGGAATTGGTTTCCCATTCCCTCTCCATCACTCGCGTGCTCGACGAGCCCGGCGATGTCGACGAACTCGAGGTGGGTCGGGACACGCTTCTTCGCCGGGTAGAGTTCGGCGAGGCGGTCGAGGCGTGAATCCGGAACAAAGACGGTTCCGAGGTTCGCCTCGATCGTGCTGAACGGGTAGGCCTCGACGCGCGCCCCGGCGTTCGCCAGCGCGTTGAAGATCGTCGACTTGCCCGCGTTCGGAAGCCCGACCAGGCCACACGTGAACCCCATCATTCACTCCTTCCTTCCGTCCGTGACTATAGGAGCCGGTGCGGACCGGAGCAAGATGACGTCGCTTGCAGTTTCGGCTAGACTGCGGCGGAGGAGGGGAATGGGAGCGACGAACGAGACGATACGACTTCCGGACATCGGAGACGTCGGCGAGGTTGTCGTAGTCGAGTGGTTGTTCGATCTCGGCGAACGGGTTTCCGAGGGAGACGACTTGGTCGAAGTGGAGACGGAGAAGACGTCCTTCGTCGTCCCGTCTCCGACGAGCGGACGGCTCCGGACGATTCGTGCGAAGGCGGGCGATCGGCTTCGGATCGGTGAGATCCTTGGGGAGATCGAGCCGGGCTAGGCGAGCCGTCGTCCACGTACCGCTCGGGCGGGCGGCGTACGGCGACGTGCTCCGGCTCCAACGCGATCTACAGAGACGCCGTTCCGAAGGGCTGGTCGGCGATGTCGTCATCACCGTAGAGCACGATCCGGTCTTTACCGTCGGTAGGCGTGGCACGTACGAGAGCCTTCTCGTCTCGCGCCAACGACTGGATGCCGAGGGGATCGAGATCTTCGATGTGGAGCGGGGCGGGGACATCACGTACCACGGCCCGGGCCAGCTCGTCGTCTACCCGATCCTCGACCTGCGCGGATACGGCCGAGACATTCACGCGTACGTGGCACGGTTGGAGGAGGCGGCGATCCGAACCTTGGCTTCGTTCGGCATCGCTGCGGAGCGACGGACAGGGATGCCGGGTGTCTGGGTCGATGGGCGCAAGATCGCATCGATCGGCGTTCACGTGCGCCGTTGGGTGACGATTCACGGGCTCGCTCTGAACGTCGAGATCGAGAAAGCGCACTTCGGGATGATTCGACCGTGCGGACTTCAGATCGAGACGGTCTCGATCGCTGACCTCCTCGACCGACCGGTCGGTGTCGACGACGTGTCGAGCCGGTTCCTCTCCGGCGCATCCGCCCTCTTCGGCTGGTCGGTAAGGACGGGGAGCCGAGACGAAGTGGAAGGCGACTGAGATGTCGAAAGGACCGAGTTGGTTGAAGGTGCGAACTCCGACGCCGGCCCAGGCCACAGGGATTCGGCAGGTGCGCGAGACGCTCGATCGCCACCGCGTGCACACGATCTGCCAGGGCGCCCTCTGTCCAAACGCGGTCGAGTGCTGGGGGGCGAAGACGGCGACGTTCATGATCCTTGGTGAGGTCTGCTCGCGCGCCTGCCGATTCTGCGGGGTTCGAAGCGGGGCCCCCGGCGGCCGCGTCGATACGGGCGAGCCGGCTCGCGTCGCCGAGGCGGTCCTTGAACTCGGGCTTCGATACGTCGTCCTGACGTCGGTCGATCGAGACGATCTCGAAGATGGAGGGGCGGCGCTCTTTGCTGACACGATCGAGCGGGTGAAGCGACGATCGCCGGGGGTTATCGTGGAGGCGCTCATCCCCGATTTCACCGGTGACGTTGGAGCGCTGAACCGGGTCGCTGCCAGCGGGGCGGACGTGATCGGCCACAACGTCGAAACGGTCGAGTCGTTGACGCCCGACTGTCGAGACCGGCGGGCCAGCTATCGACAATCACTCGATGTGCTGCGACATCTGAGCAGTTCAGACGTGCCGGGAGGAATCGTGAAGAGCGGCATGATGGTCGGACTGGGAGAGGGAACGGACGAGATTCTCGCCACATTCGACGACCTGCATGGGGCCGGGGTTCGGATTCTGACGGTCGGCCAGTACTTGCGGCCGACGCCGGAGGCAATCCCGGTCGTTCGTCACGTTCCACCGGAGGAGTTCGACAGGCTGGCGGAGGCGGCGAGGGCACGTGGGATTCCGGCGGTCGTCGCCGGACCGCTCGTTCGCAGTTCGTATCACGCGGAGGAGGCGTACCGCGAGGCATGCGGCTGATCGTCGACCTCATCCCCAGCGACCCGCGGTTCGGACTGGCGCTCGACGAGGCGTTGTTCGAGTCCGTCGTTCGGGGCGGGGATGGGATCCTGCGGGTCTGGATCGATCGGCTCGCTGTGATTGTCGGACGATCGCAGAGCCTCGCGGCCGAGGTCGATCTGGCGCAAGCCCGGCGAGAAGGTATCCGTGTCCTCCGGCGGATCAGCGGCGGCGGAACGGTCGTTCACTACCGGGGGAACTTGAACGTCTCCGCGATCGCCGCGACCGGGGCGGTCGGGTCCGTCGCCGCCGCGTTCAGTCGGCTCGGCGCCGCGATCGTTGACGGGCTGTCGACGTTGGGGTTGCTGGCCGACGTTTCCGGGAACCGACTGTCGATCTGCGGGCGGAAGATTGGAGGTGCGGCACAGGCCCGTCGTGGGGCGGCCGTCCTGTATCACAGTACAGTTCTCGTATTCCCGCCGGAACGGCCGATCGAATCGCTCCTCCTCGCCCATCGGCCAGGATATCGTCCGGTGGGGGTCGCGTCGCGTCCCGAGTCGATGACGACCCTGTCGGAAGTCCTCGGTCGGTCGGTCGCCGTGGGGGAAGCGGCATCGGCGATCGTTTCGGGACTCGCGTCGGCTTTCCGTTGCGACGAGGCGGCGGTCAGCGTCGACGAAGCGGCGAGGGCCGCGGGCTTGGCGGAGAAGAAGTACGGGAGTTGGCAGTGGAACGCCTCTCGGTGAGGGACAAACGGACGATCACCCTCCAAATCGGGCGGACGCCCCGGGGGCTGTCGGCGATTTCGCGTCGTTGCAGGTACGGATTCCCTCAGGTCATTCGCGTTCATCCGATCGTCGACGCGGTACCGTTTCCGACGCTCTACTGGCTGACGTGTCCGTTTCTCACCCGGAGGATCGACCGGCTTGAGGCGGGAGGCTGGATCGGCCGGCTCGAGCAGCGTCTCGGATCGGATCCGGGTCTGCAAGCTCGGCTTCGTGTCGCGCGAGAGGCGTACATCCGGGAGCGATACGCCCTGCTCTCCGAGGCGGAGCGAAGGGAAGTCGACGCACGGGGGTGGGAGGAGAATCTGCTCGGGAGAGGGATCGGTGGGATTGCTGAGGCGAATCGGATCAAGTGCCTGCACCTGCATGTGGCCCACGCCTTGGTGGCGGAGAACCCCGTCGGTGCCCTCGTTCTCGGGATACTGGATCGGGCGGAGTGTCCGGCCGAAGAAGTGATCTGCTCCACCCGGGGGCGGGTGGAGCAGATCGATCAGATCAATCGATAAGCGCTCGGCCCGATAGGTCTCGCCCTTACGGATCCGCGTGGACCAACGGCGGCTTGTTGACGTTCGCAACGTGGACGCAGAGCGTGTCGGTCGCGGTCAGTCCGCACGTGTCGGTCACGGTCAGCTTGACGACGAGATCGATCCCCTCGCAGACGTCGATGATCGGCGCAGTGAAGATCGGCGCGGTCGTGCGGGCGTCGGAGAGGACTCCGGCCGACGCTGTCCACGCGAAGACGAGGCGATCGCCGTCTGGGTCGGTGACGTCCGGCGTCAGTCGGATGCTCTCGCCCTCGTTGATCGTGATCGACGGGCCGAGCTCGACCCTCGGTGGACCGTTCACGTTTCGGACGGTGACGATCACCGAATCAGACGCGGACAGCCCGCACGGATCGACGACCGTGAGCTGGATCTTGATCGCCTCCCCGTCGCAGCAGCCCGTTGCAGGGGCGGTGAAGATTGGGTTCGACGGGTCGGAGGTATCGATCGTGCCGCCGCTGATCGACCAGCGGTACGTGAGGTCCTCGCATTCTGGGTCGTTGACCATCGGCGACAGCCGGACGGTTTCGCATTCGTCGATTGCGAAGTCCGGCCCGAGATCGACGCTCGGCGCCCGATTTACGTTCCGCACGCGAACGACGACCGAATCACAGACGGTGGCCCCGCAGGGGTCGACGACGGAGAGCGTGAGCGTCACCGTCGCGCCACCGCAGTCGTCGATCATCGGGGCGTGGAACACGGGTCGCAGCGCCGACGGATCATCGAAGCTGCCGGTCCCGGTTGCCACCGCCCATCGGTAGGTGAGTTCGTCGCCGTCAGCATCGTGTGCGACCGCCTGAAGCGTGATCGAGGTTCCTTCGTCTACGCACAGGTCCCTCCCGGCATCCGCAACCGGGGTGTGGTTGACGTTGTTGATGCGCAGGACGAAGGCGTCGCTGGCGGACGCGCCGCAGCTGTCGATCGCCGTCAGGGTGACGTCGACGTCGATCCCTTCGCATCCATCGAGGATCGGCGCCGTGTACAGCGGGTCGAGCGACGTCCGATCGTCGAACGTGCCCGCACTCGCCCCCCAGAAGACCTGCGTTACGTTGCAGTCGGAGTCCGATACGACCCCGTGCAGCCGGATCGAGTCCCCTTCGTTGAGCGTCTTGGCGTCGAGCGGCGGGCCGGCCGGCGTCACAGTCGCCGGGGGAGTGCACGGCCTCTCAACCGGAGCCGGACATACGGGAGCCGGAGCGCACTGCGGGGTGCACATCTCGCAGTGCGACGCGGTCACGTGTCCTTCGAGGAGGACGTCGGCCGCGTCGGTCGAGTAGAGACGGTCGTTCCCCATTCCGCCGAGGAGAACGTCGCGTCCAGGTCCCCCGTCGAGGACGTCGTCGCCGGACTCTCCCTCGAGGGAGTCGTTTCCGGCACCGCCGCAGAGGAGGTCGTTTCCGGAGCCGCCGAAGAGAAGGTCGTCGCCTTCTCCGCCGTCGAGCATGTCGTTCCCGGGTCCGCCCTCCAGAATGTCCGAACCGTCTCCGCCGATCAGCACGTCGTTCCCACCGAGGCCGATGAGGAAGTCGTCCCCGCCGTAGCCGAAGATGAGATCGTTCTGGTCGGTCCCGTAGAGACGGTCATCGCCTTCGGTTCCGTGGATGATGTTCGTGACCCCGAGGCACGCGTACTCCGCCGGGATCCCCGACGGGCGAATCTCAGGAAGCGTGACCGCGTCTCCGTCCGATCCGACGGCGGCGAACAGCGCATCGAGCAGGGCGGAGGCCTCGCGGACACTCCAGTAGCTCCCTCCGGTGTCGGTCGCCAGGGAACGAAGCGTGTCGCCGGCTTCGTCCTCGATGTCAATCCCGACGACCTGGACCGTGATCGGAGGCGACATGGTCGCCAGCATCCGTGCGATGACGTCGTAGTCGCCACCGCAATTGCCTTCCCCGTCGCTGACCAGGATGATCGTTCCGCCGTCGACGAGCTCGTTCGCCGCGACGATCAGCGAGTCCACCAGAGGGGTCTTCCCCTCCGCCTCAACCTGTTCGAAGGCGGCGATCATCTCGTTCCGAATCGAGGCGGAGAAGGGTGCCAGCGCGTAGAGAAGTTCGATGTCCTGACAGCTCTCGACCTCGTTTCGGTAGTTGATCCGATGCCCGTAGATCATCAGCCCGACGTTCCCCTGCTCCGGCAGGCCGAGCAAGAGGTCGCCGAGGGCCGACTTCGCCGCCGCGATTCGTGTGTCGGCATCGAACGGCTTGTTCATGCTGTTCGATGCATCAAGGATGAAGACAAGATTCTCTGGTGCTGCGCCGGCGGCGAGTGCGACCGAGCAGGCCACGAGAGCGGTCACCGCCAGCCTGAGCAATCGAGTCCGCATTTTCGTACCTCCTTACCGATTGATCCGACAAGTGCTGCGGCAATTCTAGCCGATTGAGGGGGCCGGATACTGTGATCTGGATTACAGATTGAGCGATGGGTTCGATGCTTCGTCTGCGACGGCCTCGAGGAGCTCTCGTCGACGGCCGGTCGGAATCAGCGCCCGCACCATGCCACGGCGCATGTGACCGCATCCGACCACGTCCCCGTGGTACGCGAGGGCGACGTGCCCATCGGAACCGTCGACCGCGAGTTGCCGACCGAGGAGAAGGTCCTTCAAATCGTCGACGCCGAGTTCGATCCGGCCGCCGGTCACCCGATCGGCGAGGAGTATCAGGAAGCTCGACGTCGGTCTGGGCCCCTTCGGTGTTCGCCGAAGGATGCGCAGTCCGGTCGGTCGGCGGGCCGGGATGTCCGGCGGGGGGCTTTCGCTTGCGGCCCATACGTCGTCACCGTGTTGTTCGATTCGCAGAGCATCGAAGGTCGATCGATCGACGCCGAACCGCTCGACGAAGAACGTGATCATCTCCTCACGAAGTCGGTCGTTCGACACAGGCGATAAAGCCTCCTCCGCTGTCCAGGTGGTGCGGATAGACACGGACGCAGTCCGCGATGGACGCCGGGAACGACTCCCCTTCCCACGCGGGAAGCCCCGCGGCGACGGAGAACGGGAGACGGATCGGGACGATCCGCGCGTCGCGCTCCCGAAGCAGCTGCGCGACGACGGCCTCATTCTCTTCCGGGGCGAACGTGCAGGTCGAGTAGACGAGGCGACCACCGGCCTGCAGGAGGTCGTACGCACGGAGGATCAGCCGCTTCTGCACGGCGGCGAGACGTCGAATCGTCGCCGGCCGTCCGCCGCCACGAAGCGACGGCTCTTTGCGGAGGGTTCCCTCCGCCGAGCATGGGGCGTCGACGAGGACACGGTCGAACTGGGCGCGGATTGGGAAGGACTCGCCCCGGAACTCGGTCACGGTCGCGTTCAGGATGCCGAGGCGGTTGATGTTCGCCAACAGAGCGTGTTGACGGCGGCCGGATGGTTCGTTGGCGACGAGGCAGCCGCGGTTCTCCATCCGGGCGGCCGCTTGTGTCGTCTTCCCTCCGGGAGCGGCGCAGAGGTCGAGGACGGTCTCGTCGGGGCGTGGATCGAGGAGGCGTATGGGCAGCGTTTGGGTCACCTCTTGGATGTAGAGAAGGCCGAGCCAGTGCTCGATGCGGCGCCCGATCGGCCGGTCGACGCGAAGGAGCGTCTCGTCCCACGGGTAGGGGTCGGACGCGACGCCGGCGCGGGCGAGTCGGCTGCGGAGGTCCGCAGAGGTCGTTCGTAGGGTGTTGACGCGGACCGATGTCGGGATCGGGCGCGAACAGGCGTCTTCGTATGCGCTCCAGTCGGGGATGATCGATCGGTAGCGCGGGGTCAACTCGCTCGTTTGGGGGATCGCGCCGCAGGTCATCGCGCCGCGACGCGAAGAGGCCGTCCGCTCCCCGGCATGCGGAACGCTCGGGCGGCGTGCGCGCGAGACTCCGGTCGATCTGAGCAGAGACGTCGTGCGGAACGGAGATCGGTCGTTGAGAATCGCCTCACTCTTCCCGCTTCCAGTACACACGGACCAGCTGATCGCCGTGCGCGTGCTTGATGTCGAGTGTCCCCTTGCAGGCACTCTCGATTGCCTTGCCGATCCGAAGGGCGAGGTGTGCGTTCGTCGTGGCGATTTCCGTGTCGCTCCCGTCCTCTTCGATCCACATGATGCGTTGGAGCGGCCGCTGCGACGCGGCCGAGGAGGCCTGGTTCTGCGCGATGTTGAGGATCTCGGTCCTGTGCTGATCGAGGTAGTCGCCGCTCAGGTAGAGAAGGCCGCCGGGGAGCAGATCGAGCTCCCGTCTGCAGGCGGGGCAGTAGCTCTCGTTCGTCTTCTCTTCGGGTGGATCCTCTTGGGGGGGTTGCCATCGACCATTTCGGTAGACGAGTCGACATCGAGGACATACGGTGGGTTCCGGGTACTTCCGCCCCTCGTGGTACGGATTCGCGCTGCCGCCTCCGATGCGTCCACGCTTCTCCCCTTCTGGCATCCGCGTCACCTCCCGAAGCTCGTGATTACGTGGAATCGAATTGAGAATCCAGATGAGACAGCTGTGGATGAAGTCCGAGACTTCCGACGAGCCGCCGCAAGCGGCTAACCTTCTTTCTCGGCGAGGAGTTTCTCGAGGAAGGCGATCGCTTCTCCGACAGTCGAGATCTTCTCCGCCTCTTCGTCGGGGATCTCGACCGCGAATTCGTCTTCAAACTCCATGATCAGCTCGACGGTGTCCAGAGAGTCCGCCCCGAGATCCTCGACGAAGGACGATTCGACCGTCACCTCGTCAGGGTCCACCATCAGCTGCTCACAGATGATCGTCTTCACCTTCTCCGAGATGTCACTCATACCGACAAACCTCCCTCTTTTTGCGCTCTTTAGGGGTGTAGCCCCCCGTTCACCCCGATCACCTGCCCAGTTATATAGGAAGCCTCTGGGGAAAGCAAGAAGCAAACGAGAGCCGCTACCTCGTCTGGATTTCCGGGTCTTCCGAGAGGGATTCGGTCCAAATAGGCGGAACGCACCTCCTCGGGGAGCTCCGAGGTCATCTCGGTCTCGATGAAGCCGGGTGAGACGACGTTCACCCGCACGTCTCGGCTCGCGGCCTCCTTGGCGACGCTCCGGCACAGGGCCGAGATCCCGGCCTTCGACGCTGCGTAATTCGCCTGGCCGATGTTTCCCGTCTCTCCGACCACCGACGAGACCGCCACGATCGATCCGAACGGGCTTTTCATCAGGGGCCGGAGTGAGGCTCGGATGCAGTGAAATGTCCCCGTCAGATTGACGCGGAGAACGTCGTCCCACTCCTCGTCGGTCATCCGCAGGACGAGCCGATCGCGGGCGATTCCCGCGTTGCAGACGAGATGATCGATCCCTCCGAATGCCTCGTTGACCGCCCGGATCGCGCGGTCGACTTCGTCGCGCGATGAGACGTCGACGCGGAAGAAGCTGGCGCCGCCGAGGGCGGCTTCGAACTCGCCGCCGGCTGTTTCGTTTCGCCCGAAACCGATCACCGTGGCGCCGTCCGTGTGCAGGCGCTCGCAGATCGACCGTCCGATTCCGCGCGTCGCCCCGGTTACGATGCATACGCGATTCTCAAACAGACCCATCGGATGCCTCCTCGTATGCGAGAAACTCGATTCGATCGGTGATTCGCTTCCCGAGACCGACGAGTGTCGATCCCGAACCAACCTCGATCGCGTGGGTGATCCCGGAGTCGGCGAGCCGCTCCACGACATCGACCCAGTGGACGCACGCCGCCATCTGCCGACGCATCAGTTCCCGGATCCGTTCGGGGTCGTCTTCTGATTGTCCCGAGACGCTGCTCACGAGCGCGATCGATGGCGGCCGGAAGTCGAGTCGATCGATCAGCGTGGCGAGAGCGTCGCGCGCCGGTTCCATGAACGGAGAGTGGAATGCCCCGGAGACTTGCAGGCGGATCCCGCGTCCTCCCGCCTCCTCCGCCGCGTCGATGACTCGAGCGACCGCCTCCTCGGTGCCGGAGACAACGATCTGCTGACGTCCGTTGTGGTTGGCCACGACGACGTTCGGTCCGGCTTCGGCGCAGAGGCGAGTGACCGTCTTCAGATTGAGTTTGACGATCGCCGCCATCGCGCCGGAGACGGTCGACATCAGCCGACCGCGCTCCATCACGAGACGGAGCACGTCCGTCCGATCGAGAACGCCGGCGCTCGCGAGGGCCGCGAATTCACCGAGGCTGTGTCCGGCAACGGCGACGGGAATCACTCCCGCGGTGCGCAGTGCCCGTTCTCGTGCGAGGCTGTCGATCAAGATCGTCGGCTGGGCCGCGCGGGTCGCCGCGAGACGATGCGCGTCGCCGTCGAGGATCCACTTCCGAATGGCGAGACCGCCTTCCGCGGCGATGCGGTAGTGCTCGTCGGCCTCCTCCGACGGTGGCGGGAGGGTCTCCGGGAGCCTCCCTTGCCCGGGAAAGAGGAACGCGATGCGCCGGCCCATCGTCCTAGATCCGGATCACGACGGCGCCGTACGTGACTCCGGCTCCGAACGCGGTCATCACGACGACATGATCGGGCCGGACCCGCCCATCTCGACTCGCTTCGTCGTAGGCGATCGGGATCGACGCTGTCGACGTGTTGGCGACGCGATCGAGGTTGACGAGAACGCGGTCTTCCGGAACGCCGAGCCGAGTGATCAACGAGTCGATGATTCGTGCGTTCGCCTGGTGTGGGATGATCCAATCGACGTCTTTGAGAGAAAGATCGGCACGAGCGAGGGCGGTTCGTGTGGCCTCCTCCATCATCGGAGCCGCGTGACGAAAGACGCCCGAGCCTTCCATCTTCAGGTAGTGGTCGCCGGAGGCGACGCTCTCGGCCGTCGCCGGCGATCGGGTCCCGCCTCCCGGCATGTGGAGGAGAAACGCCTTCTTCGGATCGGCGAACAGAGCCGATCCGAGAATCCCGCGTTCGGAGTCATCGATTTCGAGGACCGCGGCCCCTGCGCCATCTCCGAACAGGACGCAGGTTCGCCGATCGGTCCAGTCGGTAACCCGCGAGAGCGCCTCGGTACCGATGAGGAGGATCCGCCGGAACGTGCCGCTTCGAAGGAGACCGTCGGCGACGACGAGGCCGTAGATGAAGCCGGAGCAGCCGGCCTTCAGATCGAAGAACGGAGCCGTTCCGAGACGGAGCCCCTCGGCGATGAACGGCGCCGAGCCGGGACAGACCATGTCGGAAAAATTCGTTGCCACAAGAAGGAAATCGATCTCGCGAGAAGCGATCCCGGCATCCTCGACCGCCTTCCGCCCGGCGAGGACGCCCATGGCGGATGGGAGTTCGTCATCCCGCAGGAGATGCCTCGTGTGGATTCCCGTTCGCTTGACGATCCACTCGTCGGAGGTGGCGACTCGCTTCGCCAGGTCGTCGTTTGTCACGCAAGTCTCGGGGACGTGGCTTCCGCTTCCGACAATCCTAGTCGCCATCGGCTCCCCACCCGGAGATTCCGCGAGAGAATCGGCGGACGAGATCTGCGCGGACCTGTTCGCGCGCGACCTCGAGGGCGCTTTCGATCGCTTCGGCGTCCGATCGTCCGTGAGCGATGACGACGACGCCGTCGACGCCGAGCAACGGAGCTCCGCCCCGACGCTGATAGGACATCGTTCCTTTCACCCGCGCGATCGAGCCGCTCATCAGAAGGGCCCCGAGCATCGCGATGACGCGGCCTCGGATCGTCCGTTTGAGGAGTTGCGCGACCGCCGCGACGCCGCCTTCGACCGACTTGAGGAAGACGTTGCCGACGAACCCGTCGCAGACGACGATGTCGACCGGGCGGTCGACCAGGACGCGGTGCGCCTCGACGTTCCCCGAGAAGGGGAGGGGGCTCGATGCGAGAAGCGAGAAGGCGCTGCCGATCAGCCGGTTCCCCTTTCCTTCCTCGTCGCCGATGTTCAACAGGCCGGTCGACGGTTCGCGGATTCCGGCGACGGCTTGCGCGTACGTGGCGCCCATCAATGCGAAGTGCAGTAGCTGGTCGGGGGTCGAATCGCTGTTTGCCCCGACGTCGATGACGTAGAGGTCGTTACCGGTCACGGTGGGAAGCGCGGCCAGGATCCCCGGACGCGGGATCCCCGGCGTTCGCCCGAGAATGAGGACCGATCCGGCGACGAGGGCTCCCGTGTTTCCGGGGGAGACGACCGCGTCGACGGCACCGTCGCGAAGCGCGTGAAGCCCGAGCACGAGCGAGGAGTCTCTCTTCTGTCGAACGGCACGGACCGGCGCGTCATCCATCCCGATGACTTGTGAGCTGGGAAGGATGGTGAAGCGACCGCCGGACGTCTCGCCGTGTGCCGCGAGCGAGGCCTCGATGACTGCGGGATCGCCGGCGAAAACGATGTCTGTCTCGGTTCGGCGCCCCATCGAGACGCCGCCCTTGACCAGTTCCTGTGGGGGGTTGTCCCCCCCCATGACGTCCAGTAGGACTCGCATTGCGGATCACTCCGGCCCGAACCAAAGAGGAATGCCGAGGGTGGGACTTGAACCCACACGGACGTTTAGGGTCCACATGGCCCTCAACCATGCGCGTCTGCCAATTCCGCCACCTCGGCAACGCATGTGATGGTATCGGACGCATTTGGAGGTGTCAACGGCGTCGGGCATCTCTATCGCCGAGCCCAATAGGGCGCTGTACTTGCCTTCTCCTGCGAATCGACCTATGATGAACGGCTATCCAATAGCGGTGGAATCAAGGGGGCGGAGGTGACCGGATGATAGGGAGGCGGCTTGTCCGGCGGGTGGGCGTCGGCCTGATTGCCGTTGTCCTCGTCGGCGCGTTCAGTTGCGCCGTCGTTGCAGAATCGAAGACGTACTCGGGTGTGACCTTCCCACACGGCGATCTTGCGTTCGCCGATCGGGTGGTCGATTACCTCGCAGCGAGTTGCGTTCGAAATGCCTATGATGACCCGGAAGAGGCACTCGGGCCACCGGACGCGTGCGGTGCCGATTGTCTCGGCTGCTACGGATGTGATGGATGCGACACGCATGCCGTCGCGTTGGGATTCCGGCTGAGTGCGATCGACGATCGCGGCTACCTCGTGATCGAATTCGTGGACAACGTGCTCTACGACGTGGACGGCGATGATCTCTTTCTCTACATCACCAACGGGAAGCCCGTCGAGGTCGAGATCAGCACCAACGGCTTCGTGTGGGTGGACGTCGGGGTCACCTCCGGATGTCCCGCGGCGATCGACATCGGTCCGTACGTCGACGATGAGGACGAATTCCGCTTCGTGCGGATGACTGACGTGCCAGCGGACGAGGACAGCTCCGAGTGTCCCGGCCCGAGCATCGATGCGATCGGCGCCATGGGCTCCGGCGACGAGGGGTACCTCTTCGGCGAAGCCTCCGGCGGAATGGGGTTTCAACCGGTCGGCGAACTCGTGCTCGACTTCCGTCGAGGGATCGAGGACACGTTCCTGATTCTGCTCGATACGACGGGCAGCATGGGCGATCAGATCGGCGGCCGGCAGAAGATGGACATTGCGAAGGAGGCCGTCATCCATGTTCTCGATCGGCTTCCGTCCGGATCCACGGTCGGCCTGCGGGCGTTCTCTCGATGTGGAACGAACAACGTCATCTCGCAGCTCGACGAGCCTCTGGCCGTCTCCGATCTGAAGTCGGAGATCGGCGAGCTCTTCCCCAGAGGGCTGACCCCCTTGGCGTACACGCTGGAGCAGGCGAAGATCGACGCCGAGAGTATCCCCGGATCGAAGACCGTCATCCTTGTCAGTGACGGGATGGAGACGTGCGGGGGGAACACGAGAGCGGCAGCGGAAGAGCTGGCCGGCGCTCGCTATCCTCTGTCCGCGTACGTGATCGGCTTCGACGTCGGTGGCGACCTTGCGGCGCGTGACCAGTTGATCCGCATCGCCGACATCCTCGGCGGGGTTTATCTGGACGCGCAGGACGCCGATCAACTGACGTTGGCGCTCAGCGTGGCGACGCCGCTCGCGTACACCGTGACCGACGAGGATGGAGATGAGGTCTACGCGGGCCGCCTCGGCGACACGGGTCCGGGAGCGCTCTCCGTCGGCACGTACACCGTCGTCATCGACTCCATCCCGCCGATCGTCCTGGAAGACGTCGACATCACAGGGGACGGGACAACGCGGATCGTGATCGGAACATCCGGCGGAACGGTCACCGCCGAGGTCTTCGAAGACTGAGAGAAGGAAGCGGAACCGGCACCTCTAGAGGAAGGCTCCGCCGTGGACGTTGAGAATGGCGCCGGTCGTGTACGAAGCACCGTCTGTCGTGAGAAAGGCGACCGCCTTCGCAATCTCCTCCGCGGTTGCCAGTCGACCGAGTGGGATCGTCTGATCGACGTTCTCTGGAGGATACTCCCCACGCTCGACGAATCCGGGCGCGACGGCGTTGACTCGGATCCCGAAGCGGCCTTCTGTCGCAGCGAGTGTCTTGGTCAGTAGAACGATTCCGGTCTTGGCAATTGCGTACGGGAGCGTCTTCGGTTTCGCGCGCAGCACCTCGGCGTTCATCGAGGCGATGTTCACGATCTGTCCGCCTCCGCGGCGCCGCATCCGCGGGAGGATCTCTCGACAGCAGAGCACCGCGCTCGTCAGGTTGCTACGGAGGATCGAGTCCCATTCGGCCGCCGACGTCTCCGAGAACGGCTTGAAATGGAAGTCGCCGACGTTGTTGACGAGGGTGTCGATCGGTCCGTCGCGTTCCGCCTCATCGATGAGACGTCTGACGTCTTCTTCGTCGGTGACGTCCGCCCGAACCGCCGTCACGTCAACGCCGTTCGAGCGAAATGCATCGACAACTGCGGAAGCGGTCGATTCATCCCGAGCATAGTTGAGGACGATGCCATAGCCTCGATCGGCCAGTTCCCACGCGATGGCGCGTCCGATCCCTCGGATGCTCCCTGTGATCAGCGCCCGTCCTGACCGCATCGAATCAGGCACGTTCGCCGTCGAGCTCGGCGATCACGGAGGCGAGATCGCTCCGGACGTCGAGGAGGCCGTCGCGGACGTGCGAAGGTGAGAGAGAGGCCAGGCGCAAGAGCGGATCGGAGTCGGAGATCTCGAGGTACTCGTCGATCTCACCGATCACGGCGGCCAGATGCCCGGCTCCGTCGTTCCGATCGGACGACTCGAACAGCGTGATGCAGTTCTGCAGCCGTTCGATCGCGCGACTGATCAGCGTTAGAAGATCGGTCTCTGCGCTTTCATCCTTCACTGATAGTACCCCCATACAGAGCGATTATGCCTCACGCGCCCTGAAGCTAGTTGTCAGGCTCGCTCCCCCGGGCGAGATTCTCTCGCATCTCGGCCAGGATGCGGTCTTTCATTCGCGAAACCTGGCGTTGCGACACGCCGAGTTCATCGCCGACCTCCGATTGGCTCTTCCCGTGATAGAAGAGTCCGCGGATCACCTGCTGCTGCATCTCAGTGAGCTGATCGAGAGCGATCAGCACGCGCATCTTGACGTCGTGCGGCAGATCATCCGTCGAAGGAGTCAGGCTCTCGATCGACGGGGGAGACGGATTCGGGTCGTGCTCGCGTCGGTCGCGGTCGATCGAGACGTAGGTCATCGATTCCCTCCCGCGAAGAAGGGCGGCGATCTGCTCTTCCGTCAGATCGAGGCGGGCGGCGAGCTCGGCCAGCGTCGGTGGTCGGCCCGTCTCCTGGAAGATCGCCTCCTCGGCCTGCTTGATCCGGCGGTTCATGGTCTGAACCCATTGTGGGATTCTGATCGTCGAGTGTCTGTCTCGAATGTAATGGCGAATCTCGCCGCGGATCAGGTACGTTGCGTAGGTTGAGAACCGGGTATCCTTCGCGAGATCGAAGTTGGCGACGGCGTTGAGTAGGCCGATGTAGCCGGCCTGGACCAAGTCGTCGAGCGGCTCTCCCGAGTGCAAGAAACCCAGAGCGATCGACTTCACGAGCCCGACGTTGCGCCGGACGATCTCCTCCTGAAGTGCACTCACGCCGCGGGAGGAAGCTGCGTTCGTTCCCTCGTCCCCTCGCGTCGTCTTCTGGAGAAGTCGGATGACCTCTTCGTTCGAGAGCGAACTCAAGGACGCTGCTTTCAGATCTTCCATTCGTGGACCTCTCGATCGATCGAGGCTCTCGACCACGAGTATACAGGTTCGTCCCGACAGGACGGCGCCGCGCTAGAGCGGTTGTGCGATGATCAGGAGAACGAGGAGTCCCGCCAGTGCGCCGAGGCGGAGAACGTCGGCCCAAGGAAACTCGGGAGGGCGGATCCGATCGAACGGCGACGGGCAGCCGCGGACGGCGCAGGTGCCGATCGTGTCACGGAGCGCGAACTCCGCCGAACGTCCGCCGCCGATGATCGCCCGATCGCCGACGAAGACAGTCGGGACTGTGTCCGCCTCGATGCCGTACGCTGCGGCGAGCGAGTTGAAGAGGTCCAGCGCGCCGGGCTCCGCGATCTCGTACCGCTCGATCGCAGAGCTGGGTAGATCGAGGACCAGTTCGGCGATCAGCTCTTCGATGAGGTTGCAGTCGGGACATCCCTCCTCGTAGAAGACGACGATCATCGGTGCCTCCGGTTCGACCGCGATTGCCGACGGGGCGAGAAGCGACAGAGCGAACGCGATGACGCCGATGAGCGAGCCGCATCGAACGGACATCACATCACCCCGAGCAGGACGGCGATGATCATCCCGACACCGAGAAAGAGCATGACGACCCCGGAGATCAGGTGGAGCTTCCCCAGCCGCTGCGACCTCCAGCGTTCGGCCCGAGCGGTCGTCGTGAAACCGAGCTGGACGGCAACGGTGATGACGAGCAGTGGGAGGATGAAGATGAAGTTGTAGAGCAGCAAGTAGAGCATCCCCTGTGTTCGACTCGTCGTCCTCGACAGAAGGGCGAGGATTGCGATGTACGGACCGGAGGAACACGGCAGAAGGAAGAGCGAGTCGAGCACGCCGACCGCGAACGCCCCGGGGACCGAGACGACCGAGGACGTGATCCGCTTGACGGTCGGTCGCCAACGTTGGGGGACCTCGATTGTGAACCACTTCCCGTAGGCGAAGTAGTCCTTCATGTTCCAGACGCCGAGAAGAATGGCGAGGGACGAGACGCCGAGGATGAACGGACGCTGGATTCCGGCCGCCTGGATCGCTGAGAAGATCCCGATCCCCATCAGGAAGTAGGAGATATAGATTGCCCCGGTGAATGCGAGGCCGGCCCGCAAGACGCGGCCCTTTCGACCGGCGACCAACAGGGTCCCAAGGAGAAGGACGAGGACGGCGAAGGTGCAGGGGTTGACGGAGTCGGCGGCCGCGGCGAGGAGGAGCGCCGGGATGGTCAGCTTCTCCGCCAGGCTCGTCTGGGTTCCGGCGGATACGCGCTCAAGTGGTGACGGGGCGTCCTCGGCGACCGCGCGTCGGACGGCCTTCTCGAGAGCCGTGTCGGCCGCCCGCCCGCTCGGCGAGTAGGGTTCGGGCTCGAGTCCGTAGAACGTCCCGCCGAGCAGGGCGACGTCCCCGACAAAGACGATCGGAACGGCCCCCATCTCGACGTCGTACGCGGCGAGGAGCTGCTGCAACAGGTCGATCGACTCCGGCTCGTGAATCTCGTATCGGAGGACGTCGAGCTCCGGATACGACGGGCGAATCGATTCGAGGAATTCCTCCGTGCGGACGCAGTCTCTGCAGCCGATCTCGTGGAAGACGACGATCGTCGTCGCACCTGCGGTGAAGGCAACGGCGAGGATCGCACCGATGGCTGCGCACGTGATCAGGTTCCGTTTCAACGTGTGATCTCCCTTCGGCGTGTGGAGTGACGGTTTCCGATCGCTACGGTTCGTCCTTCCACATCAGATCGTCTCCATACATGCGCGACCACTCGTCGAGACCGCCGAGGAGGCTTCTCGCGTTCGGATACCCGGCCCCTCGCAGCGCTTCCGCGACGGGATCAGCGCTCTGCCCGGATTGATCGTAGACGAAGATCTTGGTGTCCCACGGGACGGCGCCGACGCGGCGTTCGAGCGTCTTCGTGCTGAACTCGGCGAGCGGGATGCTCGTCGCGCCGATCACGTGGCCTGCGGCGAACGCCTCCGGCGAACGGAGGTCGATCAGAACGTAGAGGTAGTACGAATCGAGTCTGCTAGGCTCGACCGAGAAGCCGGCGACCGGGGCGGCGGGGGTCCCGTAATCGATGCCGGTTGGGTCCGGATGGAGGAAACGCGCTCCGAAGGCGCGCGTCCAGCCTGCGAGTCCGCCGGCCAGGTACCAGGAGCTCGGAAAGCCCTCCAGGTGAAGATCCTCGATGACGGTCAGCGCGGACGTCCCGTCCGCGTCGTACAGGATCAGGCTGTGGCTCCTCGGGAGTCGCTCGAGTGCGTCCGGGAGTCCGTCGAGCGGAACGTTCACCGCGTTGACGAAATGGCCGGAAGCGAACTCGGCCGGACTTCTCACGTCGACGAGCGCAACCGCGTAGTAGTTCAGTTCCTCGGTGGAGTAGTTGTACGGTCTCATGCGGAGTACGGTCCCCTTGATGTAGAGGGTCAGCCGTCCCCCCGTCCCGATGGAGTCGGGCCCGTACCGTGGGTCGTTCGAGTAGACGTAGATCGTCTTGGAGACGGTCTGGCCGCCGTAGCCGGTCGTGCCGAGAACCGCTCGGAGGTCGACCGACTCGCCGGGCTCGAGGACCTTCGTGGCCAGTTCCGCCGTGGTGCAGCCGCAGGGCGCTTTCACGTTGTCGATGATGAGGGTCTCATCGCCGTCGTTGGTGAGGACGAAGGTGTGCTCGATCGCGTAGCCCTCGGGAATCGTGCCGAAGTCGTAGGTGTCGTTGTCGACGTGAATGCTCGGCGCGGCGACTGCGGTGAAGCCGAGCAAGAGGATCGCTGCAATTGCGCCTGTCAGCCTTGTCATCATCTAGGTTCCTCCTTGGACCGGTCTACTCGAACGGACCTCGCCATCGCCGCACACGGAGACTACACTGACCCGGTGCGGTCGTGAGTATATACGCACGCCATCCCTTTCGGGTTCGAGCGAGGATCGATAATCGGACCTCGACGGTCGATATGATAGGCGCCGTCCGATTTGGTTCAAGGCGAGCCGTGACGCGAAGGGCAATTCGAGATCCTTGCGACCGGACGGGGCGACGCCTATCATTTCGGCTTCGGAGGGGAAATGCACGACGTTCGGTTCAGCGGTGAAGAGATTCTCGCGCGGCAACTGAAGGAAGCCGACGCCAACTTCCGTCGGTTGAAGGAGAAGAACGTGCGGGCGATCAGCGTGATGGGGGCGATCGGCAGCGGGAAGACCACGTTGATCGAGCGGCTCCTCGCGCGGTTGTCCGCCGGCGGAATCGCCGCCGGGACGATCGCCGCCGATTCAGCCGGGGACGACGACCACAGGCGATTTCTCGCCTGTGGCGCGGCCTCAGTCAATGTCAATACGCAGGACGACTGCCACCTCGACGCGCACACCGTCGCCCACGCCCTCGACGAGCTCCCGCTCGGGGAGCTCGAGGTCGTCTTCATCGAGAACGTGGGGAATCTCATCTGTCCGGCCGACTTCCCGCTCGGCACCGAGACGGAACTCGTCGTCATCTCCGTGACCGAGGGCGACGACATGGTGCGCAAGCATCCGAAAATCTTCGCGCAGACCGATCTGGTCGTGATCAACAAGACGGACCTTGCCGACGCGGTCCGTGTCGATCCGCAGCGAATCGTCGCCGACTATCGCGAGGTGAACCCGCACGGAACCGTGATCCTCGCGTCGGCCCTGCACGAGCGCGGCATCGACGAGGTCGTGCGCGCCCTCGGCATCGAATGCACGAGTACTCTGTGGTAGCGGAGCTGGTCGAAGCGCTCCTGCCCCGCCTCGACGAACACGAGGGGGTCGTGACGTCGGTCTACCTGAAGAAGGGGAGCCTGCGGATCCTCTCCGACCGCGCGCTGAAGAACGCGTTCGAGATCCTGACCGAAGGGACGCGGCTGGAGGAAGCGTCGCTGGTGATCGAAGCCGTTCCGGCCCGCGTCGCCTGCGGGCATTGCGGCTTCGAGGGGGCGGCCGAGGTCCTCGAGGACGAAGCCTTCCACTTCGCGGTTCCCGTTCTCAGCTGTCCGGTCTGCGGCGGCGACGTGGAAATCCGCGCCGGACGAGATCTCTCGATCGATCGCGTGTCGATCCGGACGGCGGACGAGAGCGACTGATCGATGCCCGCGATCGGTCGGCGAATCCTGGTTCGCGGTGTCGTTCAGGGCGTCGGCTTCCGTCCATTCGTCTACCGAGAGGCCGTAGGACGGGGTCTTTCTGGATCCGTCCGGAACCTCGGGAATGCCGGGGTGGAGATCCTCGTTGAGGGAGAGCGGGCGGCGGTCGAAGCGTTCCTGAGCGCCCTCAGAGAGGATGCGCCGCCGCTTGCGGAGGTGTCCGAGGTCGACGTCGAGGATTGCGACGTGACGGGGAGCGTGTCGTTTCAGATCGTGGCTTCGGCGAGTGAGGGCGCTGGACACGGGTCGATCCCTCCGGACACGGCGATCTGTCCGGCGTGCACGCAGGACGTCCGCGGAGAGACTCGGTACGCCGGGTACTGGGCGACGAGCTGCACCGATTGCGGGCCGCGCTTCACGGTGATCGAGGAGCTGCCGTACGATCGGCCACGAACCTCGATGGTCGATTTCCCGATGTGCGAGGCCTGCGCAGCCGAGTACCGCGATCCGCTCGACCGCCGCTACCACGCGCAGACGATCGCTTGTCCGGTCTGCGGGCCCCGTCTCACGTTCGACGGGACGAACGATGATCCGATCGTCCGGGCGGCGGTTGCACTCGAGTCCGGGGAGATCGTGGCGATCAAGGGGATTGGGGGGACTCACATCGCTTGCGATGCCACCGACGCGGACGCCGTCGCGACCCTTCGCAAGCGGCTCGGACGACCGGGCCAACCGTTCGCGTTGATGGCGTCCGAGCGGTCACTCTCGAGGATCGCTTCCGTCGACGCGGACGAACGCGACCTGCTGCGCTCCCCGCGCCGGCCGATCGTCGTCGTGCGTCGGCGACCGAGCGGGCTGCCAGATGCGAGTGCTCCCGGGCTCCACACGATCGGCGTCATGCTCCCGTATACGGGGCTGCACGTTCTCCTGTTCGATCGAATCGACGTCCCGTTGGTGATGACGAGCGCCAATCTTCCCGGACGTCCGATGCTGATCGACAACGCAGAGATCCGGCGGAGACTGGAGAGAATCGCCGATCACTTCCTTCTGCACGATCGACGGATCGTCGCCCGATGCGACGACTCGGTCCGACGCCGGGTCGCGGGGCGAGCGCTCTTCCTGCGGCGATCACGGGGATACGTTCCCGAGGCGATCCCGGTCGAACTCGGAGGAAGGCGGATCCTCGCGCTCGGACCGGAGACGGGCGTCGCGTTCACGCTGTATGCAGCCGGCGTGGCAACGATGTCTCAGCACATCGGATCGGTCGACGATCTCGAGACCTACGAGTTCCTGCGAGATGCGGTCGCCCATCTCGAGGGACTGACCCAGTTCGAGACACCGGAGATCGTCGCCTGCGACCTGCACCCGCAGTTCCTGACGACGGAGCTGGCGGGGGAGATCGGGCGGTCGTCGGGCGCCCGCGTGGTTCGCGTCCAGCACCACGCTGCTCACGCGGCGTCGATCCTCGCTGAGCATCGGCTCACATCGGCCGTGGCGATCGTGCTCGATGGCTACGGGTACGGTGCCGACGGGAGTGCGTGGGGCGGCGAGATCTTTGTTGCGCAGGACCGATCGATCGATCGGATCGGCTCGCTGGCTCCGGTGCGACTCCCCGGGGGCGACGCTGCGGCGCGGGAGCCGTTGCGGGTGGCCGTCGCCTTCCTGTACGAGGCCGGCTGGCCGAAGGACCGTATTGTGCAGGAACTCGAGTCACGCGGCGTCCCCGGCGGCCGGATCGAAACGATTCTGACACAGATCGAGCGCGGCATGAACGCGCCGTGGACGACGAGTGCCGGCCGGTTCCTCGACGCCGTGTCGGCGTGGCTCGGCGTCTGTACGGTGCGGACCTACGAGGGAGAGCCGGCGATGCGCCTCGAGGCGACCGCGGCGAGGGGAGCGCCGATCGACGTTCCGGTTCGGACGGTGGCCGAGGCCGACCTCCAACGCATCGACACGATCGCCTTCTTCGCCGCGTTGGCGGAGCTCGCCGAATCGAGAACTCCGGAGGAGATCGCCGCGACGGCGCAGGCGGGATTGGCCGACGGGACGGCGCACGTCGCCGTCGAGGTGGCTTCGGAGCACGGAATCGGGACGATCGGGCTGTCCGGGGGCGTCGCGTACAACGATGCGATCTCGGAGAGGATCCGACGTCGCGTCGAGTCGGCCGGCCTGCGGTTCGTCACAAACGAGCGCGTGCCGTGCGGTGACGGGGGTGTCTCCTTCGGTCAGGCGGCCTTCGCCGGACAGGGATGGACCCTATCAGAAGCAGACGGGACCGATGCAGCAGCCTGTGAGAGCTAAAACAACAAGGATCATCACCAGTCCGAATGCGGCGTAGCGCTTGGTCATATTCTCCCCCTCTCTTCTCGGTTCGTCGAACGAGTGCAGATTCCGATCAAGGAATCGACCACGGATCGGCGAGCCACGAGTCGATCTTGTCCTCCCATTCCCGTTGGGCTTCGGCGTCCCATCCGCAACGCGTCTGTGTTTCGTATTGGTTCTGCTCCGCGTCGGCCCGCGCGAGCCAGTGGTCGCCGATCTCGTGGGCGCGGCGGCTGAGCAGGTCATCGAGCTCCTCCTTTGTGCGACCGCGGACCCGGACGGCGAGAAGGTCCGCCTCGAGCCTCTCCCGGAACGGTTCGTTCAGGTGGAAACGGTAGAGCTCGTGTCTGAGGGCGGCGTCTGTCTTCTGCCCCTCTTGGGCCCAAGAGAGCTGCGGGTTCAGCGTGTTGGAGACGATCGCCTCTCTTACGCCTCCGATCCATCCGCTTCCGCTGCGTCTTCCGTCGTAGAACACGTACCATTTGATCTCCACGTAGATGGCGGCGGGGTCGTTCGGCACCGCGTTGTCGGGGACCTCGGCCTTGAAGTGCTCCGTCCAACTCAGCTGGAAGTCCCGCGACCAGCCTTCGAGCGGCGTCGACTGGGGGAATGCCGCCAGAGACGAAGCAACGGCGACAACACCCAGCAGGAGCATGCGATGTCGATGAGTCATCCATGGCCTTTCTGCGATGTGCGCGTACCGAGGATACCCGAGAGGGGCCGAATCGTTCCCGCCGGATCCCAGGGGGTGGCGAAGAAGTGGAGTTCAGGACGGAAGATCCAGTCGATCGGGCTGAATGTCATGGTGCCCCGTGGCACGGATGTCGCTTCCGAATGCGGAATCGGTGAACGCGACGTGACGGACAAACGTCGGGAAGGATCGACGCGTCCGCTGTGCGGAGCGTTACCAGCCGCCCCCGCCTCCGCCTCCGAAGCCTCCGCCGGAGAACCCGCCGCCGAAGCTGCTTCCGCCGCTCCACGCACTCCGTCCGCCGGAGGCCGCGCGGGGGGCCGACGCGAACGTCCGATCCATCCCGGCCGAGAGGTGCCAGAGTGACAGTGTGAACAGGTGCGCGCGGAAGACAGGCCCGGAGCTTCGATACCACGTGGGTGGTTCCTCGAGCAGCCCCTCGAATTGCTCGGTCCAAACCTTCGTCAGGTTGAGGGCGATCGCGTAGGGAAGGAGGCGCTCGAAGACCTGCGGGCTCTTCTCCGGCGCATTGTGGAACTCGATCCGCTCGACTTCGGCGAGTCGGATGTACTCGGAAAGACCGAGGATCTCCTCCAACGCGTCGACCCCACGGCGCGTCTTGCGCGGCATGATCGGCGCAAAGGCGAGGACGATGACGCCGCACAGCCCGACGGAAACTCCGAGGACGAGCGATGCACAGGTGATACCGAGCGCGAAGCCGCCAGCGATTCCCATCATCCCGAGGGTCCGGTAGAAGCCCCGTGTGCGTTCCGGGTTGCCGGCGTAGTATCCCGCGTCGATCAGTTCGGAGTAGAGACGCGACTTGATCGTAGGCAGGTGCCGGTAGAAGCGGCTCTCGAGCGAGGAGAGGGTGCGTTCGTCCTCGTCGTTCTGGAAGATGCCATCGAGAACCGCCTGTTCGGTGTCGGAGAGGTTGTCGGTCGGGCGACCGAGTCGGACGAAGCGGAAGTCGATCGGCGTGGAGCCTCCGAAGAGACCCTTTACCTTCTCGACGACTCCCGGCTCCTCATCGCGCACCTCCTCGATCCGGAGATGGCCCTTGACGGCGAGGCCGACGACCATTGCCGAGATGTCTCGCAGATCGATCCGATCGTCGATCAGAACGCCGACTTGCCCCGGGTGCATTCCGCGCGGCGGTTCGAACGTGGGGGCGATGATCCCTTTGCGCGGATCCCGACCGGTCCGCACCCAGACGACGATCATCAGCAGAAGGGCGGCGATCGGTAGCGCCGCCGCCTTGTTCGCGTCGAGGAAGCGAAGGATGCGGCCGGCGACCGACGGGGGCTCGATCGGTAGCGCCGAGCGCGGGACGGCGAGATCGATCGTCAGTCCTTCGCCAGGGTTGAACGGCCCGCCTTCGAAGACCCATCGTCCCTCCGCGTCGACGGTCGGCGAGCCTCCGCGGGTCGCCTGACCGGCGTAGCCGACGTAGGACGTCGTGGACACGTCGTTCGGGTCGACCGAGGCGGGGAATCGGACCGTTGCCGTCGCGGCGCCGATCGGGATCGACCAGTCGTTGCCGGTCACGTTCCAATACAGCTGCAGATACTCGTCGTGGAAGAGGATCACCCGATCGACGGTGTAGCGGATCGTGTAGACGTGAACGCCGGTGATCGTTCGATCGGGGTCCCCGACTCGCAGGTATTGGTTCCTCCCACGGCGCTTCTCGAGCACCCGGACCGCATCGCCGTCGAGAGTGACCTCGCCGAGGTCGAAATCGATCGCCAGATTCGCCCCGGTGGACGGGGCGCGGTACGAGACGGGGATCTCCCGCTCGATTCCGTGATGCGGCGTATGGAAGTCGACGGTGATCGCCTCGACGACCGAGAGGCGGCCGTCTTCGGAGAGCTCGATCTCCGCGTCGAAACGATCGATGTGCAGCGATGCCGAGGTGCCGAAGCCGACCAGGAGAACGAGGAGAGAGGCGATCAGCGCACGGCGGATCACAGCTGCACCTTCGGCAGATGGGCCATGTTCTCGTCGGGGAGCGCGTAGAAATCGCGCGGCTCGAACCGGAACATTCCCGCGATCAGCATCCGCGGAAAGGTCAGGACGGCCAGGTTCAGCTCGCGAACGACGGCGTTGTAGTACTGCCGAGCGCGCCGGATCCTGTCTTCAGCGTCGACCAACGTCTCCTGCATTGTCAGGAAGTTCTCGTTGGCGCGAAGCTCCGGATACTCCTCCGCGATCGCGAAAAGAGAGAAGAGCGCGTCCTTCACTCCTTCCTCGGCGGCCGCGCGATCGCCCGGCGTCTCCGCGTCGAGGGCGCGGGTCCGTGCGTCGGTGACGCGCGTGAAGACCGATTCCTCGTGGGAGGCGTATCCTCTGACGGCTGCGACGAGGTTCGGGATTAGATCCCACCGTCGCTTCAGCTGCGTGTCGATCTCCCGCCACGCCTCCTCGGCGCGAACCGTCAGCCGGGCGAGTCGGTTGTGGGTGTAGATTCCCCAAATCGCGATCGCGACGGCCAGAGCGATGACGGCAACGAGTGTGGCCATTCGTCCTCCTTCGAGAGAGAAGATTCTAGCGGCAGCGTCGATCCGGACCAACCGGCGGCTGCGCTGCGCGGTTGAGTGGCGACTCTCAGCGGCTGAAAGTGCCGTTGCAAACAAAGATCCGGGGTGGTATCCTACCGCCGAATCGAGACCGAAAGGGAGGGGGCAATGCACAAGCGTCTGATGACTCCCGGCCCGACGCAGGTTCGGCCGGAGATCCTGAAGGAGCTGGCGACGCCGCAGATTCATCACAGATCGCCGGAGTTCTCCGAGCTGTACGCATCGATCCAACCGAAGTTGCAGCGTCTTCTATATACCGAGAACCCGGTCTTTCTGTTCACGTCGTCGTCGACGGGGGCGATGGAATCGGCGGTGACGAACCTGGTTGCGAAACGGTGCCTGAACCTCGTCAACGGGGCGTTTTCGCAGCGGTGGCACGAAATCACCGCGGCAAACGGAGTCCCGTGCGACGCGCTCGCCGTCGACTGGAATGTCGCGATCAAGCCGGAGATGGTCGACGAACGGCTCGCAACCGGGGCGTACGATGCGGTGACTCTCGTGTTCAACGAGACTTCGACCGGTTTGATGAATCCGCTGCGCGAGATCGCCGAGGTTGTGGCAAACCACTCGGAGGTCCTGCTTCTCGTCGACGCGGTGAGCGCAATGGCCGGCGTGCAGATCGCGACCGACGACTGGGGAATCGACTTCCTCCTTGCCGGCGTGCAGAAGGCATTCGCCCTTCCTGCGGGGCTTGCGGTCGCCGCGGTCAGCGAACGGGCGCTCGCTCGTGCGGCCGACGTTCCGCCGCGGAGTTACTACTTCAGTCTTCCGCTGATGCACAAGTCGCATCTGAAGAGCCAGACCCCGTCGACGCCGGCGATTCCACATATGTACGCACTCGACGCGCAGCTCGGCGACATGATCGCCGAGGGGTTCGAGGCCCGATTTGCGCGGCACGCGAAGATGGCCGGGATTGTTCAGAGCTGGGCGAACAAGCACTTCGACATCTATCCTGAACAGGGGTACTGGTCGCAGACGTTGACGTGCATCGAGAACACGCGGGAGATCGACGTGGCCGACCTGATCAAGACGTTGGCGAGCGAGTGCAACGTTCGGATCTCGAACGGGTACGGCAAGATCAAGGGCAAGACGTTCCGGATCGCGCACATGGGCGACACCCAGATCGACGAAGTCGAGGGTCTATTGAAGGTGATCGAGGGCGTTCTCGGTCTGTAGCCCAGGTGCCAAGGAGGTTGGCGATGGCGTTTCGAGTTCTGGCATCCGATCCACTCGATCCGGCGGCCGTCGAGGCGATGCGCGGCGCCGGACTCGAGGTCGACGAAAGGACCGATCTCAGTCCCGAGGAGCTGGTGCATGAGATCGGAGACTACGACGCGATCGTCGTGCGAAGCGCGACGAAAGTGCGTGCGCCGATCATCGACGCGGGCAAGGACCTGAAACTGATTGTCAGAGCCGGCGTCGGTCTCGACAATGTAGACGTGGATTACGCCGAGCGGAAGGGGATCGTCGTGCGAAACACGCCGGCGGCCAGTTCGAATTCGGTCGCCGAGCTGGCACTCGGTCACATCCTCTCCCTCGCTCGGGGGATCGCCCGCGGGACCGTCTCACTGAAGGCAGGGAAGTGGGAGAAGAAGGCTCTAAAAGGGATTGAGATCGACGGCAAGACGCTCGGGATCGTCGGAATCGGTCGGATCGGATGTGCGCTCGGGCGGAAGGCGACCGCGCTCGGGATGCGGATCATCGCGTTCGACGCCTTTCTCGAGCGATGTCCGATCGAAGGTCTGGCGGAGATGGTCGATCTCGATCGTCTCCTCGCAGAGAGCGACTTCATCTCGCTTCATATCCCATTCGATCCGGACGCCGGTCCGACGATCGGAGCGGCGGAGCTGTCGAAGATGAAGGATGGGGTCAGGATCGTGAACTGCGCGCGCGGTGGCGTCGTCGATGAGCAAGCGCTGGCCGAGGCGCTTCGCACCGGGAAGGTCGCCGGTGCGGCGCTCGACGTGTTCGAGGTCGAGCCGCCGGCCGCTGCGAACCGGCTGGTCGGAGCGGAGAACGTCTCGCTGACCCCGCATGTCGGAGCCGCGACGGTCGAGGCGCAGGCCCGTGTCGGCCAGGAGGCGGCCCAGATTCTGATCGAGTTCGCGCGGGCGAACGGATAGGAGAAACGTGGCCAGGATCATCCCGTTTCGGGGGTATCGATACGACCCGAAGGTCGTCGGCGATGTCGGGAACGTTGTCTCGCCACCGTACGATCGCGTTGGCCCGGACGTGCAGCGGGCCTGTTACGAGCGGAGTCCGTACAACATCGTCCGGATCATCAAGGGCATAGAGCGGCCCGACGACGGGGACACGGAGAACGTCTACACGCGCGCGGCCGGGCACCTTCGCGAATGGATCGATCGCGGAATCCTCGTTCGGGATGCGGAGCCGGCGCTTTACGCGTATCACCAAGCATACACATTCGTCGGGGAGCGACTGACGCGCAAAGGTGTCGTCGCACTCGGGAAGCTCGAGCCGGAGAAGGTACACGCACACGAGCAGACGCTGAAGGGCCCGCGCGAGGACCGCCTTCGCTTGATGCGGGCGACCGAGGCGAACTTTGGGCAGGTGTTCATGCTCTACGCGGATCCGACGCGAGCGGCCGATGCGGCGATCGCCGCCGCGATCGACGGGATCGAACCGGCCGTCGAAGCGACCGATGCAGACGGGAACTCGCATCGGCTCTGGCCGATCACCGACAAGGCCGTGATCGACAAGGTGAAACGGGCCCTCGCCGACCAGGAGCTGTACATCGCCGATGGGCACCATCGTTACGAGACGGCCGTCAACTACCTGCGCGAGTGTGAGGAGAAGGGTTGGCGGCCGGCCGCCCCCGAGTCGTTCGATGTCCGGATGATGACCCTGTTCAACATCGATGAGCCGGGGATGTCGATTCGTCCGATCCACCGCCTCGTCCACGGAATCGCAGGTTTCGATCCGGCGCGGTTCCTCGAGCGGGCGGGCAAGCACTTCGTTGTCGATCGGCGGGAGACGTTCGAGTCGATGGTCGAGGCGACCGAGCGGGGACGGGAGGCGCACACGTTCGGCTGTTTCACGCAGGATGGGTTCGCTACATTACGATTGCGGGACCGGTCGATCGTCGATCGGCTCGTTGCGGGGGATCGATCGATCGACTACCGAGGGCTCGACGTCACGATCCTCCATGTCGTGATCCTCGAACACCTGCTCGGGATCGACGCGCAGGCCCTTGAGGAACAGCGGAACGTCACGTACACGGTCGATCCTCGCAGCGGAGTGGCCGCCGTGCGTTCCGGGGGCGAACAGGCCTTCTTCTACATGAACCCGACCTCGGCCGAAGAAGTGGTTCGCGTTGCAGACCACGGAGAGAAGATGCCCCAGAAGTCGACCGACTTCTATCCGAAGCTTCTGACCGGTCTCGTGTTGAGCACGATGGAGATCGAGAAGCCGTCGTGAATCACGGCCGGCTCGATCGGTCGTCATTACGCGGGACCGTGGGGGCTCGATCGACGTCTGACCGGCTTCAAGCGGTGTACAGCCAAACCCAGTCGGGAGCGGCCGTTGCGGCCGCGAGGAGTCGCTCGCGGAGACGCGGAGGTCCCTTCCGCTTCGGACTGCGTGAGGGCCAGCTGTCCCGGCGCGCGGTGACGAACCCACGGAGCGATCGGGCCCGGTTTCCCGCTACTTCGCCGCCGTCTTTCATACGCTCGTGGTGAGATCTTGGAGGAGGTCATCATGCCACGGACGCGTGTGCGGTCGATTGCGCTTGCTGTTGTCGTTGCGCTGCTGGTCAGTGGGGCGGCGGCAGCGGGCGATCTTGGGTTCACGGGTAGAGTCGGTCTTGAGGTGACCTACACGCCGATTCCGCCTGCGTCGTACAACATCGGGGCAGAGCTCCGTCTCGGGTTCGACGTCAGTGGCTTCTCGTTTGCGTCCGAGACGGGCTTCGACCTGTACGGGTTCCAATCGGAGAAGGTGACGCTTGCCGTCGACCTCGGCGCCGTGCAGATCGCGGAGGAGATGCGGTTCGAGCCGACGTTCGGCTGGAACGAACTCTCGGTCGATATGGCGATCGTCGGGGTTCAGTTCGGCATCGATTGGATTCTCGCCAACATCGGAAGCGTGCAGACGCCCGACTATTCCATGGGGGCAATCGTCGAGCTGTCGAGCGGGATCGTCTGCGGGTTTTCGATCACCAGCCTGACGGGATTCGGCGCGGTCGATCTCGTGAACCTCCTCGACGGGGTAGAAGCTCCGTTCTCGCACGTCTTCCTCGGTCTGTTCGAACATCTCGACACGCTCTGCCTTCCGTCGATCGAGTTCGATGTGACAATCGTCGACGGCTTCTACTTCGAGGAGGAGCTGGTCCGGCTCGAGATCGATTACCTCGGGATGATTGCCAGCAACACGACGTGGTTCGACTACCAGGGTCTGTCGAAGATGCTCTTCGAGCTCGGGTATCGGTTCGACGAACCCTGTCTCGGATTCTTGACGTCGATGACCCTCGATGGTGGGTTTGCCATCGCCGGCCTCGACTTCATACTCGACCTCTGGATCGACGTCGTTCGATTCACTTCCCACACGACGTTCGTCGAGGCGACGCCGCCGGCACCGATTCCGATCGTCTTCGGAGGACAGAGCTTCGCGGTGTCGTTCGAGATCTGCGGCGTGGTCGTCACGTCGGGCACGTACTTCGATGGGTCGTTCCTGTTCGCGGAGGAGACGATCGCGATCGAGGCGTTCTTCGATCCGGTGACATTCACGAGTCTGACGACCTTCGATGCGGGGGGATTCGCCGAGGAGTGTGTCTACGCGGGGGTCACATTCTGCGGCGTCAGCCTGCACACCCGAGCCAACTTCGATGCGACCGGAATCCAGTTGGTTTCGTTCGGATTTGAGCTGACCTTTTAGGGAGGGTCGACGTGCCACAGGATGAGCGCCCTCTCAGTGAGCTGCTCCGCGCTCTGGCATCGGAGGAGGAGGCGACGAGCGCCCTTCGGGAGGACATCCTTCGGCAGGCGACGCCGATTCTCGAGGAGGTGATCGACGAGACCTTCTCGAGCACGGGATTCCCGCGGGAGGAGCTCTTTCGGGCCGGCTATCTCGGGCTTCTCAATGCCGTCCACAACTTCGATCTGGCGCACGGCAAGCCGTTCCGCGAGTACGCCGAGAACCTGATTAAGGGAGAAGTCCGCCAACACATTCGGGATCGCGTCCAGCGTGGCCGCTTCCCGAGGTGGATGCGCGACCTGAACCGACAGCTCGAGTCGACCGAGTCGCGCCTCCTCCGCGAGAAGGGGGAGCTCCCGACCCTGAGCGAGTTGGGAGAAGCTGTCAACATCACGGAGGAGGGGATCGCCGAGATCTTCAAAGCGAGGGAGGCGCTCAGCTACGTCTCGCTCGACGCCGACCAGCGACGGAACGATCCGATCCCCGAGATCGACTACTCGAAGATTCGTGGCATCCGGGATGAGGCGTTCCCGATCGAGATCCGGATTCGGATCGCGTCCGCCCTCGAGAAGCTGGCGGAACTCCAGCAGACTCTCTGTCAATCGCTCTTCCGATCGAGCACCGACTGAGAAGAGAGCCGCCCACGCTGCGGAGAACCGGGAGACGCGGCGGGCCGATCGTGCGTTCCACCCTGTCGACTACAATCCCCGCGGATTCGAGATGGGTCGGTACGAACGAGCCTCGTGGCGTTTCGCTCGGGCGAAGACGTCTCTCGCCGGCCTCTGAGGGGATCGGCGTGATCGATCGAAGGAGAGACATGTCGACGCGATCGACGTCCGACGAGGATGGGTTCCCTCGATGAGGCTCTTCTCGATCGTTGCCGTGGTCGCAACGAACCTCGCGATCGGCCTTCGCTACATCTGGTTGATCCGAAGGGGGCGGATCAGCCCTGTGCTCGCGATGTGGGTCTTCTTCATCATCGCCGTGGCCGGCAGCCTGTTGACCTATCTGGCCGACGGGGAGTTCGGGCTTCTCGACAACATTCTCAACACGGCCGACATCCTCCTCGTAACCTCGGTGTCCGTCGCGATCGCCCTATGGGGCGACCGGAGCACGCGATTCAACCGATTCGATCTGGGATGTCTGTTGGCCGTCATCGCGATCCTCATCGTCTGGGCGGTGACGAGGGAGCACGCGGCGGCGCACGGCGCGATTCAAGGAATCCTCGTGTTGGCGTACGTGCCGGTCGTGAGACGCCTCTGGCGGTCCGACCGAAACACCGAGTCCTTCGTGATGTGGGTCGGACTCATGGTAGCGCCGATCCTCTCGCTTCTCTCGAGTCGGGGTGGGATGGCGACCGTCTACGCGGTTCGGGCGATTGCGTCGAGTGGCCTGCTTCTCGTGCTGATGCTCAGGACGGAGTTGCGAGCCCGTCGGCGCGCAGAACGGGACGATCTCTAGTCTGTGCGGTCGTTGTGTGATTTGGGCTCGCTGTGACGATGAGCGTCCGAATCCAGGATAGAACGATGCGGAAGTTGGGGCGCCCTCGGCTACGTCCGGCGCAGCGGGCTGACGACCACGAAGGTCGAGAGCTCGAGCCGGATTTGGCCTGACTCCGAGAACGCACGAAAGACCCTAGAAGCTTCGTCGCGAAAGGAATCGATGGACGGATCGGACCGTCCGGGAGCGGAGGCCGATGCGGAGAGGCCGCCGATGAACTGCTCCTACAGACGGTGTGGCCGGCGAGGCGAGCGTCGACGTGCGCTTGCATCGCGTCGTCCGGTTCGACGGCGTAGAGGTTCGAACGCGGTCGACGAGCTGCTCGGCGACCGCTCCGGTTCCCGATGCGATCTCCGCAACGTCGTTCTCCGATGCGATCTTCGTCCGCTCGAGCAGGAACTCGATCGTCGCGGGCGGATAGGCCCAGCGGTGCGCGGCGTAGGTCGAGGCTCGGTCCGCGTAGGGGCGATCGGTCATGGCCCGATGATACGGTCGAGTGGAGACCGGACGAAGCGGCCGATGCCGCCGGCACCGAGATCCAGGATCTCACGCAATTTGGATCGGTCGAAGGAACCGCTCGGTGGCAGCATCGAGATCTGCGTATTCTCCGCGATACTGCGGCGGCAGGAGCGCGGCCAGTCGGTACATGATCTCGTCGGCGATCCGTTGGCGGATCTCACCCGTCAGACGTGCGCCGGGCGGACGGACTTCGAAAGGCTCCCCGACTCGGATGTGGAAGGGGGTCCGTCGGAGCCGCCGGGCGTTCTGACGAAACGTCTCCCCCCCGTGAAAGACCAATGGGAGGAGCGGAGCTCCGCCCTTCACGGCGATCGTGACCATCCCGGCGTGTGCGCGCTGCAGACGCCCGTGGTGGCTTCGCGTCCCTTCCGGAGCGAGCCCGAGAATCCCGCCTCGCTTCAGAACCGACAGCGCCCGGCGGACGGCGGCGATGTCCGGCTCGCCTCGTCGGATCGGAATCGCCTCCCATCGGTCGAGGAGCCAACGGAGGATCGGTCTCTCCCACGACTCTGACTTCGCGAGACCGATCACCCCGCGGTCGACCAAGCGGGAGCGGAGAACGAGGATTTCGAGGTTGTTGACGTGATTCGTGACCAGAATCAACGGGCCATGGCGTGGAACCTTGTCCAATTCCTCCCCGTCGACCCGACAGAGGAGGCGCACCAGGAGGCCGGTGACCGCGTCGAGGCACGCACGTTTCGTCATCATCTCGCGTCGGCCGAGGGGCAGACGATCTCGATCTGGCGTGGGAGGATCTCCATCGACAGATGAGTCCCGGCTGTGCAGAGGGTCTCCCCGTCCGCGTGTGCGACGAGCGCGCCGTCGATCGCCGTGACGGCGATCCGTTCGGTGCGTCCGGTTCGGATCGCTCGGTCGCTCGCCTGTGTCCCCTTCATGAATCTCGGGATCAGCGCGAGAATCCTCCGCCGGCTCATTTCTTCGGCGATGCACAGGTCGAAGAGACCGTCATCGAGTTCCCCTTCGGGGGCCATCATGAACCCGCCGCCCATCCTGCGGCCGTTCATCACGGAGATGAGCAACGACGCCTGTTCGATCTTCCCGCCGGCGTACTCGATGCACGTTCGAGGTGCCTTGTAGTAGAGGAAGATCGTCTTCAGCGCAGCAACGAGGTATCCGAGGAATCCGGGGAGATGCCTCAGCTTCGCCGCTTCGAGTCCGACGACCGTATCGAAGCCGATCCCGACCCCGTTGCCGAAGAACCGCCCTTCGGGCAGCGATTCACCCTTCACGAAGCCGATGTCGATCGTCCGTCGATGGCCCTCGGCGAGGGCTCGGCAACCAGATTCCAGGTCGAGTGGGATGCCGGCGCCGAACGAGAAGTCGTTGCCGCGTCCGACGCAGAGAGCGCCGAGGGCGGCCGTTCCGATCCCCTCTCGCGCGGCGCGGACGAGACCGTTGAGGACCTCGTTCGTCGTGCCGTCACCGCCGACTGCGACGACGACGTCGACGCCGTCGAACACGGCACGTTGTGCGAGTTCGGCCGCGTGCCACGGCCTTTCGGTGACAACGGTGTCGAACGCGAGGCCGTGCGTTCGAAGTCTCCGCTCGATCGACGGCACCGCAGTCGCTGCGGCTCCGCGGCCCGCGGTCGGATTGACGACCAGTCTGTAGCGCTTCACCCTCCGCCTCCCTCGTCCCCCGCTGGAGGCCACTTGAACTCCAACGGGCCTAGCAGGTCTTCTCCTTTCGGGAATCCTAGCCGGTCCGGTGAGGCGGTACCACGATCGACGGCGCGCGGGCGATCGCATCACGTGTTCGTGATGGCCGAATCGGTGCTCCCTGAAAGCACTCGCGCGATCGAAGCGGAGTCGAGGGGCGGGAGTTGAGCCCCGCGCTGAGCATCTACGACGGAGACTCCGTCTTCGGCCGACGCGGAGGCCATGGGATGAACGCGCTCGTTCGCCGTATGTACTCGGCGTATCCGGGCTTCCGAGACTTCAGCCCCGACTCGAGCATCCGGGCCCCAGAGACGCGAACGAGCAAGAACGTCATCAGAGCGGGGCTGACCACGCTCCAGGGGCCGAATTGCGTCGGAGCGGCGATGAGGAAGAACCCCCACCAGATGAGCGATTCGCCGAAGTAGTTCGGATGTCGAGTGTAGTGCCAGAGTCCGCGATCCATCACCTTGCCCGCGTTCGTCGGGTTTCTCTTGAAGCGGCGGAGTTGCTCGTCTCCGATCGCTTCAAACGCGAAGCCGACCGCCCAAAGGGCGACGCCGGCGATCTGGAGTGCGCGCAGTCCGGGGCGATCGGCGCCCGAGATGCTCAGAGTCACCGGGAGCGCGACGAGCGCCATTGTCGCACCCTGAAGGAGGAAGACCTTGAAGTAGCTGCGCCACCAGAAGGCGGAACCGGCTTCGTCCCTCCACTTCCGGTATCGCCAATCCTCGCCCTTTCCCCAGTTTCGAACCCCGATGTGAATCGCAAGACGAAGTCCCCAGACGACCACGAGGACAAGCACGAGGATCGACAGGAGTCCGTCTCCGGCGGAGAGAAGGAAGACGATGATCCCGATTGCGATGAACCCGATTCCCCAGAAAACGTCGACGATGCTCGCGTTTCGCACGATGAGCGACAGGACCCAAACGAGCGTCATGAAGCCGATCGAGACCCCGAGCGAAAGCCCGATCAATCCGAGTGTCGTCATGTCCGCTCCTTTCACGTTCTTCCCCATCCTGCCGTACGAGGCCTGTTGAGGCAACCAGGCTTGACGGCTGGGTCGAGGGAGCATAGCTTAGGGGGACCCTGAGCTCGAAGATGGGAGGACGGTGTGCCGTGAAGACGCTTCATGAGATGCTCGAGTCGTCCGCCGAGCGTTTTCCGAATCACATTGCGGTACGCAACGTGGCAGAGGTCGCTTGCGAGCCGCTCGAGATCACCTACGAGGAGCTCGCATGCGCGAGTCGGTCCGTCGCCGCCGGTCTGGCGGAACGAGGTGTCGTCAAGAGCGATCGCGTCGCGATCGTATCGCCTCCGCGGATCCGTTTTGCGGAAGTCGTCTTCGGGACCCTGCGGCTCGGCGCATCTGTCGTTCCGATCGATCCGTCGTTCACGAAGACGGAGATCGAGTCGATCGTCCGGAACGCGCAGCCGAAGGCGATCTTTGCGCCGAACGGGCTGTTCGATCGGCTTCCGGAGGATCTCCTCCGGATCGATCTCGACGACGCTTCGGAGCCATCGTACGCCTCCGTTCTCTCCGATCACAGCGCCCCCGACGTCGACGTCGGATCGTCGGACATCGCCTTTCTGGCGTACACGTCGGGAACGACCGGCGATGCGAAGGGCGTGATGCTCTCCCATGGGAACGTCCTGTCCGACCTCGTTCACGGGACGAAGGTCATTCCGATTCTCGACGACGACGTTCTTCTCTCGATCGCTCCGTGGCATCACATTCTCGGGCTCGTTGCCTGCCTCATCCTGCCGTTGTACGGCGGTGGCACGGCGATGTACACCGACGAGTACCGACGGATCGCCGAGCTGATGCCCAAGCACGGCGTATCGATCTTCGTCGGCGTCCCGAAGCTCTACCACGCGCTGTACGGGAAGCTGATGAAGAAGGTCTGCGGATCGTTCACCGGCAAGGCGTTGTGGCGGTTCGCCCCGAAGACGCTCGGACGCGGCATCAAGAAGCGGTTGACCGGGGGGCGGCTCCGATTCTTCGTCT
Source organism: uncultured Thermotogae bacterium (assembly GCA_964620325.1). Classification (GTDB taxonomy): domain Bacteria; phylum Bipolaricaulota; class Bipolaricaulia; order UBA7950; family UBA9294; genus CAZMYM01. The sequence goes on from CAZUIM010000007.1 coordinate 81,595, forward strand.
CCGGATCGGCGCCGCTCAATCCGAATGTTGCTCTCGGGTTCCGGCGGATGGGGATCGGGATGATGGAGGGATACGGGTTGACTGAGACGTCGCCGGTGATCTCGGTCTCCGACCCGTTCAGTCGAAAGGCGGGGTCGGTCGGGCGGCCGATTCCGACGGTCGAGGCGAGGATCGAGAATCCTTGGCCCGACGGCGTTGGTGAGCTGCTCGTCCGTGGGCCGATCGTCATGCAAGGGTACTACGACAATCCGGAGGCGACGGCTCGCGTGATCGACGATGATGGCTGGTTCCGCACCGGCGATCTCGCCGTGCTCGATTCGGAGGGTGAGATCTTCCTGAGAGGACGAGCGAAGAACGTCATCGTGCTCGACTCGGGGAAGAACGTCTACCCGGAGGAGCTCGAGTGGGAGATCGGCCGGATCCCGTATGTCGAGGAGGTCCTCGTTCGGTACCGCGACACCGACGGGGCGATCGAAGCGGTCGTCTATCCGAATCAGGAGCGCCTGAAGGCGGACGGATTGCTGAGGGTGGCGCACGATGCGATCTGGCGCGAAGTCCGCGAGCGCCTGCGGCGGTTGGCGCCGTACAAGAGACTTCGGAGCATTCGCCAGCTGATCCTGGTCGATCGACCGTTCCCGAAGACGAGCACGCTCGACATCAAGCGGCACCTGTTCCATCGGGAGGAGCGGGCGAAGTGACCGGATCTTCGAGGCACGTCGCGACGTGCCCGTCGGCCGGCTCATCCGGACCGGGCCCCACCGGATCGCTATCGCTGCGGCTGCGCAGCTTTCGAGGGAGGGTGGAATGATCGATCACATCGTACCGCGGGTTGTCTTCAGTCGCTGCCTCGGGTTCGACCGGTGCCGATACAACGGACAGACGATTCTCGATCCGATCGCCGAGCAGATCAAGCCGTTCGTCGAGCCGATTCCGATCTGTCCCGAAGTCGAGATCGGACTCGGGGTTCCTCGACCACCGATTCGGCTGATCAAGCGCGGTGAGGAGGTGCGGTTGTATCAGCCGGAGACGGATCGGGATCTCACCGATCGGATGGCGACGTTCTCCGCGCGGTTCCTCGACGACCTCGGCGCGGTCGACGGATTCATCCTCAAGTATCGCTCGCCGTCGTGTGGTCCGAGCCAGGTGAAGGTCTATCACAGTGCGAAACCGTCGGCCGGCCACGAAAAGGGAGCCGGCGCGTTCGCATCGCAGGTGATCGCACGGCACGGAGCAGCGGCCGTCGAGGATGAGGGGCGGCTCCGCAATTTCGACATCCGGCAGCACTTTCTCACCAAGCTCTTCACCCTGGCCCGGTTTCGCGGCCTGCTCGAGAGACCGACGATGAGCCGGCTCGTCTCCTTCCACGCTCGTCACAAGTACCTGTTCATGGCCTACAACCAGACTGAGCTGCGGGCGATGGGCAGGATCGCGGCGAATCCCGATCACCTCCCGATCGAAGATGTCCTCGCGGTCTACCGTGAGCGCCTGGTCGGCGCCCTCGCCAAGGCGCCGCGGAGGACGAGCGCGGTCAACGTACTGCTGCACGGATTCGGATACGTCTCCGATCGTCTCACGTCGCGGGAGAAGGCGTTCTTCCTCGACGCGCTCGACCGGTACAGAGCCAAGCGGATCCCCCTCGGGGCTCCGGTGAGTGTCCTTCGGTCGTGGATCCTCCGCTTCGATGTCGAGTATCTCGAGGATCAGGTCTATTTCGAGCCTTTCCCACAGGAGCTGATCGAGGTTCTCGATTCGGGGAAGGGGCGCGCGACCGACTGAGCGGGCTCGTGTCTCCTAGATGCGACGGCTGTCGTAGGCCCAATGAAGAAGGGCCTGGCGCTGTCGGGGGCGGCAATCGAGGTCTCCGGGGAAGCAGTTCTTTCTGATCTGACCGACGTGTCGAACCATCGCCCGCCACCGCGCGATCTGACGCTCGTCGTCCGGGGACCGTCTCCCGATATAGTAGCGGCAGTACCACTGGAACCATCCCCGGGGATCGTCCTCGTGGATCCATCCCTTCTCACGCCAGTAGGCGAGGGACTTCGACGCGTCGACGCCGAAGAAGTTGAGCGTCGGATCACGGCCGGCCGGAGAGAGACGCGCGCCGACGAACCACGCGGCCGGGAACTCGTCCCGGCAGTCGGTCATGTACCTTCCGCCGAACACGCCCAACTCGAGCATCTCCTTCGGGGTCAGTTCCGGGCGAAACGACGGATCGAAGCTCTCCCCGGCGGGCTCGGTCAGTACGTATCGGTACCCGTGTTGCATCCGATCATCGACGACGACGATTCGTGGACGCGCATCGCATTCGAACGGTTCATGGGGTTCCATGGTCACACGCTACACGAAACCGATTCCGGGACCAACGGCAGGCCGATCGGCTAGACACGGAACAAGGAATCGTCCTCCTCCAAGACGGCGATGCAAGCTTCGACCACGTCAGCGTCGTAGGTCGTGCCTGCTCCTCTCTCGATTTCGTCGCGAGCGGCTTCGAGACCGACGGCCGCTCGGTACGGGCGGTGCGCAGCCATCGCCTCAACCGTGTCTGCCACGGAGAGGATTCGGGCCTCCAGAAAGATCTCTTCGTCCTTGAGGCCGTCGGGGTAGCCGGTTCCGTCCGGACGCTCGTGATGTTGCCGAACGATTTCGGCGATGGGCCATGGAAAACGGATCCCCTCGAGGATGCGATAGGCGTTCGCGGGGTGTTGCCTGATCATGTTCCATTCGGCCGGACTCAGCCTCGTCGGTTTGGTCAGGATCTCCGATGGAATCGCGATTTTGCCGATGTCGTGCAGCAGCCCCGCGACGCGCGTCGCCTCGACGCGGTCGGAAGGAAGTCCGAGCTTCCTCGCGATGCGGGTCGCAAGCTGAGCGACGTTCTCCTGGTGACCGGCGGTGTAGGGGTCGCGCACCTCGACTGTCCGCGCGAACGCGGCGATCGTCCCTTCCAGGACCTCGAGGAGGTGCGTCTCACTGGCGCGAAGATCGCGGAGCGCTCGCTCCCGCTCAGTGACGTCAATGCCGATGCTGAGCAGGCCGGCGACCGTCCCGTCCTCCGCTGAGATGGTCGTGTTCCGCCACTCGACGATGCGCCGTTCCCCTCCCTTGCAGACGATGGGGGTAACGTTGGAGAACGTGTCTTGGCTGCGATCGAGCGCTTCACCGAACAGCGCCGACAACCCGGAGCGCTCTCCCTCCGGGATGAGCACTTCGAACCAGCTGCGTCCGAGGACCTCAGCCCGCTTGTACCCGGAGATCCGTTCGGCGTGGCGATTGAACCGGATGATCTCTCCGTCGGTGCCCAGTTCGACGATGATTGCGTTCGCCGTGTCGATCAGCTGCTCCGCGAGCTCCTTCGACGCTCTGAGTGCCTCGATCATCCGACGTCTTTCGGTGATATCGCGGGCGATCGCGAAGATGACGGCCCTTCCGGCCAAGGGGAGAGGGTACGTTCGGATCTCGATCGGCACCTCCGTACCGTCAGGTCGGTGGAGAACGAACTCGTCCGGCCCGGTCGGCCGTCCCCGAAGGCTCGTTGAAAGAAGCGCCTTCGCCCGGGGGAGATCTTCCGGCGACAGCAGGCCGGCCTCCGCGAGCGTGCGCCCGACGAGTTCGTCCTTCGAGAGCCCGACCAGTTGTTCGGCGACCCGGTTGCCGTCGAGGAACCTCCCCGAGAGGTCGGTGATGTAGAAGGCGTCCGGCGCGCGAACGAACAGTGTGCGGAATCGCTCCTCGCTCTCCCGGAGTTCCTCCGTCCTCTCCTGAACGCGCTCCTCGAGTGCGTCGCGCGCCCTGCGAAGCTCCGACTCCATGCGTTCACGTTCGGTGATGTCCATGGAGGTTCCGATTGTCCCGATAACCTCCGAATCGATCTTCACCGGCGCGATCGTCGTGATGAAGGTTCGCATCTCGTCTCCGACCGGGATGCGATACTCGCGATGAATCGTCTCCCCGGCGAGGACTTGCCCGTGCTCTTCGATCCACTGTTGTCTGAGCTCGTCCGGCGCGTCGGTGTCTTCGACGCCCTTCCCGATCACATCGCCGACGACCGACCGGCTGACGGCGCTCTGCATCGTGTAGCGCATGTTCCTGTCGAGGGCGAAGAAGTCGATCGGCACGTTCTCCATCACGGCGCGCAGGTAGGCCTCGCTCTTCCGGAGTGCGTCCTCGGCCGACTTCCGCTCGGTGATGTCGATCGACGTTCCGATCGTACCGCGGACCTCCCCGTCGATGACGAGCGGCGAGATCCTCGCAACGTAGGAACGGCTCTCTCCGTCGATCGGTAACTCGAATTCCTGCTGGATCGTCTCGCCGGCGAGGACCCGCCGATTCTCCTTCAACCAGGTTGACATGAGGTCCGGCGGGATCTTCATTTCCGTGATCGGACGGCCGATGAGATCACCGAGGGAACGGCGACATCGCTCGTTCTGAATCGTGAAGCGAAGTTCGCCGTCGGTCGCCCAGAAGTCGGCCGGAACGTTGTCGATCGTCGTTCGGAGAAGCGCCTCGCGCTCTCGCAGCGCCTCTTCCGTCTCGACGCGATCGGTGACGTCGATGTTCAGGCCGACTGTTTCGGTCGCGCGACCGGCGTCGTCACGAAGGACGATCGAGCGGGACTCGATGTGCCGAACGCCGCCGTCCGGTCGAAGCAGACGGTACTCGATCTGCATCGCTGTCGCGTCCGAAGCGAAGACCTGCTTGATTCTCCGAGTCACACGCTCTCGGTCCATCGGATGGACGGCCGACAGCCAGGACGACTGCGTGTTCGGGAAGTGATCCCTGGAAACGCCCGCCATTTCGAACCATCGATCGTCGAGGACGACGTCGCCGGTCTCGATGTTGTGGTGAAACATCGCCGCCCCGGCAGCGTCGACGGCGGTCCGGAGTTCGGTCGTCCGTTGGTCGATCAGATTCTCGAGTTGATCCCGATACGACCGAAGGTCCTCGGCTGCTCGTGTCCGCTCGGTGATGTCCTCCCCGGAGCTGAGCGTGCCGACGATCACGCCCCCCTCGTCCCGGAGGACGGCGTTGTGCCAAGCGATGATCCGCTCCTCGCCGTTGGCGGTGAGGACGGGGTTCTCCAGGTATTCGAGTGGCCCGCTCTCCCCGCCGACGAGTCGGTCGAAGACCTTCTGGACGTCCTCGCGGATGCGCTCCGGAAGGCACGCCTCGGTCCAACGCTGGCCGACGAGTTCGTCCTCGGTCCGGCCGAGGATCTCACAGCCCTTCCGGTTGATCATCGTGATCATCCCGGACCGGTCGAGGGCGACGAGAATGACCGCGGCGATGTCCAGGTACTGCTGCGCTCGCTCCCGTGCTCGCTCGGCCTCCTGATAGGCGATCGCGTTTTCGACCGCGATTGCCACCTGCGAGGCGAATGCAGAGATCGCTGGAACGTCCGACTCACGGAGGTCCGAGCCGAGCACGGTCATCAGCCCGTATCGACCTCCTTCTACGATCAGAGGAGCGTAGATCGCCGGACCGACGCCGAGGAGCCTCGCCAACCTCCCCGCCTGAGGGCGGAGCTCCTTGGGTAGGGCGTCGGCAATCGGGGCGCTTCCTGAATCGGAGAAGACGGCCTCTCCCTCGCGGAGAACCTGCTCCTGGAAGGATCCGGGGGTCAGCTCGAATGTGTACGCGTTGGCGGTGAGGCCCATGAGCCGTTCGGACGCCTTCACGAGCCTCGAATCGAACGTCGCGTAGCCGATCCGGAGCGAGCGCTCGTCCTCGGTCAGAGTGAAGACCGACGCGTCGAATCCGAGACGGGCGATCTCGTCACAAACACGCTGGAAGACCTGGGAAGCGTCGCGAGCACGCTGAATCGATCTCGACGCCTCGGCGAGCGCAAGCAGAAGGCGCTCTTCGCGTGCCGGGACGTGCGGCGATGGCGAGTGCGCTCTGCGTCTGTGTTCTTCATTCGACTCGTTTCGCGAGCGTTTGCACATCGTCGTGGTTCGATCCTATCACGAGCGGGCGATCGTGAGAACCCGCAACTCGTTTCCGATGGTGGCCCGATACCTGTGCGACGCACTTCAGGACCACTGAATCCGACATGAGTTCGTCATGCCTTCTCCTCGCGTTTGAGAGAGCTCCCCGGGGGCGGCGGCTCCACGGCGGGGATGGGGAGCGTATTGAGGAGGTCTCACGCTGCATCTGAACTTGCTTCTAGAAAGGCGAAGTCATCAGCCTGACCCTCGATCCCGGAGACGGCGAGCCAGCGCGACGGCTCCGCGCTCGGTCACCTGGGCGCCGAGTGAGGTCAGGGCGACGTCGGGCGGTGTGACATTGATGTGCCGGAGCATCTCGTCGCGCATCGGATCGAGGAGGTCCGGGTGGGCGAGGGCGATCGCACCTCCGACAGAGATGATCGCCGGATCGTACGCGTTGGCTATCGCGGAGAGCCCGACTCCGGCAGCGAAGACGGCGTCATCGATGACGGCCGTCGCGATCGGATCGCCCGTTGCCGCGGCGTCGAAGACAAGGGCGGGGGAGAGCGCGTCGAGGAGGGGTTCGATCTCCCGGGGTCCGGTCGCCGGCGCCTCAGCCCCCCGAAGGAGCCCGATCAGCGGGGAGGCGTCGCGGTCGGCCTCGCCGAGTTTGCGGAGGCGAGTCCCCGCGTTCTTCACGATCCCGGAGCCGGAGGCGTAGGCCTCGACGCATCCACGGTTACCACAGCCGCATGGGAGCCCATCGACGCGGGCGACGAGGTGCCCGAGTTCGCCGGCGTTCCCTTCCTTGCCGAGCACCAGGTGGCCTCCGTCCCACGCGCCGACGCCGAATCCGGTGCTGATCGTTGCGTAGGCCAGATGAAGGGTCGACTTGTCGACCGTCTCGCGCCCGAGGCCAAAATGGACCTCGCCGAGGACGGCGCCGCTGCAATCGTTGAGAAGTCCGACCGGGCAGGAGAACGCCTGACGGAGAGGGCCGACGAGCGGGATGAGCCGCGGGAGGTCGCGGTGCGATGGGCGGATGCTTGCGGGAACGATGTTCGCTGGGCTCCATAGGGCTCCGTCGCGGATCGGCCCCGCCGAGACGGTGCCGATCGCCTCGAGTTGCGAGGTCTGCACTTCTCGGAGAGCCTCACGGAGCATTCGAGTCAGTTGGGCGGACAGCCCATGATAGACGGTGTACTCCGGCGTGTACTCGAGCGTCCCCGTCGTCGAGTCGGTCGGCTCGACCGCCCGGTGGACGAGCTCTCCTCCTCGATCGACGAGCACGAGGGAGATCTTGGTCCCGCCGATATCGAATCCTGCGACCACACCGAGCATAGCGCGATCGTATCGGATGGGCTCACTCCGGACAACGCGATTGCCGCGGCTCGATCCTTGGGGAATAATCCTATGCAGATCTGCGATACAGCGTACGGAGGTGGGGGAATGGACCACGCAGTGATCCTGGCGCCCGACTCGGGGGAGGCGCTTCGTCCGTTGACGAGTGCGGATACCCCGACGGCCTTCTTGGCACTCGGCGACCGAAGAACGTTCCTGCAGCGGTCGGTCGAGCGGCTCGGCGGAGTCGTTGGCGCTGGGAACATCTGGGTTCTCGTTCGATCCGAGGACCGCGCTCGAGCCGACGCGGAACTCGGAAACGCATTCCACATCATCACTGTCGCTCCCGATTCGGGCGTCGTGGGGGCTCTGAGATTCGTCCTGTCGCAGATCGGATCCGGGAACAGCGCAGACGTGTCGATCCTTCTGAAGCCGGCGACGCTCGTTGTCTCTGACGAGGACGGGTTCCGGGACTGCGTTCGCGTCGGGCTTGCCGAATCGAAGTCCGAGGGGATCGGCCTCGCGTTCGCCGCGAGGGGCAGGGGAGCGGCCGAGACCGTGACCGGGGTGCAGGTGTGGCCGGGTGAATCGCTCGTTGCGCGGCTCGGCTCGATCGGCGTGGACGAGTACGAGTCGAGTCGTGACGTCTTGGCCTCCATCGGGGAAGGCCTCGCTGTGCTGTCGGTCGGCGACGTCGAGTGGCTCGACGTCACCGACTGGGGGGCGGTCGGTCGGCTGCTCGAGTACGTTGAGAAGCCGTGGGGGTACGAGCGACTGTGGGCACTCAACCAGCACTACGCGGCGAAGGTGCTGTTCATCAGAGCCGGCGAGAGTCTCTCCTTGCAGTATCACGAGACGAAGGACGAGACGATCCGGATCGCGTCCGGGCGGATACGGTTTCGATTCGGAACGTCGGTCGACGAACTGGAGACCACGATCCTCGAACCGGGGATGAGTTTCGCGATTCCGCCGCGGCTGGTGCACCAGATGGAGGCGCTCGAGGACTGCACGGTCATCGAGGTCTCGACGTCGCAGTTGGCCGACGTGGTCAGACTCGAGGATCGGTACGGGCGCGCGTAGTCTCTCGGTCACCTGAGAGTCTGAGAGTGAAACGTCTTTCGGCACCAATCGGAGCTCTCTCTCGGGATCCGCCGTCTCGGATCCGTCCGTCGGCGTCGAGCGGGTCACGGGTGCCACGCCGCTCACGCTGACGTCGGAGGCGGGGAAGTCGTGCTTCACCTGAATCCCGCGAACACCTCGTGCAGACCCTCGGAAAGATCACCCATCCCGCGGAGAATGCGTTCCTCCCGTTCAATCGAAACGGCGTCCTCTTCCCGCGACGGATCGGAGGGCGGTTCGCGATGCTCAGTCGCCCGAGCGATCGAGGGCACACCCCGTTCGGGGAGATCTACTACTCCGAGAGCCCGGACCTGACCTATTGGGGCCGGCACCGTCTCGTCATCCGTCCGACGCCGATCGAGACGAGCGAGGGCTGGCTACTCTTCTACCACGGCGGGGGGTGCTCACCTCCTGCAACGGGTCCGTCCCTTCGATGGGGGACGGCGCCCCGCGACGTCGACGAGGTCGCGGCGTTCATTCGCGAGATCGCAGCAGGCGCGCAGCGATTCGGCTGCGCCTGTCGGCCGCTGTGGCCCCCGGCGACTACAGGTGTCTTCGGACCTCGTCGATCAGCGCACGGGCATCGTCCTGGGCGCGCGCGTTGTAGAGCGGATAGTCCTCGCCGATCGGCTCGTCGAGGACGCCCTGCAGAACGCTCTCCGCCTCCTCCCACATCCGCCGCTCCATCAGGTAGAACTCGGCGAAGGCGCGTCGGTTGCCGAGATATTCGGCACACGCCGGATCGACCGGGGCGAGCGACAGGCCGGCACAGACGGTGATGTCTTCGATTACCCGGCAGAAATATCCTCGTGCCCGTTCGAGGTTCTTGCGGTACGTGCCGAATGGCATCCGAGGGAGCGCTCCCCACGTGCTTCCGAGGACGCGATACGCTCCGTAGCAGTCGTACGTTGGATCGAGCTTTGCGCACCGCTCGAGCATCGCGACCGTCTTTCGCACGATCCCGGCCGGGATCGCCGCCAACCGGTCGAAATTGGCGACACTGAGCCAGTTCATGCAGGCCCAGTAGAGGGCCTCGACGTCGGTCTCACGCTCCACCGCGGCGACGAACCCGTCGTTGTCCTCCGAGGCGGCGAAGGCCGGATCCATCCGCAGCGCCTTCAAGCCCCAATGCTTCCCCTTTCGGTAGGTCTCCTCTTCCCCGTCTTCGCCCTTCAGGAAGATGATGGCGAGGGTGAAGTAGCACTGCGACAGCCGGATCACCACAGGCTTTCGATCCAGGCTGATGGGAAACGCGCCGACCGCATCCTCGTCGCACTCGTCGAGGTCCGCGGATACGCCCAGTGCCTGACTGAACGCGTCGATCGCGGCGACGAGACGAGCGTGCCCGGCGTCGCCGTACTCGACGATCACGCGGCCGTCCCGGAAGACGCTCAGCGCCTCCTCGAGCGGGTCGGTCTGCGCGAAGAGCGCCCCCGTTGCGCCCGCGGAAAAGAGGACCACGAGCGGGATCCCCTTCCTCAGTTTCATCTGGCTTCCCTTCTCCTTCCGTGCCCGAAGGCCGCAGGGTCCGGTTCGCAGCTCATCCATTGTCGGCGCTGCGCAGTGTACGTCGGGCATGTGTGGAGAGGGAGGAGAACCTCCGGGACGGAGGGATCGGACAGAAAGCGCGGCACCGCATCAACCGGCGTGCCGGCGCTTGACCGGTGCCGGGGCATCGATGCGCTCATGTCGCAGGAACGCGCTCATCAGCTGAGGGGCCGTGCGATCGTCGCGGACCGGGGATGCGATCGCTTGCCGGATGGCCTCGGCGAACTGAGGGTACTGCTCGATGCCGCGCTCCATCTGGAACGTGGCCTCGTCCGGCGACGTCTCGGGATGCGGTTGGATCCCCCAGACGGGGCGATCCCCGTAGCGCATCGCTTGGACGGCACAGGCGTCGTTTCGCGCCAGCACGCGCCACGGATCGGGAGGATCGAACACCTCATCGAGGTGCGCCGAGAACGCGTGCCACGGATTCGGCAGATCGACGAGGAGTGGATCCGGCTGCACGATCTCGATCGCGACCCAGCCGACCTCGAGGATGGGTGCGGGCCGCACCGCCTCCGGACCCGAGAGGGCGTACGCCAGCAGTTGATGTCCGAAACAGCTGCCGAAGACGGCGAGCCCTCGATGGACGGCGTTCCGCACGACGTCGGCTTCGACATCGAACCACGGCTCCGGGCGAGAGAACGTCGCCTCGGATCCGGTGATCAGCAGGTGTGTGTATCGGTCGGGCGGCGGGATCGGCTCGCCTGATGGGACGTGGATCGCATCGAACGAGACGTCGCCGAAGGTCCGCGACCACTCCTCGACCGGCCGGTAGACGGACCGATCGATCGAGTTCCCGAGTACGAGAATCCGCTTGTCCATGCGTGGAGGATAGAAGCGCGCCTCGTCCCGGTCAATCGGCCCCGTCGGGAGAGCGAAAGAACGACGTCGGTGCGGATCCGGGGAGCCCGTCGGCCCACCGGTCGTTAGCCCATTCCTCGCGTTGCAGACGGAGGATCCCTTCACCTGGTGAGCCGTTCCGGCCGTTCATCGACCGCACCGCCGGCCGTCTCCCGGAAACCGTGCCCGGTCGACGGGTGTACCATAGATCGAGCGACCGCGACAGCGGCGGCCGTTCCTCGTCGTGGAGGTGAGACGGATGGCGAAGGGAAGACTCGGAATGCTTGGGATCGTGCTCTGTGGTCTGGTCCTTGTGGGCGGTGCAGCGGGGGGGCAGACGTCATCGTCGGCATCGGCCTCGTCGTCGGTGGGAGACGGCGTGCGCGTCACTCTGGGAACCTTCGTCGTCGAGGCCGGCGCACGGCTGGCGTTCGAGATCGTTCGCGAGGACCCGTGTCGGTGTCTGTGCGATCCGGTGCGGGTGACAGGGATGTCGTTTCTGGACGGCTCGGGCACGACGATTCGGGACGAGCCGTACGAGGCGGCCGTCGACACGGTCCAGTGGCTCGGTCGAGTTGCGCTCGTCGATGAGGAGGGCGATCCGTTGCCCGAAGGGTCGTACACGATTCGGATCGCGACGAGCGTCGGCCCGTTTGAGGCGCGGATCGAGATCGTTCCTTCCGCGCAGATGGCCCGCGCCGGCCGGTTCACGGCCAGCGCGTCGGTCTGCGGCCTCGAGCTTCGGGTCTACCGGTTGATCACCGGGGAGGATGACGGCGCGACCATCGCCCTCCGGCGGGGCGATCGACTGATGGTGGCCCTCGCCGGCAACGCGACGACCGGCTACCAGTGGGACAACACGCTCGTGTATGAGTACGCGGTGTTGCGGGAGTCCGAGGAGATGGAGTACCGGGCGAAGCCGCAGCCGCAGGAGATGGTCGGCTTCGGCGGGGAGTTCCTCTTCCGGTACGAAGCGATCGATGTCGGTCCGCAGGCGTTCCGGTTCATCTATCATCAACCATGGATGTCGGTGCAGCCTGCGGAGATCATCGAATTCGACGCGCAGGTGTACTAGGAGATCGCGCGCTCCAGACGGGCGATGAAGACGATCGGTGACCGATCCTCGTCCCCCCCAAGCGCTGGATCACCAGCCGTGACAAACCGAGCCGGCGGTCTCAGCGCTTCGGAGTTTCGACGATGAAGACTGGGACTGCAGTACGTGGCGGAGCGTCCTTCGCTCTCGATTCGGGAGATCGCCGGGGCAAGAGACGAGGTGTGACCCCTGCCCCTCGGGTGTTGCTACGTCCCGTCCCCGTGTTCTTCGATGCTGAACAACCACCAGCGCCGCGTTCGCGCACGACCGCGCGCCTGCCTCTCGAAGTAGATCCGCGCTCGTTGGTGCGACGTCGTCTCCACCTCGAACCAGTGTTTCCTCACGTACGACTCAGAACTTCCCTGCTTGCACGGCCCGCACTCGCGCCACGTTCGGAGAACCGTCGCCACCCGGAGCGGCTGTCCGCGCCAGCTGAACTCCCCCGGTAGGCCGGGTTCCCCCTTCGCCATCCCCGACGGGTCAATGGTGACCGCAACCGGTTCGAGCGGTTCCGATACGAATCGCTGGTTCTTCTCCGTCTCCTTGGTCCTCATCCAGCGCCCCCAGCCTTCTACTCCGGAGTCGGAGTGCCGCCTCCTATCTTCCGCCACGGTCCAGCGGCCCGTCTTGTCTCGGTTGTCTCGGACTCCTTTTTCCATCCTAGGTCCCCCGGTCGCCGGAGACAAACTGTGGCTTGGCGTCGGGACGGAGTTCCGGGGGGACGCAATACTCATTCCGGAGTTCCGGGGACGCAATACTCATTCCGAGGGGCTCCACAGGACAGTTTCGTACTATGATGTTATGAAAGCGCGCCTCCTTTGCCGGCAGT
>CAZUIM010000008.1:0-89621 GCA_964620325.1 uncultured Thermotogae bacterium
GTCGATCCTCGGAATTCGCACCGAGTTGGGGAAGACGCACGGGATGGGGGCGCTCGCCGGGATCCAGGGCGGTACGTTCTCTGTCGGACAGGTTCTCGGCCCCCCGGTTTCGGGAGCGATCGCCGACGGCTTCGGTCTGTTCTGGGTCTTCCCTCTGTGGAACCTGGTCGGCGTCGGCGCAGCCGCCGTGGCCGTGCGATGGTTCCGTGGATGGCGGTCGACCGGGGCAGGGGAGCCCCCGGCGGCGATGCCGCCGGCAGGTTCCGGAGAGCCTGGCGTCGTGGTCGCTTCGGGTTCGACCCGAAGCTAGAGGAGCGCTTCGACCCTCGACTCGGTCAGGTCGAGAACCGGATGACCGGCGAAGCGGATGATCCCCTGGCGATCGATCAGGAACGTGTGCGGGATTCCGACGTCCCCGCCGCTCAGCACGCCGTAGAGCTGGGCGATGGGCGTGTATCTGCCTCCGGGCTCCCAGACGCTCACGAAGTCGGTGTACCCGTGGTCGGTGAGGTAGTCGATTGAGGTCTGCTCGGTCGGGTCGGTGCTGATCAGGACGACGACGAGCCCTTCAGGTCCGTAGGACTGCACGAGATCGTCGAGTTCCGGGAGGCTCTTCTTGCACGGGGTGCACCACGCGCCCCAGAAGTCCAGAAGGACGACGTTTCCGCGAAGATCGGAAAGGGTCATCTCGCCCCCGTCTGTCGTGTGCGCCGTGAAATCCGGTGCGGCCATCCCGACCTCGGTTCCGATCGGGGGGCCATCCTGGCTGACGGTGACCGTCAACCGGTCGATTGCGATTCGACCTTCGTCGTCGGTGATTATCAGTTCGGCGACGTAGGCTCCTCCGGTCTCATACGTGTGGTGAACGGCGACATTCAGATCCGTGCCGGTCGCCGACGCCGAGTCGTCGCCGAAGTCGAGGGTGTACTCGACGACGGCACCGGGCGGGATCTCCGAGTACGACAGGTTGAAACTGACATCGAGGGGGGCCGGTCCGCTGATGACGGCGCTCGAGAGGACAGCGATCGGTCGTGGTCCGTCGAAACAGCCCGTGAGAAGCAGACAGATGACGGTGGCGAACAGCCCGGGCACGAGGATTCGTCGACGCATGATGAACAGAGAATCGAGGACGCGAGGCTCATCTGCAACGACCTCGGGCCGCCCTCGACCTGACAGCCTTCACCCGTCCGGCGGGGGCGTGGTTCCCGGAGATTCTGCGGACGAAGGAGGTCGCCAACCGTCCTCGATGTCCGCCGGTCCACAGCGGGGAGTTCGATCGTCGGACGGTCGCGGAAGCGGTTGACGCCGGAAGATCGCACCGCTATGATCCGACCGTGATCGTGAAGATGAGCCCGAGACAGGCGCGATATCGACCCTTGCTGATCTATATTCCTGTGCCCCGCTAGGGGCGTCCTCAACGAGCGTTCTGACGAGAGTGTCGGCCGTCGACTGAGTCTGATGGGTGAGTACGTGTTCTTGCGAGCGAGGGATGAGCAATGAAGCGGTATGAGAAGCTGACGAAAGATCCGGTGGCACGTGAGGAGGCGATCCTCAAGCGATGGCGTGATCGCGGGACGTTCAACGCCTCCCTCGAAGGAACGCGTGACGGTCCGCGGTACGTCTTCTACGAGGGGCCGCCGACGGCGAACGGAATGCCCCACTTCGGCCATCTGATGCCGCGCGTCTACAAGGACCTTTTCCCGCGATACAAGACGATGCAGGGCTTCTACGTTTTGAGAAGAGGCGGCTGGGACACGCACGGTCTCCCGGTAGAGCTCGAGGTCGAAAAGGCGATCGGCGTCAACAGCAAGCCGGAGATCGAGGCCTACGGGGTCGAGCGATTCGTCGAGAAGTGCAAGGCATCGGTCTGGCGCTACAAGGGCGAGTGGGAGCGGATGATCGAGCGGATGGGCTTCTGGATCGATCTCGAATCGGCGTACGTCACCTACACCGACGACTACATCGAGACCGTCTGGTGGGAACTGAAAACGATGTTCGAGCGCGGTCTCCTCTACCGTGGGCACAAGACACTTCCGTACTGCCCCCGGTGCGGGACGGGGCTGTCGAGTCACGAGGTGGCGCAGGGCTACATGACCGTCCAGGATCCTTCGGTGACGATCCGGATGCGGATCCTCTCCGACGACGACGCGACCTACGACCTCGAGATGCCGGAAGCGACGTCGCTGTTGACGTGGACGACGACCCCGTGGACCCTTCCGGCCAACGTGGCCTTGGCGATCGCCGCCGAGGCCGTCTACGTCGAGGTCGAATCCGGAACCGAACGGCTGATCCTCGCGAGGAGCTTGTTGGAGACGGCGCTCGACGAGGCCGATGTCCGCGTCGTTCGGGAGTTTCCCGGTCGTGACCTCGTCGGTCTCAGGTACGAGCCTCCGTACCGACTGACCGAGGAGGCGACGGCGCACCGGGTCTATCCGGCGGACTTCGTCAACATGGACGACGGGACCGGGATCGTGCACATCGCCAGCGCGTTCGGCGAGGACGACTATCGACTCGGACAGGAGGTCGGACTTCCGTTCGTCCAGCCCGTCGATCTCGAAGGACACTTCACCGAGGAGTTCCCGCTGTGCGCCGGCGCGTTCGTGAAGGACGCCGACCCGAAGATCGTTGCCGATCTGACGGCACGGGGAATCCTGTACCGGTCGGTCCCTTACGAGCACGAGTACCCCTTCTGCTGGCGATGTGACACGCCGCTCCTCTACTACGCGATGGATTCGTGGTACGTGAAGACGACGGCGGTGAAGGATCAGCTGATCGAGAACAACCGAAAGATCCAATGGATTCCGGCCCACGTCGGCGAGGGACGACTCGGCCGGTTCCTCGAGACGCTCAAGGACTGGGCGCTTTCACGCGATCGATACTGGGGAACGCCGCTGAACCTGTGGGTCTGCCCGCACTGCGGAGAGGTGACCTGTATCGGAAGCCGCGCCGAGCTGGTCGAGCGAGCGATCGATCCGGATACGGCGCGAGAGGTCGAGCTCCACCGGCCGTATATCGACGAGATCGGGGTGCACTGCGTCTCGTGCGGCGAGGAGGCGCGGCGCGTCCCGTACGTGATCGATACGTGGTTCGACTCGGGGAGCATGCACACGGCGCAGTGGCACTACCCATTCGAGAACGAGGAGGCGTTCCGCGATCAGTTCCCGGCGGACTTCATCTGCGAGGCGATGGAACAGACGCGAGGCTGGTTCTACACGATGCTCGCGACCAGCACGATCGTTCACGGGGACGCGCCGTACAGGACCTGCCTCGGGACGGGGCTCGGCCTCGATGAGCACGGACTGAAGATGTCGAAGAGCAGAGGGAACGTCCTCGATCCGTGGGCGTTGATCGGACGATTCGGGGCCGACTGCATCCGCTGGTACCTGTACTCGACGAGCACTCCGTGGAAGACGCGGCGACTGTCCGAGCAGGGGGTCGGCGAACCGCTCTACCGGTTCCTCGACACGCTCCGGAATACGTACGACTTCTTCGCGCTGTACGCGTCGATCGACGGCTACGATCCGTCGGCACAGCCGGGAGGATCTGACGGATCGGTCCTTGAGCGGTGGATTCGCTCCCGCCTTCATTCGACGACCCGCGCGGTCGTCGACGCGCTCGATGCGTACGACGTCGTCTCTGCAACGGCGGCACTGGAGACGTTCGTCGACGACCTGTCGAACTGGTACGTGCGCCTCTCGCGGCGCACGTTCTGGCGCGGCGGGATGGGGGCGGAGAAGGCGGCCGCCTACAGGACGTTGCGGGAGGTCCTCCTCGAGACGACCAAGCTCCTCGCCCCGTTCGTGCCGTTCCTGAGTGAGGAAATCCACGGGAACCTGAAGGCGGAAGACGATCCGGAGAGCGTCCACCTGGCACGGTATCCGTCCGCCGATCCGGCGTCGATCGACGATCGCCTCGAAGCGGAGATGAGCCTGGCGCGTCGGATTGCGGCGCTCGGGCATCAGGCACGCAATCAGGCGGGGATCAGGGTTCGACAGCCGCTCGCTCGGGTCGTCGTTCAGGCGGACGGTGAGATCTCCGACGACCTCCGGCCCCTGCTCGAACGAGAGCTGAACGTCGAAGCCGTGGAGGTGGCCGAGTCACTCGCCGCCTTCCATGACGAGGTTCCCGCGGCGAATTACCGGTCGCTCGGACCGCGGCTCGGGGCCGACGGACAGGCCGCTGCGGAATGGATCGCGGAGCAGAGCGCCGAGTCGCTTCGCGATCGTCTCGCCGACGGTTCGACGACGATCGAGATCGAGGGCCGAACGATCGACGTTCTTGCGGAAGACGTCGTCTACTCGGAGGCTCTGCCGCCGGGGTTCACGTTGGCCGAGGACGGTGCGACGCGCGTTCTCCTCGACGGGCGAGTCGATGAGCGATTGGGGAAGAAGGGCCTGTTGCGCGAATTGGTTCACCGAATCCAGGTCGCCCGCAAGGAGGCCGGATTCGAGGTGACCGATCGGATTGCCCTCGCGTACGCAGGGGACGACGAGCTGGCCGCGATCATCGAGGACAACGAGACGGAGATCGCGTCGGAGGTGCTGGCGACCGAAGTCGTCCCGTCGGTGTCGGCGGACGTGGAACACCGCGAGCAGCTCGACGTCGACGGCCGGACGATCGTGATCGGACTGCGGCGAATCCGCCGCTAGGAGGAACGATGTCCACAGCGGTGCTCGGACTGCAATGGGGTGACGAGGGCAAGGGGAAGATCACCCATCTGTTGGCGCGTGACGCGGAGGTCGTCGTGCGGTTCAACGGCGGTCCGAACGCGGGACACACGGTGATCGACCGCGGCGTGAAATTCGGCACACACCAGGTCCCCGCGGGCGTCTTCCACGCGGGGACGCTGTCGGTGCTCGCCGGGGGGATGGTCATCGACTTTGACGTGCTCTCCCAGGAGGTCGACCAGATTGCGGCGCACATCGGGAAGGTGCCGGATCTTCTGATCGCCGAGAACGCCCACCTGATCCTTCCGTACCACCGGATTCTCGAACAGGTGGAGGGGAGCGGGACGCACTTCGGCACGACGCGCCGGGGGATCGCCCCGGCGTACCGAGACAAGGCGGCTCACGTTGGGGTCCGTGCCGGAGATCTGCTTCGTCCGCGCGTCCTCGAGGATCGGATCGAACGGCGTCTCGCCCTCTTGAAGCGTCTCTGGCCCGGGAGCGAGGAAATCCAAACACTCTCCGGATCCGCCCTGACAGCCGATCTTCTCGAAGCGGCGGAGCCGCTGCTCGGGTGCGTCGGCGACGCGGCGGGCGCGATCGGACGGGCACTCTCAGGCCGGAAGCGCGTCCTGTTCGAGGGGGCACAGGGGGGGCTTCTCGACGTCGATCACGGGACGTACCCGTACGTCACGTCTTCGTCCACCACGTTCGCCGGGCTGGGGAACTCGATCGGGATTCCGAATCCCGACGTTGTGCGCCGGATCGGTGTGCTGAAGGCGTACACGACGCGCGTCGGAGAAGGCCCATTTCCGACCGAGATGGACGATCCGGTCGGGTCGGGGCTTCGAGAGCGCGGCGGGGAGTTCGGCGTCACCACCGGCCGCCCTCGTCGGTGTGGATGGCTCGATCTGGTCGCCGTCCGGCACACCCTGTCGTTGAACGACGCGAACGAGATCGCGCTGACGAAGCTCGACACGTTGACCGGGATCGGCGAGATGAAACTCTGCCGGGCGTACGAGCTCGACGGCGCCCGGATCGAAGACTTCCCCCTCGCCGCGGAGGTTCTCGATCGCTGCGTCCCGATCTACGAGACACTTCCCGGATGGGCGGAGCCGATCGATGGCGCGACGTGCTTGGAAGACCTTCCGCAGACCGCCCTCAGGTACGTCCGCCGGATCGAAGAGCTGACAGAGACGCCGGCCCGCATCGTCTCGGTCGGGCCGGGACCGGAACAGACGATTCATCAGAAGCTTTGACCGGATACGGCGAGGCCGGTACAATCGCGCCTCGATTCATCCTTGACCGGAGCGGTAGGGAGACCATCATGCAACGGACGTTTGTGGCGAAGAACGAAGAGATCGGCAAGGCGTGGAACCGCGATTGGTACGTTGTCAACGCGGACGGCAAGCGGCTCGGACGTCTGGCGTCCGAGATCGCCGTCATCCTGCAGGGGAAGCACAAGCCGATCTACACGCCGCACGTCGACACGGGCGACTACGTGATCGTGATCAACGCGGAGCGGATCGATCTCACCGGGCAGAAGTGGGACGACAAGCTGTATCAGCGCCACAGTGGCTGGATCGGTGGTCTGAAGGAGACTCCCTATCGCCGGCTGGTCGAACGACGTCCGACCTTCCCGTTGCGAGAGGCCGTTCGAAGGATGCTTCCGAAATCGAAGCTCGGCCGACGGATGCTCCGCAAGCTGAAACTCTACGCCGGCCCGAATCATCCCCATTCTGCTCAGAACCCGACCGAATTGCCCATCTAGCACCCTCGGAGCCCGCCCGGCCGACCGCCGACGGACAGATGTCCACCCCCCTCTAGACAAAGTCGGACGAGCGTTTCGACACCCTTCCTATCGGGTGTAACCCACAGAACGTTACGCTCTCGACGATCGTAGCAGGACCAAAGACGGGTGGTGGGGAGAGATGTCAAACCGCATTCGGTACATCGCATCGTGGACCGTTGTCGTTGTGCTGATTCTCGGGGTCGGACTCGGAGTTGCCGGGCAGAAGGTCGCGGTGTTCGTACAGGCCGCGGCGCCCGTTCCGGCGGCGGACTTGGAGCTACTGAAGAACTACGCCGCTCAGCGCGCCGCAGTGATCGCCGGAGTCGATGTCTCGACGTCCGGTGAACTGATGTACGCTCAGCGGCTCACGAACACCTACGTTGGGAACAGCATGACGGTGGAGGGGATGCGTCGATTGGCTCAATCGCTGGACGCGGATCACATCTTGATCCTTCGTCTCGTGCGCTGGGAGAACCGGATCTCGTACAGACCGGAGCGCTCCCTCCTGCTCCTCGGAGCGACTTCGTTTCTCGATACGTCGCTCCAGCTTCTGATCAGTCCGCTCGGACTGCTGTTCGGAATCGATAAAGAAGCTACCGTGGCTCTGCTGGCGACGGTCTTCAGCCCACGAGGGGACGTGGAATTCTCCACCACGGTGACGTACGCAGATCGCCCGCTCCTCTCCTTGCTGATGGCTGATCCGCTCGAGGCGGCGAAGGGCGCGATTGACGCGGCTCTCTACCAGACGGCCGTGGCGCTGTGAAAGCGATGAATGCAACGCAAGAGGAGGCTCGTGGACAGCGTAATCGGGGTTACAGACGTACGGGGGGGGCATCTGCTAGAGTGTGGATGAATTCCTTACTTCGATTGACGCGAAAGATGAGTTTGCCAACAAAGGAGGTAGCAATGAAGGTGCGTAAGGTCAATCCGTTTGGCCTTTCCCTCCTTCTGACGGTGGTCGTTCTCCTACTTCCGGCGACGGGGTTGGCCCAAAGCGACGGCTACTACACTGTCAGTCAAGGAGAAACGCAGGAAACGATCACGCCTCTGCAGAACTCGGTGGGAGTCGAGGACTTCTACGGGTACGCGGGGAGCGTGGCGTCGACCGGCTTCGAGGAGGCGAACACGGCCGTGATGTTCCTCTATCGGGACACCGCGAGCGGCCAGCTTTCTCTGTTCGTCCTTCTCGGCGGAGCCGCCGGCAGTACGGCGGGGGCCGTGTCGATGACGCTGAATGGGGTTCCTGCTGGTGCGGAGTTTCAGGTCCAGGATGACAGTTTCGATTTCCGAGACACCTGGGAACTGGCGCCTCCGACGGGAACGGTCTCGTGGAGCTGGGACGATGGACTCGGAGACGGCATGGTCCTCGGTCCGCTGACGGAGGAGTTCGAATTGACGATCTTCCCGCAGTTCACGACCGGGATCACGCAGGTGAAGTTCCTCTCCGGCAGCCTGGCGGCTCCGGACGAGACGACGCTGAATCTGCTCGATCCGATCCTCATCGAAGGGACGACGAATCGGCCGCCGGCCGTTTCGTTCTTCGCCTCGCCAGCATCGCCTCACATCAACGAGCCGGTGACGTTCGACGCGTCGGCCACGTTCGACCCGGACGGCGCCATCGACATGTACGAGTGGGACTTCGATGGCGATGGACTGTTCGATCTGACGCAGAGCGATTCGGTCGTGACGCACACGTACGCGACCAGCGGTCTGAAGAGCGTCACACTCCGCGTGACCGACGCTGCGGGGGCGACCGATCGACAGACGATGACCCTCGACGTGGCCGACCTCGCCGTCAAGGTGACGCGTACGATCTCGACCATCGCGGCCCTTCCGGGGACCACGTTCCTCGTGGTCGTCCGATTCGAGCCGGAGATGGACATGGCCGGCGTCGGTCTTCAGGAGAACCTCCCGGTCGGCTGGAAGATCAAGCCGCTCGAGAACGCCGGTGCCGCGTTCAAGCGGTCCGACGTCCAGTGGGTCTTCGTCGATCAGATCAGGGCGCACACGACGAAGGTCATCTCCTACGAGCTCACCGTCCCTGAGAGCGATCGATTGATCGCGACGACGCTGCCGGTCTGTTTCACGATCACCGGCACGCTTCAGGCGATGACCCCAGGGTTGGAGATCCCGGTGGAGGGCGATTCGAAGATCGAGATCACCGACGCGCTTCCGTTGAAGACGGCGATCACTCACTTGGTCCCGCGGACCGGGATCGACATGGAGGACTCGATCGACCTGCGCCTGTCGCAGAAGATCGACCCGCAGCAGCTGGCGCGGGCCCTTGAGATGTGGCAGTACAGCGAGGTGGTCCCGTGGACGCAAGGCAAGACGATCAACCTCGAGGAGATGAAGGAGCTGTCGGCGTACGCCTACACGTGCACACCGGTCGACGTTAAGCTCCCCGGGGTGCTCGCCGCGGACATCACGGCGGTGCGCACGATCGCCACGCCGGTTCCGTGCAACAACATTCTGCTCAACTACTACGGCCCCGGAGGCGACAAGGTGGCGAGCACGTTCACCGTCAAGGTCGAAATCTGGGCTGACCAGGATCTGTACGGCGTCGGGCTGAAGGAGGATCTGCCGACGGGGTGGCAGGTGATCCCGATTGAGAACGGCGGGTTCACCTACAAGGCTTCCCGCACGGAGTGGGTCTACCCGACGAAACTGCCGGCCGACACCATGAAGACGATCATCTACCAGGTGGAGGTGCCTCAGACCGAAGCGATCGAACTGGCCGCGAGCGATCCCTGCTACGCCAGCTCGAACGATCTGTACGGCATCGTGGACTCCGCACTCCCGTGCATGGAGACGCGGGTGACCGGCGACAGCGGCGTGGATGTGAGCGAATGCGTGTCGGTGCTTGTCGCGATCTCCCGCTGGGATGTTCACAACGACCGTCTCGACATCACACTGTCGGACAAGATCTCGTTCCAGCAGGTCCAGCGCGCGATTGCGTTCTGGCTCGAAGACGAGATCGTCCCATGGACGTGTGGACAGACCGTCGGGTACCACATGCTGAAGGAGATCATCGCCTACTGGTTGACTGGCACGAACATCTGTGAACCACTCCCGAGCGAGCCCTATGGGCCGTGCGATCCGGATGAGTGGCTCTGTGATCCGTAGGCCGGTTTGACCGGGTGCACTGGGAGATGATACGAATGAGAACGACCAACCATACGGCGAGGGGGGTCCCCCTCGCCGTCCTCCTCTTGATGTTGGCATGCACGTCCTGGGCGGTGATGGGTGAGGGATCCCTTCGTATCGACCAGGCGATCGCACCGGACGAGATTTATCTCGCGGGACCGAGCGCCGAGGCGGACGCGGCCACGCTCGCTCTCTACTTGCAGGCAGTGGGGCCCGAGGATCGGTATCCGATCGATTGTCTCTTCGTCATCGACGCGTCGACGACGTCCGACCTCGGACAGGCAAAGGAATTCGCGTACGACTTGATCGACCAATTCGGGTACAACGACCGCGTCGGGCTCATCTCATACGGAACGACCGCGAGCCTCGAACTGCCCCTGACCAGCAATCACGGCGCGGTGAAGCTGGCCGTCGCGGATCTGACCGCCGGCGGGAAGTCGGCGATGGGGCTTGCGATGCAGCTGGCCCGTCGGGAGTTCGACCAGACCGGTAGAACCGACGCGGTGTTTGTGGAGATCCTCGTTTCCGACGGGCAGTCGAGCGTCGGGATCGAACCGGATTCGGAAGGGGAGGCGGCGGCACAGGCCGGAATCAAGATCGTCTCCGTCGGCCTCGGGACCCTCATCAACCGGAACCTGCTGGCCGCCTTCGCGGAGCAGACGGAAGGGCTGTTCTTCGAGAGCCCGTCCGATCGAGCACGAACGGGCATTCTCGGGCATCTCGACATGCGGACCGCCGCGTCGCAGCTCCGCGTTGAGAAGCGGCTTCCGGCGGGACTGCGACTGCGAGACGCGATCCCGGGAGCGACGCAGGTGGAGCATCGCCCGGACGGGACGACGACGGCGATCTGGCGTCTCGCCGATCTCGAACTCGGCGAGAGCACGTCGATCGAGATGGAGATCGAGGGAAGGGACGGCGGTGCATGGAAGACGGACGTCTCGTCGTCCGTGAGCTACCTCGACTTTCGCGGTGTGCGGCAAATCCAGGAGATCCCGGCGCAAACCTTGACCGTGCTCATCCCGAACTCGCCGCCGATTGCCAAATTCGCGGTGGCATCGGAGACGCCCTCACCGGTGAATCACGACGTGGAGTTCGAGGACCTCTCCTTCGATACCGACGGCGGGAGCATCGTCGCCTGGGAGTGGGACTTCGACGACGGGACGACGAGCAGGGAGCAGAGTCCGGGCCATCGTTTCGACGAGACCGGGACGTACACAGTTTCGCTCGTCGTGGTCGATGAGGACGGAGACAGCTCCGAGCCGTTCGAGATGGACGTCACGATCGAGCCGAACAAGGCGCCGGTCGCCCGATTTGAGATCGAGACGGAGCCGCCGCTGGATACGATCAGTCCGGTTCGCTTCCGGGACGTATCGACCGACGACAGCGGTGAAGTCGTCGGATGGGAATGGAACTTCGGCGACGGAGCGACCAGTCGTGAACGGAACCCCGAGCACGTGTTCGAGTACACGGGAGCGTTCACGGTCTCGCTCGTCGTGGCCGACGAAGATGGCGCGAGGTCGAAGCCCTACCGGACGGACGTGAGGATCGAGCTCGGTCCCCGCGTGACGGCGACCCGCACGGTCAGCACGTGCTTGCCAGGCGACGTGACCGTAGCGGGTGCGATCGTGGATGTCGATCTGGAGATCGAGGTCGGCGGCGCCGTGAACGGCCTCTCGGTCATCGAGACGATCCCGGACGGGTGGACGTTCATCGAGGGCGAGAACGACGGAGCGACGACCTGCTTCGCCGACGGAGTCGTCGAATGGTTGTTCGTGGAGAAGCTGGTCAGCGACAGGATCAACGCGGAGCGTCGGATCACGTACTCCTTGCAGGCGCCGGCCGCGGTCGCCGGGACGGCGCAGGCGTCGATTCAGGGGAAAATCGGGAGCTCGGCCCCGAGGTTCGAGCAGCCGATCCTCGGCGAGGACAGAGTGTCATTGACCGAGTTCCTCTCGATCCCGGTCGTCATCTCTCGATGGGACACCGACGCAGACGAGCTGAAGCTGTGCGAAGCGGAGCCGGAGATCATCGATTTCGCCGAGATCCAATACGCGATTTCTCTTTGGCTCTCCGGTGAGGACGTTCCATGGACGAACGGCCAGACGATCGACATCGCGATGATGCGGGATCTCATCGCGTACTGGTTGACCGGTAGATCGGTGCACGACTCGCTCCCCTAGGTTGGGAGCGAGTCCGCTCCGATTTCGATAAGGAGGGGGTATGAAGAAGAGGCTCTTCGGTTCGATTCTGTCGGCCGTCGTCCTCGCAGCTTTCGCCTTCAGCGGTGTCGCTTGGGAGGCCGACTTCCAACCTTCGAACTACAACCCGAACGTCGATGAGACGATCACGCTCGCCGTCTGCGAACCGTGCTTGGACGATGGCTCGTACCGGTACTGGTGGGATTTCGACGGCGACGGGGCCAGAGACGTCGAGACGGACGATCCGAGCATCGAGCATGCGTTCGACGCGGCCGGGTTCTACGAGGTCGAGCTGACGCTCGTCGACGAGATCGGACACCGGAAGGTGAGTCGAAGAGGCATCCTCGTCGGCGCGCTTCCGGCGTACGCGGTTCGCGAGACGGTCGAGCAGGGAGACGGGACGATCCTCGTCCTGATCACGATTCACGCGGCCGCTCCCATGACGGTGCCCGCTCTCGAAGAGACGATGGTGCGGGGCTGGCAGTTCGAGTTGGTCGACGACGGCGCCGCCTTTGTCGCGAATCCGAATGCGGAGATTCGTACGTTCCAGATCGCCTGGGGAGACGCGTTCGAAGCGGGTGCCGAGCTCACGTGCTCGTACCGCCTGCATCCGACCCGATCGTCGGGCCCGATCACGCAGCTTGCCGGAACGATCAGCGGTCGCGCAGACGACAAGAGGTTTTCCGGGCCGATTTGTGGCCGGCTCGAGATCGAGTACTAGATAGCCAAGACGAGTCGGTTTCGTCGGGGCCGGGCAGCGTGAGCTGTCCGGCCTCTTCGTTGGTGCCGCCCGCGTCGAGCGATTCGTCGGTCGTCGCATCCGCCGCGGTCGTCGGACGAGCGAGGGCGGCGATCGCCAACGAGAGCCCGAGCAGGACGGCGGCGAGGCCGACCGCGGGACCGAACCGGAGCCGAATGTGAACGGAGTTCGCCGCGGCGATGCTTCCCAGGCAAGCGAGGGCGACGAGCCCCGACGACGTGCCATAGCGGACGGCGATTCTGCGGCGATGGTCCGGCGGGACGTCTCGGAGACGGGCGGCGGCGAGCGACGCGTCCCAGCCGAGAAGGGCGAGGGTCACCGAGGCGGCCGGCAGAAGGAGCCCGGCTCCGGCGGCGGCGGCGGCCGCCGCCACTCCGACGAACCCGGCGAAAAGGGCGGTCGCGCCGGGACCCAACCGAAGGGTGTTGAAGAGCCAAAGGGCCGACAGCGCCAAGCCGATCCCCCCGAGGAGGCGTTCGTCGGTTCCGGTGGTGGCCGAAAAGAGCACGACGCCGCCCGCGAGAATCAAGCAGCCGGCAAGTCTCCTCATCGGCGAAGCCCCCGTGCGGTCTGTCCGGCGTGATGAAGGGCGACGCCGAGCGGTTCCGAGAGATCCCAGTCTACGACGGCCGCGCCCGCTCGAGCCAGTCGATTCAAGGTGGCCTGCTGACCGAGTCGCGTCAGGCGTTCAGCGAGGTCATCGAACGGTCCGGGCGTGAGTACCGACCGTTCCAGCGCGACGCTGTTCGGATGGATGAGCAGGATCGAATAGCCCCGGGCGGCCAGCTGGACGGGGACGTCGACGTCCTCTCTCGACCCGAGGGTGCTGAAGATGACCAACTGAGAACCGGCGGCGAACAGGCGCGTTGGGATCTGCCGGAGCCTCCCGAAGGCGAGTTGATTCGAGGGACGGGCAAGCGCGAGCGCCTGGAGGAGCCGCTCCATCTGGAGTCGGCCGGTTCCGGGAAACGTCCAGTTGATCGTGTCGCCGTAGATCAGAAGGCCGACCCGATTGCTCTTGCGGAGGAAGTGGGAGGCGACAGAGGCGGCGGCCCGGACGACGAGATCGAACGTCTTCACGTCTCCGATCTGCAGATGCATGTGGGCCCGGGCGTCGACGATGAGGTTGACGTCGGTCATCCGTTCTTGCTCGTACAGGTTCACGATCAGTTCATCCCGTCGCGCGGACGCGCGCCAGTTGATCCGACGGATGTCGTCTCCGGGCGTGTGCTCGCGGCATCCGAGCGTCTCCAGGCCGGATCCGGATCGCCCGGTTCGGATCGATCCGGCGTAGGCATGGACATGCCGTGGTCGGATCTTGATCTCGCGGAGTGACTCGAAGACGGGCAACGCGGTGAGTCGCGATTCGTGCCGAAGCGTGACGTTGCGCACGGCGAGACCCCACGGTGCCCAATACGCCCCGACGAGTCGGCGCTGATCGTAGCCGCCGCGCTCGGCGCCGAGGATGTAAGTCTGTGTCAAGGTCTCGGCCTCCTGCAATCGGCCGGCGAGACCCGGTTCACCGGAGGTCACAGAGGTCCCGTGGGGAATCGTGTCGCGCAGGGAGACCCAGACATCTCGTTCGCCGTCGTTGGTGACAGAAAGAGTCACTTCGACTTGCTCGTCCTCGTAGATCCGCGACGACGAGAACGTACGCGAAACGCGAAGTCGAGCAGGGCGGAGAGACGCGTTCGATGCAAGGAGTGATGCACCGAAGACGAGGAGCGGAAGCGCCAATGCGAGCACGTCTCGTTGCCGTGCCAGAAGGCCGAACAGGGTCAGCCCGAGGGCGAGGATGAACGCGAAGAGCGCGCGCCGCCGCGTCGACACGGCTACCGGACCTTGGGGACCGGCGTGGTCTTGAGAATCCCCTCGAGGACGTCGTTCGTCGTCGTCCGGCGCGCCCACAGATCGGGATTCAACAGGAGCCGATGGGCGAGGGCCGGGATCGCGAGGCTCTTTGCGTCGTCCGGAATGACGAAGTCGCGCCCGTCGATCGCCGCTCGGGCCCGGGCCAGCTTGACGAGGGCGAGCGAGCCGCGCGGGCTTGCACCGACGTAGAGGCTGGCGTGGCGGCGCGTCCGATGCACGATGTCGACGACGTAGCGTTCGACGTCTTGCGAGACGTGTACGTCCTCCAGAGCGGATTGCATCTTCAACACGTCGTCTGCCTCACAGACCGGCGCGAGGACGACCTCGTCGGTCCTCCGGCCGATCCTGCGTTGGAGGATCTCGATCTCCCCTTCGGCCGACGGATACCCGACGGCGAGGCGGATCAGGAATCGGTCGAGCTGGGCTTCAGGAAGAGGGAACGTTCCCTCGTACTCGATCGGGTTCTGCGTCGCGATGACGAGGAACGGATCGGGAAGCGGCCGTGTCTCTCCCCCGATTGAGACCTGTGCCTCCTGCATCGCCTCGAGAAGCGCCGATTGGGTTTTCGGCGTCGCGCGGTTGATCTCGTCGGCGAGGATGACGTGAGCGAAGATCGGACCTGGGGCGAGGACGAATTCGCCTCGATTCCGGTCGAAGATGTGTGAACCGGTGATGTCGCTCGGCAGAAGGTCGGGCGTGAATTGGATCCGCCGGAATTCCATCCCGAGGACCTGGGCGAACGACCGCGCGATCAGTGTCTTGGCGAGGCCCGGAAGGTCCTCGAACAGAACGTGCCCGCGGGCCAGGATCGATGTGAGGACCAGAAAGAGCACGTCGCGCTTCCCGACGATCACTTCCGAGATCCGGTCGATGATCCGCTCGGACAGTCTGCCGACTTCGGCAGGATTCAATCAGTGCCTCCTTTGAGCGCGTCCTCGATCGACGTGAGCGACTTTCGGAATCGACTGAGGAACGCTTCGCGTTCGGTTCCGGCGAGTCTTCGATCGGCGATCAGGTCTTGGAGAACGGGCTCCACTTCGAGGGCGGAGCCGGTCCGGCAGCGTTTCCGGACGACCGAAGGATCGAGGCCCGCGTTGAGGGCGGCGACGAGGGTCGCCGCCTCACAGATCTCGTCGGTCAGAAGTGCCTGGGCGTAGGCGTCTCGGGGGCTTCTCGCGATTCGCGACACGACGGACTCGAGCCGGCCGGTGCCGAGTTCGGGCGCCTCCTCCTCGTACGGAACGTCCTCGACGCCCCACGCTCGGAGCAGGACGACGATGAGGACGGGGATCGAGGCGATCAGGAGAGCCGCCCACAGCGTCCGCTGATGGAACTGGATGAGAAATGCGTAGACGCCGCGCCAACGGCCGGATGCGACGACGAACAAGGCAGCGGCCACGGCCGCGACGAGCAGGCCGAGGCCGACCAGCTTCCGGCGACCCATTCCTCCGCTTCTATCCGGCATCGTGTCTCAGCTGCAGTGCCGCGAGCGACCGTCGGGCGCGATCGGCGAGACTCCCGTCGGCTCGCGCGCCGTATCGAACCAGTTCGAACATCTCGGTCAGGGCATCGACGCTATCGTGCGCGAACCCGGCCTCCCGAAGATCGACCGCGAATTCCCGTGGGGTCCGGAAGATCGGATCGAGTCCGGCGCGCTTCGACAGCGCGTGCAGCATCCGGGCGTAGCAGCGCTGCACGACGCCGATCGGATCGGCGCCGGCGTCGATCTCCCGGACGGCGTCGGCGGCGATCTCTTCGATCCCGCTCGCGTCTCCGTCGCCGAGCGCGCTCCGTCGCCTTCTCAAGCAGTACGAGACGACGGGAACGGTGAGCAGAGCGATGAGAACGGCCGCGAGAATCGCCGTCGCAGCGATCGGCCAAATCGCGCCTGCCGATTCGGTCAAGGTCTCGACGCGAAGAGCTGCGTCCGGCGAGGGGCCTGCCGTCGATCCCTCGACGACGCTCGGTTCTTCCTCGATCACCGGCCGGTCGGCCGGGCCGAACGGTCCGATGAGGTGTAGGGTGAGGGCGAGGATCGCGAACAGAAGGAGTCCGAGTGCGACCGTCGGACGGAAGCGGCGGTCGCGGATGGACATCGTCACCGAAGCGACCAGGAGCGCCAGTGCGATCGGGATGAGGATCCGTAAGACGTCGGGGGAATCGATCTGTATGGTCGCAATCGGTGGGGGGTCGTGGAGGACGAGTCTCTCCTCGTCCGGCGCCGGGAGCACTCGCCCTGGACCGACCTCGAGGTCGTCGATGCCTCCCACGAGGACACCGAGGATGACGGCGAAGAGGGCGAATGAGAGGGCGACCAGAAGGGCGCGTCTCCTGTCCATCACTCCCCCATGATTGAGATCCCCAGATCGGTCAGTTGCTCTGTCGCGACCGGCATCGGCGCCTCAGTGAGCGGACAGGCGCCGGTCGCCGTCTTCGGAAACGCGATGACGTCACGAAGTGACGCTTCCCCGGCCATCATCATGACGAGCCGATCCATCCCGAGTGCAAACCCGCCGTGCGGCGGCGCACCGTGGTCAAGAGCGCGCAGGAAAAACCCGAACCGCAGCTGTGCCTCTTCGGGGGTGATTCCGAGTAAGCGGAAGATGCGCTCCTGGATCTCGCGACGGTGGATCCGGATGCTCCCACTCCCGAGCTCGGTCCCGTTCAGTACGAGGTCATAGGCATTCGAGCGGATCGCGAGCGGCTCCGCCTCCATCCGATCGATGTCCTCGGCTCGCGGAGACGTGAACGGATGATGCGAGCTGGTGAGACTTCCGTCTTCGTCCCGTTCGAACAGCGGAAAGTCGATTACCCAGAGGAGCTTCCAGCCGCCCTCTGAGAGGCCCTCGTCCCTGGCGATTGTCGTGCGCAGCTCCCCCAGCGGGCGTTCGATCCGGTCGCCCGCGAGGAGGAGGATCAGGTCGCCGGTCTCTGCCGAGAAGGCTTCGACGATTGACCGGATCTCCTGTTCGTCGAGGAACTTCGCGATCGGCGAGTCGACTTCCTCAGCGATCTTCAGCCAGACGAGCCCCTTCGCCCCCGCCTTGACGGCGATCTCCTGGAGCCGATCGAGCGTCGAACGGGAGCACGACGCGCAGCCGCGGGCGAGAAGGCCGGCGACCTTTCCTCCGCCGGCGACCGCGTCCGAGAAGACGCGGAAGCCGGAATTGTGGACTCGGTCCGAGATCTCACGGATTTCCATTCCAAAGCGCGTGTCCGGCTTGTCCGTCCCGTAGCGGGCCAGCGCCTCGGTGTGCGTCAGTCGAGGGAACGGGGCGGGAAGGTCGATCGAGAGGACCTCGCGGAAGACGTGGCGCATCGCCCCTTCGAGGATGTCGAGGATCTCGTCCTTCCCGTTCGGAAAGGCGAGTTCGAGGTCGAGTTGAGTGAATTCCGGCTGTCGGTCGGCGCGAAGATCTTCGTCGCGGAAGCACTTGACCAGTTGAACGTACCGGTCGACACCGCCGATCATGAACAGCTGCTTGAACAGCTGAGGCGATTGCGGCAGTGCGTAGAAGGAGCCGCGATGGACGCGGCTCGGAACGAGGAAATCGCGCGCCCCTTCGGGCGTCGACTTGGTCAGGAACGGGGACTCGATTTCGAGGAATCCGGCGGATGCGAAGTAGTCGCGTGTCGCCTTGAACGCGAGGTGGCGCAGCTCGAGATTCCGCTGCATTCGCTCCCGCCGTAGGTCGACGTACCGAAAGCGCAGGCGCGTATCCTCGGTCGTGTCGGAGCCGTCTCCCTCGATCAGAAAGGGCGGTGTCACAGAGCGGTTAAGGATTTCGAGCGACTCCGCGTGGATCTCGATCTCCCCGGTCGGCATGTCGGGATTCACGTTCCCCGCGCTCCGGGGCTGGACGATCCCGACGACGGTGACGACGTCCTCGCGGTTCAGTGTGTGCGCCTCGACGGTCGACTCAGTGTCGCCGGAGAAGAGGAGTTGAGCGAGTCCGGTTCGGTCGCGGAGATCGACGAACGTGATCGTTCCGAAATCGCGCCGCCGGCTGACCCAACCGGCAAGCTCGACCTTTCGGCCAACGTCCGCCGCCGTCAATCGTCCGCAGTAGTCCGTTCTCATGGTTCCTCCGACGTTCCCTTGCGGGATGGGATGTCGCCGATTATAGGGAGATGCCGTGGGGCTGCAATCGCGCTCTGGGTTCTCGCGACTACGTCTCGTCGATCTTCGCCTTGAACAGGCGTCGGCCCAGGTCCTGACTCCAAGTGGTGAAATCCCCGCCCTCCGAATCGCCCCCGATGTGGGTTCTCATCATGTTCAGTTTGGCGGAGAGATTGTCGAAGTGGTAAACGCAGACCGCCTCCGGAATCTTCGGAAGAACGGCGGCGCCGTACTCGAGGACGCCGTGGTGCGAGACGAGGATGTGCTCGAGAAGGACCGGGAGCCTCGGATCCGGCCACTCGAACGAAACTGCGGCTTCGCGGACGATGTCGCGGCCGAGGAGGATGTGACCGATCATCTCGCCGGTCAGCCCGTGGCGGGGCGCGATCGGGTTCTCCATCTCCTCGAGTTTCCCGATGTCGTGGAGGATCGCCCCCGCGATCGCCAGACCGGCCCGCAATCCGAGGGCGGGTTGAGAACGGCAGAACGAAGAGACACCGGTCGCCACCTCGAGCGTATGTTCGAGCAGTCCGCCGACGTACGCGTGGTGCTTGGCGATCGCGGCGGGCGCCATTCGGAACGCTTCCTCACGCTCGTTGAGAACGGCCAGGGTCAATCGTCTGAGCGGCTCGGGCCCGATCGCCTCGGCGAGTGCGATCAGCTCGGCCCACATCGAGTCAATGTCTCGTTCCGTCGACGGAACGAGCAGGCTCGGATCGAAGTCGGGGAGCTTCCCCTCCTCCTTTTCGTGCGCGCTCAGGCGACGGATCGATTCGACGATCAACTGCAGGCTGCCTCGATAGGTCTCGGTTCGCCCCTGAACGAAGACGAACTCCCCTTCGTCGAATTGGTCGGCGAACCGGCTGGCGATTTCGGCCCAGGCGCGCGCCGGGATCGGGCCGGTGCGGTCGGCGAGGACGAGTTCGAGGTACGGATCCCCCTTGCGCGTCGAGCGCTGGGCCTTCTGTCGGACGAGAAAGCACTGGGAGATCCGCTGGCCTTCTCTCATCTGGGAGACCGGTACATGAAGGAGCGGATATGAGACTTCGCTGCGGACACGTTCAAACAGGCGCTCGGAGCACATGGGATCCTTTCTCGCGAACGGCGCGGACACCCAGTGTAGGAGGCGACGGAGAGAAAACCAACCGCCTCGGGTGGTGCTGCATTGCCGATCGGGAAGATGAATCAAGTAGACTCTCGGCGACGAAAGGGGGCGCAAACATGGATCGCTTGCTGCCTTTGTTGGAAGCGGCGCTACGCGCCGAACGGGACGGATTCGAGTTCTACTCGCTCGCCGCCGAACGAAGCGACGACGCCGGAGCGAAGGACGTCTTCTCTCATTTGGCGGACGAGGAGCGAAGGCATTTCGACGCGTTGCAGAAGGAGTACCGCTCGATTCTCGACGGAGCCGGGTGGGACGCGAACGTCATCCTCGGTGAGCGGTGGGAGCCGGCGCGGGCGGGGAGGATCTTCTCCGACGGGTTCCGGGAGCGAATTGAGGGAAGGCACCTCGAGATGTCGGCGTTGTCGATCGGGATTCTACTCGAAAAGGACGCCGAGGCACTCTACCGGAAGGCGGCCGACGGCGAACGAGACCCCGCGATACAGGCATTCCTGCGAGAACTCGCCGAGTGGGAAGGGGAGCACTACGAAATGCTCGCCGGCGAGGATGAGTACCTGAGAGATCTCTACTGGAGCGAGAACCGCTTCAGCCCGCTCCTCTAGCGAGGCGAACAGAGAAGCGGTGGCGTGGCGCCGCGAGCCTGATCGGAAGGCCGGATCGGCCGGTTAGGGTCCGCAGGTCGCCGGAGGCGGCGCCGGGACAAGCCGATGACTGACCAGCGGGCAGTTGTCCTGGTCCCCATCGCTCGAGATCAGGTATGGCACATCCCAGATGCCGTCCTTGTCGGCGTCGATCGCCGAGAACCCGTCCCAGTAGTTGCCGCGGGCGCCGTCGTCCCAAGCGTTGGGCGCGTCGGCGTACGCGTCGTGCACGTTTCCGACGAACGCGTTGTTGATGATCGCATTCTCCCCCGAACCGAGGTTCAGGTAGACCCCCATGTGGGAATCGGAGATCAGATTGCCGACGACTCGGTTCTCGTTCGACGCGTCGAGCCAGACGGCCGTATCGTTCCTCTCAAGCGTGCAGGACACGACGTGGTTGTTGTGCGAGAAGTACGAGCGAATCCCGTCCGTGTTCTTCGTGAGAACGCAGTCGCTGACTCGGTTGAACGACGAGAAATTGAGCGTGATTCCGGTCCAGTTCGCTTCGAGGGTGCAGTCCTCGATCGTCCCGTTCTGAACGTAGCTCAAGTAGATCCCCGACTTCGCGGCTCCGGCGATCTCGACCCCACGGATCTCGAAGTGCCGGGTTGTTCCGTGGATACGGATGCCGTACTCGTCGAAGCCTGCGTCGATCATCCAGTTCTCGATGACGTACGGATCGTCGACGGTCCCGCTCCCCGAGCAAACCCCGTTCTCGACTGTGAACTCGTGATCGTTCGTGATGACGATCGCCCGGTGTGCCACCAGATCTTCCGCGGTGGCAAGAAACCCGATGAAGACAAACAAGAACACGGTGCAGCCGAGAACTGCCCCCTTCTTCATACCGCATCACTCCTTTAGCGATCGTTCTCAGGACGCGCAGATACATCTTATCAGGTCGATGCATCGATGTGAAGGCGATCGGGCCCCACGGAGAGGACGTACGACCGTCCAGGCATGGTTAGCTACGTCCCCGCCGCAGCATGTGCCAGAGAGGTACGGGAACCCCGCGACGGCGGAACGGGAAGACCAGAATCGCTCCAGCGATGAAACCGCCGATGTGAGCGAACCAGGCGACACCGCCGGCATTCCCGAGAGCGCCGGCTCCACTGATCACCTGGAGGAGGAACCAGAACCCGAGGAGGTAGACGGCGGGAATCGAGATCAGGCGGAGGAAAAAAAAGATCGGGATCAATGTCAGAACGCGCGCTCGGGGGAAGAGCATGAAGTAGGCGGCGAGCACGCCGGCAATGGCGCCGGACGCCCCGATCAGAGGGATCGAACTGCTCGGGTCGACGGCGATCTGCGAGAACCCGGAGGCGACCCCGCAGAGGAGGTAGAAGACGAGGAATCGGACCGGACCCATGGCATCCTCGACGTTGTCACCGAAGATCCACAAGTAGAGCATGTTCCCGAGGAGGTGCATCAGACCGCCGTGGAGGAACACGGAGGAGGCGAGCGTCAGCCAGAGCGGGACGGGGATCTCCGGTGGGAGGTCCTCGCCGCCGAGGAGCTCTCCCGGGATCACCGCGTACTGAGAGATGAAGTAGTCGTCGGCCGCCAACGGGTAGAACGACTCCTCTCCCCCGGAGAGCCGGAAGGCTCGATAGGACGTCGGATCGAATGCCGGAGGCGGAAGAAGGCCGCTCGCCTCCCACGCGGTCCAATCGTTGTACACGACCGGGCGGGTTCCCAAGTACCCCTGATAGAGAAAGACGAGGAGGTTGATCACGATCAGCGAGACGGTAACGATTGGGAATCTGCGGCTTCGGATGCTGTCGCGAATCGGGATCATGGGCGGATGGTATCTCGGGGATCGACAACCAAGCAAGGAATTGATCTGCTGCGTTCCGCGATTACACTTCTCGACGCAAAGGAGGCCCGATGGAGCTACTGAAGAGGCTGTGTGAGGCGGCGGGAATCCCCGGGTACGAGGTCGAGGTTCGCCGGATCGTCGAGGCCGAGCTCGATGGACACGTCGACGCGATCACGACGGACGCGCTGGGGAACGTGATCGCCCACAAGTCGGGCGACGGGCCGGTGGTCGTGGTTGCCGGTCACATGGATGAGATCGGGTTCTTCGTCCACCACGTCGAAGAGAAGACAGGGTTCCTTCGGATCAACCCTGCCGGTGGGTTCGATCCGGTGAATCTCGTTGCGCAGCGAGTGATCGTTCATACAGAGAGTGGGGACCTCGTCGGG
Source organism: uncultured Thermotogae bacterium (assembly GCA_964620325.1). Taxonomy (GTDB): domain Bacteria; phylum Bipolaricaulota; class Bipolaricaulia; order UBA7950; family UBA9294; genus CAZMYM01. Next base: position 22,520 of record CAZUIM010000008.1, read on the forward strand.
TGCATCGGACGGAAGCCGGTGCACATTCTGAACGAGGAAGAGCGCAAGAAGCCCCTCGAGCTGCGGGACCTGTTCGTCGACGTCGGCCTGTCTGCCGAGGAAGTGCTGAAGAAGGTCGGCATCGGAGATACGGTGACGCTTCGCCAGGACTTCATCGAGGTTGGGGACCTGGTGTCGTGCAAGGCGCTCGACGACCGCGTCGGCGTCTACGTTGGCATCGAAGCGCTGAAGCGTGCGAAGAGGCCGGCGTGTGACCTGTACTTCGTCGGGACGACGCAGGAAGAGGTCGGGCTTCGAGGGGCGCGCGTTGCCGGGTTCGCGACGCATCCGCAGATCGGGATTGCCCTCGACGTGACGATCGCTGCGGACACGCCGGACGTTCCGCCGAAGGACCGAGTATCGCAGCTCGGCAAGGGCGTCGCAATCAAGGTCCGTGACGGCGCGTCGATCTCTCACCCGGCGTTGATTCGCGCCATGCGGGCGCTCGCCGAGGAACGCGGGATAAAGCATCAGATGGAGGTTCTCCCGCGTGGGGGAACCGATGCAGGAGCGCTCCAAATGGCCCAGGAGGGATCGGCGGTGATCACCCTTTCGATCCCGGCTCGATACGTTCACTCGGTCGTGGAGGCGGTTCATCCGGACGACGTCGAAGCGGCGATCGAGTTGCTCGCGGCGTTTCTCGAGACTGCCGACAAGGTCGACTTGGCCGGATGAGCGTGCGGAGGCTGCTCGCCGGGTTCGACGTGGTCGCGACGATGGACGTCGACGGCCGTGAGCTGACCGACGGGTACGTCCTCGTGGAGGGGAATCGGATCGTCGACGTCGGCGTGGACGCGACAGGCGTTGAGGCGGACGAGATCATTCGCGGCGAAGGGAAGGTTCTCCTGCCGGGGCTCGTCAACACGCACCACCACCTGTATCAGTCGCTGTTCCGGAACGTACCCGGCGCGTCGGACGCGAAGCTGTTCGATTGGCTCGTCTTCCTGTACGAGCGGTGGAGGGAGCTCGGCGAAGAGGCGATGCGGATCGCGTCGACGATTGCGTGCAGTGAGCTTCTCCTCTCGGGGGCGACGACGACGACCGACCACTGCTATCTGTACCCGCGCGGCGGTGGGAACATCCTCGGGGCTGACATCGAAGGGGCGCAGCGAGCGGGAATTCGGTTCCATCCCTGTCGCGGCTCGATGTCGCTGTCCCAGAAGGACGGGGGGCTTCCGCCCGACTCGGTCGTCGAGACCGAGGATGAGATCCTGGCGGATTGCCAGCAGATGATCGAGCGGTATCACGATCCCGAGCCGTTGGCGATGCTTCGGATCGCGTTGGCCCCTTGCTCGCCGTTCTCCGTCACGGCCGACTTGATGCGCGAGTCGGTCAAGCTCGCCGAGGAAACCGGAGTTTTGCTTCACACGCACCTCGCGGAAACGCACGACGAGGAGGCGTTCTGCGTCCGACGCTTCGGGGTCCGTCCGGTCGATCTGATGGAGGAGCTCGGGTGGCTGCGTGACGACGTCTGGTACGCTCATCTGGTCGTCGTCAACGAGGCCGACATCGCCAAGCTGTCGGCGGCGGGGGTCGGGATGGCCCACTGCCCAAGTTCGAACATGACGCTCGGTTCGGGGATCGCCCCGGTCACTGAGATGAAGGGGACCGGAATCCAGGTCGGGCTTGGGGTCGACGGCTCGGCGAGCAACGACACGTCGAACATGATCCGGGAGGTTCGGCAGGCGATGCTCCTGCAGCGGGTGAAGTACGGGGCCGACGCACTAAGCGCCCGCGAGACACTCCGGATGGCGACGATCGGCGGCGCGAGGGTCCTTCACCGCGAGGACGAGCTCGGTTCGATCGAGCCAGGGAAGGCGGCCGATCTGATCGCGTTCGACCTGAACGACATCGCCTTCGCCGGCGCTCAGGCCGATCCGCTCGCAGCGGTCGTGCACTGCGCGGCCGATCGGGTCGATCTCGCGATGGTGAACGGGGAGTGGCGCGTCCGCGGCGGGCGCTTGGTCGACACGGCGGTCTACGATCTGATTCCGGTGCACAACGAGATCTCGCGTCGGCTGACGAGCGGACGATGAGACTTGAGATCGAGGTCGGCTTCTCGTTCAAGCGGGCGTTGGACGAAGGGTATCGTCGGCTGGAGGTCCCCGACGGGGTCGACGTCGAGGGGGCGATTCGGGCTTGGCTCGAGCAGAATCCTCGGGCGAAGGCTCGCGTCCTCGATGACGCCGGCAAGATACGCCCAAACATCAACGCGCTGATCAACGGCTCGAACGTCACCCTTCGCGAAGGTTTCCGCACCCCGCTCGAGGAAGGGGATCGTCTGACGATCCTTCCCCCGGTGGGAGGCGGCTAGGGCTGAAGCGTCGTGGACCGATGAGGCAACCGGGGAGACCCCGGAGGAGTCTCCCCGGCCGGTGTGGTGGCTATCCGCAAGGAGGTTCAGCGGAGAGCGGCATTGGAGCCGCTCAATCCGAATCGTGCCCGGCGCGTGTGAGCCGATGGTGAAGAGCGAATGGTTTTCCGATGATTCCTAGGGACTTCGCGCGTCGGGCCGTTTGCGGCGGTTCTTCTCGGCGATTCGTTCGTCGAAGCGTGCTCGATCGACGACGAACCGCTCGTGGATCGCGCGGCCGATCGGTTCGACTTCGTCGCGGGCCTCGATCTCGAATCGAAGCCGCCGTCCGTCGACATCGATGAGGCGGGAGACGACCGTCACACGGAATCCGATCGGCGTCGGGGCCGTGTGCTCGAGTTCGATCCGTGTTCCGACCGAGCTCTCTCCCTCTGCCAGGGCGGAATCGATCGACGTCCTCGCCGTCTCCTCGCAGAAGGCGACGAGGGCCGGTGTGGCGAGGACGTCGACCAGTCCGCTGCCGAATCCACTCGCGAGATGCTCCCTGGCCACGATCCACGACCGCTCGTTCGTTCGGCCGATTTCGATCATCTCTGGTGCCTCCTCATGCTAGATCGTCGCGCGCGTTACGTGCTGTAGAGGTTCGGACGCCGGTCACCGAGGCGGTCGTTCCGCGACGTGATCCGTTTCGACCGCGCCTCCGCCGGATCGATCTCGACGACGGCCGCTTCGACGCGGTCGGGAGAGAGCCGGACGATCGTCTCCCCTCTTGGGGAGACGATCTGGCTTCTCCCGGTATAGTGGAGGGTCGTGCTGGCGCGTCTCTCCTCGCCGACGCGGTTCGCCGTCGCCGTGAATACGCCGTTCTCGAGAGCACGGACGGACATGGTTCGTTGGGCCAGATCGGGGAGGATCAGGTTCGACGGGTGGGCGATCACCTCTGCCCCTTGAAGTGCGAGCGAACGGGCCGACTCGGGGAAAAGGTGGTCGAAGCAGATCATCACGCCGATGATCGCCGCCGGCGTCCCGACGACCGAGAACGGCCGATCGCCCGGTGCGAAGTAGAGGAACTCGTCGCCGAATAGATGGATCTTCCGATAGCAGAGAAGGAATCCGTCCGGTCCGACGAGGACGGCGGCGTTGTAGAGGGTCTCCCCGTCCCGCTCCGGGAGACCGGCGACGAGATAGCAGTCGCGATCGCGACAGTACGTGGCCAACGCGCGCGTTGTCGGGCCTACGGGGACCGGCTCGGCGAGCTCCGCCGCTTCGCTCCTCGAGGTGAATTGGTACCCGGTGGCGAAGAACTCGGGGAGGACCCACAGGTCGGCAGTGCGGTCATCGATGAGGCGAAACGCATCCGCGAGGTTCCTGTCCCGCTCACCGAAGATGGGCGACGTCTGCGCGATTCCGACGTTCATGAAGGGAATCTTATCGAATCCGCTGCGTCCGGTGCCACGTCGAAAGACCGGATCCACACGCGTCACGAGGCTTCATTCGATGCGCGGCCCGTCAGCCGCAGGTGCCGCCGCAGCCGAGGCCGAAGACCTTGGCCAGCAGGATAGCGACGATGACGAAGTAGACGAACCCAGAGAGGTCGCCTTCCATCTCAACTCCTTTCACGACGGACAACGGGATACACGATGGCGGACGACGTTTCAACCGCCGACCTCGATGTCGGCCGCCCGCGGTGCGTAGCGGAGGATCGCCTCGGGAAAGGCGGTCACCGATCCGTAGATCCAGATTTCGTTCGAATCACGTTCGATCCCGACTCGAACGCAGTCGGCGATCTCCTTGAACAGTCCGAGCCGGAGGCCGGAGAAGCGGGCCCCGTCCGGGATGAAGGTCGCATCGAACGTGAGCCCCCAGTCTCGCTCGGTGATGAACTCGGCTTCGATCTCGGCTGACAGGAGCGAAAGCGTGTTCGGATCGAACTCAGAGAATAGAGAGAGGGAGGCCGCCTCGAACTCGGCCTCGAGGGCCAACTCCGCGTCATCGAATTGGCCCTCCTCCCAGTCGAACGGAATCTGCCACGAGATCTCGAAAGGGGCCCGCCCTCGTGAGCCTCGCAATGTCGTCTTCGTCAGGCGACCGCCCTCTGGGTCGAACCGGGCGTCGAACCTCCAGCTCGTCTTCGATCCCCACGTCAGCCTCGCGTCGATCGGGGCGAATCCGTCGGCGAGATCGACGGCGCCGGACAGCCGGATTCTGAGATCTCCTCCGAGATTGAGCCGCCAACGGAGCCGGTGTTCGGTCTCCATCCGGTCGAACGAGAAGGGGCTCGATCCGTGAACGAACCTGCTCGTCCAGGCGAGGGAGAGCCCGTCGTGCGTCGTCGAGAACGAGACGGAGAGGGATTCCTGACGATCCCAGCCGTCGGCCGCGCTTCCGTAGAGGGCGACATCGGCGAACGCTTCCGGGGCGACGTCGAGCGATCCCAGTCGGAAGACGTCTCCGACCAGCTCGGTTTGCGCGTCAAGCTTGAGGCGTTGCGCCGTCAGCCGGTCGCTCTCCCACTCGCGGATCCAGCCGATGCTCACCCGGGGGCGAACGGCCACCGACCCGAGCCGCCGGGCGTCGATCCGTAGGGTGAGCTCGGGGATCCGCTCTTCGATCGAGACGACGCCCTCCTCGTCGCTGGTCGTCTCGCGCGAGGCGTCGAGGGTGATCTGGCCACCGTCGAACGCTCCCTCGATCCGAAACGCGAACGACAGCTCGTCCGCATCGCCGACCGACTCGTAGTTCAGGCTCCCGATCCCCCGCCAACCGGGAGCGAATCCGATCGTGTGCTCCAGCTCCAGTTCCGCTCGGGCGTCGCCGACCTTCGCGGGGAAGTAGTAGGCGGAGGCCCGGCCGTCGTGGCCTGAGAACGCATAGCGAACGATGGCACCGAGCCCGAATTCGGCGAAGCGGGAGAAATAGTCGATCAGAACCGAACCGTACAGGTGTTCCGACAAGAAGAACGGGACGTTCCACTTGACGAACCAACCACGCAGGGCGCTGTTTCCGAACGCGGGGAAGAGCGGGCTCTCGAGTGTATCCTCCAACGGGCGAACGTAGAACGGCAGCCAGAACGTCGCCAGCCCGGCGACGCGGGCGGTCAGGCCGAACGCGACGAGGAGCCTCTCGGGATAGAGGAGGACGCGTTCGGCGCTGAGCGAGTACGGCTGCTCGCGAAGGGACAGATCACAGCAATTGCAGGTGGTCAGCTCTCCGCGGCGTGCTTCGATCTTCGTAATTTCACCGTCCTCATCGAACGTGATGACGCCCTGTTCGACACGGAAGAAGAGCTCGTGCTCTTCGCCGACCGAGTTGGAGAATCGGCTCCGTCCCGAGAGGACTTCTGCCTCGACGCGGCTGGTGACGATCGATCCTCCGGATTCGGACAGCGTCGCGATCAGCTCGTCAGCGTCGAGTTCGACCTCGTCTCCCATGGCAAGGCTGACACCGCCCGAGGCCGTGAGTTGCCATCCTTCGTCTTCCTTTCGAACCAATTCGAGCCGGTCCGAGTGGAGGCGCGTTCCCGCGAACGTCGCCGAGACGGACCCCTCGGCGCGTAGCTCCGATCGGTCGTCGGAGATGTACAGCACGTCGGACGTCAGATCGAGCGGTGCGTCCTGGCTCGACCCCGTGAAGGAAGGAATGGCGAGGGCGAACAGGAGGAGGCCGAACCAGGAGAACCTCCCCCGCCACCGCGTCCAGAGATCCCGGGAGGCCAGACGATCGACCCGCAGGAAGAGAAGAAGCCCGATCGCGCCGAAGACGAGGTTGGGAAGCCATGCGGCGAGGGCCGGATTCATCGCGCCCCGGCGGCCGAGGGTCTGCGTCCACCAGAGAGCCCCCTGGAAGAGCCCGACGAGAAGCAGGCCGAGGACGATTCCCGCGGCACGACTGCGCGGATCGAACGCGAGGCTGATTGCACCGCCGAATAGAACGAAGACGATCGTCGCCAGCGGAAGGGCCACCTTGAGGTGAGCTTCGACGATGTATTCGTCGGCTCGCTGACCGGTGCTACGCGCACGATCGATCCGCCGGACGAGCTCCGCGATCCCCATTTCGGCCGGCGTACGCGAACTCGAGAGGATCTCTTCGACGCTCTGCTCGAGCGGGATCGACAGCGTCTCGAAGCTTCCCGAGTATCCGAGCCGACCGTCGACGTCGAACCCGTAGACGCGTCCCGCTTCGAGCTGCCACGAGGTTCCTGTCCAGCGTCCGGTCTCGGCAGTGATCATCGTCACCTTGGATTCGGCATGAGGGAAGAGCTTCCCGGTTGTGTCGTAGATGTAGACGTCGTGGAGGGTTCTCTCCGCCTCGTTGTATCGACGGATGTAGAAGAACTGGTTGTCGGCCCCTTTGAAGAACGCGTTCGCCGTGATGCGCGGAACGCCCTGGCGAAAGATGACGTCGCGCAGCGCCTGCTGGTAGGCGTGCTCCGAGGCGGGGACGGCCCAGTTGTACACGGCAAAGTCGGCAGAGCCGATCACGGCGGCGGCGAGGATCAGGGGGAGGAGAAGACGCCGCAGGGGGATTCCGATCGACTCGAGCGCGACGATCTCGCGATCGTGGGCGAGCCTCCCGAGGCCGAGGAACGTGGCGAACAGCGCGCTCATCGGCACGGCAATGACGAGGAGGCTCGGCATCTTGAACGCGACGAGCCGCAGGAGCGTCGTCATTCCGATGCCTCGGTCGACCATCAGATCGGAGAGGGAGAGGATGATGTTCAGCAGGATGAACAGGACGAGACCGGCGAGGGCGAGGGCGAACGGCCCGAGCATTTCACGTAGCAAGTACCGATCACACCGGCGTAGCATGCCGCGGCGAGTGTACATGACCGATCGGCGGGGCGCCCGCCCGCATGTTCGCAGGGCGATGTTTCAGTTCCCTTGGGCGATTGACCCCAATCTGGCGATTCGGTATAGTGTTCGGGCGATGACCGAAATGCGCGTGTACATCGAAACCTGGGGCTGTCAGATGAACCGGCATCAGTCGGAGGGGATCGCCGGTGTCGTCCGTCGCGCCGGCCATCGGATCGTCGATTCGGTCTCGAAGGCCGACGTCGTCCTGTTCAACGGATGCATGGTCCGCCAGAAGGCGGAGGAGAAGGTCTATGGGCGGATCGGCGCCGTGGTCGAGGAGAGACGATGGCGCCCGGTCGTGCTCGGAATCGGCGGATGCCTGGGGCAGATCCGGCGAGAGTCCCTCCTGTCCCGGTTGCCGGCGGTCGATTTCGTCTTCGGGGCCTACGGCCATGGGCGATTGCCCGAGCTGATCGATCGAGCCGTGTCGCGGCGGACTCCGTTCGTCACGCTCCCGGAGGGAACGTCGATCGATGAGATCCCCAGCTCCAGGATGAGCCGGGTCACCGCGATGGTCACGATTGCCGAGGGCTGCTCGAACTACTGCTCCTACTGCATCGTTCCGTACGCTCGCGGGCCGATGCGGAGCCGCGATCCCGAGGCCATCCTCGCCGAGGTCGAACAGGCGGTCTCGGAGGGATACCGCGAGATCCTTCTGCTTGGGCAGAACGTCAATTCCTACGGGCGAGACCGCCCCGCGTTCGGCGGCTTCGTTTCGCTGCTGACGCGGGTTGCCTCGATCGGCCCGACCCGAATCCGGTTCACAAGCTCCCACCCGCGGGATCTGACGATCGAGCTTCTGATGGCGATGGCCCGGTGGCCGGAGATCTGCCCGCACCTCCACGTCGCCTGTCAGTCCGGCAGCGACCGGATCTTGCGCGAGATGAACCGCGGCTACACGAGAGACGAGTTCCTCGAGAAGGCACGGCGAGCGCGTGAGATCGTCCCGGGAATGAACCTGACGACCGACCTGATCGTCGGTTTCCCCAGAGAGACCGACGAGGACTTCGATGCGTCGCTCGATCTCGTCGATCGGGGGCGGTTCGGGTCGATCTTCGTGGCCAAGTACTCGCCGCGGCCGGGGACGAGGAGTGCGACCCTCGCTGACGACGTGTCCGAGGAGGTCAAGAGCGAGCGCCTGCGGCGGATCCTCGAACGCGAGCGGGTCATTGCACTTGAGGAGAACCGACGTTTCGTCGGCGAGGTCGTCGAGGTTCTGATCGACGGCGTCTCTCGGAGCGGCGGTTGGCGCGGACGGGCCGCCGACCACCGGACGGTCGATGTCCGGGTTGACGAGGCGTCGGGAAGCCTGTCGTCCGGCGCTCTGGTCGATGTTCTGGTTGAGTCGGCCTCTTCGGCGTCTCTTGAGGGGGCGATACGCGAGCCCGTCACGGCTGCATCGGCGGCAAAGGAGAGACGATGATCATCACCGTCACGCTCAATCCGGCGGTCGACAAGATCTACTGGGTCGAACGCCTGAGGATCTGCGAAGTGACCGAGGAGGAGTTCCTCACGCGAGCGGAGCGGAGCGCGACGTCCGCTGGGGGAAAAGGAGTCAACATGTCGGTCTTCCTCTCAGGAATGGGGATCGACAACGTCGCCATGGGGTTCGTTGGAGGACACACGGGGCACGTCGTCGTGCGCGACCTTCGGTATCGCGGCGTGACGACGAACTTCATCTGGACGCGCGAGGAGACGCGGACCAACGTCACGGTTCTCGAGAAGGGGCACGAGAGCGTTCCACTGTTCATCGGCGAGCCGGGCGGTGGAGTCACGCCGCTCGAAATCGATCGGTTTCTCCGCAGGTACCGGAGGATGGTCGGTCGGGCCGAGTGGGTCGTCCTCGCCGGGAGCGTACCGCCCGGAATGGATTCTGGGATCTACCGCGACCTCGCCTCCATGGCCCGGGCAGCGGGCGCCAAAGTCGTCCTGAGCACCTGGGGTGAACCGCTCGTTCAGACGTTCGAAGCCTGCCCGTACTTGGTCAAGCCGGATACGCGAGCGCATCGAGAGTTGATGGGGTTCGACTTGGCGTCGAGGGAGAAGATCATCGAAGCGGGGAGGCACATCGCCTCCTGCGGCGCCGAGATCGTTGTCATTTCGCATCAGGTGACCGGAGACATCGCCGTGATGCGGGACGCGGTCTGGGAGATTCGAACTCCTGTCCGAACGGCCGAGTTCAGGAATCTCGTCGGGGCGGACGACGCGTTCCTCGCGGGGATTCTCTACCGGCTCGTTCAGAAAGCCCCGGTCGAAGAGGCCCTCCGCTTCGGGCTCGCCGCCGGGCTGGCCAGCGCGGAGAGCGAAGAGAAGGTCTGCGGCGACATCAAGAGGATCGAAGCTGAGATGGCGAAGGTGACGGTGGAACCGATCTTGCGGGAGGGATCATGAAGGTTCGGGAGATCATGACCAAGGATCTGACCGCGGTGGAGAAGGACGTCCCCGTCCGCGAGTTGATCTTCATCCTCGAGAACGCCGAGATGCCGAACATGCCGGTCGTCGACGACGACGGAACGTTGATCGGGTTCATCTCGGAGAAGGACTTGATTCGGGCGGCCCTCCCAGGGTATTTCGAGTTGTTGCACAGCGCATCCTTCATTCCGGACATGAATCAGTTGTCGACGAAGCTGACGCAGATCGCCGACGATCCGATCGAACGGTACATGCGCCGCGACGTTCACTACGTCACCGAGGATGACGACGATCTGCGGGCCGCCGATCTCGTCATTCGCCAGGGCGTCAAGAACCTGCCGGTGGTCGATGCGGAGAAGCGTCTCGTCGGACGCGTCAGGAGAATCGACCTCCTTCGCCGCCTCGTCTAGTCGACCCGAATGAACGTCCCATGGGCACGGCTGAGTCTCGCTCGCTTTCGCGCCGTCGTCGACGGAGACGGCGTCTTGTTCCAGAACGGGGAGGCGATGCCGGAGGCGGAGTCCGCCTCGGCCGAGGAAGGGTCGCCGCGTGTCGTCTACGGATCGACCCCGGCCGGGAGTCCGGCCGAGACGTACGATGTGCGCCAGATGGCGCGGGTTCTCCATCCGACCCTTGCGGATCACGAGTTGAGAACGATCTGTGCGTACCACGGGGTTCCATTTCGTCCAGATCGGCCGGCACGATCGCTCGGCGAGGTGTTCGGCGCACTCGTCGACGAGGCGATCCGGCTCGATCGAGGGGCGACGTCCCTCATCTCTCAGCTCCTCTCCGATCCGTTGGCCGGTCTGTTCGCGAGAGCGCTCGTCCTCGAGGGCGGACCGGCCACGCCGGAGCCACGCGAGGGGGACGCCGGTGGAGCGATCGAGAGGCCGACGTCGAGGGAGGCGTTCGGTCCGACCGGTCTTGTCGCGCAGCACCTGCCGGGCTACGAGGAACGTCCCGGACAGGTCGCGATGGCCGACGCGGTCACTAGGACCCTCGCCGGGGGCGGGGCGCTGGTCGTCGAAGCGGGTCCAGGGACGGGAAAGACTTTCTCCTACTTGATTCCTGCGATCGAGCTCCTCGTGCGCGACGAGACGGCGCGCGTCGTCGTATCGACGCGGACGAAGCAACTGCAGGAGCAGCTGTTCGTCAAGGACCTCCCGCTCCTACGCAACGTGATGGCCCCCGACCTGCGTGTTGCTCTCCTCAAGGGACGCGAGAACTACCTCTGCCTGCGGCGCTGGGACCTCGCCGTTCGCGAGTTGAGCGAAGGCCTCGAGCGCGATCGGCTCAGCCTCCTCGCCCCTCTTGCGCGATGGCTGTGGGAGACGGAGACGGGGGACATCGACGAGAACGTCGCGTTCCTCGCCGATCCGGCCGGCCGCGATCTCTGGCGGCGCCTGTGTGACTCCCCCCTTCACTGCATTGATCCGGTCTGTTCGCACGGCGACGAGTGCTTCTCGATTCGGGCCCGACGGCGGGCTCGCAGCGCCGATCTCGTCGTGGTCAATCACTCTCTGTTGCTGAACGACCTGACAGTCGATCGGCGAATCCTCGGAACGTACACCCATCTGGTGATCGACGAGGCCCACGCTCTCGAAGAGACGGCGCGGTCCGCATTCACGGCGACGCTCGCGCCACGAACCGTCGACCGACTCGCTGACGCGCTCGCACCTGTCCGTCGTCCAACCGGCTGGCTTCATCGTCTTCCGTCATCGCGAACCGACGCGTCCGTTCGGGCGACCTTCGATGTCGTCGGGACGCTGCGAACGGTCGCCTCGAGCCTGTTCGACGAGGTCGGGAGGCGGCTGCCGAAGGAGCGACGGGGGGAGCTCCCGACGCTCGTCGAGTCGGCACCCGTTCTCGAACGAATGACGACCGTCGCCGACCGGTTGGAGTCGTCGATTGAAGGGCTGATCGAGGCGTCCGACGATCCCGAGATCGAGCGGGAAGGGGCGGGACTCAGCGGATCGGTTCGCGAGCTCGGGAATCTCTGTCGGCTGTTCGCCGCTCCCCGGGGGGCGGACGTCGTGCACTGGTACGAGCGGGAATCGGGTGGGATCGCGCTTCACGTGACGCCGCTCGACGTGGCGCCGATCCTCGCTGAGACCCTGTATCCCGAGCTGGGAAGCGTCATCCTCACCTCGGCCACCCTCTCGGTCGGCGGGGACTTCAATTTCGTGATCCGGGCGCTCGGGCTCGATCTTGCCTTCAAGGTCGTCGAGTCGGAGATCGTAGAGAGTCCGTTCTCGTTCGAGGATCACATGCGGATCTGCGTCCCGGCCTCCCTTCCCGATGTGACGGAGGTCGGGGGCCGATACGCGGAGGCGTTGGCCGCCTTCGTCTCCGAGCTGGCCGAACGGCTCGATCGAAAGGGGCTCGTCCTGTTCACGTCGTATCGGCTGCTCGACGGGGTTCGCGGTCGGCTGCCCGGCGCCGTGGTGGCGCTCGCCCAGGGCGCCGACGGACCACGCAGCAAGCTGATCGAGCGCTTCAAGCGATCTCCGGAGGGCGTTCTCCTGTTCGGGACCGACAGTTTCTGGGAAGGGGTCGACTTCCCGGGGGAGGAACTTGAGTACGTCGTCGTCACGCGACTCCCGTTCGCCGTTCCGACCGATCCAATCCAAATGGCGCTCGCGGATCTCTACGTGCGACGGGGGCGCGACTCGTTCCTCGATCTCGCCCTGCCGCGGGCGGTTCTGAAGCTTCGCCAAGGGGTCGGTCGCTTGATCCGAACACAGCGAGATCGGGGCGCGGTCATCCTCACGGATCGAAGAGTTCTCTCGAGAGGTTACGGACGTGCATTCGCGTCCGCGCTCCCCGTCCGATTGGAGGTGTTCGAGTCCTCGGCCGAGCTGGTCGACGAAATCGGCGCTTGGTTCGAAGCGACCTGACGACCTCTCGGCCCCCGTGGTGATTGACTTGACCGATGAGGGGCGGTAGAATCCGGGCTAGCTGATCGCAGATTCCGTGCGGTTCAACCCATGACTCAAGCTTCTATGGGCATCTCCGTGGTGGTACCCGCGTACAACGAGGCTGGACGGATCAGCGCCGTTCTTGCACCGGTTGTCGATTGTGATTTGGTCGACGAGGTGATCGTCGTCGATGACGGATCGGATGACGGCACGGCGGAAGAGGCGAGCGCGTTTGCGGTTCGCTTGATTCGCCTTTCGCAGAATTCGGGGAAGGCGGCGGCGCTCGACGCGGGGGTCACCGAGGCGAAATGCGATACGCTCCTCTTCCTCGATGCCGATCTCGTCGGGCTGACGAGCGGACACATCGAACGGCTGGTCCGTGCGTACCAATCAGGCAGACTGGACATGGTGGTCGGAGTCTTTTCGAGCGGTCGAGCGCAGACGGACATTGCACAGAAGATCAACCCGTACGCGTCCGGGCAGCGAATCTTGCCGCGAAGGTTGTGGGATCGAGCCAAGGAGTACGTCTGCGAGATGGATTACGGGATCGAGATCGCGCTCTCCAAGCTGGCGGCGAAGGAAGGCTGGCGGAAGGAGCTCGTCAAACTCGACGGGGTCACCCATGTCCTCAAAGAGGAGAAGCGGGGATTTGCCCGGGGTGTGGTCGATCGGCTGAAGATGTACGGAGACATGATCAAGTGGTTGTTCAAGAAGATCTAGCGAACCGGAGTCGGGACGGATGAGCGATTGGGCTGTCTTCACTCTGTCGGCGATCGGGATTATTCTCGCCGGAATCCGACTGGCGCCGTTCGGTGCGGCTTTGGGACGACACCTGAAGATCGGGCAGGGATGGATCGGGCTCATCTTTCTCGCGAGCTTGACATCGATTCCGGAGATGACGACGACGATCACGGGCGCGAGCATCGGGGCGCCGAACATCGCCGTGGGGAACGCGTTCGGCAGCAACTTGTTCAACGTGGCGATCATCGGCGTCTTGGATATCCTGCTCATGCGGCGTCGCCCCGGCTCCTTCCTTGCCGGCGTGAAGCAGTATCACAAGATCAGCGGCGTGACGGCGATCCTGTTGACGACCTTGGCGATGCTCGGCATCGTGTGGAGACCGGGGGTGACGATTCTCGGGATCGCTCCGATCAGTTTCTTGATCCTGACTGGCTACATCGTCGGAGTCTACCTCGCCTTTCGCGCCGAGAAGAGGGACGATGGGGATGATGAGGCGGAGCTCGGCCCGAACCTATCGCTTCCCGTCGCGTTGATCGGCTTTGTCGTCTGCGGTGCGGTCATCGTTGTCTCCGGGGTCTTCCTCGTGCAGACGAGCAAAGAGATCGCAATCTCCACCGGGGTTTCCGCGTCGTTCATGGGCGCGATTCTCGTGGCGATCGTGACCTCGTTGCCGGAGCTGTCGGCATCGATTGGCGCGCTCCGAATCGGGGCGCACGACATGATCATCGGAAACATTTTCGGGTCGAACATGTTCAACATCCTGACGATCTTCTTCGCCGACGCGGCGTTTCGAAAGGGATCGATCCTCGCCGGGCTCGGATCCGGGGCGACGGATCAGCTCCTTGTGGCCGGATGCGGAATCGTTCTGACCGGGATCGGCGTGGTCGCCATCCGAGCTCGATCGAGGCGGCACGTGTTCGGAGTCGGCGTCGATTCGGTCGTTCTCCTCGGCGTGTATGCCGCGGTCACCGCGGTCATCATCGGCCGGGGGATTTCGCTGTAAGAGGTGATGCATGATGGAAGTCGCAGAACTGCGTAGTCGGACGATCGACGAGCTCTTTGCGCTCGGGGAAGAGCTCCAGATCAGGAATTCGAAGCACTCGAGCAAGGACGAGCTCCTGCGGAGCATCATGGCGCATCTCGCGCGGGAGCGGGATCTTCGATTCACGGACGGGGTTCTCGAGGTCCACCCGGACGGGTACGGATTCCTTCGCGGGGACACCTGTCTTCCGGGGCGGACCGACGTGTACGTTTCCCCGTCGCAGATCAAGCGGTTCGCGCTTCGTGATGGGGACTTGATCACCGGAACCATCCGGGCGCCGAAGAATGACGAGCGATACTTCGCCCTTCTGAAGGCCGAAGCGGTCAATGGCGGAGATCCGGACGCGGCACGGCGGCGGCCGCAGTTTCGTGATCTTACGCCGCTTCATCCGAACGAGATGTACCGGCTCGAGCACGACCCGAGCGAGATCGCGACGCGGATCATCGACTTGTTCTGCCCGATCGGCAAGGGCCAGAGAGGGCTGATCGTCTCGCCGCCGATGGCCGGAAAGACGACGCTGCTCAAGCAGATCGCCGCGGGATTGAACGCGAACTACCCGGATGTGAAGTTGTTCGTGCTCCTGGTCGATGAGCGACCGGAGGAGGTCACCGACTTCCGTCGTTCGGTCGCCTCAGGTGAAGTCGTCGCCGCGACGTTCGATCTCGAGCCGCGGCACCACACGCGCATCGCCGAGTTGGTCACCGATCGTGCCAAGCGGCTCGTCGAGATGGGGCAGGACGTCGTGATTCTGATGGATTCGATCACCCGTCTCGGTCGCGCGTACAATCTGTCGATCCCCGCATCGGGGAAACTCCTCTCGGGAGGGATGGACCCGACGGCGTTGTACAAACCGAAGGAGTTCTTCGGCGCGGCACGGAACATCGAAGAGGGAGGAAGCCTGACGATCATCGCCACCGCGCTTGTCGACACGGGGAGCAAGCTCGATCAGGTCGTGTTCGAGGAGTTCAAAGGGACCGGGAACATGCAACTGATCCTGGATCGCACGATGGCGAACAAGCGGATTTTCCCGGCGATCGACGTCGAGCAGTCGGCGACGCGTAAAGAGGAGCTCCTCTTGAGCGAGAAGGAATTGAACCGCGTGTGGATCCTCCGTAAGATGATGAGTGATTTGAACGATCCGCAAGCGGCGATGGAGTTCGTCAAGGGGAAGATCGAGGCGACGAAGGACAACGACCAATTCCTCGAGTTGATGAGCAGTGACTAGGTACGCGGGCTACGGAAGACAGCGCAAGCCGGTCCGGAAGGACCGGGTTGCCATCGTCGCTGTCGCAGTAGCCGTGATCATCGCCGTTCCGCTTCTCCTTCGCTCCGGCTGTACGAGTCGGACCGACGAGCCGCTCGTCGTCGTCGACGAAGGAACCGACACGACGACGGCGATCCTCCCCGGGGTGAACGGAATCGACGGATCGGCGCAATCGACCCCGACGACGACGGAGACCGAGACGCCGCCGGAGATCGATCTTCCGGGCGAGATCCTGTCGCACGTCGTCGAAGACGGGGAGACACTCTCCGATGTGGCGTCCGCGCTCGGCGTCACCGTCGCCAACCTGCGCGCGAGCAACCGCCTCTACGGCGGTGAGACGATTCAGCCGGGACGGGTCCTCGTCGCGTCTCCGGATGGCGTCCTTCACCTGATCAAGAAGGGGCAGACGCTGACCGACATCGCTGTGACGTACGCCGTGCCGAAGGAGACGATCGCGGAGGCGAACGGGATGCGGGTGAACGAGACGATCTTTGCCGGCGAACGACTGCTCATCCCGACGACGACGGGCACGTATTGGGATGACGTCGTTCGACTCTCGAAGGGCACTCCGGCCCGGTTCATCTGGCCCCTCTCCGGAGAGGTCGTGTCGACGTTCGGGTGGCGCGTTCATCCGGTCCTCGAGGAGCGGCACCACCACAACGGGATCGACATCGACGTGCCGGAAGGGACAGCGGTGTACGCGGCGGCCTCCGGGACTGTCTTCTTCTACGGGGAGCAGTCGGGATACGGGAACGTCCTGGTTCTTGAGCACGACGACGGATTTCTCTCGATGTACGGGCATCTGGCCGACGCGTACGTGGAGCAAGGTCGCTTCGTCGAAGTCGGCCAGGTCGTCGCGCAGTCCGGCAATACGGGAATCTCGTCTGGGCCGCACCTCCACTTCGAGATCCGCAACGGCGAATTCCCGATCGATCCGCTTCGCTATCTCCCATAGCGTGACCGAGGAATCCCTTCGAATCGAGGGAGGACGGCGCCTCTCGGGATCGGTCCCGGTCGAAGGCGCGAAGAACGCGGCCCTCCCCGAATGTGTCGCATCCCTCCTGACCGACGAGCCGATCGTGCTTCATCGGGTTCCGCAGTTGCGCGATGTGAGCACGATCCTGTTCACCTTAAGTGAACTGGGAAAGCGGGTCGTACGGCGAGGGACGAGCGTGGTCTTGTCGAGCGATCGCCCGTTGTCGTCGGAGGCGAACGCCTACTCGGTCCGCCAGATGCGGGCGTCTTTCCTCGTTCTCGGACCGCTCGTCGCACGTCTCGGTCGGGGCGTCGTTCCGCTCCCCGGCGGGTGCTCGATCGGGCAGCGTGCAGTCGACTTGCACCTGGTCGGTCTGAGAGCGCTCGGCGCGCACGTCGAAGAGCGCGGAAACATCGTGTACGTCGATGCAGAACGCCTACGAGGTGCGCGGATCGAGCTCGCCTTTCCGTCGGTCGGTGCGACCGAGCAGATTCTGATGGCGGCGGCGCTCGCGAGAGGGGAGACGGAGTTGCGGAATGCGGCGGTGGAGCCGGAGGTCGGCGACCTGGTCGCCCTTCTGCGTCGGATGGGCGCGGAGATCGAACGGGCGGACCGAACCTTCCGTGTCGCCGGGAAACCGTCACTCCGCGGCGCCGAGCAGCCGGTGATCCCCGATCGGATGGAAGCCGGCACCTACCTCCTCGCCGGAGGGATCACCGGGGGGGATGTTCGGGTCGACGGGGTGGCCCCGGAGGATCTCGCTGCGCTCATCGCTGCGCTTCGCGCCGTCGGTGCGTCGGTCGAGGTCGGCGAGCATGACGTCGCGATCGTCGCCGGCGGCAATCGCCGGCCGGCGCGACTGGTGACCGGACCGCACCCGGCGTTTCCGACCGATCTTCACCCGCCGTTTGCCGCGTTCCTCGCGTTGATCGAAGGGACGAGTCAGATTGCAGAGACGGTCTTCGAGCGGCGTCACACGTACGCCGACGGGTTGCGCGCGATGGGAGCCGAGATCGCGGTCGACGGACCGAACGTGACGATCAGCGGGGTCCGGGAACTCCGGGGGGGATCGGTCAGCGCACCGGACATCCGTTCCGGAGCGGCCCTCGTTCTTGCGGGGCTGGCGGCGCGGGGGGAGACGACGATCGACGGGTTGGACAAGATCGACCGCGGGTACTCCGCGATCGAGGAGAAGCTGAGCCGGCTGGGGGCAAGCATTGAGCGACGGTCGACGTAAGAGAGACGGCGAGCGCCTCGTGGAGGACCGCCTCGGAACGCGAGCTCGCGTCTTCGGTTCGGAGCGCGCGATCCTCGCGGGGATCGATCCGGGCACGGGAGGCGACGTCGAGGCGTCGATGCGGGAGCTCGAGTCGCTCGCCGCAACGGCCGGAATCCCGACCCTCGCTTCGGTGCTGCAACGTCGGAGTCGTCCGGTCTCGGCGACGTTTCTCGGAAAGGGGAAGGTCGACGAGGTCCGTCGTGCGGCCGACGAGCTCGGCGCCGACGTCGTCATCTTCAACGACGAACTCACTCCGGCGCAGGCGCGCAACCTGGAACAGGCGTTGTCGAGGAAGGTCGTCGACCGCACGCAGCTGATCTTGGACATCTTCGCCCAGCGGGCAGCGACGAAAGAGGCGCGCCTTCAGGTCGAGCTCGCCCAGCTGCGCTACCTCCTTCCCCGTCTTCGCGGATGGGGGATGGCACTGACGCGAACAGGAGGTGGAATCGGGACGCGGGGACCGGGCGAGACGCAACTCGATCTCGATCGCTTCAAGGTCAACCGTCGGATTCACGCGCTCGAGGAGCGACTGCGTAAGACGGCGGAGGAGCGGTCGATTCGGGGGAGGAAGCGTGAGAAGAGCGCGATTCCGCAGATCGCGTTGATCGGGTACACGAACAGCGGCAAATCGACGCTGCTGAACCGTCTCTGTGAGGCCGACTCGGTCGTCGAGGACAAGCTCTTCGCGACGCTCGACACCATGGTGCGCCGCGGGCCGATCGGCGCGGGCCGTTCGGCGCTCTTCGTCGACACGGTCGGATTCATCCGCGACCTGCCGCACGATTTGGTGCCGGCCTTCGCCGCGACGCTCGAGGCGGTCCGTCATGCCGATCTGATCCTTCACATCGTCGATAGGTCGAGACGGCGGTGGGAGGAGGACGATCGCGTCGTGCTCGGAATCCTCGAACGGGAGGTCTTCCGAGACGGCGAGGAACGGCCGCCGATGGTCGCAGTGCTGAACAAGATCGATCGGGTTCCGAGCGCGGCACGGGATGAACAGAGAGGGGTGCCGATCTCGGCCAAGACGGGGACGAACGTCGAGCGACTCCTCGAGCGTGTCTCGGAGGTCCTTTTCCCAGGCGAACGGGCAGTACCGCTCTTGGTGCCTTTCGCGGCGCTCGGAGTTCTCTACGAGCAGACGACGCCGGAGCGCCTCGAGGTGCTCGAACACACCGGAGACGGCGTGCACGTCCGCGCGAGGGTCTCGGATCGAGAGCTGCAGGAACTGAAGAAGGCGGGCGCCGAAGTCAGCGCTTCCGATGCTTCCCGGGACGAACGACGGTGACCTCGTCCGCATCGAGCTCGAGTCGCTCGTGACCGTCAGTCAGCACGGTCACCGTGTGGCGGAAGATGTTGTGGGAGATGATCTTGCCCTTCTTCTCGTTCCAGGCAACGAGGGCGCCGAGCTTGGGGAGTGTTGCCAGCTCGGACTTGTAGGTCTCGTGTTCGTAGGCAAGACAGCACATCAGTCGCCCGCAGACCCCGGTGATCCGGTCCGGTGAGACGAACAACTCTTGATCGTAGGCGAGCTCCATCCGGATCGGCTTCGGATCGCGCAGATAGCGGTGACAGCAGATCAGAAGTCCGCAGCGGCCGATCCCGCCCTTCAGTCGCGCCTCGTCGCGGGCGCCCATCTGGCGCAGTTCGATCCGCGTTCCGAAGCGGCCGGCGAGATCGCGCAGCAGTGCGCGGAAGTCGACGCGGTGTGGCGCGGTGAAGTAGATCCGAAGCTTCCTTCGGTCGAGCGTGTACTCGGCAGCGACGAGGTGCATCGGGAGGTTGTGCCGAGCGATCACGTCCCGCGTTGCCGAGAGGGTGCGTTCGGCGTCGGCCTGATTGTATTGGTGGGACTCGACGTCCCGATCGGCGGCCGCTCGTACCACCGGCTCCAGTTGCTCGCTGAGTCCCGCTCCGGCCTCGAGCTCCCCGAGCATCACGCCGAGCCTGAGACCCCCGTGATCAACGACGCAGCGGTCTCCGACGTCGAGCGCGAGCAAGGCGGCGTTGAAGTACGCCGTCTCGCGTTCGAGATTCAGGACGCGGATGAGAACGACGCGATCACCGGCCATCGGCGCCACCTCCGATCGACAGGAAGAGGGACAGGAAGACTGCGTCGGCGGGAGCGTGTGTCGACAGCGCCTGATGGGCTCGATCGGCCGCCACGCAGAATGCGCGGAGGCGATCCGCGCCGATCGCTCCGAGGCGCTCTCGCTCGAAGTCGGTGACGACGGCCGAGCGCTCGGAGCCAAACGGGGAGAACGAGACCAACAGCAGATCCTGAAGGAGGGAGAACGCGACATCTCGAGGCTGCGAGGCGAGCGACCGGATCCCCTCGGTCAGGAGATCGGCGTCTCGAGATGCGGCGCGCTCGACGATGGTGACGAGTGCCTCCCGTCGGAGGACCGACTCCCCTGCAACGGCGGCCGAGACGAGATCGAGGGCTCCGAGTGCTTCGATGTGGGCGCGTGCCTCGCCCCGCAATCGGTCCAGGTCGATTCGATCCGAGAGAAACCGGTCGAGCTCGCCGGAACGATTCGCGACGGCCGAGATCCAACGGGCGCCGTCCTCATCGTAGCCGACGTTCCGCAGGCGAGCGATCAGATCGGAGCCGTCGTCGGGGAGAAGTCGAACGACTCGACTTCGGGAGACGACTGTGGGAAGGAGATCGGCGGTCTGCTCAGCCAGCAGGACGAACGCCATCTCTCGCGGCGGCTCTTCGAGGGTCTTCAGTAAGGCGTTCGCGGCTTCGGGCGTCAGGGACTCGGCCGACGAGACCACACAGACCTTGCGATCTCCCTGTGCCGGTGCGAACTGCGCCGCGCGAACGGCGTCGCGAATCTGATCGATCCCGATCCGCTCCTTTCCCGGCGGTGCGAGCAATTCGATCACGTCGGGATGCGCTCCACGGTGAGCGAGTGCTCGGTCGCGCTCCGTCCCGCCGACGAGTGGAGCGGCGAGGCGGAGCGCCTGCTCTCGGCGGTCGACGCGAGGCGGCACGAGGAAGAGCGTCGATGTCGCATGTTGAGCCTTGTTCGCAAGGGAAACAGGTTTCATTGCGACGCCAGAGTATCACAGGGTCGGTGAGGACGCAATCGGCTCAACCTGTGGAAGGCCCGTCGAATGCGAGGCGTTCGACGAGATCGGCGATTCGCTCCACGTCGCGGGCCGACAGGACCTGCAGCCCGTCGGGCAGTGCGACTCGGTCGTCGGTGACGACTGCGGCGACGTCGATCTCCCCGGCGAGCGGCTGTCGCGTCGGATCCGAGCCGCGCCGAAAGACCTCGATTTTCGGGTAGGCGGTCTCCTTCCCTCCCTCGATCAGGATGAGGTCGCAGTCGACGAGAAGGCGACCGATCTCGCCGTCGAGCGCCGATTCGCCGTGAACCCAGAAGAGAGCGGAGGATCGTCGACCGCGGAGGAGCACGCGGGTGGCTCCGGCCGAGAGGTGCGCCGCGCTGTCGGACCCGGGGGCGTCGGGTTGCTCGAGGTGCGGAGCGTGTTTCACGGTTCCGACGCGGAGGCCGCGGGCGACGAGGGTTGACAGAATCTGCACAATCAGCCCCGTCTTCCCGCTGTTATGGTGGCCGATGATCGAGACGACCGGGATCATGGTCTTCTCCTCCCTGTTCGCACAAGTCCGGCGGCGGTCGGCATCTCGCCGGCGGGCCGCGGGCGAAAGACGGTTCGATTCTACTCGGCGGCGGCCGTGCTGTCAGGTTGCGATCCCCTGTTCTGTTGCGGACAATCAACTCATCCACCAAAGTGGTGATCCTGGCGAGGTGAATCGATGAGAACCCTGTCACAGGTCCTACGTGAGACGGCCGGGCGGTTTCCGGAACGAGACGTGATTCTCGACCCGAGCGGCAGATCCTTCTCGTACGCGCAGCTCGATGCGACGGTCGATCGCCTCGCGCGCGGGCTGCTCGAGCTCGGAATCGAGAAGGGCGACAAGGTTGGCCTCTGGATGCCGAACATCCCGGAGTGGATCATCGCCTATTTCGCGATTGCACGCATCGGCGCTGTGGTCGTCCCGATGAACACGCGGTACAAGGCACACGAGGTCGAGTACATCCTCCGCGACTCGGAGGCGACAGCCCTGCTCGCCGTGGGATCGTTCGTCGGAATCGACTACCTGCAAATGATCGGCGTCGTTCGCGGGAAGCTTCCGAATCTGAAGCACGTCGTCATCGTCGGCGAGCCCGGGGACGGAATGCACGCCTTCGACGCCGTCGTCGATTCCGGTGCGAAGAAGCTCGCCGACGGAGAGCTGAAGGCGCGGGAGGAGTGGTGCGAACCGAACGACAACGCATTCATCCTCTATACATCGGGAACGACGGGAAGCCCGAAGGGAGCGATGCTCTCGCATCACAACATCGCCAAGAACGCCGAACAGGTGACCGAGGTGCTCCACACGACGGAGGAGGATGTCTTCCTACTCGGCGTTCCCTTCTTTCACTGCTTCGGATGCGTCATGGGGATCGCCGGGGCGATCACGTGGGGCGCAGCGATCGTTCCGATGCAGGTCTTCAAGGCGGCCGAGGCGCTCGAATGGGTCGAACGGTTTGGCGTTTCTGTCCTTTATGGCGTTCCGACGATGTTCGTCCTCGAACTCGAGGAGAACCGGAAGGGAAAGAAGGACGGCTCGCCGTACGACGTATCGACGCTCCGAACCGGGATCATGGCTGGCGCGCCTTGCCCGATCGAAGTGATGAAGGGGGCCATGGACGAGCTCGGCTGCAACGCGTCGATTGCATACGGCCTGACCGAGGCGTCCCCCGTGATTACGATGACGCGCTTCGACGACTCGATCGAACGTCGGGTCGAGACGGTCGGTCGTCCGCTCGACGGGATCGAGGTCAAGATCGCGGACGATGATCACAATCCGGTCCCGACAGGGGAGATGGGCGAACTCGCCTGTCGCGGGTACAACGTAATGCTCGGCTACTATCGGGCCCCCAAGGAGACGGCGGAGACGATCGACGCCGACGGATGGCTCTACTCAGGAGATCTGGCGACGATCGACGACGAGGGCTACGTTCGGATCGTCGGGCGGAAGAAGGATATGTTGATCTGCGGAGGATTCAACGTCTATCCGGCCGAGATCGAGGAGTACCTCTTCGCCCATCCGAAGGTTCAGAACGTCTCGGTGATCGGCGTCGATGACGACGTCTTCGGAGAAGTCGTCGCGGCGTATATCATTCCACGCGAGGGTGTGAACATCGACCCCCAGGAGATCGTCGACTACTGCGTCGGCGAGATCGCGAACTTCAAGGTCCCGCGCTACGTCGAGATCGTCGATGGATTCCCGATGACCCAGTCGGGCAAGATCCAGAAGTTCAGACTGCGTGAGCTTGCCAAGGATGCGTTCGACGCTGGCCGGATGACCAAGCTCTCGCCAACGCGCAAATGAGCGACCGGTCGACCGCGCAGTTCGACGACGTCGTCTCTCTCACGGAACGGCTGATCGCAATCGAGAGCCACTGCGAGGGGGAACAGCGGGAGGCCGAGGTCGCCCGGTACCTCGTCGCGTGGTTTCGTGGTCGCGGGATCGACGTGGAGACTCGGCCCGTCCTGAATGGCCGCTCGAACGTGATCGCGCGTGTCCGAGGCGGCGACGGACCGAGCCTGATGCTCTGCGGCCACATGGACACGGTTCCCGCTGGCGAGATGGCGGACGCGTTCACGCCTCGGATCGATGAGGACGGGTTCCTTTGGGGGCGTGGGGCGTGCGACATGAAGGGCGCCGTGGCGGCGATGGCGTGCACGCTCGTTGAGGTCGAGCGTGCACACGAGGGAAGGCCCGCTTCTCTGGCCGGCGACCTTCTGTTCGTCGGAACGGTCGACGAAGAGACGGGCGGGCTCGGTGTCAAAGGGTTGATCGACGACGGGATTCGCACCGACTACGCGGTTGTTGGCGAGCCGACCGGTCTGCGCGTAACGCTTGCACACAAGGGGGCGTGCTTCGTTCGGATCACGTTGCTCGGACGCGGGGCTCACGGCAGCCGACCGGAAACGGGAGTCTCCGCGATCTCGTACGCGGCGAAAATCGTACGGTCCGTCGAGGAGGGCCTCCGGTCGCAACTCGCCCGGCGAACACACCCCCTTCTCGGCTCGCCGACGATCAGCGTCGGCCGGGTCTGCGGGGGAACACAGCCGAACATCGTCGCCGAACGGTGCGAGATCGAGATCGACCGAAGGACGGTTCCGGGCGACGAAGACCCACTCGGCGAGATCGAGTCGATCGTCGAGGAGATCTGCGCAGGGGTCGACGGGCTCAGGACGGACGTCGTCGAGTTGCCGATGACGTCCGTCGTACCGCACACGCCACTCGAGACGTCCGAAGCATCACCGATCGCCGAGGCCGCTCTGGCGGCTTCGGCGCTGGTGACAGGGTCGAACGGGCCTCTCACCCCCGTCGGAGTCACCTACTGGACTGACGGGGGGCACTTGGCGGCGAACGGGATCGAGACGATCATCCTCGGCCCCGGTGACATTGCCGACGCCCACGGTCCCCGCGAGCGGGTTCGGATCGAGGAGCTCGAGACGGCCGTCCGTATCTACGGCGAGGTCGTGAGGCGAGTTCTCGGCTGAGTCGCGGGTAGAGAGACCGGTCGGGTTCCTTCATCGTTGTCAGACTTCCGCATGCATCGAACAACTACAAGTGACATCTGGATTTATAAAGCGATCTACAGGCATCTATGACAGATTGCTACGCGCGTAGAGGCACATCAGGAATCTATAACTTGACAAAGAGATGACAATCTGTTAGTGTGATCACACTCCAGGCGGTGCCCCGGGTGGAGCGCCCGAGACGTCAGAGCGAGAGCCCATCTCGCAGGGGTGTATGCGGAATGGTCTTGGAGTGAAGCTCGGGGTGCCATTCTTCTTCAGGAGTCGATGGGTTGGGATGCCGGCCTCCCGGGTGGGGAGAGCCGTGAGGGGAACACGCGCAGGTGCCCGCCCACCTGCGCGTGTGCTTGACTGAGGATGACGTGTAGCGTGCGCCGTCAGCGTCTTTCCTTTGATCGGTCTGCCGATGCGGTGACGTCGACGACACTTTGATGCGGATCGGTTCGTCGGGGTCGATCAGATACGGTACGGGCCTCGTACGAGTTGGCCTCGAGGTCGCAACGCAAGGACTCACTGGCAGCACGTCTCGTCGGCGTTGTTCTTCTCGTTCGATTCTTCGATCAGGTTGGTGAAGTCGACGACGGCCTCGATCGGCGTCGCGCAACCGGTCGCGACACTCTGGTCGACGTCGGCCTTCGTCTTGACGGAGACGGTGTGACTCTCTCCGACCTCCAAGCCGGGGATCGCCCGCACGGTAGCGTCACCGGCGATGCCTACCCGAAGCGCAGACTCTTTCGAGGTGGTTTCCCCCACGTTCGTGACGACGATTGTCACTTCGATGCGGCACTCCATCCTCTGTTTTCCGGTCCAGGCACACTCGCACGAGACGTCCGCGATCTCGACCACCAGATCCGGAAGGAGCGGCGAAGTCGTTGACACCGGAATGGGTGCGAGACAGGGGATTACCTGAAGCTCGACCGTTC
Source organism: uncultured Thermotogae bacterium (assembly GCA_964620325.1). Classification (GTDB taxonomy): domain Bacteria; phylum Bipolaricaulota; class Bipolaricaulia; order UBA7950; family UBA9294; genus CAZMYM01. The sequence goes on from CAZUIM010000008.1 coordinate 47,911, forward strand.
GTGAGAAGACCTCCTCCTCCCCGGCGGAGGCTCCGTTGTCGAGCCACGTACCGGAGACTTCGTACAGTCTACCCGCCTCGAAGTAGTCGGGCGGGTACTGGACGTGCCAAGTAGAGGTCAATGGGCCGTCATCGGGGATCACGATGGGAACGCAAGAGACGCGCTGTATGAGATCGACCTCGACCCCGTCGATCTCGAGGACGAAGCTGTATCGGTCCGTCTCCTCGATTTCGGTCAATCCGGTCCACCCGTGCCGGACCCAGCTCGCGGCGCAGGCGGGAAGGACCTGTCGATCGAGACCGAACAGGTCGATCTGGGTACCCTCTCCGACGAACAGACCGGTCGCTTCGCACGGCCCACCGGCGCCTTCGCAGAAGCACTCGGAGGCTGTGCCAACGTCCAGATCTTCGCAGGCGGAGGGAACGAGCACGCCGACCGATCCGGTCGTGCCGTCACAGAACGTCAAGCTTGCGGTGCCCGTCATTGGCGTCGCAAAGCCGGTCAGCGAGACGGAGAAAGTCACCGTCTCGCCCGGGAGCATCTCGATCCTGATTCCCTTCCAGGCCCACCACGTCGCGCACGCGGAGGATTCGCTGATCGATGCGGTCATCCCGACGGGCTCCGACGTGCTCGCGGTTGCGTGGAGGCCCAAGCCGGGGAGCTGGAAGAGGCACAACTCGACGGTTCGTCGCGCCTCGTTCGTGATCTCGTATGTGAAGGTCATCGTGCCGCCCGATTCGGTGACGCACGACTCGACGATGACCGGTCCGAGAGGCGACATCAGCATGTCCCCCCCGCCAGCGACACTCCCCGGTGGACAGGCGGCGGCGGTCGAGAACAGGGCGAGCAGGGCGACGCCCAGGAAGCATCCGGTTCTGAAGCGGTTCATGATGTTCACGATCGTCCCTCCTTGTCGGTGCTACGAACGGCGGTCTGTCTCTGCACGGCGCTTGTGGAGCATCGTACTGCGAACGCGGGGAGGTTCGTCAACCGGCGGGCGTCCGTCACGGCACGAAGGCGCAGCGGGAAGTCACGTTGCAGTTCGAAGCGGCGACGCCTAGAATCCGTCGCCGGAGGGGTGGGAGAGCGGCCGAATCCGCCAGTTTGGAGAACTGGTGTACCCTTTGGGGTACCGCGGGTTCAAATCCCGCCCCCTCCGCCAGCGCCTGTGCTAGGTGGGGGGCTAGCGGTCCCCTACAATCCACAACCCGCTCACGTGGAGCCGAAGGGCTTCCGGAGGGAGGGGGCGCGAGGGTCCGACCACGAGCAAGCGGCGTTGACGGCCGAGCCCTCTGCGGCGCATGCTGGTGAACCCCGTCAGACCCGGAAGGGAGCAGCGGTAAGCCGGCCTCTGCGGGTGTTAGAGGATCCCTGGGCCCGAGCTGGCTACTCGCGAAGCGCCTCGCTCTCGCTTTCGATGGGGCCATGCACAGGCGCATTTCGATTCCCGGGGGGACTCGCCGGCGACCGCGCGAAGCGCCCTGACGACTTGAACGGAGAGCTCGCCGCCGAGACCGTCGACGCCGAAGATGCCGCGACGACCAGCGGCGACGTGGAGCATTCGGCGCTCTTCGTTCGAGCAGAGGGAGAACCTCGGATCGTCGACGAGGACGGCGAGAGCTGCGGCCAGGCTGTAGGAGCGCCCCGGTTCGAGACGGTGGCAGGATACAGGAGGCTCGTCGCTGTGACACAGGCGATACCACCGCCGCAGCCACAGGCGCGTCTCTCTCGGGAGAATCTCTGCGACCGTGTCTCGGATTCGGCCGAACCCGATCTCGTTTCCCAGATCCCCGATTCCGATCGTGAGTCATCCTCTGCGCCGTAGATCGGAGAAGAGCGAATCGATCGGCCAGTCTGTCCGGAGCGAGACCGACGCCGCAGACCAGTTCATCGATTCGCCGAAATCGTTCGATCGAGACATGGGCCGCGCTCGGGGTCATCCGGCGTCGCAGCGTGCGACCGACCGATCCCGATCGAGAAGGCCGGCCACCCAATCCCGTTGCTTCCAGAGGGCACAGCGCCCGTCCGTCTCGTCGAGAACGACGCCGCTTCCCAAGATCCTCTGGAGGAGCGGAGAGGCGAGCGCCTCCTCGAAGGAGACGTCGTTCAGGTTCGTGTCGGAGTAGGGTGAGAACGGACACGGCTCGACGTCGCCGTACGCGTTGATGTGGAGGAACCCACGACCGGCGGCGAGGCAGCCGCCGAGGGCGACCTCGTCGTGCGGAAAGGCGATGAACAGCGCCGGCAGGCTCTTGCGGTAGCGTGTCAGGCGCTCTTCGAGCACGCGGACCTGCTCTGGATCGAGCTGAAGGTCTTCCGTCCCCGGTTGTACCGGTACGTAGTTGATGTAGTAGAAGAGCCGGCAGCCCCGGTCGATCAAAGCGCGAAGATGGGCCTCCGAGGTCGCGAGGTCGAAGTTCTCGCGGGTCAACGTCGTCGAGGTGCCGAAGAATACGCGTCGATCCTTCAACTCCCTCATCGCCTCGACGACGCGGGCGTGAGCGCCGCCGCCGCGCCGCAGGTCCGTCTGGTCTTCGTTCCCCTCAATCGACAGTACGGCGATCACGTGACGCTGTCGTCGCAGGGCCGTGATCTTCTCGTCGTCGAGGAGCGATCCGTTTGTGAACAGGAGGAAGAGAATGCGGCGGTGCGACGCCGTCGTTTCGAGAAGGCCGGGACGAAGGAGCGGCTCGCCGCCGGCGAGGAGAATGACCGACGAACCGAGGACTTCGGCCTCGCAGAGAAGCTGATCGACCCGGCGGTCATCCAACTCGGGGCGTTCCGATCGATGCAGCAGATTCGCGTAGCAGCCGACGCAGGAGAGATTGCACCTTGCCGTGATGCTGTAGATCAGAAACGGTGGAACGTGAACTCCGCGCCGCCCTTGAACGGCTCGTCGACGCGCGGCGAGTTGTTGTCGCCGCATCAGTGTGAGCGCCTGGGCGACCAAGCGCGGGTCGCTGCGGGTAATCCGCAGCCCGGTTCTGACGACGTCGAGGATGGACGCCTCGAAGGCGATCCCCGTTTCGCTTGCCATGATGTCCCCGTTCCCTCCTTGCGGGCTGATTCGGCGGATTGTAGAGAGGGACGGGTCGTCCCTCAACAACAACGAACACGTCGGACAGGAGGCGCGCGATCGGCAGGGGCGGGCGTGAAGCGAAGGTGACGGACACGTGGCCGGCGGACGTCCGTCACTGCCTGTGTGGGGAATTGCGAGGGAGCCCGAAGAGATGCGGGTTCGGTGGATCACCATCGCGTGGGCCCCGTTTCTCCGGCCGGGTCGAGCCGGCTATGATGGAACGAACCGGGTGAGAGCGCTCGATTCCCGTGAGGGGGAATCCTCCCGTTTCACTTCGTCGATCGCCGTTGTTGTCGGATTCGGGCCGATAGCGGGGGAACAAGGGACTCCGGCAAGGGGGAGATTGTGAGGGAGACGCGGACCATGATCCTATTCGAGGGGAACATCGCGGCGGGGAAGAGCACCGTGGGACGAAGGCTGGCCGAGTCCGGGCTCTTCGGTTTCATCGAAGAGCCGGTCGGTTCGTGGCAGCAGGATTTCGAGGAGAACTTGCTCCATCTCTTCTACAAAGACGCCAATCGGTGGGCTTTCACCTTCCAGCTCGCGGCGTTCACCACGCGAGCGAAGACGTGGACCGAGGTTCTCGCGATGACCGAACACAGCAGTGTCGTCCTCGAGCGGTCGATCTACTGCGATCGGTACGTGTTCGCGAAGAACTGCTATCAGTCGGGGCTGATGACGAAGACCGAGTGGCAGCTGTACTGCAAGTTGTGGGACTGGCTCCAACGCAACTGGTGTGCGCAGCCGGAACGGATCGTCTACATGCGAACGCCGGCCGAGATCTGTCACGAGCGAATCGTGGAACGTGGGCGGTCCGAGGAGACGGCGATACCGCTCGAGTACCTTCGTGATCTCGAGGTCCTGCACGACGAGTGGCTGATCGACAACCCCAAGGCGGTCATCATCGATGGGTGCCGCCAGTGGGAGGCGGAGGAGATCCACGATCTTCTCCAGGAGTCAGGCGTGAGGATTTCCCGTCGCGAGGAGCCGGTCGAGGCGAGACGCGCATAGGGGATTCACACGGGGAGGCGGGCTGTCTCGAGTTCTCCCCGTCGGGAAGCGCTCGCCCGTGGCTCGGCGGATGGTCGTCTCTGCGAGACCGGACGGTTTCGTGGGAAAAGCCGGTTCGGCTATACTCGGCGGACGATGGCCGTTGTCAACAAGATCGTCAAGATTCGCAAGCGGAATCACGCACTGGTCGCCTTCGATCAAGGGCGAATTGTGCGCGCGATCAGTCGTGCCGCAAAGGCTGTCGGCGGCTTCGGGCAGGATTACCTTTCCGGGATCAACGATCGCGTCTTCGCCGCCGGCAGGAACGAGAGGGGGATCGCCGAGTTCCTCTCCGACCTGGTCGTCGTCTGCTTGAATGCCGACGAACGTCACCACGTTTCGAATTTTCCCCCGACTGTGGAAGAGATCCAGGACATCGTTCTGCACGTGCTCAAGAGCAGCGGGTTCACGACGGTCGCAGACGCGTACACCTGCTTTCGGTGGGGGCACCATTGGGTTCGACTGGGAGCGATCGACGAGGACCAGTTCGTCGGCGACGGATACCCGGCGAGCCAAATGGATCCGTTGATCGAGTGGAACCAAGAGCGGGACTGCGACACCGTCGAGGGGCTGAACGAGATCGTCCGTTCGGGCCGTCTGAAAGGACTGATCGACGCGTCACTCGACCGGTATGAGCGGACGCTGGACGAAGCCGCGAAGGCGATCCTCGACAGAGCCGAGGGTGGCGACGAGATCCGGATGATCTGGGTTTCCGGTCCGTCCTCTTCGGGAAAGACAACGACGACGGTCAAGCTGACCGAGCGGCTGGAGAAGGCGGGATTGCGGTTTCTGATGCTCAATCTCGACGATTATTTCTGGTCGTTGATCGAGCATCCGACCGACTGGATCGACGACCGCAATTACGAAACGCCGGAGGCGCTGGATATCCAACTGCTGAACGAGCATCTGAGAGCGCTTCTCGACGGCGAGGTGATCCAGAAGCCGGTCTACAGCTTCAAGGAGGGGCACAGGACGGGGACGAAGCCGGTCCAGCGTGAGAAGGATCAGATCCTTCTCCTCGACTGCCTGCACGGGTATTACCCACCGATCACGGCCGGGATCGATCCTACGGTCTGTTTCCGCGTGTACATCGAGGCGATGAACCCGCTGTATGAGCCGAATCCGATGCTTCCGCTCGACGACGCCGATCGATCCGATCGTCGTCTGACCCGATTCGAGGATGTCCGGCTTCTCCGGCGGATGCTTCGCGATGCGGTTCATCGAAACCATCATCCGCTCGCGACCCTGTTGCACTGGCATTACGTCCGGGCCGGCGAGCTCTTTTCGATCATCCCGCTCAAGGGTCTCGCTGACGTCACCGTGAACGGAGGGATGCCGTTCGATCTTCCGATCATGAAACCCTTCTTCGCCGGGGAAGAACGGCTCTGGCCCTCGGAAGACGATCTGGCGAACTACCCATCGTTCCTCGATGCGCACATTCGGCACCGCCGCGTTTCTCGCCTTCTCGAATCGATCGAGGGGATCACCGTCGCCGAGGCGAGCGACACAAGGCTGATTCCGGGAGACTCTGTCGTTCGGGAGTTCATCGGCGGCAGCACGATCCAGATTCCGCACAACGAGTAGCCGATCGGCCGTTGAACCGGGCGTCCGACCTCCTTACCCTACGTGGAGTTCCGAGTCGAGGAGTGAGACGACGATGCCGGCCAATCTGACGCCCGAGTTCAAGAAGGCGCGGGAGCGGTTCCGAGGAGCGGGATCGCCCGAGGAGAAGCTCGCCGCGCTCGAGGAGATGCTCGCGACGATTCCCAAGCACAAGGGGACCGACAAGATGCAAGCCGACCTCAAGCGGCGGATCGCGAAGCTACGAGACGCGGGCGGCGGGAAGAAGACGAGTCGGCCCGGACTCGACCACATCTCCAAGGAAGGCGCGGGGCAGGTTGTCCTGGTGGGGCCGCCGAACAGCGGGAAGTCATCTCTTTTGGCACGATTGACGAACGCGAAGCCCGAGGTCGCGGCCTATCCCTTCTCGACCCTCATTCCTGTTCCGGGCATGATGGCGTTCGAGGACGTCGCCGTTCAGCTGATCGATCTTCCGCCACTGACGGCGGAGTACACGGAAGGGTGGGTCTACGGCTTGATTCGTGCGGCCGATCTCGCCGTCCTCGTCCACGACGCAAGCGAGGGGATCGGGGTGCTCGATGCGGTCGGCGAGATCCTTGACCTGCTCGAGGATCGCCACGTTCGCCTCATTTCGACAGCGGGTGAGGAGATCGATGACGAGCGGATTCGTGAGATCCCGTGCCGTGTCGTCCTGACGAAGGTCGACGCGGCCGACGTCGAATCCACCGTCCTCGAAGAGCTTCCGTTCGAGACGATCGGAACGTCTGCCGAGACCGGCGAAGGGCTCGACCGGTTCCGCCGTCTGGTCTTTGACGCCCTTCGAATCGTCCGCATCTACACGAAGCTTCCGGGCCAGAAGCCGGACATGGATGAACCGTACACGCTGCCGATGGGGAGCACGGTCCTCGACGCCGTTCGGTCGGTTCACCGGGACTTCGTCGACCAGCTGAAGTTCGTGCGGATCTGGGGATCGGGTCGATTTGATGGTCAGAAGGTGCCGTCCGAGCATATCGTCGAGGACGGGGACATCATCGAGATCCACGTCGGCTGAGCGCCCGAGCCTCGCTCACGCCTGTTCCGCCTCGATCGTCATCAGGGCCCCGCGGATGCACATCTCGATCGACGACCGGTCGGCCGGCGTGAGGGTAACGTACTTCGGAGCAGCGAGGATGTCGCGGACGACGTCTTCAGGTTCTCGGGTCTCGCGCAGTCTCCGGATCCTGTCGAACCAGATCGGAAGAGCCTGGGCGTAGCGATCGATCAAGGCCTCAGGCGGCTCGGACGCGATCCCGAAGTGCGTGAACGCGAGGGCGTTCGGACGCATCCGACGGAGGCGATCGAGCGTGGCGAGAGACGCGTCCAGGTCGAACCGAGGAGGGACCGTCAGCGGGACGTCGACCAGGATGGCGTGGTTCCCGACTGCATCGCCGGTGAACAATGTCCCGGTTTCGTTGTCGAGGAAGCAGAGATGGTGCGGGGCGTGGCCCGGAGTGTGGATCGCTTCCACGATGCGGCCGTCGCCGAGGTCGAATCGTTCGCCGTCGTCGGCCCCGTACAACTGGGCGGAAGGGACGGGGGTCGGCGTGCCGTAGAGAGGGAAGAGGGTCGGACTTGCGGCGCGAACGCCTTCGATCAGTCGGCTCGGATCGGCGAGATGCGGAATCGCGCGTGGGTGAGCGACAACGATCGTCTCCGGAGAGCCGATGGCGAGCTCGCCGGCGGAGCCGGCGTGATCGAGGTGAACGTGTGTGACGAACAGGTGGGACGGCCGTCGGCCGTCGAGTGCCACGCGAAGCCGCGCCGCCGCTCGCGGCGTCCCGGTTTCGACGAGTGCGATCTGCCGTCCGACCAAGAGGTAGGCGGCGCCGCGCCTCGCCGTCCCGTATTGATCGGTGTCGATGCAGCGAACGGGGGAGGAATCTCGATCGGCCATCGGGGAATCAGAAGAGGCCGAGGCGGACAGCGAGAACAAGGGCGAGCGTCGCGAGGAGACAGCCGGCCAGACCGACCGGAGTGCCTGACCGGAGCCAGCGTCGGAACGTGAGGCGTTCTCCGATCGAGTCCGACATCGAGAGGACGACGACGTTCGCCGCCGAGCCGAACGGCGTCAGATTGGCGCCGAAACCGACGCCGACGGCGAGGGCCCACCAGAGCGGAGCGACCGGAACGCCGTGGACGGCGAGTCCCTTGAGAATCGGAAGGAACGCGATGGTGAACGGGACGTTGCTGACCACGCCGGAGGCGATTGCCCCGACCCAGAGCACGACGATGATGGCGAAGTAGATCCCCTGTTCGGCGAGGAACGCGATCCCCTTCCCGAGTGTTCCGATGACGCCCGACGCCTCGAGGCCGCCGACGATCACGAACAGCGAGATGAAGAACAGGAGAACGTCCCAGTGGACTTCCTTCAGGACCTTCTCGAAGTCCGGGCGGACCCAGAGAAGGCCGAAGCACGCCCCGATCAGCGCGACGAGCCCCGGATGCAGCCCGATGAACTCGTGAATGAAGAACAGCACGATCGTAACACCGAGGGCGGCGAGCATCCGGCGCATCGTCGGGCGGTCGACGATCGCCCGACGCTCGTCCATCGCGAGCAGGCGATCGACGTTCGCCGGGCGGCGCCGCAGCGCCTTCCGGAAGATGAACAAGAGAATGGCCTGGCTGACGATCCAGACGATGAGAACGATCGGCGCCAAGTGAACGATGAAGTCGAGGAAGCCGAAGCCGGCGGCGGAGCCGATCAGAATGTTCGGCGGGTCCCCGATCAGGGTGGCGACACCGCCGACGTTGGAGAGGAGGACCTCGGCCATGACGAACGGGGTCGCCGGGATGCCGAGGACGTCCGCGAGCGAGATCGTCACCGGGACGACGATGATGATCGTCGTGACGTTGTCGAGAACCATCGAAACCACCGATGTGACGAGGCCGAGGGTAATGAGGAGAAGCCACGGTCTTCCCCTTCCGAGCTTCGCGGCCCGAATGGCCAAGTACTGGAAGAAACCGGTCTCTTTGAGGAGGCCGACGATCATCATCATCCCAAAGAGTAGTAGGATTGTGTCGAAGTCGACAGACGCCACGGCGGCGTGTGCATCGAAGAACGACAGCCAAGATCCGAGGACGATCATCGCCGCGGCCCCCGCGATGGCAATGATGGTTCGGTGGACCTTCTCAAGGAAGATCGCAAGGTACGTGATGACGAAGATCAGCAGGGAAACGACAAACGGCCAGAGAGAGGCGTCGCTCATTCAAGAATCATCTCGCCGGTTCGGGGTTTTCGATCCTATCGCGAGACGGCCGTCTGCGCAATCCCGTCCCGGCTGCACAGCAGACAACGCCGACACAGCTGCGCCCGAAGAGTGCTCTCGTCGGTTGCCGCCGACGGTCGTCCGCCTCGCCGAGCCTACCGAGTGCCGTAGGAGGAGCAGCTATCCATGAGAGAATCCCTAGCCTCCATGACAAGGAACGTTCGCGCTCGGCGCTGCGAAGGGTTGTTGCACTATACATTCCATTACAGGAGGTATCACATGCTAGTCGGAACTGCGCTCGCGGCGATTCAGCAACATCGAGAGTCGCGGTTGATCGGATCGAGTGAATCCGGAGAATCTTGACGTCAGCGACGACGCGCTCGACCTGTTCCATCCGTCGATCGAGGAGCGGTTCCGGGGAAGCTTCGCGAAGCCGATGGGCTGTTGCGTCACGAGGAATTCCGCGAATCGCGTCCGTCCGTGGCGCAGCCATTGTGGAAGCGTCGGTGGGAGACGAGCTCGAGGGACTCGGGCTCATGAGAGAGGATCAAGCAATGATCTTGCACAGGACTCACGGGGTGAGGAATGAGTCGTGATGCGGTCGGAGAGCCCGAGCTCCTCGAAACGGTGCGACGGATCGCGGCGGCCGGCCCGATCTGCGACGAGTGTTTCGGCCGAGCCTTCGGCCGATGCGGGAGAGGTCTGTCGAATGCCGAGCGGGGGATTGCGCTGCGGCTGGTCCTGACGACGTTCGACGAGAGCACTCAGAGCGGCCCGTGTTGGGTCTGTGGAGGGCTGTTCGAACGCCTCTCCTCGTGGGCGACTCGCGCGCGGGCCGAAATGAACGACGTCGAGTTTCGAACGTACCTGTTCGGTGTCCGATTGAGTCCCCGTTTGGAGGAGATGGAGCGGTACTTCGAAGAGCGATTCGCCACCGACCGGTCCGAACCGCTCAAGCACGCGTTCAACCGCGAACTCGGCAAGCGATTCGAGGCGCTGTTCGAAGGGAAGACCGTGGACTTCGAAGATCCCGACGTCTCGTTCCTCGTCGACCTTTCGGATGGCACCGTGTCACTTCGGGTGGCGTCGATCTTCGTCTACGGCCGCTATCGAAAGACGGTTCGGGGAATCCCGCAGACGCGGTGGCCCTGTCGAACGTGCCGGGGGCGGGGCTGCGACGCGTGTGCCTTCACCGGGAAGCAGTACCCGACCTCGGTTGAGGAGCTGATCGCACCTCCTCTCGTCGACGCGTCCGATGCAGCGGGCGCGCGGCTTCACGGAGCCGGCCGAGAGGACATCGATGCTCTGATGCTCGGCCCGGGCCGACCGTTCGTCCTCGAACTCCTCTCACCGAAGCGCAGAGACCTCGATCTCGGGGCGCTGACGGAGGCGGTGAACGAAGGAGCGACCGGGCGAGTCAAGGTCTCACGACTCTCGTTCGCCTCACGGAAGACGGTCGAGTTGGTCAAGGAGACGAAGGCACGGAAGCGGTATCGGATGCGGGTCGAGTTCACAGGCGACGTAGAACAGGTGGCGCTCGCCGCGGCGCTCGACGATCTCGTCGGATCGATCGACCAACGGACGCCGCGCCGCGTCGTCCATCGTCGGGCGGATCTCGTCCGTCGCCGCCGCGTTGACGAGGCCTTCGGCCGCTGCGTCGGAAGGCGGCGGGCCGAGATCGAGGTGGCGACCGAGGGAGGGCTCTACGTGAAGGAGTTGATCTCCGGCGATGATGGCCGTACGAACCCGAATCTCTCGGCCCGACTCGGTGTCGAGGCGCGGGTGGTCGAGCTCGATGTGATCGATGTCGTCTCGCCGGCGTTCCCCGATCGGCTCGTGGACATCCCCGGCGGGCTCACGTAAAGTTGCGCCGAGGGGACATGATGGCAAAACGCGCGGCCAATGCAGACACGAGAGACTCCGCCACGAGCGCTCCTTCGGTGCTCGACATCTATTTCCGTGAGATCTCTCGGTTCCCTCTCCTCACGGCGACCGAAGAGCGGGACGCCGCCCGGGCGATGGTCGACGGCGTTCCCGGCGCTCGTGAGCGACTCGTCGTCTCGAATCTCCGGTTGGTCGTGCGGATTGCGCAGGAGTACGCTGAGGTCGGACTTCCGCTCGTCGATCTGATTCAGGAGGGGAACATCGGTCTGATCGAGGCGGTCGATCGATTCGATCTGGAGCGAGGGTACCGGCTGAGCACGTATGCCGCATGGTGGATCCGTAGGTCGATGCTCGCGGCGATCAGCAGCCATGCCCGGATGATCCGGATTCCGGACTACCTATTCCGCGCCGTCCGGCGACTCGCTCAAATGCGCTCTCTCGCCGAGGGAGGCCTCGTCGAGGAGGCCGAGGTGACCGAGGCGGTCGGCCTGTCGCTCGATCGACTGCGCCAGGTCGAGATGCAAGTGAACGAGATCCTCTCTCTCGATCAGGCGGTCGGCGAGGACGGGGACGAAACGCTCGAGGATCGGATCGTCGATGAACGAGGACTCTCGCCCGAACACGAGGCGCTTCGGCTCCTGTTTCGCGACGAACTCGAAGTGGTCCTCGGTCGGTTGCCGTCGAGACAAGCGCTCGCGATCCGACTTCACTACGGGATCGAGGACGGTTGTCCGTACAGCTTCGCGGAGACCGGTCGCCTCATGGAGATCAGTCGGGAGCGCGTCCGTCAATTGGTGAAGCAGGGGATGGAAAGCATCACCGGTCACTGGGGCGAGCGGGCGCTCACCTTCTACCGGGGGCTGTTGAACGATTAGCCGAAGCCGTCGTTGCTCGAGGGGGCTCGCTCTCCGCCTGACGATCTCGTGTCGCGAGATGGTTCGCGTGCTCGCAGCTGGCCGCAGCCGGCTTCGATCTCGATTCCCATTCGTTTCCGAACCGTCACCGGAATCCCCGCGTCGGCGAGGACCTCGGCGAACGCTTCGACCCGGCCGCGTGGGCTTCGGCGGGACGTCGATCCGTCGGTCGGGTTGTACGGAATCAGGTTGACGTGGCAGAGCAGCCCGCCGAGGAGTCGAGCGACGGCGCGCGCCTGATCGGTTCCATCGTTGACACCGTCGATCAGTGCGAACTCGAAGGTGATGCGACGGCGCGTCCTCTCAACGTACCGGCGACAAGCGTTGAGCAACTGCCGAATCGGATATCGGCGGTTGATCGGGACGAGCCGATCCCGGAGCGCGTCGTCAGCGGCGTGAAGCGAGACGGCGAGGTTGACTTGGAGATCCTCGTCGGCCAGACGATCGATTCCGGGGACGACCCCGGCGGTCGAAATCGTGAACGATCGGGCGCCGAGGGAGAGGCTTTCCGGATCGTTCAGGATCCGGATCGAACGAAGGACTGCGCCGAAGTTGAGCATCGGTTCGCCCATGCCCATGTAGACGACGTGCGACAGGCCCCCGATCGCTCGAACCTGTCGCGCCGCATGCAGGACCTGGGAGACCATCTCACCGGCCGTCAGGTCTCGGACGAATCCACCCTGTCCGGTGGCGCAGAACGGACAGCCGATCGGACAGCCGACCTGGCTCGACACGCAGGCGGTTCTGCGATCGACGAATTCCATCGTGACCGCCTCGATCGTTTCCCCGTCGCCGAGCCGGAAGAGGGTTTTCCGTGTCCTGCGGTCCGGGCTCACCCGCTCGTCAATCGGCTCGGCGATCGGGAACGGGAGTCCGTCGGTCAAACGAGCGCGGAGCGCGAGTGGAAGGGTCGTGATGGCGTCGTACGCAGTGACCAGATCTCGATAGACTGCTTGCAGAATCTGTGTCGCCCGATAGGGGGGGAGATCGTCGAGGCGCTCGCGGAGTTCGTCCGGGAGGAGATCGAGAAGGGAGGCCTCAGGCATGACGATCGAGGAGCTTGAGGAACGTGTCCTCGGAGAGAATCTCGACGTCGAGCTCTCGGGCCGTCTCGGCCTTCGCTCCGGGGTTCTCGCCGACGACGACGTAATCGGTCTTCCGGCTGACTGAGGATCCGACGGTGCCCCCGAGCCGACGGACGCGGCCGGTCGCTTCGTCGCGGGTCATTGCGTCGAGTGACCCCGTGAAGACGAATCGCCGTCCGTCGAGCGGACCGGACGAAGCGGATGCCGGAGACGAGGAGGCGACCGAGAGACCGGCTGAAAGGAGATCGGCAATCATCGCCCGATTCCGCTCGGTCCGGAAGAACTTGACGATCGCCTCGGCCGTCTGCGGGCCGACGTCCGGGAGGGCGGCGAGTGCGTTCCGATCGGCCGACGCGACAGCGTCGATCGTCCCGAATCCCTCGGCGACGATTCGGGCGGTGTGATCTCCGACACCGGGGATCCCGAGGGCGAAGAGGAAGCGAGCGAGGGAGATCGACTTACTGGCTTCGATCGCCTCGAGCAGATTGCCGGCCGACTTGACGCCGACGTGATCGAGTCCGATCAGTCGTTCGCGGTCGAGCTTGAGGAGGTCGGCGACGTCGGTCACGATGCCGCGATCGACGAGCTGGTCGACCAACTTCGGGCCGACTCCGTCAACGTCGAGTGCGCCCTTCGAGACGAAATGCAGCAGCGATTGCTTCAGCCGAGCCGGACAGGAGGCATTGAGACAGCGGTGGGCGACCTCGCCCTCGATCCGGACGACCGGGGAACCGCAGACCGGGCAGACCAGCGGCATGCTGAACGGCCGCTCCTCTCCGGTCCGTTGGTCGGGGAGTGACTTCACGATCTGAGGGATCACGTCGCCGGCCCGCTGGACGACGACGAGGTCTCCGATCCGAACGTCCTTTTTTCGGATCTCGTCTTCGTTGTGGAGGGTGGCGCTCGTGATCTCGACGCCCCGGATGCGGACCGGTTCGAGGGCAGCGACCGGCGTGAGGACACCGGTGCGGCCGACGTTGACGGTGATGTCCCGAAGTCGGGTGACCTGTTGCTCGGCCGGGAACTTGGCAGCGATCGCCCATCGAGGGCTTCGGCTGACCTGTCCCGCGGCCCGCCGGTCCGTGAACCGATCGACCTTCAGCACGACTCCGTCGGCCTCGTACGGGAGATCCTCGCGCTCCGCCTCGATTCGCTCGTAGAATTTGACCGCGTCCTCGATTCCTTCGCAGATTGCGTAGAGCGGGTTGACGCGGATCCCGAGTCGGGGGAGTGTCTCCAGGAGCTCCTGTTGGGAGTCGATGCGGAGTCCGTCCAGGCGACCGACGTCGTAGCAATAGACCTTCAACGGGCGTTCGGCGGTCACCTGGGGATGGAGCTGGCGAAGGGAACCGGCGGCGAGGTTCCGCGGATTGGCGAATGGCTCGACTCCCTCCGCTTCCCGATCACGGTTCAACCGCGCCAGATCCTCCTTCTCGATGTACACCTCGCCGCGGACCTCGATGAGCGAGGGCGCGTCGTACTCCTCGTTGCGGAGGCGGAGGGGGATGCTGCGGATCGTCCTGAGATTGGCGGTCACGTCCTCGCCCACTCGGCCGTCGCCGCGCGTCGACCCCCGGGTGAACAGGCCGTCGCGGTAGACGAGCTCGACGGAGAGCCCGTCGAGCTTCGGTTCGGCCACGTAGCGAACGGTGTCGATGTCCAGGAGTCCGCGGACACGGCGGTCGAAGTCCCGCAGCTCCTGTTCGGAAAACGCGTTGGAGAGGCTGAGCATCGGTACGGAATGCCGAACGGAGGAGAACGCATCGGACGGCTGCGCCCCGACCCGTTGCGTCGGCGAGTCCGGGGTGATCAGTTCGGGGTGTTCCGCCTCCAGGTCGTTGAGACGGCGGAGAAGGGCGTCGTACTCTGCGTCGGAGATCTCCGGGGCATTGGCCACGTAGTAGAGGTAGTTGTGGCGTTGAATCGCCTCGCGGAGGCGTCGAATGCGGTTGATCGGTTCGCTGCTCATCTCCAACAGACCTGGATCATACGGATGCGAGCGCCCGGCGGCAAGAGGGCCGCGTGGGATGCGGGGGATCTATTGATTGCACTTATCTTCACTGCTATACTACGACCGTCCAGACGGGGACCATCGAACCGAACGAGGAGGGCTGCATGACGGAAGGCCGCGAGAGACGGACGGCGGCCCGACATCTTCCTCGGTCGCCGCGTTCCCGAACTGGGCAGAACAGCGGGCGCGTCGATCCGTTCCATCGATGGTCGTCCTGCCCCAGCCTCGTTGAGGCGTTCATCGACATGTTGGTGGAGAGGACTGCGACGTCGCCGTGCGACGAAGCGCTCGCGTCGATCGTCTCGGGCCTGCTTGAAGGGACAGGATGCGCGATCTTGAAGCGGCATGACGCAGAGAAGCCTGAGGCGGTAGCAATCACCGGAACGTGGGAATCGTCGAGTCTGGATGAGACGTTCCGGGACGCCGGGTTCGAGTGGATCTCGGCATTGGACAAGGGTCCGATGCTCGTCGCGAAGCACCGGGGCGGAATCCGAGTGCGGACGATGCGTCGGTGGGGACGACCGGCCTCGACGGGCGTCGCCCTCCCGGTGATCGCCGGCGAGCAGGGCGTTGGAGCGGTCCTGGTGACCTACGAAGCGAGACGGACCTTCGGACCGACGTTCCTCCCTGCGGCCAAACTGCTCGCCGGCGCCGTCGGGTTGCAGCTTGCGATCGCGGAGTGTGGCGAGCGGACGCGAATCCAGGCAGATCGGATCACCCGGCTGACCAGCGAAGTCGAGCGGATGGGAATCCTCCTACGGAGGGAAGAGCGGAAGTAGCCTGCTCGTACTCCGTTCCTAGTCGGCGGGATCATCCGGCGATCCGGCGTTCGAAGCGGCGAGGTCGATCGCCAGATCGATCAGCTCCGAGCGGTCGACTCCGTCGCCGGCGAGGAACCAGAAGAGGTCGCCGTTCGACCACGTCACCTCGAACAGCTTCCGATCCTCTTGTTCGGGGAGCTCCTCGCTCCAAGATGCGCTGCGATCGAGTACGTGACCGTCGAGCGTTCCGATCTTCGTCGGTTCTCCCTGTTCCGATAGCGTCGCCTTCCGCCGACTCATGTTCCTGGAGAGGAAGCTGCCGACGCGCAGGGTCAGGAGCCGAGCTGATTCAGCTTCGTCTCCGGCGCCGAGAAGAACCGTGCAATAGCCACGCCCCTTCTCCTCATCGACGGTCGCCGTGCCCGCCCGATCGAGGAGCTGATACCCCTTCGTGAGAAGAGGGTGCAGCGACAGCGCGAACGGGAGTCGCTCGGGTAGCTGGTCCTCGGGCACGGACGTCTCGCGGAAAAGGCGCGCGCCGGACGGCGCCGACACGGAAAAGGCGGCCGGCTCAGCAGGCTTTGCCGTCAGGCCGGTGTACTCGATGGTCACCGGCTCGTCCGACCGAAGGAAGGTCGAAAGGACGGAGTCGCGGGAAGGGTGGAAGCGCAGGCGGACCGGAAGCTTCGTCTCTACGTCGAAGGCGACGACCGCTCGTCGGATCGGGAATGTCACGATCCTGAGGAGGTGCGAACGATACGGGACCTTTGGTTTGAGCCCGAGGAGACGGGTCGACCGGCCGCCAATCGTCTCCGTCCCGGCGTCTCGCACCAGGAAGTCGTGCGTGAGCTCCTGAAGGAAGCCGATCTCGCCGAGAGCGCTGAATCCGGGGAGCGGCTCGAACAGGGAACGAGACGGCTTTCGCACGGCGATCGATCGCTTCGGATCGTAGATGAGCGTCTCCCTTCCGTCGTGGACGAGCGACATCCCCACGAGTTCCTCCGGCGTGTACTCGGCCCCATTCATCAGGCGCTCCTCGATGTCGGTCAGAGGGCTGACGTAGGATTCGAACTCGACCGCGCACATGTCAGGTCTCCGAGTGCGGATCTTGGCCGTCACCGAGATGGCGCCGGCGCGGATCGTCTCGGTCGCGGTGAAACCTTCCAGGCTTCCGTATGCCTTCGAAACAGCTCTTGCGAACTCAGCTGTCGTGTGTCTCATCCGTCGCCCTCCCGACCGAATCGGATGGAGGGAGTATAGCGGGCGCTGCCGGGGGAGGGCCAGGGCGACCGGGAGCGGGGGGGCGCCCAGACAGCGGGACACGTGGCCCGCAGGATGCCGGCGCGTCTGACAAGGTGACGAAGTTCCGCCGATCGGCTGAAGGCATCTTCTGAAGCGAGGTCGAAGCGGTGTAATACAGGGCACATACGCGCAGGAACGACGTTCTCATGGGCAACACGGACGAATCGAAGAAGCGCCTTCGTCGAGGGAGGGGCACTTGACTCAGGGGGAAAGAGTCCGCTATCTCTAGGGGTGCGTCATGAGGGGGGGCGGGGAGGATTTGGATGGATCGGTATTCCGACAAGGTTCTCGACACTGTCATGCTTGAGGGTCTCGCAGTCATCGCCGCGGCCAACGATCGGTCCCTGGTTGAGGAACTGAATCGCGCCGTCGAGACGTACGTTCTGAACGAGATAGCGGCACATGGAGAAGACGGAATCTTGAAGCGCGTCCTCGCTCAAGGTGGGGAGAGCGGCTAAGCTCGCGCGGACAACGGCGGTCTTCGCGCTCTGGACACTCCTTCCCTCCCACCTTCTCATCTTCCGTTGAGGGTCGATCGAGCGACCGATACACTCCCTGCACTGAGGTAACATCGCAGGGGGTATCCGTCGTGAAAGACCTTGGGCTCTGGCTTCTCATCGGAGTGGCGGTCCTGGCCGTCGTCGGTGCACTCATCGAACCGGGTGGGACCGAGTTGAGACCGGCGCCCGACTTCAGCCTTGTCAACTTGGACGACGAAATCATCACGCTTTCGGACTATCGAGGACACGTCGTGCTCCTCGACTTCTGGGCCAGCTGGTGCAAGCCGTGCGTCCGGACGTTCCCGGCGCTGCACGAGATTCAGGCCGAGCTTGCCGATCGAGGCGTCGCTCTGCTCGTCATCAGCCTCGACAAGACCGAGGAGGAGGCGCGCGAGTATCTGATCGAGAACGGGTTCGCGACGGAGAACGTCCTGTGGAGTTCGCTCGACGAAGCTCGGGCGGTGAAGGGGCTGTTCGGCGTGGTCGGGATCCCGCACACGTTCGTCGTCGACCGCGATGGAATGATCCGTTTCTCCGGACACCCGGTGAAGCTGTCGACGGAGACGGTCGAGGCGTGGCTCTGACGATCTTCCGATTCGCCTTGACTCGAGCCTGACGGTCACGCGCACCTTCTCGGGCGTGACCGTCCCTCGTCGGCACCGGCTCTCGATCGGCCTGTGCTCTTTCACGGACCACCATCGCCGTCGATTTCCGGACTCGCTGCGATCTCTGTCGAAGAGGCTCGCGCGGTCGGATTGAACCGTCGGTCGAGCCAGGCGGACTCACCGATGGAGAACGGACGCGACGGAAGGGGGCGGCACAGGACGATCGGTCGGGAGCTGAACGCCCTGAGGGAGTCGGATGATGCGTCCGGGTTGTCGATCTCCGACGGGCTTCCACCCTCGCACTATAGTCGGTCGACGTGCGAGGGTGGGTTCGAAGTCGGCAGGGAGGTGCGGTGCTCTCCGATCGCGAGTTGGTCAGCCGGGCAGCCGAGGAGGATGAAGATGCGTTTCGCGAGCTCTACGATCGCTTCGCCGACCGAGTCTTCCGGTACGCTTTCACGTTGCTTCGGAGCGAGCACCTGTCGGAGGAAGTCACGCAGGAGACGATGATCGCCGTGTGGAAGAGCACGCATCGATTCCAGGGACGATCGAAGGTCTCGACGTGGATCTTCGGCATCGCTCGAAATAAGGCGTTCGATCTGCTGCGACGGGAGAAGCGGGGCGATCGCCTTCCGGACGTCTCTTTGGTCAGCCCGGACCCGGCCCCTGCGCTCCTGAAGGCCGAGGCGGTGTCGGGAGCGATGGGAATGCTTCCCGAATCGCAGCGGGAAGTCGTCTTCTTGACGTTCTACGAGGGGCTCTCATACGGAGAGATCTCGAGACTACTCGGGATTCCGGAAGGGACCGTGAAATCCCGGATGTTTCACGCGAAGAAGAAGCTGGCGGAGGTGCTGCCGTGAGCGATTGCGAGAACGTTCGAGATCTCCTCCCGTGGTACGCGAGCGGAACGCTCGAGGGGAGCGAGACCCGTCTGGTGACGGCTCATCTCGCGTCGTGCGACGCGTGCCGGGAGGAATTGGCCCTCGTGCTGAGGCTCAGACGCGGGGTCGAAGGCGAGCTTCGTCGGCTTCCTCGCGTCCCGCGGGAGACGTGGCGGCGCGTGTCGTCACACGCCTATGGACGATCGCTCGGCAGGATCGACGTCGGATCGTTCCTCGTCGGCTTCTCGCTCGGTGCGAGCATCCGACGCGGCGGAGTCCCGATGTACGGAGATCTGAGGTTGCTCGGACAGAGACTGCGTCTCTTCAAGCGTTGAACAGGAGGAAACGACATGAGTCACGACTGGAGCGAGAGCGACGAAGGAAAGCCGGAGGAGCTGCGCGAGATCCTGGGGATCGTCGCTGACAAGGTGCCCAGTCTTCTCCGCGGGCTTCGTGACATCATCTACTCGCCGGAGGCGGCGGAGAACATGGCCGGGGCCGTGTCGACCTTCTACAAGAAGCTGGTCGAAGCGGGGATCCCAAAGGAAGAGGCGTTGGACATGGCGAAGGGATACATGATCAACCTTCGCGAACTCGTGACGGGGAGCAAGGGCCTCGACCTCGGCGACCTCGTTCGGAAGAAGCGAGACCGGGAGGAGGATTGAAGCGACCGATGGCTGTCTTCGAGGTCTTCCGTCTGATCGCTCGATTGGTGGGGGCGATGATCGGTATCGTACTCGGAACCCTGTTCCTGAAGCGCCGGTCGGTCAGGGCCTTCCGGAGGACGTTGCGGCGCTCCGGTCTCTCTCCGGATGAGGCCGATCTTCTGACCGAACGCTACGATCGGGGAATCGGCCTTTGCGGAATCCTTCGCGATGCCAGGTCACATCACGCATGAACGGGGGTCCGAACCTCACCGGGGGGCGTTTGTTGGAGACGCGGTCGACGGATACACTGCAATCAAGATCGGGACGTGGCGCAGCCTGGTAGCGTGCTTGCATGGGGCGCAAGAGGTCCCCGGTTCAAATCCGGGCGTCCCGACCACGCCCATTCTGCGTTGCAGAAGGGGTGTCACACTCTGGTCTCAGTCTCGCATCTTGCCCGAATGCCTCGGGCCGTCGTCTTGACGATCGACTTGGGCCCCGCGGACTGCCCCGTTCGGTAGTCCGTGCTCCACTCCACCGGTCGATCGCAGGTCCGGATCAGGGCAACCACTGTCGGGCCGGCCGTCTTCTCGAACGACTACTTCGCGTCGGGACGGATGACGACGGTATCGATCGCTCGACTGCTAGGGGTCAGATAGATCTCGTCGGCGATGATCGAGGCGACCGGAACGGCCTCGGCTTGGAGGGCATCGTCGGCGAGGGTGATTCGAATGTAGTGAAGAAGACCGTACCGGCTGAAGACCAGCCGCGGAACGGAGCCGTCCGGGGGCTCGGCGAGCGGGCCGCCGCCCCCGCCGGTCGTGATGTGATGAATACCGCCCGCGTAGACGTGCTCGTAGCCCCCGATCTGGGCGCTGAGGACGAGGTCGACACCGTTTGCACGGAAGATCGGCTCCCAGAGAGCGACCAGAGCCTCGTTTCGCCCATCGGGATAGGATGATCCGTAGAGACCGCTCGTGGTGAGGACGACGACGAACGTCGCGTCGGTTGTCGCGAGGTCCCGCCGGAGCCACGCGAGCTGCTCTTGAGCTCGCGCTCGACTCGGGTCGGTCAGGGTCGAGTCGAGTCCGAGCACGTGGACGATCCCGTAGTCGAACGACCACCACTGCTCGCCGGCGACACCACCTCCCTGCGGGAGAGCGAACGTCTGGTAGTACGCCGTCTGATTCGGATCGTCGCTGCCGACGACCGTCAGGTAGGCCGTCGACCGGGCGAGATCGTCGATCGCCCACAGGTAGTTTCCGATCCGTTCGGGGGTCAGAGAATCGACGAGCTTGCCGACGTGAACGACGAAGGCGGCGTCCGCCTCATCGTGCGCGATCGTGTCGGCGACCAGCTTGTGGCGGTCCGGGAACGAGGCGGTGTGCCCGTAGACGGCGAAGGAGAACGACCGAGCCGTCTGGTTGGAGGTGTGAAACGAGCCGAGCTTGGTCGGGTAGACGGCGTCGCCCTCGTAGGCGATGAGCTGGAACCGATAGTCCGTTCCCGGGGTCAGATCGCGGAGCCAGATCTCTGCCCGTCCTTCTTGCCGGTCGAATGTCAACGTCTCGTCCCAGGCTCCGCTGGCGTCGTGCACCTGTGCGAGGCCGTAGTGCAGATCGACGCTGACCGATCTCGAGGTCTCCCATGAGATCACCACGAGATCGTCGCCGACGGCGCCGAGGATCGGGCCCCACGCCCACGGGCTCGACGATTGTGCCGTCGCACACAGCGTGACCAGAAGAACGAGCAGGGCGAGGCCGACGAGCGTTCTTCGACTATTCACCTTCCCCCACCTCCATCAAGGCGATCGAACCAACCCGGATCGTCCGATTCTGTCACGGATCGATCGTCAAGGTCAATCCCACTCGCGGCAGGTGTCGGCGCCAAGAGGCGATTGTGGCGGGGCCGGCCGATCATGCCCCGAGCAGGAACGTCGCTCCCGCTCGGGGCTACGTAATTCTCGCACGTCCGGCCTACGGTGCGGTCGCGTCGTGGAAGTCCGCCTCGCGGAGGAACGCCCTCCACTGCCCGGTCTCCGGTTTGTGAACCCGAAACCGCATGCGAGTGACCAGGCCCTGCGTGAAGGCGACCTCGGTCCAGACAACTTCGTTGACGTTCCCGTGCTCGAAGGCGTCTCCGTCGAACACATTGACCCAGACGCCGTCACGCTCGACGTCGACGTCCCAGATGAGGTTCTCGACGCCTCGCGTGGTGTCGTAGGCCGTGAAGCGGATGCGATCGCATTGGATTCCTCCGGCCGGCGCGTCGAGGAACAGGAACGGCGAGGTTTCCTCGCCGACGTCGAACCAGAAACGCGCTCCGGCTTCCGTGTTCGGGTTGGTCACGTTGTTGTACGCGAGCTCAGCATCGGTCCATTCGGCCGCCGGATCTTCGTGTGCGACGGGCGAGATCCATCCGACGTCGTCGGACGGCCGGACGGTGATCGAGCGCGTCACCGAGTCGGTCGCTCCGTCGTCGTCGCGCACCGTCAACCTCACGTCATACGTGACGGTCGCCGGGAAGGCGTGGGTGACGGTCGAGCCGGTCGCGGTGCCGCCGTCGTCGAAGTCCCATTCGTAGGCAACGATGGTCCCATCCGGATCGGAAGATCCCTGTCCGCCGAAATTGACCGACTCGCCGACCTGCGGTGAGGAAGGTGAGAAGGTGAACGCGGCGTTCGGTGGCTGGTTCGCCGGCGGTTGTGCGACGAGGGTGACCTGAATCGTCGTCGTCTGCCCGGCGGTGATCGTCACCTGCCGTGTCTCCGTCTCGTACCCGGACTTGGAGACCTGAACGGTATGGGTGCCCGGGGTGACGCCGCTGCGCGTCAGCGGGGACGTTCCGATCGAAGAACCGTCGAGGCGGACCGCCGCGCTGGACGGGAAGGTGACGACCTCGAGGGATCCGGTTGTCGGTGTCGCCGGGACGACGTTGAACGACAACGTGTCGAAGTCCCAGTCTCCGGTCGGGACGAGGGCCTGCATCGTCGAGATCACCCCGTCTCGGAATCCGGCTGGATTGGTGCTCAGGACCGGGAATCCGAACCCGAATGTCGTCGGGAACTCGGGAATCGGGCTCGTTGCAGCGAACAAGTAGAGCGCCTCCGTTCCGGTCGGTTCGGAAACGCGGATCGTGTAGGACCCGGCGGGGACCGCATGGGAGCCGGCCGACACGGGATTCGTCCGTTCGTACACGTTCGGATAGACGTAGACGACCTTGTTGTCCGGGGTCACTTCGCAGAGATAGACGTAGGCGGACCGGTTCGTCGTGTATGTCACGACGAGGGCGTCGCCGACCTGATAGGTCCCCTGAGGGAGCGAGAGCTGTGCCGTCAGCGCCGGTTGAGGCTGACCGACGGAGACCGAAGCGGAGTCGGTCGACTGGCCGCCCGGTCCGTTCACCGTGAGGGTGGCCGTGTAGGATCCAGCGGCCGAGTAGGTGTGAGTCGGCGAAACGCCACTCGCGCTTCCGCCGTCACCGAACGTCCAAGAGTACGACGTAATCGAGCCAGAGGAACCGGAGCCGTCGAACGAGATCGACTGGCCGACGGTGCCGGAGTACGGTCCGCCGCCTTCCGCGATCGGCGCAGGTGGAGTGGACGCGGTGACGGTGACGCTTCGCGTGTTGTTCCCTTCGTTCGATTCACTCACCTGGCCGGCGTCATCGGCGGTGACGGTGAATGTCTCGGTCGACGCGCTCAACGGGAGCGTAAGGGACGTGGTGCGGGAGGCGCCGGCCGCTAGGCTGGAGATGTACGTCTGCGTCGATGATCCGGATCCCTGCAGTCGGACGCGGAACGTGCCCGCGCTCGCCGTTCCGGCATTCCGAATCGTGAACGTGAACGTCAGGGTCTGGCCGACCGTCGGACTCGACGGGGAGAACGCCAGGCTCGTGACCGTCAAATCGGGTGCGGCGGTCGCCTGAACAACGATCTGCCGCGTCTCCGTGTCGGACGCGGAATCGTCGTCGGTCACCGTCAGCCGGACCGAGTACGTTCCGGGACTCGTGTAGCGGTGGAAGGTCGTCCTTCCGGTCCCCGTCGTCCCGTCGCCGAACGCCCACGCGTAGTCGGTGATCGTCCCGTCAGGATCGCCCGAGGCGCTCGCGTCGAACGAGACCCATTCGTTCGGCTGGGCCGTTGTCGGGGTCGCAGTGAACGAAGCGTTCGGAGGCTGATTTGCCGTCGGGCTGACGCTGATCGTCCGCGTCACCGTGTCGGACGCGGAATCATCGTCGGTCACCGTGAGTCGGACCGAGTGGACGCCGCTCGACGGGAACGCGTACGAGGTCGAGACGCCGGTTGCATCGGTCACGCTGTCGCCGTTGAAGTCCCACGCGTAGCTGACGATCGAGCCATCCGGGTCGCTCGACGCACTCGCATTGAACCCGACGGACTGCCCCGTGGTCGGGGATGTCGGGCTGTAGCTGAACGCTGCGGTTGGCGGCTGGTTCGGCGTTGTCGGCGCTTGCATGTAGAGGCGACCGTTGCCGTAGACGTTGCTGCTACCCATCGGAATCGTGTTCGACAGGAGCAGGCTTCGGAGGGCGGACCCACTCAGCGTCGACTGTTGGGAGAGGAGGAGCGCCGCGGCACCGGACGCGTGAGGCGCGGCGCCGGACGTCCCCGGGAACGGCGTGTACGGAGACGTCCCAGTCATCACGTTGTCCGGAGCGGCGAGGTCGGGCTTCGTTCGCCCGTCGTTCGTCGGTCCCTGAGAGCTGTACGATTCGATCGGCCCGGTCGTGTAATCCGCATGGTCGATCGCACCGACGGCGACGACGCCAGGCGTGTTCGCCGGCGCAAGGATCGAGCTGGCCGCGATCGCCGGGGAGATGTTCTGATAGACGCTGTAGATCTCGAGGGTCTTCGAGCCGGATCCGCGCACGCGAATGGTGTACGTTCCGCTCTGCGGGGCGGTTGCCTGAATCGACTCGGTCGGTTCCTCGACGCCGGTCTGGTACTTCGTCGACGAGGCGACGAGCGCGCTCGACGGATCGTAGAGGTAGAGATCGTAGTCGGTCGAGGCGGCCGGCCAATCGTTCCAGGTCAGGTAGAGGACGATCTGGGATCCGCTCGATGCGTACAGCGTGATCGACGTATCGTGCCACTCGTCGCTGTTCCAATCGACGAATGAGCCTTCCCAGTGACTCTCCGCTTCGTTGCCGGCGGCGTTGATCCACAGGATCCCGCCGGAGATCGCGCGTTCGGCGATGTCGGGAATCGTTCCGGTTCCGTCGTAGAAGTTGGTGTTGTACCACCCGAGTGAATGGTTGATCACGTCGATCCCGTTGGACAGGCAGTAGGTGACCGCCTGGTCGAGGTCGACCTCATCGGCGATCTTGATCAGGTAGAGCTGCGCCCCGGGCGCGATGTCGTGGATGATCTCCGCGACGGCCGTGCCATGGGAGTATCCGGTTGTCAGGCCGGTTCCGGTCAGGTCGTGTTGGACGACCGAGTACGGGAGGTCGCCTCGTGCCTGCGCGTTGGAGAGGCCGACGAAGCCGAGATCGATGACGGCGACCTTGACGCCGGTTCCGGTGATCCCCGCGCCGTGGTAGGCGTCGGCCCCGATGGCGGCCGCCCCTTCGCTCGGCGTTCCCAATGGGAATGGGATGTACGGAGCGCGGAAGAACGAAACGCCGCCGAGTTGCCGCGTCAGCGCTTGGAGCTGGTCGAGCGGGACCGACACCTTGACGAGGCTCGATCCCCGGTCGATCGCCGACGGGCTGATTCCGAGCGACTTCATGGCGGAGACCAGGGATGAGCTCGATCGACCTCGCTCGGGCTCGATCACGACAGTGACGGTCGACGTCGTCCTCGAGAAGGGAATGCCGAACGTCTCTGCGATGTTTTCGAGAGCGGCGCGCGCCGACGAAGGGAGGGCGGTCACGATCTGTGCGGCGGCGGACGACACGGCCGACTCCGCCGCTGTCATGAGGGCGCCGAGCGCTCCGTCGACCTTCGGGTTGTGACTGGAACGCGCCATCTTCTCGGTCTTCAGAGCGGCCGCGGATGTCGGTGTCGCGCTCGCTTCCGCGCTCGAGCCGGCCCCACCTGCGGCGATCAAGAAGGAGACCGCTGCGTCGCGGTCGTCCGGCCATGTGAGAACGGCGAGGAACCAACCCGGGGCGAACGGGAGCGGTACGCCGAGCGGCTTGCCGGAGAAGACGGTCGGCTCGATCCCCACACGGCCGAGCTGTCTGGAAACCTCCGAGAGGTCGACGAGAAACTGGGACAGGCTGGCTCCCCAGCTCTCCGGGACCATGAAGAAGTGATGCTCGCCCGATCTGCTGTGGGCCTGGAAGACGACCTTCTGGGCGACGCTGCTCTGCGAATAGGATCGGACGCTGATCCGGATCCCTGTCTGTTGTTCGAACGAGTTCACGATCGATTCCCACGCATCCGCGGTCGATCGATCGATTCCGAGGGTGAACTGCTCCTGCCCCGCGACCGCGACGGCAAGGAGTAGAATGCCACAAAGCGCCAACAGGATGCGTCTCGTCATCGGGGCCTCCTAAGGTGCAACCGGTTCGTACGCCTGCCGCAGGAGACCGACGTTCTCCGAGCACGCGAGCTCGACGAGCCGGTCGATCGGGAGGAGTAGTCGCGCCAGCGACTCCGATTCGCTCGACACGTAGTCGGCGTATTCGGCCGGGATCTCCTCTCCCGGAAGCTTCTCGACGACGACTTCGACGCGGAGCCCGACGAGGCTGAGTCCCTTCGACGCAGCGAAGGCGTGCCAATCCTCGGCGACCGTCAGCCAGTACAGGTCAGACTCGATCATCGCCTCGGCCGGCGGGGCCGGCCCCTTCACGGCGTCCTTTGCGTACGCTTCGAACTCGAGTTGGACTTCGCTTCCGATGATTCCGAATTCCTGCAGCTTCTCGAGGATGTCGGCGAATGCGTCGAGAGACTGTTCGGCGGCGGGAGAGAAGAGGAGTTTGAGTCCGGTCGCCGAAGGGCGGACCGTATACGTCGACGACTCCTCGACGGTGCGAAGCAAGAAGCGATCGGCGTCCACGATCAGGAGCCGGTCGCTTGAGAGGAGCGTTTCGATCGATTCGGTCGAGATCCGGTCGCCGACTCTGGCGACGAAGGTGTCGCCGTCGTACTCGATGATGGTGTATTCCTCGGTTGTCGCGGCCTGGACAAGACCGTCGATGTCGACGGGCACCTCGCCGATCGACAGGATGTAGTACTCGGACGGATCAAACGTGAGTGACTCGCCGAGGCCGATCCAGACGACCGCTCCGGCGAGCACGGAAGTGACAATCAACACAGTGACGAGATTCCTCGTTCTCATTGGTGCCTCCTTTGTCTCTTTGCGAACTACTCTACGTACACGTTCGCCTGTTCCCAAGTTCCACCGGCGGGATCTACTTCGGCTCGAAGCCGAAGGCCTCGTACAGCGTGTCGAGATCACGTCCGGAGGCCGTCTCGAACGCAGCGAGGAGCGCCTGCGGTGTTCCGATTCCTCCGATGTGCTCGTCGTAGTACTGCGACAGCGCTCCGAAGAATGCGTCGTCACCGACGGCATTCCGAACGGAATGGAGGAACCAGGCACCTCCCTCGTAGGTGAAGTCGCCGTAGGCGGACGAGGCGGGATAGGAGCAGGACGGCTCGCCGATCGTCAGATCCGGGTACGTGCGAGCGACACGGCTGTAGACGTCTTGCCAACGGCGGATCTCCGCGTCGGCCGCCGGTCGATCGGCCGCCTCGAGATAGAGGTTCGACAAGTACGTCGCCGGTCCTTCGTCGAGCCACGGATGCAGGGTCGGATCGTTCCCGACGGCGGCATAGAACCACTGGTGGGCCGTCTCGTGCGACACGATGATCTTGTAGAACGGGTCGAAGGCTCGCTGCGCGTACGAGGAGGAGAGGAGAATCAACCCGGAGAACTCGACACCGGCCGCCCTTGCGAGGGGGACGCCGACGAACTCGATCTCGTCGTACAACAGCGGGCCGATGTGTCGCTCGTAGATGGCGGCGGCCCCGGAAGCGATCGTCAAGGTCGGTTCGCTCGCCGCCGCCTCCGAAGAGGCGAACCAGGATCGAAGGGTGAGGCTCCCCGATTGGAGTTCCGCCTCCTCGAAGTCGCGCAACAGGACGAGCGCGAAATCGCGCACCGATTCGGCGATGAACCGGTGGACGACGCTCTCGGTCTGGACGTCGGATCGGAGGAGGCGGCCGGAGGCCGCCGGGCAGAGGCCGATCGGAGTCGTCACCGTGACGAGGTAGTCTGCCGCCTCCGACCAGAGTGCGTCCCCGAAGCCGCAGGTCGGCGCAGTCTGCCAGCCCTCGTCCCCAAGGACGCCGAGAATCGGATAGAACGAAGTCAGGACGAACGATTGCGGATTCTTCGCCAGGATCCCGTACCCTTCAGCGGCTCCGGCGATCGAGGGGGCGGCGACTCCGTCGAACTCGAGCACGAGGCTCGCGGTCTGCCCCGACGCGAGCGGAGCCGGCAGGGTCACGGAGAGGACCGTCGGGTCCGCTCGGGTGTCGATCGTGAGCGGGTCGCCTCTGAAGCGGGCAGCGATGACCCGCGTCGAGGCGGCGCCGTAGATTCGCTGGTCGTTGGCGAACAGCCGGAAGACGATCTCGTCTAGCGGGTCGTCGGTTCCGTTGGCGAATGTCACGCGGCTCAATCCGGTGAACGTTCCCGTGTCCCAGTCGACCGCGAGATCGATTTCGTAGGACGGTGAGGCGTCGCCCAGCACTCCGAAGCAGAGAAGAAGGACGATCGGGCAGACGAGAAGGAACGGACAGACGGAGACGTTCGGCATCGAGATCGGGCTCCCTTCGTCTTCCTCTACATGGGGTGGAGCGATTCGGCGGACCGAGTGCTCCGACTATACCTCGGCGAGTAGATTCTCGTAGAGGGCCTCGTATTCGGGCACGATGTCTTCGTAGTTGAAATGCGAGCGGGCGCGAGCCTTCGCCGCCGATCCGAACTGGCACCGGCGCTCCTCGTCGCGCAGAAGCTCAACGGCGTAGGCGGCCATCCGTTCGACGTCTCCCACGGGGGCGAGATAGCCGGTCACCCCGTGCTCGACCACCTCAGGGATCCCGCCGATGTCGCTGGCGATGACGGGAACGCCGCTCGCCATCGCTTCGAGGGCAACAAGTCCGAAGCTCTCCGTGCTGCTCGGCAGGAGGAACAGATCGGCAGCGTTCAGGAGAGGGGCGACTTGATCGACGACCCCGACGAAGACCATTCGGTCGAGGAGGCCAAGGTTCTCGCCCATCTCGCGCGCGATCGGGATCTCCGGCCCGTCGCCGACGAGGATCAACCGGCTGTCGATCTCCTCGCTCACGTGCGCGAAGATGCTGACGACGTCGCGGATCCGCTTCACCGGGCGGAAGTTCGAGATGTGCATCAGCGTCTTCTCGCTCCCGGGCGAGCATCGCGGAATGCACGGGCACGGGTCCGATTCGTGGCGCTCCGGATCGATGAAGTTGTGGATCACGTGAAGGGTTCGCTTCACGCCGAACTGCCGGTAGGTCTCTTCCTGAAGGAACCGGGATACGACGGTGACCGCGTCGGCCCGGTCGATCGTCATCTTCGTGACCGGTCGGAACGACGCGTTGTTCCCGACGAGCGTGATGTCCGTCCCGTGCAGCGTCATGACGACCTTGAGCGGGCGCTCGGTGACGATCTGCTTGGCGAGGAGGGCGGCCGAGCCAAACGGGATCGCGTAGTGGGCGTGGAGGATGTCGAGTTTCTGGAGCCGCGCGACCTCGCCCATCTTGGAGGCGAGGGCGAGCGTGTACGGGAAGTGCCGCAGGAGCGGATACTGCTCGATCTCGACCTGGTGATAACTGACGCGTTCGGGGAGATGGCCGAGCCGCAGGGGCGTTTCGTAACTGATGAATGAGACCTCGTGACCGCGTTCCGCGAGGTGTTTTCCGAGTTCGGTCGCGACGACGCCGCTCCCTCCGTGGGTCGGATAGCAGCAGATGCCGATGCGCATCGGTTCTCCCCCTTTCTAGAACGACCGGAACCGGAGCGAGAGAGGATCCTCGACCGCGAGGCGGCCTCGGATCAGGAAGCCCTCTCCGTACCGAGCGTTGACCAGCGAGCCGTAGTAGCCCATTCGACTGCGAGTCCGCCAGTCGGTGCTCGGATGTGTCAGGCGGGTGCCCGGGTCGGACGAGGCCTCCGGCTCGAACTGGGTCGAGAAGGCGTAGATCGCCTCCATCTTCCGCTCGAATTGCTCCGAGACGTCGACGATGAAGGTCGGCTCGAACTCGGTCCAGCCCATGAAGTAGAAGAGGCGTTCCGGTCGGTGGTTCTCCCCTTCCGTCTCGAACCGGCGGAGTCCGGCGAGGAACGTCCCCTCGTAGACGACACGCGACGCGTTTGCGTGATCGGGGTGACGATCGAGCCAGTACGGAAGGAGGACGGCGTGCGGACGCCACCGGCGGATCGTCTCGGCGACCCGTTGTTTCGCCTCGGGCGTCGAGCGGATGTCTCCGTCCGGAAGCTCGAGGTTCTCGCGACCGGTCAGCCCGAGGATCTTCGCGCTTCTCTCGGCCTCTTCGGTTCGAGTCTCAGCGCTCCCGCGGGTCCCGAGTTCGCCGCGAGTCAGGTCGACGATGACGACGGATGCCCCTGCATCGGTCAGCTTGAGTAGCGTGCCGCCGCAACCGATCTCCACGTCGTCCGGGTGTGCTCCGAA
The DNA here is from genome assembly GCA_964620325.1 of uncultured Thermotogae bacterium. Taxonomy (GTDB): domain Bacteria; phylum Bipolaricaulota; class Bipolaricaulia; order UBA7950; family UBA9294; genus CAZMYM01. The sequence goes on from CAZUIM010000008.1 coordinate 78,139, forward strand.
GGCCAGCAGGTCGACCGGGTTCATCTTCCTCCTCGAATCGTGACCGCAAAGTGAGCGAACCGGCTCGGACCGTCGGAACCGGGCAGCCGGTCGATCCATTCTACCCCGAAGCGGGAGGCGGCGTGGGCGAGCGACAGGACGCGCTCCTGCGGGCGCCCGGTCGGACGAAGCGAGACGAGCAGGGCGTGAAGCGCAGCGGCGGAGAGGCCGTCCCGTGCGAGATCGGCTCGGACGGCGCGCTCCTCGAGGCGATCGATCGCCCCTTCGGCGTGATCCGACGTCTGCCGCCAGCGTGACTCGAGGCCGGGATCGAGCTCGGCGAGAAGCGGACGAAGCGGGTCGAGCGCAGAGGCCACGTCACGGCGCGACGCATCGAACGCACGACGAAGCGTCATGGACGCGGCTTCCCGGAGAATGTCCTTCGAGTCGACCTCGCCGGCGAGTGCCGCCTCGATCGGTACGTCGAGGCGATCGAGGATTCGAGCTTCGTCCTCCGACAGCAACGTGTACCCGGCTCGTGGAACGAGAACCGGTTGTGGGAGCTCGAACAGGTCGTAGAGTGGTCGGAGCATCGCATGGTACGCGAGCTCGGTCGGGCCGAGGACGCTCGCCACGGTCGGGAACAGCGCGTCGGCGAGAAGTGGCCGGAGGGCGGCGTCGGACGAGTATCGTCCGGGGGTCTCGAGCGCCGCTGCGGCGTGCGCGGTCGGGTCGTCGACCCGGGTCCGCTCCCCCGACGGCGCGAAGATGAACGGCCGTCCGACGCGATCCGGATCGAGGGGGGCTGCGTAGCCCGCGTCGGCGAGTGTCTCGCGACCGTTCCGCAGCGCGCCACCCACGTCGTCCGACCGCCTCAGCGCGTCGTGGAAGAATCGTCCGGAGAACGGGCGAACGGTCCGCGGCTCGACGAGGACGAGTCCATCGTCGGCGAAGAGCCTCGACCAGATGCGCGCGTGCCAGGTCCCGTAGTCGTCTTCTTCGCTCGGAGCGAACAGCGAGCGCACTCCTTCGGGCACGCTCGCTTTCGCAGGGAGAGCCTCGCCGAACGCTCCGAAGATCTCGGCGGTGATCGGAAGGGCCTCGATCGGTCGACCGCGTTCGGACCACTCGAAGGCCACGGTCCGGATCGACCCGTCCTCGTCGAGGAATCGAGCCCGATTGATCTCGGTGAAGTCGTGGTCTTCCGTCGCCAGCCAGAATAGGGGAACGACCGGAACGCCGAGGCGCTCCTCGACGTGGGCCGCCGTGCGGACGATGGACAGGGCCTTGTAGAGTGCCAACAGCGGCCCGCCGAGGAAGCCGGCCTGATGTCCGCCGACGACGCAGAGCGTCTCGGGTTCTCGGAGCCGCTCGATCCGGTCGAGTCTCTCCGGGGACGCACCGAGTCGTTCGTTGTACGCGGCGAGAGCGTCGACGATGTCATCGCGGGACGGCGAGACTGCGCGGCGCGCCTCGGCCGCCGCGGCGAAGGCGGAAGGCGAGTGCTCGACCAAGCCGAGGGCTGACTCTCGGCCGGCGACGTAGTCGAGGAAGAAGGTGCTCTCTCCATAGAGGAGCTTCGGATCGATCGAGGCGTTCGTTTCTGCCGTCATGCGGACCTCTTCGTGCCGACGACGACCGTGCGCTCGGCAGACGGAAAGGGCGGGTCTCCGTGCAGCGAGCCGAAAACGTCCGCATCGGCGAACCCGGCCCGCGCGAACATCTCGACCAGCTCCTCCGGGGCGTACATCCGGACGGACTCCCGGCGGACGGTCACCTCGCTGGATGACGGATCGGTGATTCGCACGACCTTCTCGACGCGTTCCCCATCCTCCGACAGCGTTCGGGTCACGTCCGCCGTTCCCCCCGGCAGATCGATCACTTCTTCGGGGACGAGATGCTCGATCGTCCACGCGCGGTTCATCGTGTCAAGGAGGAACCGCCCTCCCGGCCGAAGCGCGCGATGCACGGCGAGGAGGACCTCGGAGTTCTCGTCGTCGGACTCGAAGTACCCGAACGACGTGAACAGGGAAACGGCGATGCCGAAGTGGTCCTTGTACGGGATCCGACGCATGTCGAGGCAGTGGAGGTCGGGCTTCCCGCAGCCGGCCTCAGCGATTCGGTGCCGCGCGACGGCGAGCAGCTCCTCGGAAAGGTCGAGTCCGACCAGTCGGCGGTAGCCGGCGCGGCAGAAGGCGACCAGATGTCGGCCGGCCCCGCATCCGAGGTCGAGGAGCGGGTGGGAGGGATTCGGTTCGAGCAGGCGAACGATTGCATCGACGTCGTCGCGGGCCTCTGCATCGTTCCGGTGTGGATAGCGGTCGAGGTAGTCTCTTCCGAACGCCGTCTCATACCACGGTCTCACGCGATCCCGTGCTCCTTCTTGTACCGGGGCCAGTTTCGCTTCAGCTGGATGAACGACTCCAGATCGGGTCGCAGGAGGAACGGATTCGTCTCCCGTTCATGTCCGATCGTCGACTCCGGACTGACGCCGACGTCATGGCCCGGGTAGATGCGGGTCTCGTCAGGGAGTCCGAGCAGGACGTCGTGCAGCGAGGCGTGCTGGCGGCGTGCGCCTTCCCCGAGGTCGGTTCCGCCGACCTTCCCGATGAAGAGCGTGTCCCCGGTGAACAGGGCGCCATCGATCAGGAGGCAGATGGAGTCGTCCGTGTGTCCCGGGGTGTGAAGAACGCGGATCGACAGGTCGCCGAGTCGGAAGGCCGCGCCCCCTTCGACGATGACTCGCGTCTTCGGATCGCGGTCGCCGAGCAGGAGGGGGCGGACGCCGGTCGCCTGCTTGAACTCTGCGTTGCCGTTCGTGTGGTCGTGGTGATCGTGCGTGCAGAAGGCGTACACGATGCGGAGGCCCTCTTCCCGGGCAAACCGGACGATCGTCGACGGCGAATACGACGGGTCGATGACGGCGGCGAGCTTCGCGCCGTCCTCGGCGATGAGGTATCCGAGATTCCTGTCACCCCCGGTGTGGAAGGTCCTGACGCGCACGGCGCTCCTTTCATGCCGTTTCGTTGTCTCGCGGATGCACCGATTCTCACAACGATTCTACGGTTGCAGCGGCGACGACACAACAGGGTTGACCGAATGCGCCATCTTCGGTATCCTCGCGGCGAAGACTTCACAAGATCTTAGAGGACACGACAAAGGAGGAGAAGATGAAACGCAGGCGAATCGCTACGTGTCTGATGGTTGGTATCGTCGCCGTCGGCCTGGTCGCGATCGGCGCTTCGGCCAAGGTGCTGATCAGCGAGGTCGCGTGGGCCGGAACGGCAGCGAGCGCGCAGGACGAGTGGATCGAGCTTCTCAACGTGGGGGACACGGCCGTCGATCTGACCGGATGGACACTCCGAATCGACGGGAGCGTGATCCACTTCGACGAGGCGACCGACGCGACGCTCGAAATCCGCCGCACGACGATCGAACCGGGCGGGTTCTTCCTGCTCGAACGGACGGACGACACGGTCGTCTCGGACGTCGAGGCTGACCTGATCTACAAAGGGAGCCTGTCGAACGGTGGGGAGGATCTCTTTCTGGTCGACGGGGAGGGAGAGATCGTCGACCAGATCCTCGCCGCGGAGCCCGGCTGGCCGGGCGGCCTCGGGCGGGGCGAGGCAATTCCGTACGCAACGATGGAACGGTTCCATCCGCCCTTCGATGGTCTCACATGGGGCACGAACGCGGGGACGTCCGCCTCAACCGGCCTCGACGCCGATGGGAGCCCGCTGAATGGGACCCCTCGAGCGACGAACAGCACGGTCGAATTGGCGGCCTCAGCCCCGCGCGTCGAGGTCACCGCTCCCACGGACGGCACGGTCTCCGGCCCGGTCGTCGTCGAGTGGTCGGCGATTGATCCGGACGGGGATGACGCGGCCCTCCGCCTGTCGATCATCCTGTCTCGGGAAGAGACGACGTCGGCAGACGCCCCGGGGGAGACGCTGGCAGAGAATCTGGCGAACACCGGCTCGTTCGCCTGGGACAGCACGAGGTGCGAGGACGGCACCTACTACGTCTTCGTCGTGGCGGAAGACGCCGACGGTCATCGCGTCGCCGAACGGTCGGGGGCGATCGAGGTGAGAAACGGAGACTAGGCCAAACAGCGGTTAGCCGAGGAGGCTGCGGATCTCGTCGAGGCGGGCGCGGGCTTCGACCGCGCCCGCCTCGATCGCCGCCTCCGTGTGCTCAAAGCCGAACATCCGGATCCAGGCGACGTCCGGTTTCAGGAGCGCGAGGCGCCCTCCGAGCCGCGCCTTCGAGCGTTCGAGCTGAATGCGCGTCAGGTGGTGCGATGTGGCTCGTTGAGCCTGGAGGAGGGCGTCGAGGCAGGTGGTGACTTCGCGCGCCGGCGAGGCCCCGGTGTCGATGGCGAGGACGGCGTCGGTCCCGAGTTCGATGACCGTCTCGACGGGAAGCTTGTCGACGACCCCGCCGTCGATCAGGAACCGGCCGTTTCGCGCAACGGGGGAGAAGATTCCGGGGACCGCGGTGCTCGCCGTAATCGCGTCGGCGAGCAGACCGTCGCGAAGAACGACCGATTCGCCCGTCTCCAGGTCGGCGGCGACGACGGCGAACGGAATCACCGTCTCCTCGAACCGTCTTCCGGCCGTGAGGAGCGAGAAGAGCTCGTGGAGACGCGCGATATCGTGCGGCTGTGTGTCCACTTCGCGCCACGGCGAGCCGCGGACGTACTCGACGACGCTGCGCCCGATGATCTTCCGAAGCTCGCGCGCGGTGCTGTCGCTCACCCCGAGAATCTCCTTCAGATCGAGACACCCCAAGAGTGTTCGGATCTTCTTCAGATCGGCACCGATCGCCTTCGCCGCCCCCATGGCCGCGCCCATGCTCGTTCCGGCGATGGCGTCGATCGGGATCCCGGCCTCCTCCAACGCGATCAGGACGCCGAGATGAGCGAGCCCCCGCGCGCCGCCGCCGCCTAGAGCCAGTCCGAGTTTTCGATCCATAGGAGAAGCGCCCCTTCCGGCCGATCGTAGTCGGCGGAAGGGGCGCTGGCAACTGCAACGTTACGAGGTTCGATCTAGTACATCCCACCGCCGGGCGGCATCGGTGGCATCTGCGCCGGCTCGTCCTCCTTGATCTCGGCGACGAGCGCGTCGGTCGTCAGGAGCATCCCGGCGATCGACACGGCGTTCTGCAGTGCCGAACGGGTGACCTTCGTCGGATCGATGATCCCGGCCTTGACCATGTCGTGGTAGGACTCGGTGATCACGTCGAACCCGATTCCCGGCTTCGCTTCCTTGATCTTCTCGACGACGATGGCGCCCTCGAATCCAGCGTTCAGCGACAGCTGCCGGAGAGGCGCCTCGAGCGCGCGCCGGAGGATGTTGATGCCGACCGCCTCGTCGCCCTCGGCCTTGAGGCTCTCCAAGGCCTTCGATGCATTGACGAGTGCGACCCCGCCCCCGGGAAGGATTCCCTCGTCGACGGCCGCTTTGGTCGCTTCGAGAGCGTCCTCCATGCGGTGCTTCTTCTCGGAGAGCTCGGTCTCGGTCGGGGCGCCGACCTTGATGACGGCGACGCCGCCCGCGAGCTTCGCTTTCCGTTCCTCGAGCTTCTCGCGGTCGTAGTCCGAGTCGGTCGTCTCGATCTGGGCCTCGATCTGTTCGATCCGGCCCTGGATCGACTCCGGCTTGCCCTTTCCGCCGATGATCGTCGTGTTGTTGTTGTCGACCTTGACGTTCTCGGCGGTTCCGAGCATGTCGAGCGTCGTGTCCTTGATCTGCATTCCGGCGTCCTCGGCGACGACGGTGCCGCCGGTCAGGACAGCAATGTCTTCGAGCATCGCCTTCCGGCGGTCGCCGAATCCCGGCGCCTTGACGGCACAGCTGGTCAGCGTCCCCTTCAGCTTGTTCAGAACGAGCGTCGTCAGCGCCTCGCCGGTGACGTCCTTGGCGATGATCAGGATCGGCCGACCGGCCTGCGCCACCTTCTCGAGGAGCGGAACGAGATCCTGGGCCGCCTTCAGCTCCTGGTCGGTCACCAGGATGAGCGGCTTCTCGAGGCCGACCTCCATCTTCTTCGGATCGGTGACGAAATAGGGGGAGATGTACTCGCGGTCGAACTGCATCCCTTCGACGACCTCGTAGTACGTCTCGATCGTGTCCGAGTCCTCGACGGTGATGACGCCGTCCTCGCCGACTGCTTCCATCGCGTCGGCGATGATCTTCCCGATCGACTCGTCGTTGGCGGAGATGGCGCCGACCTGAGCCGTCTCTTCCTTCGTCTTCAGCTCACGGCTCATCCTCTTGAGCTCATCGACCACGGCGGCGGAGCCCTTCTCCAGTCCGCGCTTCAGCTCCATCGGGTTCGCGCCGGCCGCGAGGTTCTTGAATCCCTCCTCGATCATCGCGTGAGCGAGGATCGTCGCCGTCGTCGTTCCGTCACCGGCGATGTCGTTCGTCTTGGAGGCGACCTCCTTGACGAGCTGTGCGCCCATGTTCTCGAACTCGTCCTTGTACTCCTGCTCCTGGGCGATCGTCACGCCGTCGTTGGTGATATCCGGGCTGCCGAACTTCTTGTCGATGATGACGTTCCGTCCGCGGGGGCCGAGGGTGATCCTCACCGCGTCGGCCAGCTTGTCGATTCCGTCCTTCATTCGGCGACGCGCTTCCTCGCCGAAAATGACTTCTTTGGCCATGCTTCGATTCCCCCTTTGACTGGCTACTCGATGATCGCGAGGATCTCAGATTCTTTCACGAGCAGGTACTTCTCCTCGCCTTCCATGAGTTCGGTATTGGAGAAGCTGTCCGAGATGATGATCTGATCGCCCGCGTGGACCTCGAGCTTCTCGTCCGTCCCCACGGCGACGACTTCAGCGCGAACGACCTTCTCGGTCTTGGCGCTGTCGGGGAGGACGATCCCTCCGGCCGACTTCTTCTCTTCTGGGTCGAGTTTCTTGACCAGAACTCGCTTACCCAACGGCTTGATTGCCATCTTCTGCCTCCTCCTTGGTCGGTTGTTAGCACTTGGAGTACGAGCTTGCTAACGAATTGTAACGGGACGCTCATCGTCCGTCAAGTCCGTGCAAAGCTTGTATCCATGGTGTATCCCGCGGATAGTTGCCCGATGCCGTCCGGAAAGACGCACCTGAAGATCGAATCGGGACTCCTGTTCGGTTGGACGGCCCTCGCGGGGTACTTGCTGGCGATGCGAGCGGTCGGGCCGGACGTCGTCGTCGCGTTCACACTTGCCTACGCCGTCTCGATGCTTCTTCTCAGTCCCGACCTCGATCTGGTGCGAAGCCGAGCCTTCCGGAGGTGGGGGGCGGCGCGATGGATCTGGATCCCGTACGCGCTCCTCTTTCGGCATCGACGTCTGTCGCATCATCCGCTCCTCGGCCCACTGACGCGCGTCGCCTACCTCGGGGGGATCGTCGGCGCCGTCGGCGCCGTCATCGTCGTCGCGATCGGTCGACCGCTGCGGGTCGTCGTGCCGCCGTCGGAGCTCCTGCTCGCCGTCGTGCTCGGCCTCTATCTCCCGAACGTGACCCACGTCGTCGCCGATCGCCTCGTCTCCCGATGGCGGCGGGTCGGCCGATCGGGACGGCGGTTGTGACAGTTCGAATCTACCATCTATACTCGTCCTCATGAGGGAATGGACGCTCTACCTGTTGTCGTCGGTCGCTTTGGTTGGCCTCGCCGTCGTGTTCTCTCTGTTCGGGCCGTACTACGAGGCGGGAATCGCGTCGTGGTACGGACCGGGGTTCGACGGAAACCTGACGGCGAACGGCGAGGTCTACGACATGAACGGAGTGAGTGCCGCCCACAAGACGCTCCCGTTCGGCACGATCGTGCGCGTCGTCGACTTGGATAGCGGACGGAGCATCGTTGTTCGGATCAACGATCGCGGTCCGTTCGTCGAGGGCCGCATCATCGACCTGTCGAAAGGGGCGGCGGCGGAGCTCGGCATCGTCGAGAAGGGGATCACGCCGGTCGGATTGCGCATCGTGCGGTGGCCGGTGGGGAAGCGTCCATAGTGAGGCGACGAGGCCGTGGCTCGCGATCCGCGTTTGCGAGTATCCTTGTCGCGGAACGTGAACCGACGATCGCCTCGATGGCGGCAGCACCGAAAGGAACGAGGTACCCGATGGGCCTTGCAGTCAGTGAAATACGAAAAGGGATGACGATGCTCTACGACGGCGAGCTGTACGAAGTCGTGGAGTACGAGCACTCGAAGCGCGGGCGAGCCGGAGCGGTCGCCAAGACGAAGCTGAAGCATCTGAAGACCGGGCGCGTCATCTCGACGACGTTCAAGGGCCCGGAGAACACCGAGTCGGCCTTTCTCGAGTCGCGCCAGCTGCAATATGTCTATCACGACGGAACGGACTTCGTCTTCATGGACACCGAGCGTTTCGACCAGTTCCCGATTTCGAAGGACGTGCTCGGAGAGCAGGCTCAGTTTCTGTTGGAGGGGAACACCGTCATCGGCTACTACTACAACGATGAACTCGTCAAGGTCGGATTGCCGAATTTCGTCGAGCTGAAGGTCACACAGACGGAACCTGGCGTTCGGGGGGACACTGTCTCCAACGTGGAGAAGCCGGCGACGCTGGAGACCGGCGTCGTCGTCTCGGTCCCTCTGTTCGTCAAAGAAGGTGATACACTGAAGATCGACACCCGATCCGGGACGTACGTGGAGAGACTTTAAGGAGGAGCCATGGCCGAGCGTAGGGCCGAAATCATCGATGATGACGGCCGGATCACCATTGCGGAGGACGTCATCGCGTCGATCGCGCGGATCGCCGCGGAGAAAGTCGACGGGATCGCCAGACCGTCCGGCGCGAGCTCCGGCGGACTGAAAAGCATCTTCGGAGGCGAGGACCTCGCACCGAACATCAAGGCCGAGCTCGCTGAGGGGACCGTTCGCCTCGAGTTGCGGATCGCCGTCGAGTACGGCTACCCGGTTCACGAGGTTGCCGGTGGCGTACAGCAGAACGTGCAGGCGGACATCGAGCGGCTGGCCGGAATCTCGGTGGCGAGCGTCGACGTCTACGTGAAGAAGGTCGTTCCGCCGCACACGCACGAGAGCGGAGAGGAGTGAGCCCATGGTAGAGGGAGACAAGGGGAGCGTTGGGATCTCGAAGGACGTCGTCACCGCGATCGCCGGGATTGCCATCTCGGAGGTCGACGGGATCGCCAATCTGCGCGCGGGCGACAGCGCGTTTCGGCGCGGGGAAGGAATGAAGCGATACGTCGACACAACGGTCGAGGGGGACACCGTCACCGTGACGGTGCGGATCACCGTCCTGTACGGGAACCCGATTCACAAGGTCGCCAAGCAGGTGCAGACGCGGATCAAGGCCGAGATCGAGCGGATGACCGGCCTGAGAGTTGACGCGGTGAACGTCGACGTGCAGCGACTCGTCGAGGCCGAGGAAGACGAGGACGAGAGCGAGGAAGAATGCGAGCCCTCCGAGGAGTAGCGAACATCGTGGCGCTGGCGGTCACCGGCGGGCTCGGGGGGACGCTGATCGTTGCGGGCGCCGGCGGGATCTCGTTGTCGTCGGTCACTCCCTACCTCGATCGGCTTCCCGGCTCCGCGCTCGTGATCGTCGTCGGCACGGTTCTCGTCTTCGTCGGGCTGTTCTTCCTCGTGATGAGCGCCGACGAACGGGTCGGCCGGGCGGTCTTCGCTCGCGAAGGGAGCGGCGGACAGATTGCGCTGACGTCGTTCGCCATTCGCGAGTTCATCAGCGGGATCTTGCGTGACGAGATCGGACTCGACAGGTTTCGCGTCGCACTGGACCATCAGGAGGACGGGGTCGCCGTCAAGGTTCGGTTGACGCTCTCTCACGATCAGCGCGTCACCGACGTCGGAGAGCGAATCCAGACGGTCCTAGCGCGCGAGATCCCCGAGCGAACCGGCGTCAGCGTCACCGACGTGTCGATCCTCGTTCGGGGGATCCGCAGTCTCGGTCGGAGTCGCGGAGCGGAAGAGGCATAGCGTGAGGATCGCATTGAACGCGAAGATTCTCGGGCTCGCTTCAGGCGGCATCGCCGGCCTCCTCTTCGTTCTGCTCGGCTGGCGGTCGTTCCTGATCCTCCTCGCGTTCACGCTGTTCGGGCTCTGTCTCGGGATGTGGCTCGACGCGCAGCCCGGGCTCGCCCGTCGCCTTCGCGAGGTGTTCACTCGCTTTCTCTCCAGCTGATGCAGCGTCGCGAGGCGCGTGAGTTCGTCCTCTCGGCCCTCTACCAGCGCGAGTTCACCGACGTCTCCCTCGCGGAGATGCTCGAGGACGAGAGTCCGGGGAACCAGCTCGACTACATCGAATCACTCTTCGACGGGATCCTCGATCGGCGCGACGAGATCGACCGGATGATCGGCGCGCGGACCGTCGGGTGGCGATTCGAGCGGTTGGCCCTGATCGATCGGAACATCCTCAGAGTCGGCGTCTACGAGCTCCTCTTCTGCGAGGAGATCCCTCCGGAGGTCGCAATCGACGAGGCGGTCGAGCTGTCGAAGAAGTTCGGGACCGATCAGGCGAAGCTGTTCGTCAACGGGATTCTCGATCGGATCTGGAAGGACGCCGCCGATCGGGACGCCGGAGGCGAGGAGGGAATCGGGGACCATGACCGGCTACGCTGACCTGCACCTCCACACGATCGCGTCCGACGGAACGTGGACGCTGCCGAGACTCGCCCGGCGGGCGAAGGAGCACGGACTGTGCGCGATTGCGGTCACCGATCACGACGTGGTTTCCGACGACCTCAGCGGGCGCGTTCGCGACATCGGCGGCATCGAGGTGATCACCGGGGTCGAGATCAAGGCAACGTTCGGCGAGATCGCCGGCGAGATCCTCGCCTACTTCGTCGATCCGTCGTCCGCCGGCCTGCGACGCTTGCTCGACGATTTGAAGGCTTCGCGCATCGAGCGGATGCAGCGGATGGTCGATCTCTGCTGTGAGCACGCCGGTGTGCACGTCGACTTCGACGAGATTCGCGCCGTCGCGGCGGGGAACCTCGGTCGGCCGCACCTGGCCCGGATCCTGATCGAGAAAGGGCTCGTCGAGTCGTTCCCGGAGGCGTTCGGCTCCTGGATCGGCAAGGGGAGGCCCTGCTACTCGCCGATCGACAAGCCGGACTATCGCGATGTCTTGCGCGCGGTCCACGAAGCGGGCGGTGTCACGTCCCTCGCACATCCGTGTCTGATGGAAGTCGAAGATTGGGAGGGGTTCCTGCACGGGCTCGCTGAGGCCGGCCTTGACGGGGTCGAGGTCTTCTACCCGTACGTCGAGACCGACGAGGCGAATCGGAGCCGTTCGATCGCCCCCCGCCGGATGAAGGCGATCGCCGAGCGGGGGGGCTTTCTTCTCACCGGGGGGTCCGACGACCACGGCCCGGAGTCGACCAAGGAGTCACTCGGAACGATCCGGGTCCCCTACGAACGCGTCGAGGCGATCAAGGACGCGCTCCCGACTCCTCTGTAACAAACTATGCTGGCGTCAAGGGCGAGTAGGCACGGTTGTCCCTCCAAAC
>CAZUIM010000009.1:0-79680 GCA_964620325.1 uncultured Thermotogae bacterium
GCAACAAGAGGCACATCACTGTGCATCGAATCCCCGGCCCGTAACTCACCGTCCAGCCTCCTTGCGAGCACGATGCCCCGACTTATACTGACCGCGTGATTCTCTGATGGCGATTGACACGATTCGACGGAGCGTCGATTTTCTTCTCGGGCAGACGAACGCTCAGCAGCTCAAGCGGCTGGAGCGCGAGTTGGCGTCCGTCAACCGGTTGACAGACGAAACGGCCGCACTTCCCGATGACGCGCTCCGCGCGAAGACGGCCGAGTTCAAGGCCCGTCTCGCGAGAGGTGAATCGAGAAAGGATCTGCGCCCCGAGGTCTTCGCGGTCGTCCGCGAGGTCGCGGCACGAACGGTCGACATGCGTCCGTTCGACGTACAGATCCTTGGTGCGATCGCGCTCGACGAACGGCGAATCGCCGAAATGCAGACCGGTGAAGGAAAGACACTCGTCGCCACGCTCCCCGCGACGCTCAACGCGCTCGTCGGGAAGGTCCACGTGGTCACGGTCAACGACTACCTCGCCCGCCGCGATCGAGAGTGGATGGGACCGATCTACGAATTCCTCGGCCTCTCCGTCGGGCTCCTCCAGGAGGACACGCCGCCGAAGGAGCGAAGAGGCGAGTACGCGGCCGACATCCTCTACGGAACGAACAACCAGTTCGGCTTCGACTACCTGCGTGACAACATGGTTCTGTCGATCGACCAGAAAGTCCAAGGCTCGCTCGACTTCGCGATCGTCGACGAGATCGACAACATCCTGATCGACGAGGCCCGAACCCCACTGATCATCTCCGGATCGACCGAACAGGCCTACGATCTGTACCGGAAGTTCGCCGCCCTAGCGCGGCGCTTCCGGCGCGACGAGGACTTCGAAATCGACGAAGAGTCACGGCGTTTGACCCTGACCGACGACGGAATCCGCAAAGCGGAGGCGGCACTCGACGTCGAAAACCTGTTCACGCCAGAGCACCAGGAAACCCTTCACTACATCGAGAACGCGCTCCGTGCCCTCCACCTGTTCCAGAAAGAACAGCACTACATCGTCAAGGACGGCCGCGTGATGATCGTCGACGAGTTCACCGGGCGGCTGATGCCCGATCGCCGATATTCGGACGGACTCCACCAAGCGCTCGAAGCGAAGGAGAACCTGGCGATCCAGCGCGAATCGCAAACCCTCGCCACAATCACGCTACAGCACTACTTTCAGCTGTACTCGGGGCTCTGTGGGATGACCGGAACGGCCAAGACGGAAGAAGAGGAGTTCAAGCAGATCTACGCCCTCCCCGTTCTGGTCATTCCGACCAACAAGGAGCTTCGAAGGGAGGCAAAGGCCGACCTGATCTTCCGAACGGAGCCGGCAAAATTCGATGCGATCGTCGAGGAGGTCGCGTCGATGAACGCCGCAGGGCGGCCCGTGTTGATCGGCACCAACTCGATCGAGAAATCCGAGCGGCTCTCGCGCCTGCTGACCGGGAAGAAGCTCGCTCACCACGTTCTGAACGCCAAGCATCACGAGAAGGAGGCCGAGATCGTCTCCGACGCCGGGCAGCGTGGCGCGATCACCGTCGCGACGAACATGGCCGGCCGTGGGACCGACATCAAACTCGGCGACGGCGTCGCGGAGGTCGGAGGTCTCCACGTCATCGGCTGCCAGCGGCACGAGTCCCGTCGCATCGACAACCAGCTCCTCGGGCGGGCCGGCCGCCAGGGGGATCCCGGCTCGTCCCAGTTCTACCTTTCTCTCGAGGACGACCTCCTGCGCATCTTCGGCGGAGATCGGATCGGCGGTTTGATGGAACGCTTGGGAATGGAGGAGGGAGAGGCGATCGAACACGATCTCTTGACCGGAGCGATCCGCCGGGCGCAGAAACGGGTCGAGGGACGGAATTTCGAGATCCGCAAACGCCTCCTCGAATACGATCTGGTCCTCGCCAAGCAGCGGGAGGCGATCTATTCCATCCGGGATCGGTTTCTCCTTCCGGAGCGGCAATCGGCCGACGAACTCCCCGAAGGCGCCGAAGCGGACCTCCAGGGCTACCTCCACGACCTGTTCGAAGAGGTCGCCGAGAACCTCGTCAACGCCCACGCGCCGCCGCGACAGCCACCGGACACGTGGAATCTGGACGGGCTCGCCAAGGAGCTGTCGGCCTACGGTCGACTCGAGGTGGCGAGCTTCGAGGCGACCGATCGAGAGGGTCTCGTCGGCGAGGTGGTCGACCGCTTCGATCGCGTGCTTGCCACGCAGAGCGAACGACTCGCTCCCAACTTTCCGCTCATCGCGCGGTATCTGATCCTGACATCGATCGACGAAGCGTGGCGAACCCACCTGTATACACTCGACGATCTGAAGGGCGGAATCGGGTGGACGTCGCTCGCCGGGACGGACCCGCTCGTCGCGTTCAAACGCGAGTCGTTCGAGCTGTTCCAGGAGATGCTCGGTCGGACGGCCGAGAAGATCGTTCGCGTCTTGCTCAACCCGCGGTTGACTGTCTCGACCCAGGAGCGTCAGACGCGTCAACCGGAAGGAATCGACTACGTCCACGCCGACCTGACCGCTCCGCCGCCGAGCGCCCCGCGACCGCAACGGCCCGGGGCCCGAGCGCCGGTCCGGGTCAAGAAGGAACCGGGACGCAATGACCCGTGCCCGTGCGGCTCGGGGAAAAAGTACAAGAAGTGCTGCGGCCGAAACCGCTAGCAGACACGCTCCAACAGGAGTTCGTCGTCGACGACGTGGTGTTCGACGAATAGGTCGACCAACTCAGGAACCGTGGCCGCCCGTTTCTGTGCGCCGTAGAGCTCGTGGATGATCTCTCCCTTGTGCATCATGATCAGCCCGTTTCCCACCTCGATCGCCTGCTCCATATTGTGCGTCACCATCAGAGTCGTCAGGCGAAGTCGATCGACGAACTGCTCGGTCAAATGAGTGATCAACGCCGCGTTCCGCGGGTCGAGCGCCGCGGTGTGCTCGTCGAGCAGAAGGACGTCCGGCGGGACGAGGGTCGCCATCAGAACGGTCAACGCTTGACGCTCCCCGCCGGAGAGAAGAGAGACCGGGCAGCTCATTCGCTTCTCCAGCCCGACGCTCAGCGCGGCGAGCCGATCGTGAAGCTTCCCGCGGGCCCGCCTCGGGAGGGCCGGCCGGAGGGAACGCCCCCCTCGCTTCGCGGCGAGGGCGAGGTTCTCGGCGACCGTCATCGTCGGCGCCGTTCCGGCGAGTGGATCCTGGACGATCCGACCGATCCGCCGCGCTCGTCGGTGCGCCGGCTGGCCGGTCACATCACGCTCCCCCAACACGACCCGCCCGGTCGTCGGTCGGAACGTCCCGGCGATCAGGTTGAGAAGCGTCGATTTCCCCGCGCCGTTCGAACCGATGATCGTCAGGAAGTCTCCATGCCTGAGCTCGAGGTCGATCGGTCGGATCGCGTCGACCCGATCGGCTCCCGTCTGGAAGGTCTTCGACACACCTTGAAGGACTAGCATGCGCTGACCTTCCTCATCCGCTGCTCTCGGATCCGAGGGAGGACGAGGGCCAACACGACCAAGATCGCCGTAATCATCTTCAAGTCGCTCGGCTGAAACCCGACGACGTGTCCGTACCGCAGCGCGAGGGCCACCGCAACGCGGTAGATGAGCGAACCGACCAGCACGCTCGTCGTCATCCATCCGACACGGCTCGAGCGGATCAGGGTCCCCCCGATGATGACGGCGGCCAATCCGGTGACGATCGTCCCGATTCCCATGCCGACGTCGGCGAATCCACCGTACTGGGCGACCAATGCGCCGGAGAGCGCCACGAGCCCATTCGAAAGCGAAAGCCCGAGGAGCTTCATGCTGTTGGTGTTGACGCCCTGCGCCGTGATCATCGCCTCGCTGTCGCCGGTCGCACGGAGCGCGAAGCCGAGTTCCGTCCGCAGGAATCCGTCGAGCAGCAGCTTGATCCCGAAGGTCAAGAGACCGATGAACGCAAGGATCGCCAACGGGCCAAGAGACGACCATGCCGAGTCGATGATTCGTATTGCAGTCGGAATGCGAAGCAGCGAGAGGTTCGGTCTCCCCATGATTCGCAGGTTGATCGAGTAGAGCATGATCATCGTCAGCACGCCGGCGAGCAGATTGGTGATCCCGAACCGCGTGTTGAGGATCCCGGTGATGAGGCCCGCCGCGGCCCCCGCGGCAAACGCAAGTAGGAGCGCGGAGAACGCGTCGATCCCGCCGTTGATGAGGAGGAGAGAAGCGATGGCGGCTCCGGTTACGAAGCTCCCATCGACCGTCAGGTCGGGGAACTTCAGAACCCGGTACGTCAGGAAGACGCCCAACGCAGCGATTCCGTACGCGAGCCCTTGCTCGACCGCGTGGATCAGCAATGAAGCCATCGCTCGCTCTCCTTCCCTCTCGTCCTGTCTGCCGTCGCGTCCCTAGAGGGCGCGCTCCCACCTCGTGTCGCTGTAGTAGATGCCGTCCGCCTGTTCCATGAGAGTCTCGGAGAGGACGAGGCCGATCTTGGCGGCTGCGTCGAGGTTCAGCCAGATCTCCTCCGGCTCGACGTCTGAGTACATGATCGGATTGATTTCGTCAGCCGGTGTGCCCCCGAGGATCTCGGCGCAGATCGTGCTCGTGGCCCGTCCCAGCGCGTAGTAGTCGAAGCCCGCCGCGATCACTGGTCCAAACTCCAGACTAGTTGGATCGGCAACGAGGAATGGAATTCCCGCTTCCTCGGCGACGGCCACAACGGCGTCGAGGGCCGAGACCACGGTGTTGTCGGTCGTCACGAAGAACGCGTCGACGCGACCGATGAGGGACTGCGCCGCCATCTGCACCTCGCTGGAGACGCTCGCCGCCGCCAGCACAATCTCCACCCCGACTTCGGGAGCCGCAGCTACGGTCTCATCCTTGAGATACTCGGCGTTCGGCTCGCCCGCGTTGTAAATCAGGCCGACTCGCTGGATCTGCGGCCCGAGAGCCTTGAGAAGCCGGAGATCGTTCTCGACGTCGATCATGTCGGAGACGCCCGTCACGTTCCCATTCAGGCTTGGATCCTCCGCACTCACAACCAGGCCCTCCCCCAGCGGATTCGTGATCGCGCTGTAGACGACTGGGATGTCCGTCCCCTCCAGAACTTGCACAGCGGCCTTGGCCGTGGCGGTTGCGATCGCGACGACCAGATCGACGCCCCGTGCTTGGAAGTCCTGCGGAATCGCCGCTGCCAGACTCAGGTCTCCCTGGGCGCTGGCGACGATGTATTCGATGTCCTGCCCTTCCACGTAGCCCACCCCCGTCAGCCCGTCGATCACTCCTTGTTGAACCGCATCTAGCGCGGGATGTTCGACGATCTTCGTAATTCCGACGAGAAGGGGCGCAGCCGTCGCGATGTACGCGACCCCAACGATCAAGAGGCCGACTGTCAGACAAGTGACGCGTCGTTTCATTTCTCTACCTTTCTCAAGTATCCTTCGTGTGGTCCGCTGCGAGCCCTTCGGGACCCGCCGGGCCGCATGTGTCCGCCCGTCGGGGATGTCCGTTCGCGACGGGCGGGCTTCCCTGTCCGCTTCGCTTTCGCTCCCGCTCGATTCCTCGCGCACCTCCTTGCCTTCCCTCCTCTGGCCGAGTCTAAAAGAAAAGGACCACGGTTTCCCGCAGTCCGTCCCCGGCCGCTCCGCTTCCGCTCGTGCTAGTTTTCGCTAACGCGAGGCGGAGAAGCCGGGCTCAAACCAGAACCAATAGAAGCCGAAGCGGCCGTCGTTCCGATCGGTGGCGCTTCGTACTTCGCTCATGTTGCAGCCACTATAGAGCCGGATCGCGCGGGTGTCAACCCCTGTCTGTGGAGGCTCACCTCCGTGATTGACACGGAGACCGCTCCCCCCTATCATTAGCAGACAGATATACGAAGTGCTAACGGCGAGTGATCCATGAGCAGAGAGTCGCTTCCAGATAGACAACGATTGATTCTGAAGGAGATCGTCGACCGCTATATCCGGCTTCGCGAGCCGGTTTCGTCGAGAATGATTCTCGAAGACTACGGTCTCTCCGTCAGTTCGGCCACCGTGCGCAATGACATGAACGAACTCGAGGCTCGCGGCTACATCGCGAAGCCATACTCCTCGTCCGGGCGGATTCCGACGACGAAGGGATATCGGTTCTTCGTCGATTGGCTTCTCGACCTGTCCGAGCTCACCAAGGAAGAGAGACTCGAGATCGTCGAGACCTACGGCGCCCGCTGCCTCGACATCGAGGAGACGATCCGCCGCACGGCGCTGATCCTCGGTAACTTGGTCGACTGCGCCGGTTTCGTGATCCCGCCGAGGCTTCGTGAGGCACGCCTCGAACGTGTCGTCCTGTTGAAGATGGACAAACGCTTGGCGTTCCTCGCGATCGTCTCCGATATCGGCATCGTGGAACACGGCCTCATCCCGCTCGAAGAGGACCTGACGGACTCCGAACTCAATGGCGTGACGCAGGCGATCAACTCGGATCTCCGCGGACGCACGCTGGACGAAGTGCGTTCGCTGGCCACGGAGGACGGACCGGAGGGCTGGTACGAACGATCGGCGCGCCAAGCGTTTATCATGCTCGGCCGGCTTCTCGAGCAGACGTCGCACCGGCGCGCCCATTTCGAGGGCCTGCTCAACCTGACGACCGACCTTCAGGAAATGGTACCTGACGAGGCGATGACTCGATTCGCCGCACTGAGTCATGCGGTCCAGGACGAAGCGGCGTTCGTTCGCGCGATCCGCCAGACCCGAGCGGGACGCGACGGGATCGTCGTCAACATCGGCGACTTCCCGCTTCCCGGCCTGGAGGAATTCAGCGTGGTCAGTCGCTCGTTTCGCCCGCACGGGGGGATCCTCGGCGTCGTCGCACCGATTTGGATGGACTACGGACGCGCGCTTTCCACAGCGAGCTACGTCGCCAATCGCCTCGAGGCCTTGTTGATGAACTCACTTGCGCGAACTCCCGAAAGGACGAACGCATGAACGAAGAAGAGAAGCAGAACAAGATCGAGGAGCCTGCCGCGGAGCCGACCGAGACGCCCGCCGAAGATCTTAGGACACAGCTGCAGACGTGTCTCAGCCGCTTGCTGCGCCTGCAGGCCGAGTTCGAGAACTACAAGAAGCGCGTCGCTCGTGACGTTGCGGCGCTGAAGGACCGAAGTGCCGACGAAATGATCCTCAGCTTCGTGACGCCGTACGAGAACTTGGAGCGCGCGTTGCGCAGTTACGCGACCGACCAGGACGAGGACGCGTTCGTCGCCGGCGTCGAGCAGATCTTCGCGCAGTTCGCGCAGATTCTCGAACAACTCGACGTCGAGAGGATCCCGTCGGTCGGCACGACGTTCGATCCGGCGCTGCACGAGGCGATGCTGACTGTGTCGAGTGACGAAGAGAAGAACAGGATTCTCGAAGAGCTCACACCGGGCTACCGAAGAAACAGCCGAATCCTGCGCGCCAGCAAGGTGGCCGTGAGCCGAGGGTCCGCCGAGGTGAAAGAGGAGGAAAAGGAATGAAAGAGAAGATCATCGGAATCGATCTTGGAACGACCAACTCCTGCGTTGCGATCCTCGAGGGCGGAAGCCCCGAGGTGATCAACAACGCAGAAGGCGAGCGAACGACCCCGTCGGTCGTTGCAATCACCCAGACCGGCGAGCGACTCGTCGGGCGGCTCGCCAAGCGCCAGGCGATCACGAATCCGTTGCACACGATCGCTTCGATCAAACGGCAGATGGGGACCGATCACCGGATCGAGATCTCGATCGACGGGAAGACGGAGACGTACACCCCGGAGCAGATCTCGGCAATGATCCTGCAGAAACTGAAGGCCGACGCGGAGGCGAACCTCGGCGGGAAGGTCACCAAGGCGGTCATCACGGTTCCGGCCTACTTCGACGACGATCAGCGCCGCGCAACGAAGGCCGCCGGAGAGATCGCCGGACTCGAGGTGATGCGAATCATCAACGAACCGACCGCCGCCGCCCTCGCCTACGGTCTGGATAAGCAGCACGATCAGACGATCCTCGTCTACGACCTGGGCGGTGGAACGTTCGACGTATCGATCCTCGAGATCGGCGACGACGTCGTCAATGTCATCGCCACCGACGGGGACACGCACCTCGGCGGCGACGATTTCGATCAGCGGATCATCGACTGGCTCGTCGACGAATTCCGCAAGGACACCGGAATCGACCTGTCGAAGGACCCGAGTGCCTTACAGCGACTGAAGGACGCCGCCGAAGCGGCGAAGAAGGAACTCTCCAGCCGGATGGAGACGACGATCAACCTGCCCTACATCACCGCCGACGCGAGCGGACCGAAGCATCTGGAGAAGAAGCTCTCGCGGGCCAAGTTCGAGGGGATGATCGACGATCTCCTCCAACGGACCGCCCAAACCGTCGACAACGCGCTCCGCGAGGCGAAGAAGACGAGCGACGACATCGACCAGGTCGTCCTCGTCGGCGGCTCGACGCGGATTCCTAAGGTGCAGGAGCTGATCTCGTCGCGAATCCCGGGGAAGATCAACCGCGAGATCAATCCCGACGAGGTGGTCGCCGCCGGCGCGGCGATCTCGGCGGGCGTCGCCGCCGGCGACATGCGGGACATTCTCCTCCTCGACGTCACCCCGTTGACCCTGTCAATCGAGACGCTCGGAGGGGTCGCCACACCGCTGATCGAGCGCAATACCACCATCCCGACGGAGAAGACGAAGACGTTCACCACGGCGGACGACAACCAGCCGGCCGTCGAGATCCACGTCCTCCAGGGGGAGCGGAAGATGGCAGACGACAACAAGTCGCTCGGGAAGTTCCAGCTCACCGGAATCCCCCCCGCTCCGCGGGGCGTCCCGCAGATCGACGTGTCGTTCGAGATCGATGAAAACGGACTGCTCCACGTCACCGCAAAGGACAAAGCGACCTCGAAGAGCGCATCGATCACGATTCAGGATTCCTCCCGCCTCGATGAAGCGGAGATCGAGCGGATGCGGGCGGAGGCCGAGCAACACGCCGAGGAGGACCGCAAGAAGACGGAACTCGTCGAGGCACGCAACCAGGCCGATCAGCTGATCTATTCGGTGGAGAAGGCCCTCTCCGATCTCGGGGAGAAGGTCGACACCGACAAGCGCTCGGAGGTCGAGGATCGGATCCGCCGTCTGCGCGAGAAGCTCGACGGGGACGCCGACGTCGCGGACATTCGCAGGGAGACGGAGGAGCTCGGCAAGGCGTCGCAGGAGATCGCGCAACAGGCCTATCAGCAAGGGCAAGAGGCGGGCGGCGCAGCGTCCTCGGAGGCCGGCCCGAACGCGGAGGAGCCCTCGACTGACGAAGACGACGGCGACTACATCGACGCCGAGTACGACGAGAAGTAAGCGTCGAACCGATGGAGTGAGGAGACGGCGTGGCCAAAAGCGATTACTACGAGATCCTCGGACTCGCCAAGGACGCGAGCGAAGCCGACATCAAGAGGGCGTATCGCCAGAGAGCGAAGGAACTCCATCCGGATCGGAACCCGGAGAAGCGCGAGTGGGCTCGCAAGGAGTTCCGGAAGATCGCAGAGGCGTACGAGGTTCTCTCCGATCCTCAGAAGCGGGCCGAGTACGATCGCTACGGCCACGCCGGACCGAGTCAGGATTTCACCTTCGGAGACACGGACTTCCGCCGAGCGCGGGAAGCGTACCGCGAATTCGGATTCGGCGGCTTCGACGACCTGTTCGACCTGTTCTTCCGGCAGGGAGGACCGCGCACGTCGACACGCCAGCGTCGCGTGCGTCGCGGAGAGAGCATCGAATACAAACTCAGAATCACCTTGGAGGATGCGGCCCACGGAACGAAGATGACCGTCACCGTTCCGCGGCTCGTCGTCTGTCAGGCTTGCTCCGGCTCAGGGATGGAGCCGGGCACGTCGAAGCGAACGTGCTCGACGTGCGGCGGACGCGGTCAGATCGAGTATCGGCAGCAGAGCCTGCTCGGCAGCTTCGTCAACGTCCGCACGTGCCCCGAATGCAGCGGCACCGGCGAGGTAATCGAGCGACCCTGCAACCGCTGTCACGGGACCGGCCGGGTCCGAGAGTCGAGCAAGATCTCGATCACGGTCCCGGCCGGCGTCGATACCGGATCGAGGCTTCGCCTTCGAGGGCAGGGAAACGCCGGTCTCAACGGCGCACCGAACGGCGACCTGTTCATCGTGATCGAGGTGATCCCCCACTCGACGTTCAATCGAGAGGACCGCGATATCCATTCAGAAGAGACGATCTCATTCGTGGACGCGGCCCTTGGAGCCAAGATCAAGGTGCAAACGCTGTGGGGTGAAGAGACGGTCTCGGTCCCCGCGGGAACGCAGCCGGGAACGACGTTCCGTCTCAAGGGGAAAGGGATCTCCAACATCCATCGCGACGCCGGCAAGGGCGACCACGTCCTCACCGTCACCGTCGACGTTCCGAAGAAGCTCTCTGGGAAACAGCGCCGGGCGCTGGAGGAGTTCGCCGAGACGCTCGAAGCCAGATCCTGAATCCCGCCGGATCTTCAGCCGCCCAGCTCGCGGAGAACCGCGCGCATCCGCCGTATCGCCTGCGTTCGGTGGCTGATCCGGTTCTTCTCGTGGATCGACATCTCCGCCAGCGTGCGCACGTCGCCGATCGGAACGAAGACCGGGTCGTATCCGAAGCCGCCCGTCCCCGACGGAGCCTCGGCGATCGTTCCGGGCAGGATGCCCGTCGTGACGAAGACCTCCCCGTCGGGAAGGCGGAGCGCGGCGACGGCCACGAAACGGGCTCGCCGGTCCGCCTCACCGTCCAGACGCTCGAGCAGCCGGTTGTTGTTCCGATCGTGGTCGACCGGCAGGCCGGAGAACCGGGCGGAGTACACACCGGGCGCGCCTTCAAGCGCGCGCACTTCGAGCCCAGCATCCTCGGCGAGAACGGCCAGTCCGGTCTCCTCCGCGATCGCACTCGCCTTCAGAAGCGCATTCTCCAGGTATGTTCCGCCGGTCTCTTCCACCTCCGAGTACGGTCGATCGGCGAACGTCAGGAGTTCGAACCCGTCGAGATCGGAGAGGAGATGTTCGAGTTCGGCGATCTTGCCCCGGTTGCGAGTTCCGAGAAGGAGTTCGTTCATCCCGACCGCCCTCCGAAGATGCGACGCCCGCGATCCAGTCGGGACGAAGGATGCGATGGAACGGTCGCTAGACGATCGACAGCACGAACCCGAGGGCCATGAAGACGGTCGCCAGACCGACGGTCAGCGTCCGCTTCGGATCCTTCACCTCGTCGCGCCCGAAGACGGTGCTCGAGCCGCCCGATCCGAAGGCACCGCCGAGCCCCGAGTGCTCGCTCATCTGCAGGAGAATGATCCCCAGCAGGGCGAAACAATCGAGGAAGAACAAGACTTCAAGAATCACTCGCCACATCGTCCATCGATCCTTTCGAGCCGTCTTCGTCGAGTTCGCCGTCGCCGACCGACGGCAGGCGATCATTCTAGCACGAAGCCCTCGGGCTCTCAACGCCCGTTGGATTCAGTCTTGCGCCCCGTAGTGACCTCCCGTATCCTCTTTCATCCCGCACCGCAAAGGGGGACGCGTTGCGCAAGTTCATCTTCATCACCGGAGGTGTCCTGTCCGGTCTCGGCAAGGGGGTCGTCACCGCATCAATCGGCCTCCTCCTCAAGGCCCAGGGCCATCACGTCAGCCTCCAGAAGATCGATCCGTACGTCAACGTCGATGCCGGCACGATGAACCCGTACGAACACGGTGAGGTCTTCGTCACCGACGACGGGAAGGAGACCGACCTGGACATCGGCCGGTACGAGCGGTTCCTCGACGAGTCGCTCACCGCGACGCACTACTTCACCACCGGCCAGGTCTACGGCGACGTCATCCGTCAAGAGCGCGCCGGCGCCTACCTGGGGAAGACCGTCCAGGTCATCCCGCACGTGACCGATGAGATCAAACGGCTGATCCGGCTCCCGCTCGACCTGAACGGGGCGGAGATCGGGGTCATCGAGGTCGGCGGGACGGTCGGCGACATCGAAAGCCTTCCGTTCCTCGAGGCCCTTCGTCAGATGAAAGACGAGCTCCCCCGGCGGGACACGTTCTTCGTCCACGTCACCCTCCTGCCACACATGGCGGCGTCGGACGAAATGAAGACCAAGCCGACACAGCACAGCGTCAAGGAGCTGCGCGCAATCGGGATCCAGCCGAACGCGATCGTCGCCCGCGCCGACCGTCCCGTTCCCGAACCGGTGAAGGAGAAGATCGCTCTCTTCTGCGACGTTCCCCGCGATCACGTGATCGAGAACCCGGACCTGCCGACGATCTACCTCGCTCCGATCCTCTTTCACGAACAAGGGTTGACCGACTCGATCGCCGACGGCCTCGATCTCGAACGGCGATCGCCCGATCTCGTCGCCTGGAAGGACCACGTCGATCGTGTCCGGTCGCCGAGTCACAGGGTACGAATCGCCATCGTCGGGAAGTACGTCGAGTTGGCCGATTCCTACACGAGCATCCGCGAGGCCCTCATCGCCGGCGGAGCGAACGAGGACGTCGGGGTCGACATCGTGTGGACCGCCGCCCAGACCGTCGCATCCGACGGACCAGAGGTCGCCCTCGCCGACGTCGACGGCCTCCTCATCCCCGGCGGCTTCGGTCATCGAGGAATCGCGGGGAAGGTCGAAGCGGTCGAGTTCGCCAGGAAGAACGGGCTGCCGTTTTTCGGGATCTGCCTCGGGCTCCAGTGTGCGGTGATCGAGTTCGCGCGAAACGTGCTCGAGCTCGAGGGAGCGAACAGCTCCGAGTTCGACCCGGATTCGCCCCACCCGGTCATCACTCTCCTCGAGGCACAGCAGACGGTCACGGAGATGGGCGGAACGATGCGCCTCGGGCGTAGCAGGACGGTTCTGCAAGAGGGCAGTCTCAGTGCCGCCTGCTACGGAGTCGGACGAATCGAAGAACGACATCGGCACCGATACGAGTTCAATCCGCGCTATCGGGGTCGTTTCGAGGCGGCCGGCTTCGCCATCGCCGGCGAGACGCCCGACGGCCGACTCGCCGAGATCCTCGAGCTCCGCGAGCACCCGTGGTTCGTCTGTGTCCAGTTCCATCCGGAATTCACCTCTCGGTTCACCCGTGCTCATCCTCTCTTCCGGGGATTCGTCCGCGCATGTCAAGAGCGAAGCGCACTCTCCCGATCCTGCTGATCGCCGCGGTCCTGGCGATCGTCTTCCTCCCCCGCCGCTCCTTCGAGCCGGACGACCGGTTCGCAGCCGGTGGCGTCGTCCTGCGCTCGTACACCGACGCGGGCGACCTCTCCTGGGAGGTCGAAGCTCAATCGGGAGAGGTCATCGACGGGGAGGGAACGCTGACCGATGTCGTCCTTCGCTTCCTTTCCGGCGGCGTCGTGGAGATGAGGGCGACCGCCGATCGGTTCGCGAGGGGCGAAGAGACCAGCACGCTCTCCGGGACCGTGCGGATCGAGCGAAAGGACGGGCTCCGCCTGGCGACGGAGGAGATGTCGTGGTACGAACAGAAAGAGCGCCTCGAGGCCGGACCGATCGAATTGGAGGTGCGGAATCTCCTGGTCACGGGGGAGCATTTCGAGTACGACCTAGCCGGTGAGCGCGCTACGATCACCGGAGATGTTCGAGCGACCGCTCGATCGGAAGGTGACGATTACCGCTGCGATCGGATCGAGACCGACGAAAAGACAGTCCGGATGATCGGCTCCGTCGAAGCGCGCTTCCGTGAGGGGGGACTGACGGCCGACGATCTCCGAATCGACGAAGGAGGACTGACCGCCACCGGCGACGTCTCGCTCCGGCTCGACCTGGCCGCTGCAACGGAAGAGGACCGAGGAACGAATGGCACTTGAGGGGCGAGGACTGATCAAGCGGTACAACGGCCGCCCGGTCGTCGATTCTCTCTCCCTGTCGGTGGATCGCGGGAGGATCACCGGTCTCCTCGGCCCGAACGGGGCCGGGAAGACGACGACGTTCTACATGCTGATCGGATTCATCGCCGCCGACGGAGGGAGCGTCTTCCTCGACGAGGCGGAGATCTCCGGCCTCGCGTTCTACCAACGGGCGCGACGCGGAATCGGCTATCTTCCGCAAGAGCCGTCGGTCTTCACCAAGGCGACCGTTCGCGAGAACCTCGACATGGCCCTCGAGTGGGCCCGATCGGTCAACGATCGGGCCGCCCGCCGAGAGAAACTCCTCGCCGAGTTCAAGCTGATGCAGCTTCGGGACCGCCACGCGGGCACCCTTTCCTCCGGGGAGAGGCGCAGACTGGAGATCGCGCGTTCGCTCGCCGCATCGCCCGGCTACGTCCTTCTCGACGAGCCTTTCTCGGGGATCGATCCGATCTCGATCGCCGGCCTCCAAACGGAGATCCGATCGCTGAAGGAACGCGGAATCGGCGTCATCGTGACCGACCACAACGTCCGTGACACCTTGTCCATCACCGACAGTGCCTACCTGATCGACCGGGGAAAACTCGTCGCTGCGGGGACGCCGAGCGAAATCCTGGACAGCCCGCTCGCCCGCCGCGTCTACCTTGGAGAAGGATTCAGGCCGTAGATGAGCGTTCGTACAACCGCCGCCGCCATATCAGGACACCGAACCCGACAACGAAGACGGCACTGATCGCGTGGGCCGCGCGGATCGGCCCGAGCCAGAGGCTGTCTCCACGCGTGAAGCTGACGATCGACCGAGCGATCGCGTAGAGGATGAAGTACATCGCCGTCGCGAACCCGTCTTTGTACCCCCGCTTTCGAATCGACCACAGGTAGGCGAAGATCATCAGGTTCAGAATCATCTCGTAGACCATCGACGGATGCGTCGCCTGCCCCGGATAGACCCTTCCGGCCGGCGACTCCGCCGGGAACCGGATCCCCCACGGTAGCGTCGTTGGAGTTCCGAACGCGTCCCCGTTCATCAGGTTCCCGATCCGCCCGATCGCCTGGCCGAGGATCAGGCTCGGAGCGAGGATGTCGGTGACGGCCCAGAAGCGGACCCCCTTCCACCGAGCAAACAGGTAGACGGTCAGCGCCCCGACGAGAACGCCGCCGTGGATCGCCAGCCCCCCCTCCCAGATCTTGAAGACGTCGATCGGATTCGCCCGATAGACGTCCCAACGGAACACGACATAGTAGATCCGAGCGCCGAGGATCGCGCACGGGATCGTCCAGAGGAGGAGATCGACCGCGTCGTCCCAAACGAAGAGGATCTGAGGTGCCACCTCCCGCGCCACCGACAGGAGCTCCTCCTCGGTGAGCACGTCGCCACCGGCCGGCGCACCGTACGCATCGCGGAGCGATCTCGCGAGCGTTACGCGCAATCCCTCGATCTCCTCGAGATTCCAGTGGTATCGCCAGTTCTTCCGAAGGAATCGAACCACCGCCGCGTCGATCAGGAAGGCCATCCTCTCGATCGTCTCGCAACCGACCCCGTCGAGGGCGACCGCGCCCTCCCGAACGAGTGCGTGAAGGTTCCATCTGCGATAGACCGCCGCGCCGATGGCGTCGACCAGACCGTCTCGGTCGGCGGCGATCGCGTCGACCTCTGCCCCCTCTACCTCGACGATCGCCGACCGAACGGCCCGTCTGGCCACCTCGAGTTTCGGCTCCGACGCCGACGTCAGGATCCTCGCGGATGCGCCGACAACGGCGTCGGCGATCGCATCGGCCACCTCGTCTGCGCCGAGGAGGCCGATGACCCGTTCGCGGAGCGAACCGGAGAAGCTCCGCTCGAGAATCGATCGGAGATTCTCGAACGTTCGTTCCCTCGCACGATTCGAGCGAACCTTCGCCAGTCGCCGCACCTTCACGCCGATCCAAGCCAGGTAGAGGCCGACGGTGAACGCGATGACGTACATCACTCCGTAGTAGCGGATGACCAGCGGTCCGAGTTCGATCAACACCGGGCGCACGTGAGTCCCCCTCTTCCGATATGATCGAGAGTATATGGTCCTTCCCGGACGACGCAAAGCCCTTCTCGCGGCGGCATCCGGCATCCTGACCGCCCTCGCGATGCCCGGCCTCGGCCTGGCCCCCCTCGTCTTCGTCGGCCTCGTCCCGCTCTTCTTCGCCCTCGAGGGGACCGGACGATTCCGCGTTGCACTCCTCTTCGGCGTGACCTTCCTCGCCCTTGACCTGCGCTGGATCCTGACCGTGACCCGATTCTCACCCTGGGTCGTCCCTGGCTTCGCCCTCCTCGTCGCCTACCTCGGCGCCTTCACGGGGCTGTTCAGTCTCTTCCTCCGTCGATCCGGGAAGCGGGGCTTCGATGCAACGCTCCTGTGGACCGCCCCCGCCGCGCTGGCGTTGGTCGAACTCGGCCGCGCGCAGGGGGCGTTGGGCATCGGTTTCTCGTCGCTGTATCACGCGCTGTACCGGGCGCCCGCCCTCATCGGGGCGGCCGCCGTCCTCGGACCGTGGTCGATCACGGCGGCGATCGTCTTCGTCAACGCCGCGATCTATCTCGTGATCCGCCGGCGGCGGATCGGCTATCTACTCGCAGCCGGGGCCGGCGTTGCCGCTCTCACCGCCTTCGCAGTCCTTCCGATTGCCCCGAGCAATGACGAAGACGTGCGCGTCGCCGTCGTCTCTTCGACCGTCGAACAAGAGACGAAGCTCGACGGACGAAATCTCGACGCGCTCGCGGAGCGCTACGAGGAGCTCGGACGCCGTGCCGTCGCCGAGGATCCCGACCTCGTCGTCTTTCCCGAGTCGATCCTTCCCGCGTACATCCTGAGTAACAAGCGCCTCCTCGAGCGATTCGAGCGGCTCGCAGTCGACGGAGAGACCCGCATCCTCTTCGGAACCGGGGTCTATCGCGAGCAGGGGATCTACAACACGGTCGCGCTCCTGTCGCGACAGGGCGGACTTGTCGGCACCTACGCGATGGTCCGGCCGGTCCCGTTCGGCGAGTACGTGCCGGGACGCCGCCTGTGGGAGGCGATCGGCCTCCGCCGGTTCGTCGAGTCGTTTCTCCCGCTCGATCTGACGCCGGGAACGACGTTCGAGCCGCTCGACGGTCTCGGCACGCCGATCTGCTTCGAATCGACCTTCCCCGATCCGTCGCGACGGTTCGCCCTGGCCGGTGCGGAGGTTCTCGTCGTCGTGACGAACGACGCATGGTTTGCCGGAAGCTCGGAACTCATCGCCCACTTCGCCGCCACCGTCTTCCGCGCCGTCGAGACACGGCGTTACGTCGCTCAAGCGGCGAACGGAGGCGTCGCCGGGCTGGTCGATCCGTCCGGCAAGATCCTCGCCGAGACGACGCGTGAGGGAGTCGTCACCGACATCGTCCACGAGCGAACCGATCGATCCTTGTACGTTCGTTGGGGAGATCTTCCGCTCCTCGTCCTGGCCAGCCTCGGCTGCGCGTGCTCGATCTTGCTTCGAGTTCGAGATCGAAAGCGAAGCGGGGGGTGAGATGCGGCGTCTCACCCCCCGCGGCTACCTTCGGAGGTCGTCGGTCGTCGTCTAGCGTTTCGAGGCCGGCGAGACGTTGTCTCCGGTCTCGGTCAGCTTCGTCACCGCCCCGGTCTCGAACGTGACCTTGTAGATCTGATAGTCACCGCCAGAATCCGGTTTGACGTAGGCGAGGCCGCTTCCGTCTTCGAGCCAGAACGGACAGAACTCGTCGTCGTCGGTCGTGATCGCGGTGTTCGTCACCCCGTACTCGGCGTCGACGAAATCCTCGAGACTGGTCGGCCCGGTCCCGGCCGCGTCCACGACGTAGATGTCGATCTCCCCGGTCGACCGCTCGCGCGAGAAGGCGATCCAGGCTCCGTCCGGCGACCAGGCCGGCCTCGAAATCCCGGCTCCCGCCGGCAGATTGAGGGCGACTCCGAGCCCGGCGATCGCCGGCGAGGCGTCCCCGGCCCGTCCACCGACGCCCGGATCGAAGATCTCGGTCGTCGTCCCGCCCTCCTCACGGAGCCAGAGCGAACTGCCTCCGCTCGAATCCTTGTCGGACACGAAGACGATGTCGTCGTTGATCGGTGAGAAGGCCGGCGCGATCGCCCAGGACGGCGACTGCGATGTCACCTGCGTCTGCGATCCGCCGGAGGAGGTCATCGTGTAGATCTCCCACGTCGTCGACGACGGCGTCTGCGCCACGTTCGACGCGTAGGCGATCGTCCCCGCATCGGCCGACCAGCTCGGCTGAATCTGGTTCGACGCCGTCTGCGTCGTCAGCTGGTCCTGGCTCCCCCCGGCGACCGTCATCGTCCAGATGTTCCAACTCGTCCCGTCCTCGGCGGCGAACGCGATCCGGTCGCGCGTGGTCCGGACGAGATCGGGGAACAGCTCGTCGTCCGACGTGTTCAACACCGTTCCCTGCGCCGAGCCGTCGCCGTGCATCCGGTAGATGTCGTAGTCCCCGACCCGTTGCGACGCAAATGTGATCATCAGCGGGCCGATCACCAGGACGTCGTTGACCATTCCGATCCGGCCGTCGTTGTCGGTGATCGTCAGGACAACGGTGAACGTTCCCGCCTCCTCGTAGGTGTGGGGGATCGGGGTCGTTACGTCGGTCCCGGTCGCCGTGGTCGAGCCGTCTCCGAAATCGAGCTCAAAGCTCGCGATCGTCCCATCCGGATCGTTCGATCCGCTGATGTCGAACGTCACGCTCACGGGGACCTCTTCGTCTCCTGCGGTGTCGATCACCATCAGGGCGATCGGCGCCTGTCCAAAGAACCCTCTGCACGCTGCGAGCCCTACCGCAAGGGCGACGAGCAGACAAAGGACTGCGAATCGTTTTCCACTGCCCCCCAGGGCAGTGCGCGTGGAAGCGGACATCTCGTTGACCTCCTTAGGAACCATCTCTACTTCGTCGCATGTCCAAAGGCCGTTTCGTCCAGTCTACTTGCGGATTCGCTTCGAACTCGGGGACGACCGACAACCCCTGGGAGAAGGTTCGTCCCGATGCGAGGTGATCGATGTCGAATCCGAAACCCTGATCGGGGAAAGCGTGTATATTGAACACCGAGGAGGCAAACGGCAGCGTGTACCGGAAGCAAGACGAGGTGAGTCTATTGCGCGCTTCACTGGCAGGGGAGACGGAAGCTTGGGGAGAGATCGTATCGCGGTACAAGGACGCGGTCTTCGGTCTCTGCCTCGGTTTTCTGCGCAACCGCGCTGACGCCGAGGATCTGACCCACGACGCGTTCATCCGCGCGTACGACAACCTTCGGCGCTATCACCTCGACAAGCGGTTTTCGACCTGGATGTTCACGATCGCCGCGAACCTCTGTCGAAATCGTCTCCGGTACCGGAAGAACCACCCGGTCGTCGAACAACCGTTGCACCTGGCCGGCGGTCGAGATCCGGCATCGGTCGTCGCCGGAGAGGATCGGCAGTCCCGGATCCACCGAGCGCTGAACGAACTCCCGTATCCCTATCGGGCGCCGCTCATTCTTCGGTTCTACAACGACCTATCGTACCGTGAGATCGGCGGGATTCTCGCCATACCTGAGGGGACCGTGAAGACCAGGATTCATCGTGGCAAAGCGATGCTGAGAAGCCTGATCGAGAAGGACGTGATGCAGTATGAGACTTGACGATATCGAGACCGCCGTGCGCGAGACGCTCCGCAGCGAAGTGGAGGCGTCGGCCCCACGTCTCGAGGGACTGGAGGCTCGGATCGTCGCCGAATTGGGCGATCGAGCTCCCCGCCCGCGCTTCATCGATTGGGTTCGAAGTCTGCTCGCTCCGACACGGACCGGCCGCTTCGGTCAGCTCGCCGTTCTCGGGGCGACGGCCGCCGTCTTCCTGATCGTCGGCACCTTGCTGACGGGCGATCGAACCGCCGGTCCGACGCTGACCCCGACGCTCACCCCGGCCGCCTCCTCTCGAACACGCCACGAGGTGTTGTTCGTCGTTCCGGCCCTCGACGCCGATCGCGTCGCCGTCGTCGGGGACTTCAATGCATGGGAGGAAACGCCGCTCGCCGATGAGAACGAAGACGGAATCTGGACCGCTTCGATCCCGCTCTCCCCGGGAAGATACGAGTACGCGTTCGTCATCGACGGACGGTGGTGGGGACAGGATCCGTCGGCCGACGAGTACGTGCGAACGTTCGGGCAGTACAGCTCCGTCCGCTACATCGGCGGAGGAGGTGACGGCGTGTGAACCGGTGGAAGAGGTTTTCGGCCGGAATCGGGCTCGCGATTCTCCTGATCTTCATCGCATCGGTCGGCGCCGTTTCTCAGTCTCAGTCGGCCGACTTCGATCGTGCCCTGTCCGCCATGTCGCTCTCCTCACACGACCGGATCTTGGCCGCAATCGAAGTGGGACTCGAGACGCCCGGCTTCCCGGCGGGTGAATTGCTCTCTCTGATCGATCGTCTCACCACCCTTCCGGCGTCGGCCTACGACGTGGAACTCGTCCTCCTGCTGCAAACGCGGGCTCTCGAGAGCGGGATGTCGATCGATGGGCTCGTCAGCGTCGGATTCGATCTGGCCACCGCACTGGCGAACGGACTCCCGATCGAGGCGATCATTCTCGAGGCGTTCAAGGGAATCGCGCAAAGGTCACCAGTCTTCGCGATCGAAGCCAGGATCCGCCAACGTCTGACCCTCCTGGATGGTGTGCGCGATCTCCTCTTCGCTTGCCAGATTCTGAGGACGCCGGCCGGAGGAACACAGAGCAGTCCGAACGCCCTTCCGGCAGCGAGATTCGATCAACTGGTGAGTCAGATCGCTGACGCCGTCAGCGACTATTTGGAAGGAGGGGGGAGCCCGTCGAAGGGCGCCACCCTCTATGAACTCGTCGCCGATCGGCTTCATCGTCTTCCGCCGACGATCGTACGACCGGAAGACGTCGAGCTCGTTCTCGATCGAATCGGCCCGAACGATTTGACACAGATCGCCATCGCGGCACTCAATCCGTGAGAACCGTGCAATTTCAGGCTGACAGGAAAAGGAGGCGCGACAATGAACAAGAGAGCATGGAAGGCTGGAGCCCTCGCCTTGCTCATGGCTTCGATCGGCGCCCTCATCGGATGGGCCCAGGATTCCCAGGTCTATCCGCAAGGGCTGATCATCGATCCGCCGCAGAGCGAGGAACTCGAAGTCTCGATCATGACCGACAAGGCCGAGTACCGAGTCGGCGAGTCGGTCACGATCAGCTATGAAGTCAACAGGGCGGCCTACATCTACATCTGGGACATCATGCCGACAGGAGAAGTCCAGGTCGTCTTCCCGAACCCCTCCTACCCGGGCGGCCTCGACAACTACGTCCAAGCCGGAGCACACCAGCTTCCACGGAGTTTCCCGGTGGCACCGCCGCTCGGAACGGAGTACCTACAGATCCTGGCGACGACGCAACCGGTCGACGTCAGCAGCTTCCCGATGAGCGATCCGGGGCTGTTCCAGCAGCAGGTCGAAGTGCAGATCCTCGGTCTCCTCCTGGAGGATCAACGAAGCTGGAACTTCACCAGCTTCGAGATCACCGACCAGGCCCCGCCGAACTACGGAACGGTGAACATCACATCGACGCCGCCCGGAGCCACGATCACCCTCGACGGAACCTTCGTCGGTTACACCCCGCGGACGCACTTCGTCACGCAGGGTCTCCACCGCATTTCGGTCAGCAAGCCCGGATACTCGACGTACAACGTCGTCCTGATCATCTTCGGAACCGGGACGCGGACGATCCATGCGGAATTGACGCCGCTCTTCCCGTCGAACAGCCCGCCGACGGCCGCCTATTCGTACTCACCGCAGAATCCGGCCGTGAACACGTTCGTGCAGTTCAACGCATCCGCCTCGTCCGACTCAGACGGCTCGATCGCGTCGTACAACTGGAACTTCGGCGACGGCACGACCGGCAGCGGATCGATCGTGTGGCATCGGTTCACGTCCGCCGGCTCGTTCTCGGTGCGCCTGACCGTCACCGACGACGACGGCGCGTCGAGATCGGTCACCAAGACGATCCAGGTCGGACCGACGAACCTCGCTCCGAATGCGACCTTCGACTACTCTCCGACGTCGCCGGCCGTCGGCGCATGGGTCCGCTTCGACGGAACCTCCTCGACCGACTCGGACGGGACGATCGCCGAGCACCGATGGACGTTCGACGACGGATCGTCGCCCGAGCTGGGGAACATCACCTATCACCGCTTCTCGGCGGCGGGGACGTACCTCGTCACCCTGACGGTGACCGACGATGAGGGAGCGAGCGACAGCGTCTCGCAGCAAGTGGTCGTCGGACCGACACAGCAACCACCGGTCGCCGCGTTCACGTACTCTCCGACGGCTCCGGAGGTCGGCGATCCCGTGACGTTCAACGCGTCCTCATCGTTCGATCCGGACGGGACGATCGTCTCGTACAACTGGGATCTGAACGGGGATGGAACCGCGGACGCCAGCGGCTCGACCGGACAGGTAACCTACTCATCGGCCGGAACGGTCCTCGTCACCTTGACGGTGACGGACAACGGCGGCCTGTCGTCCTCGACGTCGCAAGAGATCGTGGTCTCGCAGGCCGTCGGTCCGAGCGGCGCCCCGCCGATGGGTACGACGCCCGGCGTCTTCGTCTGGGGAACCGACCGGTGGCACGTGACCGTGAACGCCGGCGGCGGCTGGACGACTCCGCACCGCTATCGCCTGAAGCTCCGATCTGACGAGCCGTTCCAGGACGTCAACGAGCCGTTCGACGGCGGGGTCATTCCGCTCGGGTTGATCATCGAGCCCGAAGATTCGGAGACGACCCTCGTCTTCGAAGGCTCGATCACGAGCGGCTCACTCGAT
Organism: uncultured Thermotogae bacterium; assembly: GCA_964620325.1. Taxonomy (GTDB): domain Bacteria; phylum Bipolaricaulota; class Bipolaricaulia; order UBA7950; family UBA9294; genus CAZMYM01. Next base: position 22,737 of record CAZUIM010000009.1, read on the forward strand.
CACACCTTCCGCGTCCCCGATTCGTCGAGCGTCTGGATGAGCCTGGAACTCGACACGAACGGGGACGGAACGCTCGATGAATCAACGAGTTTCGTCTATCTCCGGCACTCGCTCGTGCGGCCGCCGGCCGTGCCGACGGTCCTCGGTCTGCCGCGTGGGTACGAGGGCGAGCTTCTCCCGACGATCAACTTCCGCGTCGGAACGGCCCTCCCATCGCGCTACACAGACAGCATCCGCTGGATTGTCTGGCAGACGACGATCTCGGCGCTCGAGGGCTTCTAGACACCCTCAATCAACGCAAGCATCACGGGCGGGCCACGGCGGCCCGCCCGTCTCTTCTTGTCGCCGCGTTCGCTGGAAGTGTAAGATCGAAGGGCCATGGAACTCCGCTCCCTCGCGATCGATTGGCCTTTGGACGCAGCGAACCTCCGCCGCGACGAGTTCTTCGGCCGCTCGTCCCTTTCGGCGTTCGACGTCGTCTTCATCGATCCGGCCGAGATCTCACGCCGCTGGACCGACGAGCTCGCCCCCGGGAGCGACGGAGTGCGACGAACGTATCCCGATCGCGATCGAGGCTTCGGCAAGACGATCGGCGCGTGGATGGAGCGGCGCCGAGCCGAAGCGAACGACCTCCTGAAGCGAGGCGGGGGGATCCTCGTCTGTCGGTTGAGGTCGCGAGGAGAGTCGTTCGAAATCGTCGGTCCGGAAGGTCCGGCGGAAGCGATCGATCGGTACGAATGGCTCCCGTCGATCTCGCTCGTCGATCGCCATCACCAATTCACGTTTCCGACCAACGGCCGGTTCGTCGCGCGCCACGGTGAGGACATCGTCCTCGCCGATTCAGGCCACCCGTTCGAGGAGTACCTTCGCCAGTTCTCCGGCCACGTCGTCTACGACGCCGTCTACCAGGATCTGATGTCGACGCCGATCGACCGGTTCGCGACGATCTTGGCACAAAACCGCGTCGGCGACGTCCTCGCCGTCGCCGTCCCGTTCGACGAGGGGCGCCTTGTCCTTCTCCCGTCGGTCGAGGGGGTCTCGCCGTCCCGCGAAGCGGCCGTCCTGCTTGAGGCAGCGCGAAATCTCGCCTTCCGCCCAGCCTACACGGCACCACCCGACTGGCTACCGGGCTATCCGCTCCCCGGGGAGGATGCTCTGGTCGACGAACTCAATTCGGTCACGGAACGGCGGGACACCCTCGCCAAGAAGGTCGACGAGATCGCCGAGAATCTCGAGGAGAAGACGCGCCCGAAGCGGATTCTCTACACAAAAGGCCGCTTCGCGTTTCTCCCGGCCGTCACCGAGGCATTCCGCACTCTCGGGTTCGCCGTCGAGGCCGAGGGAGGGATCCTCACGCTCCAAAGCGACGACGGAGACGCCTTCGTCGTCGCCGAAGCGACAGAAGAAGCGACCGTCGCGATCGCCTCCTATCACCGGCTTCGCGACGCCGTCGATCGAGCGGTGACCGACGGAGACGGCCATCACAAGGGAATCTTGGTCGTCAGCGGTTCCCGTGAACTCGATCCGAAGCGGCGGCCAACGCAGTTCTCGCAACAGGTTCTGCGTGGCTGTCAAGGTCAAGGATTCTGCCTCGTGTCGTCGTATCAGCTATTCAAGCTGGTGCAAACGGCGCTCGAAGACCGCGGCAAGAAGGGCCTCGCCGCCATGCGTCGAGCTCTCCTCGAATGCGACGGGGAGTTCCGCGACGCGGCCGACTCGTGAGACCGGCTCTTCTCGTCGGACTCCTCCTCGTTCCGGTGAGCGCACTCGCCTCCGTCGCCTTCGCTCGGTTCATGCGGACGCGTGCGCTCGGACAGCAGATCCGGATCTTCGGCCCGGTGAGCCATGCCGTGAAGGCGGGGACCCCGACGATGGGCGGCCTCGTCGTCTTCGCTCTCTGGCTCGCCGGGATCGGAGTCCTGGCGTTCTGGCACCGCCCGGACGACGCAACCGGCTTCGTTCTTGCGACCGCCGCCCTCTGCGCCGGCATCGGGGCGGCCGATGACATCATCTCGCTGCGCCGAAAACGCTCGACCGGGCTCTCCGGCCCGGCGAAGCTCGCCCTGACCAGCGTCGCCGCCGGCGTCGTCTTCATCGCATTTCGGGACGTGCTCCTGGTGCCGGTCCGGATCCCGTTCGCGTCCACCGACCTTCACTTGCCGACAATGGCGACCCTGCTTCTCGTCTGGTTCGTCCTCCTGTCGACGACGAATGGGATGAACCTGACCGACGGTCTCGACGGTCTCGCCGCCGGTGTCGCGGCGATCGTCCTCGCCGGATTGATCCTCCTTCGCCCGACAGCGTCCAATCTTGCCCTGATCGTCCCGCTGATCGGCTCGCTCGTGGGGTTCCTCTGGATCAACGTCCACCCGGCCGGCCTGTTCCTCGGCGATGCCGGGTCGTTCTTCCTCGGCGGCGCCATCGCGTCGATCGCCCTGGTCAACGGCCTCGGTCTCCTCCTACCGATCCTTGCTGGCGTCCTGGTTCTCGAGGCGGGATCCGTGATCCTGCAGACCGGATCCGTTCGAGCGACCGGCAAGCGGATCTTCCGGATGAGTCCGCTCCACCATCACTTCGAGCACTCGGACGATCCGAAGCGCCAGCATCTCCTCCCCGCGTTCCACTGGGACGAGAGCCAGGTGACCGTTCGATTCTGGATCCTCGCGGGCTTCTTCGTCGGGCTCGCCGTCCTGGCGGACCGCATCTGAGGCCGATCAACGGAACCACGAAATGAACGGGGATTGCTGACCGAGGTCTCGAGGAAGCGAGGGAATCTGCCGGAGGTGGGACTTGAACCCACACGAGGGGTGAACCTCACAGGATCCTGAATCCTGCGCGTCTGCCAATTCCGCCACTCCGGCTCGGGATGCGTGGGAGTGTAGACAGGGGGCCACATCCTGTCAAGACGAGCGCACGACAGCGATCGTCCGATCCCTCCACCGAACGACGGCCGGGAAACCGCTTGGCGAGGGGTGTGATATTCGTTACAATGCTGGACGTGTGACCTCGTGAGTTGGGTGATGAAGGGTACGAGCGGCGGGGGTACAGACTCCGGGCTTCGGAAACGTCCGCCAGAGGGGGTTCAAGCATGGTCGATCTCAAGGACTTCCGGATCTTCACCGACCTGAAGGAGAAGGAACTGAGCAAGCTCCGGGAGGCAGTCCGCAGAATCAACTACGGTCGAGGCGAGATCATCTTTCAGGAGGGAGCTCCTGCCTTCGGCTTCTACCTGATCTTCGAAGGAATGGTGAAACTGGTCAAGCGGAGCATGCGGGCCAAGAGCCAGATTCTGAAGATCGTCGGGCCGGGCGAGATCCTCGGGGAGACGACGCTATTCGACAAGGGGAGTCACAACGCCTACGCAAAGACGCTCGATGCGGTGACGGTCGGATTCATCGAGCGAGGGGATTTCTTCTACTACCTGGAGCGACACCCGAAGACCGTCTTCCGGCTGTACGAGAAGCTCTCGGAGGAGCTGAAGGCCTTTCAGAACAAGCTTGCCGAGCGTTCGTATTCCTCCAGCAAAGAGCGTCTGGCCCGCCTGATCCTACACCTCGGCAAGAGCGGCGTCGAGCTGTCCCGCGCCGAACTCGCCGAAATGGCCGGCGTGTCCTCCAAGACTGCGATCCGGACGCTGAGCGAACTCGAGGGCCGCGGGATCATCGCAATCGAAAGCCGCCGAATCAAGATCCTGCGAGAGGAGTACCTCCAGAAGATCGTTGAGCCGTTCTCCTCCAATCTGAACCTCAACTTGATCATCTAGGGCACCAGAAGAACGTCCTCTTTGCGGGTGACGGTTGTCCTTCGTCAACGTCGTGACCGTACTTACGTTCTCTACGGGCATCTGTCTACACGCACCCCTCGTGGCGACAAGGATGGGCAACCATTGGCAGGCGGACTGAACCCAACGGAGCGGACGATCATCGTCGGCGTCTCTTTCATCGTCGCCGTCGTGGTCAGCATCGTGTTGCACGGAACCGGGGTCTCGCTCGTCCCGGTCGTCGCGATCACGTTCGCCGTCCCGTTGATCCTCGGTACGACCGGCTTGCGGCTGCGCAGCGCCCTGATCCTGTCGACGGGGATCGCCGCCTCCGGCGTCGCTCTCCTCGCCTTCTCGCGGGCCTCGTCGTGGGAGGGACTCGCGCTGTTGTTCATCGGCTACGTTGCGATCGGCGGAAGCCTCGGCTTCGCGAACGAGCAGCGCGCTCACCGACGGAGTCGTTGGCGGCGACCGAAATCGCTGCAGGACCACTGCGATGAAGAGATCTTCGATCCGGCGCTGAACATCCTCCATTTCATCGACCGGGAGGGGAGCGTTCTCCAGCGAAACGAGGCCTCGCGCGCGGCGCTCGGGTTCACCACCAAGCGCTCGCTACAACTTGGGGAGTACGTTCATCCGGACGACGTCGACCGAATGAAGACGGAGTTGATCCGCCTGTTCGAGCGGGGGGAGATCCGCGGCATCAAGGTCCGCTTCGTCTCTCAGAACCGGCGGGCATTCCCGATCGAGTTGCGCGGAACCAAGATCACGGAGCGGCTGGCGATTCTCGAGGCTTCCGAGAAGAGCAAGGAGGCCGAGCTCGAACGGCGTCTGATGGAGACGGAGGCGCGCTATCGCATCCTGATCGAGAAGGCGATCGATACGCTCGACTCGGGGATCATCATCACCGACCAACGGGGAGAGGTTCTGTGGGCGAATGCCACCGTCGGAAGGTTCTTCGGGATCGACCGCGACCGCCTGATCGGCGTCGACGCCCGGAGGGCACGCTCCCGCTACGTCGGGGCCTTCGAGGACGCGCAGTCGGTGGCTCGCGTGATGGAAGAGGCGATTGAGAAGAGGGAGCGGATCGATTCGATGACGTGTCGCGTTCGCCCGACGCTCGGACGCGAGGAACGCGTCCTCGAGTACCGGTCGATCCCGATCGAAGCGGAGCAGCACCGGAGCGGCCGAATCGATCACTTCATCGACGTGACGGAGCTGAAACGCCTCGAAGAGAGCCTCCGTGAGCAGTCACGCAATCTGGAGCTGTCGAACGAGAAGCTCGAGGAGTTCTCGCACGTCGTCTCCCACGATCTGAAGGAACCGTTGCGAACGATCGAGACGTTCAGCGGATTCCTGTTGGAGGACTACCCGGACCGCCTCGACGAAGAGGGGGTCGACTACCTGAACACCCTCAGGCGAACCTCCTCGAGAATGCGCCAGTTGATCAACGATCTCTTGTCGCTCGCCCGTGTCTCCATCGACGTTACGGCGTTCGAACGGATCAGCACCCAACGCCTATTGGAGGAGATCCAGGAGGATCTCGACGCGCGTCTTCGTGGCGTGAATCTTCAGGTTGCGGAGGATCTTCCGTCCGTCCGTGGGAGCCGCGTGCGGATCAGCGAGCTGTTCAGCAACCTGATCGTCAACGCGATCAAGTACAACGACAAGGCTCTCCCGATGGTTCGCGTCGCTTGGGCCGAAGACGGACGTGGCGACATGGTCAAGTTCTCGATCGAGGACAACGGAATCGGCATCGAATCTCGATATCAGGAGCGAATCTTCGGCATCTTCGAGAAGCTCAACCCGAGAGAGGACTACGAAGGGACCGGGGCCGGACTCGCGATCTGCAAGCGGATCGTCGAGGAGCACGGCGGGCGGATCTGGGTGCAGTCGGAGGTTGGCAAGGGAAGTACGTTCTACTTTACCATTCCTAGAGCAAGAGAGGTGGAATCGAATGCGTAGCCTGGAGAAGATGAAAGTCCTCGTCGTCGAGGACAACCCGAACGACGTCACGATCATCAAGCGCGCCATGCGCAAGAGCGACGTGAAGTGCGAATTGCACTTCGCCCGCGATGGTGAAGAGGCGCTCGACGCGCTCTATCAGAAGGACGAGTTCGCCGACACCCCCCGGCCGGACCTGATCCTATTGGACATCAACTTGCCGAAGATCAACGGGCTCGAGGTTCTCGCGAAGATCAAAGAGGACGAACGCCTCCGCCGGATCCCGGTCATCGTTCTCACGATCTCCGAACGGGAGGAGGACATGGTCAAGGCCTACGACAGCGGCGCAGCAAGTTACATGACCAAGCCGGTCGATTCGAAGGACTTCGAACGGCTGATCCAGACAGTCCAAGACTACTGGAAGATCGCTCAGATCGCTCCTGAGTAGTCAAGATCACCAAAAAGGCGCCGGCGCGGGGACACACGTCCCCGACGGACAGGATTCGTCGGACCTCTCGGCGAGTCGAACGCCCCGCCCGGCCGTCGCATGTGCACAGGTCGCCCCCTCGCGACCGAGGTACGCTCACCCCGAGCTTGCCGACAAGAGCTCGCGAGGTGAGCGCTGCGGGAGAGGGGCGATCGACTGGAACTCTCCGCAAATGCGGAACGACTCCAGCGTACCTCCTTACCGACTCGACCGCGAACGAGAGCGCGGTCTCCCTCGAACGCAAGCGCCGGGGCAGCTCGTGGCCGGAGGCGACCGCCGGAGACAAGCGGAAACGAGAGATTCGGTGGGACAGCCAACGGTCCTTACCCCGGGAAGGCGGACGCGGCAGCAGGTCCGCCTTCCCACCCCCGCACTTCGTTCCCATTCAAGTCCAGCCGAGACCCGATCAGTCCGAAGCCTCAGAATCAGAAGCAAAGTGTCGCCAGATCACCGCAGCGAGGGCGCGGGCCCGTTCCGATTCCACTCGCACCAAGTCGCGTCCAGACAGGTCGATCAGCTCGGCCATCGCTTCGGCGACCTCGTTCGGAACCGGAAAGGGCGGCTGGGTCGCGTCGTCGGAACCGTAGAAGATGTCGCTCAGATCATCGCCGACGCGATCTATGCTCGAACGCGTCAACAGCGCACGCGACGAGAATGCGACGGAGAACACCCATCGGCTCTCGTCCCCGTCGATCGAATCGAACACTTCCGTGAAGGCTTCCTCCATTCGCTCGGAGAGCGCGTAGATCTCGGAAAAGAGTTTCGCCTCGCTCGCCTGATCCAGAATCGCCGGATCCGATCCCGATCGAGCGATTTCCCGAAGCGTTCCTCCGAATGACGCACAGAACGCGTCCGCCTCGATCCGCAGTCGAACGAGCGTCTCCGATAGTCCGTTCGCCGTCACCTGCTCTCGGCTCACCAGGCTCCCGTGAAACGAGGCCAGTTCGATCGAGAACGTCTCGCAGGCCGACTCGAGGCCGGGCGGGATCGCCACCGGCGTCCCCTCGAACAGATGCGCCGCGTACGATTCGTGAACGGCGAGAATCGGGGCGAAGGAGGCATAGACCTCTGCGAACTCCGACCCGATACGGCCTTCCGGAAATGCTGCGAACGCCTGGATCTCGTGCGAACGTCGCTCGATCAGCGAGAACAGCGCCGCTCCGACGAGGACCAGAAGGACGGGAAAGACCGCTCTTGCCATGTGCCGATGATATCCGCGAACGTGGAGTCCACACGCTCCGTGACCCGGACGCTCCTGTCGGGGTGTTTGGCCGTCTGACAGATTCGACGGATGCGCCGATCGGAAGGCACTCGCCGGAATAACCTTCTCTAGGCTGTTTTCGAAAGCACTCGCAGATCCGTGAAGCAGTGGCGCCGTGTTGCCAACGGCGGCGCGGCTGACTAGAATGTGACGCAGAGTACTGGGCACCGGTCTTCCGGTGAGAGAGGCGCGTCATCTATCAAGGAGGTGCCGTTGAAAAGGCTGCTTGTGCTTGCGCTGATGCTCGTCCTGGGTCTTTCCCTGGTCGGCATGGCAGCTGGAAAGGTCGCCGTCGTTCTCGACGTCGGCGGACGTGGGGATCTGTCGTTCAACGATATGGGATTCCAGGGGACCGACCAGGCCGCAGTCGACTTCGGCCTGGAGATGGTCGAAGTGCAGAGCGCGTCCGCAGCGGACTACAGTCCGAATCTGCGGAACCTGGCGCGAACGGGCGAGTACGAACTGATCATCGGGGTCGGTTTCCTGTTCACCGACGCGATGGGCGAAGTGGCGGCGGAGTTCCCGAACCAGAAGTTCGCCATCATCGACTCGGTCGTCGATGCCGACAACGTGATGTCGATCGTCTTCCGTGAGAACGAAATGTCGGCGCTGATCGGCGCCCTCGGCGCCCTCGCCGCACACGAGCATGGATACGACGCGTTCGGCGTCGTCCTCGGAATCGAGATTCCGGTTCTCTACCACTTCGAAGCCGGCGTTCGATATGGGATGGATTGGGCGAACGAACAGGTCGGCGGCGACGTCGATCTCCTCTACACCTACACGGGCACGTTCTCCGACATCGCGCTTGGGAAGGCCGCATCTGAAGCGATGCTCGGGCAAGGCGCGGTCGGAATCTACAACGTCGCCGGCCCGCTCGGGCTCGGTGACCTCGAGGCGGTCACGGAGGCGCACGACAATGCCGGCACCACGTACGGTCCGCCGTACTTCTTCGGTGTCGACGCCAATCAGGACTACCTCGGAAACGGCCTACACGGACTCGCCAGCGGAATGAAGCGCGTCGACCACGCGACCTACTTCGCCATCGAATCGGTGGTCGACGGGACGTTCGAAGGCGGCATCACAAGCCTCGGACTGACCGAAGGCGGCGTCGGCATCAGCGATCTCGATACGCTGATCGACTTCATCGACTTCGGCGTTCTCGGCGGCGCGATCTCGAGCGACGATTTCTACACGATTGTCGGCAACTGGGCGCTCAACCGCGCGACCGTTTCAGCCGGCTCCTGGGCGCTGATCGACGAGCTCGAGGCCGCCATTCTCGACGGATCGATCGTCGTTCCGACAGCGGACACGCTCGACCAGATGCGGGCGATCCGGAACGACTATCCGCTCGGCTCTCAGTAGGGGATCCGGCAAGACAGGAACCATATCGGGAGAGAGGACCTCGCTCCTCTCTCCCTCTTCTCTGAGTGCCGCCGGCCGCTTCGACCGAGGAGAGAGCGATGAGCGAGACACAGACGGCCGGAGCCCCTCCGACCCAAGCGACGATGTACCTTCGAGCCGAGGGGATCACCAAGGTCTATTCCGATGGAACCGTAGCCCTAAAAGAGGCCGATCTCGAGATCCACACACACGAGATCGTCGGCCTCCTCGGCGAGAACGGGGCCGGGAAGACGACTCTCACGAAGATCCTCTCCGGGCTCCTCCCACCGACCCGGGGACGCGTGATCTCCCCGCGGGGGGTGATCCGATTCAGAAGCCCGCGGGAGGCGCTCGACTTCGGCATCGGAATGGTCCACCAGCACTTCGCCCTCGTCGGACCGTTCACGGCGGCTGAGAACGTCGCCCTCAGCCACGAGCGACCCTTCACCCGAATCCAACTCGCCAAGACGACCGAACGCCTCGAAGCGTTGATGCAGGAGAGCGGCCTCCGCGTTCCGCTCGACGTGCCGGTCGAGAAGCTGGCCGTCGGGGAGCAGCAGCGTGTCGAGATTCTGAAGGTCCTCTCGCGCGACGTCGATCTCCTCATCCTCGACGAGCCAACGTCGGTCCTCACGCCGCTCGAAGTCGACGAGCTCTTCACTCTCCTCCGAAGGCTGAAGGACGAGGGGACGTCGGTCATCCTGATCACGCACAAGCTGAAAGAGGTTCAGACGGTCACCGATCGGGTTGTCGTCCTTCGTCACGGGGAGATGGTCGGCGACGTCGAGACCTCGTCCACCGACACCGAGCACCTCGCCCGACTGATGGTCGGCCAGGCGCTCGAGTCGAAGACCGGCGCCGTCGAACTGAGCGACAAGGAACTGCCGCGCGCGCAGGAGCGCACCCCCGTCGATCGGAGCGGAGAGGCGATCCTCCAGGTTCGAGAACTCGTCTCACACGGGAATACCGGAGAGGTCGCCGTCGGTGGCGTCACGTTCGACGTCTTCGGGGGAGAGATCTTCGGTGTCGCGGGGGTGGAAGGAAACGGGCAGACGGAGCTGGTCGAGTCCTTGACCGGCCTCCGCGTGCCCAAGTCCGGGGAAGCGACAATCAACGGAACGAACATCCTCGGGCTCAGCCCTCGGGAGATCTACCGACTCGGAGTCGCGCACATCCCGGAAGACCGCTGGGAGCTCGGGCTCGTCCTTCCCTTCACGTTGGCCGAGAACGCGATCCTCGGCGTCCATCGGTGGAAGGAATTCACGGGGCCGCTGTCGTTCCTCCGATGGGGGAGGATCAACAGCCACGTGCGGGCGCTGATGGAGCGCTTCGAAATCCGCGCCACGGGTCCGAATGCACCGGCCAAGAGCCTCTCCGGCGGGAATCAGCAGAAGCTGATCGTCGGCCGGGAGCTGGCCAAGGATCCGTCGATCATCGTCGCCAGCCAGCCGACGCGCGGGCTCGACATCGGATCGGCCGAGTACATCCGCCAGACGTTGCTCGACATGCGCTCCAACGGTCGAGCGATCCTTCTCGTGTCGGCCGACCTGGACGAGGTTCTCGCCCTCTCCGACCGCATCGGCATCATGTACGAGGGCGAGTTCATGAAGGTCTGTGCCCCCGATGAACTCGACCGCGAACAGATCGGACTTCTGATGGGCGGCGTCCGAAGCGAGGAGGGTTCATGAGCGAACCGAGGAGACCGATCGAATCGCGGCTTCTCCGCGGTGTACACGGCACGTTGACCGGTCTGAGCCCGGCACTCGAATCGCTCCTCGCCGCCGTGGTCGGCCTGCTGATCGGAGCGATCCTGATGTACATCTGGGGGTTCAACCCCTGGAAGGCGTACATCGCTCTGTTCAAGGGAGCCTACGGCGGTCTGTACGAGATCTCCAGCTCGCTCTCCCGCGGAACGCCGCTGATTCTGACCGCGCTGACGTTCTCGATCTGCCTCCGCGCCGGGATGTTCAACATCGGAGCCGAGGGGCAGCTGTTCGTCGGGGCGACCGCGTCGATCCTCGTCGCTTACATGGCCCTCCCGACGCCGCTCGGGCAGATCGTCGGGCTGATTCTCGCCGCGATCGCCGGTGCCGCGTGGAGCCTCGTTCCGGCGTTCCTCAAGATCACGCGCGGCGTCAGCGAGGTCATCTCGACGATCATGTTCAACTGGATCGCGCGGTGGCTCGTCCTCTATCTGACCATCTTTCTCCTTCGGGACCCGGTCCGTGCGGAGAAGACAGTCTCCATCCCGGTCGCCGCTCGGTTCCCGGTGATGGTCCGGGGGACCGATCTCTCCTACTCGATCTTCGTCTCCATCGCATTCGCCCTCGCCATCTACTTCATCCTCTGGCACACGACCGTCGGCTACGAGGTTCGCGCGGCCGGACTGAACCCGACAGCGGCGAGGTACGGAGGGATCCGGAACAAGCGGACGATGTTCCTGAGCTTTGTCCTCGGTGGAGTCGCCGCCGGCCTGGCCGGGGCGACGATCACGATGGGACTCCCGCCGACCTACGCCATCTACGGCGGTGCCGCGATGCCGCAATTGACGAACGTCGGATTCGACGGGATGGCCGTCGCGATGGTCGGACGGAATCATCCGATCGGCATCATCATCGCCGCCATCTTCTTCGGTGGGCTCACCGCCGGTGGACGGGTAATGCAATTCTACGGCTCGAATCCCGTTCCGCTCGAGATCGTCCGCGTTGTCATGGGCGCGATCGTGCTCGCCATGTCGATCCCCGAACTGATCCGGATCTTCCCGGCCGTCAAGAAGCAAGGCGTGGAGTTCGCCTCCCTGGTCAAACGCCTGACCCGCAGAGCTCCGAAAGAAGGGGAGGAAGCATGAGCCTGAACGACATCCTGAGTCTGCTACGAATTTCGCTGCACGCCATGGTCCCGCTGGCGCTCACCGCCGTCGGCGAGATCATCGGCGAGACGGCGGGGCTGTTCAACATCGGACTCGAGGGGATCCTCCTCATGAGCGCCTTCACCGCCGTCCTCGGAGCCAAGGCCGGAGGGCCGGTCGTCGGCCTTCTCGTCGGAATGGGCGTCGGTGCGTTCGTCGGCCTCCTCTTCTCGGTGATCAACACGTACTGGAAGGGAACCCAGATGGTTACAGGGATCGGGATCAACCTCTTCGCGATGGGTTTCGTCGCGTTCGGATTGATCCAGCTCGGTGCTCCGGGGTTCCACGACGTGCCGAAGGCGGCCGAACTCGCCAAGCTGCGCACCCCGATGGGGGCGATGAGCCCGATGATCCTCGTCGCAATCGTCCTGCCGTTCCTCGTCTTCTGGTTCCTCAAGCGGACCCGAGCCGGATTGATGCTCAAGGCGGCCGGTGAGGCCCCGGAGGCGGCCGACGTCGCCGGGATCAACGTCAACCGGATTCGCCTGTACGCCACGACGTTCGGCGGACTCCTCGCCGGGCTCGGCGGCGCCTACATGAGTGTCGCGTGGATGGGGCTCGTCACCAAGGATCTCTCCGCCGGCCGCGGCTTCATCTCTCTCGCCTGCGTCGTCTTCAGCGGACTGAATCCGCTCCTCGCCCTTCTCGCGAGCTTCATCTTTGGCCTCTTCCAGGGAATCGCCGAATGGGTGAAGACGCTTCCGTCGAAGCCGATTCCGGGACAGTTCGTCTCGATGCTTCCGTACATCGTCACGCTGCTCGTCGTCTCGGGGGCGATCGGCCGCGTACGATTCCCGAAATCGCTCGGGACCCCGTACAAACGCGAGTAGCGTCTGCTTTGACTACCGCACCTGTAGAACCTATGATAGCGTTATGAGGATCACATTGGGGCGTGGGGTGGCACGCACGCGTCCCGGAGGCTTCAGCGAGTCACAGGAGGTGCGCTATGCGTAGGTTGCTGGCATTGACGTTGATTGCCGTCATGGCTCTCGGCGTCATCGGTTTCGCTCAGGTGGGAACGCGCGAGAACCCGATCAAGATGGTTCTAGTTCCGTCGACGCACGGCGAAGAGATCTTAGAGATCGGGCGACAGATTGCGGAGGCGCTGTTCGATTTGACCGGGCTGTACATCGAGGCGATCTTGCAGCCCGACTACGCCGCGATGGTTGAGACGTTCGGCACATCTGACGGCGATGTCTTCGGGATGCCGGCGAGTGTTCAGTACCTCTCCATCTTCGAGCGGACCAACGGAGGCGTCACGCCGAGGCTGGCCTCCGTCCGATACGGTGCGACGACGTATCAGGCCGGTCTGTACGTCCGCCGAGACAGTGGGATCAACAGCGTTCTCGACTGCAACGGGAAGGTCTGGCTTGCCACGGATGAGCTTTCGACGTCTGGGAACGTGATCCCCAGCCTCGTCTTCGAATCGTGGGGTATCGTCCCCAGCGAGAAGGTCTTCACCGGCAGCCACGGCGCCGCGATCACCGCCCTCGTCGAGGGACAGGGCGACTTCGCGACTTGTTACTACAGCCCGCCGGGCGCGCCGGACGGCGTGACCGACAGCTGGGAACTGGGAGATGACCTCGAGCGATGGCTCTGGGATCCGTATAACAATGCTCTGTACGCCGAGGATCTGCTCGGGAGCCTGAGGGATGTGCGAGGATCGATCGACGACATCTACTCGCTCGACACGTTGATCGGCGACTTCAAGTGCGTTGCGCTGATCGGCGGGAACATCCCGAACGACTGCGTTGCCTTCGGACCGAAATTCGACGAAGACATGATGGATGCGATCGTGCAGGCGATCAAGGATCACATCGCGACCGACGAGGGACTCGCCCTCTGGAACAGCGACAAGTTCTACGAGTGGACCGAGGTCGCAGATATCGACGACAGCTACTACGACACGCTCCGCGTAGCGATCGGTATGCCGGTCCCGGATCGGTAGGATCCTCTATGCAGGGAGGATAGTCAGAGCGCGGGAGGCCTCGTCCTCCCGCGCCTTCTTCTGACTGCCCTCTGGAAGGGAATCATGGAACCGCTACTGCGGATCGAGAACCTAACGAAGGTCTACGAGCGAGGGGATGTTGTCGCGCTGGATGACGTCAGCTTCACCGTCGAACGGGGCGAGTTCCTCGTTCTCATCGGCCTGTCCGGCTCCGGGAAGTCGACGCTCCTGCGCTGCGTCAACCGGTTGGTGGAACCGACGGCGGGCCGGGTGATCTTCGACGGCATCGATGTGACCGCCGCGAAACCGAGGGAACTGCGCCAACTCCGGCGGCGGATGGCGATGATTTTCCAGCATTTCAACCTCGTGAAGCGATCGATGGTTCTTACGAACGTTCTGTCGGGGCGTCTTGGCTACGCGAACCCATGGCTCTCCGCTGCAAGGAGGTTCGCTGCACCAGACATCGAGCTCGCCATGGCAAACCTGAAACGGGTCGGCATTCCCGAGCAAGCGTACAAGCGGGCCGATGAGCTTTCGGGCGGACAGCAGCAACGGGTCGGGATCGCGAGAGCTCTGATGCAGACGCCTGACTTGCTGATGGCCGATGAGCCGGTGTCCGCACTCGATCCGGCGACGTCCCACTCCGTGATGCAGTACACCGAGGAGATGAACCAGCAGGACGGGGTTACTGTCATTGCCAGCTTGCACTTCCTCGGGCTCGCGCGGAGGTACGGAACGCGGATCCTTGCGCTCAAAGACGGGAAGATCGTCTTCGAAGGAACGCCTGAGGAGATCGACCAGGCGAAGTTCCGGGAGATCTACGGGGAAGAGGCCGAGGAAGTTGAGGTTCGGTAGAGGAAACCGGCGGAAGAGAACTCGCTCCACGGCGGGGCGGATTCGTACCATTCTGATGGCCTTCGTCGCCGACTGGATGATGTGGGGCTACCTGGCCTACGCGGCGATGTACCTGCTCAATGAGTACTGGTACACATGGTACGTGGACTGGTATGGGACACTCACCCTCCCACCGTGGGGGTGGCCTCTGGTCGTCATCGCGACCTTCGAACTGGCGGTCCTTGGACAGGTCTTCGGTCAGACCCCGGGTCTGTCGCTGTTCGGTCTCCGCTTGCTCGACGGACAGCTTCACTCGCCATCTCCGTCCCGGCGGTTCAACTACTACGTCCGTTGGCACATCGAACCACTGCTGAAGCTGCTCCTCAGACGCTCACGGCGTGACGCGCAGAGCACGGATCAGAATCGAGCGAGACTCGTTCTGGTCGATGAAGTGAAGGAGCAGCTGCCGGCGGCGAAGCCGCGGAAATGGTACAAGACGCACCGCGGCATCATGGTCGTCACCCTACTCGTCGCGACCTTCTGGGTCGGCTGGATGGTCACGGAGATCGACATCGGCGCGCTCGTTCAGGATGCACCTCGCTCGGGATACATGTGGAAGGCGCTCTTCACGCCTTCGTTCGAGCACTTGGTAGTACCGGAGCCTGTGATCGCCCGAGAGAACCCGAGCATGGCGCCGATCCAGACGACGATCCTCGGAGGAATCATCGAGTCCGTCTTCATGGCGCTGTTGGCGACCGTCGTTGGCGCTCTGATTGCATTCCCGCTCAGCTTCCTGGGAGCACGGAACATCATGGGGTTCGGACCGGTGGGGTGGGGGATCTACGCCGTGATGAGGGCCTTCTTCAATATCTTCCGCTCCATCGAGTCGATCCTCTGGGCGATCATCTTCGGAATCTGGGTTGGCTTCGGCCCGTTTGCCGGATCCCTTGCCCTGATGCTGCATACGATTGCCGCACTGGGGAAGCTCTTCTCCGAGCAAGTGGAGAGCGTCGACGCCGGGCCGCTGGAGGCGATCGCGGCGACCGGCGCCCGTCGATGGCAGGTCGTCGTGTACGGCGTGATCCCCCAGATCACCCCGTCCTATCTCGCCTTCTCCTTGTACCGTTGGGACATCAACGTGCGCATGTCGACGGTGATTTCGTTGATGGGGGGCGGAGGGATCGGGAGATTCCTCTTCTTCTACAAGAACAGTGTTGGATTCATTGCCAACAACTGGAACCAGGTCGGCGCCGTCGTCTGGACGATTGTCGCCGTCGTTTGGACGCTGGACTACATCAGCGGCCGTGTAAGGGAGCGGATCACGTAGAGCCATGGAAGAGCGCTACTACGCGGGATTCATGTCCAAGCAACCTGGCTGGATGAGAGGGGCGAAGTTCATTCGACGTCGCTTCTTCGCCTATGTCGTCGACGCGCTCGCGGTCGGCTATCTTGTGACCCTCGCATCCTTCTGTTTCAATGTCCTCGCGTACAACTTCAAGGACTTCGTTCTCCTCCCATGGTGGGTCCTGCTTCTCGTCGCATTCGAGGTTGCCGTGCTCTGGGAGTGCTTCGGCACCTCGGTGGGAATGAAGTTGCTCGGGGTCCGGCTGGTCGATGCCGAAGAGAGAAGCTTGCCTCGTCGCCTGCTCGGCAGGAGCCTGCGGGTCGTCTTGTGGCATCTCTCGGCTCTGCCGCTTCTGGGGTTCCTCTTCTCCCCGGAGGAAGGACGTCGGGCTCTTCACGATCGGGCCACGGGCCTGAGAATGGCGACAGCCGACGAACTTGGCCGTGACCTCCGTCCGTGGTACCGGAGAGGCTGGCTTCTCGCCACGCTTGTTCTGGTTGCGTCGACACTCCTCGCCGCGGCCCTCTACACCGAGGTCGACCTCATTGCCTTCTTCACTGGTGCGGGGAAGACGGGGAAGTGGTGGAAGGCTCTTCTCACACCGGATTGGTCTGTTTTTGTGAAGGGCTTTCGCTACCTGATCGTGACGATCTTCACGGCCTTCCTCGCGACGGCCTTCGCCGTTGCGGTTGCCGCCCCGCTGAGCTTCTTCGCGGCGAGGAACCTGGCAACCGGGTTCGGAAGACGGCTCGCCTACACGATCATCCGTGCCGTTCTGAGCGTGGTTCGGTCGATCGAGCCGATCGTGTGGGGAATCATCTTCATCGTCTGGGTCAAGGTGGGAGCGTTCCCGGGGATCCTCGCCTTGTTCGTACACTCCGTGGCGGACTTGACGAAGCTCTACTCCGAGAGGTTGGAGTCGATCGACCAAGGGCCGGTTGAGGCGGTCCGTGCGACAGGCGCCAGGCGGATACACGTCATCCTCTACGGGATCGTGCCGCAGATCATCAATCCGTACCTTTCGTTCACGATCTATCGGTGGGACATCAACGTGCGCATGGCGACGGTCATCGGGCTGATCGGGGTTCCGGTGATCGGGCAGCTTCTCTACCAATACACGCAGCTCTACAAGTTCCACAAAGTGGGAATGATGATGCTTCTCATCCTGGCGACCGTGTGGCTTATGGACTACCTGTCGGGTCGGCTCCGGGCACGCCTCGAATAGACAGTCCCTGCAAGACGCGTCTACCTACCGGCCGGTCAACCCTTCGAGATACGCTTGGATCTCGTCCAAACCGTAGGTCGTCTTCATCGCCTTGTAGTCCTCGAGCCAGGCGTCCTTGATCGTGTCATCGCGCCGGATCTCGACGTCGGAGATCCCGAAGGCGCTCACCATCTTCTCCGCCTCTTCCTCGATTTGGCGATCCTTCACCCGGAACAGGAACCGCGGTATCTTCATCTCGATCCTCCCATTTCAACTGGAGTATAGCGATCCCCGGCGACCGCATCGACCGCCGCTCTTCCGAGGCAAGCCTCTCGCCCGCGGTCGCCGTTGAACCGGACGGACGGCGGACCTAGAATCGATCCGTAATGAATACGGTTCCCATCATCGAGAAGAAGCGGGACGGCAGGGCGCTGACTCGCGAGGAGATCGAGCACTGGATCTCCGGCGTCGTCGCCGGAACGATCCCGTCATATCAGTCCGCGGCTCTCCTCATGGCGATCCGCATCCGCGGGATGAACGACGAGGAGACGGCGATCCTGACCGACGCGATGGCGCGGTCTGGATCAGTCTTCACCCCGGAGGATCTCGGCGGTTTCACCGTCGACAAGCACTCGACCGGAGGAGTTGGCGACACAACGACACTCGTGTTGGTTCCAATGCTCGCCGCCGCCGGCCTGACGATTGGGAAGCTCTCGGGGCGCGCGCTCGGACACACCGGCGGAACGATCGACAAGCTGGATTCGATCCCCGGATTCCGGACAGACCTCTCTCGGAGAGCCTTCCTGGATCAGATCCACAGAATCGGCTTCGCTCTCGCCGACCACACCGAGGACATGGTCCCGGCCGATCGGATCCTCTACGAGTTGCGCGACGTCACCGGAACGGTCGACTCGCTCCCGCTCATCGTCGCCTCGATCATGTCCAAGAAGATCGCCGGAGGGGCTCAGGGGATCGTCATCGACGTCAAGACCGGTGCCGGCGCATTCCTCCCGGAGCTCGAGGCGTCGCGGAACCTGGCAAACGCGCTCGTCACGATCGGGGCCAGACTCGGGCGGAAGATGGCGGCGCTGATCACCGACATGTCGCAACCGCTCGGGAGGATGGTCGGCAACGCGCTCGAGGTGCACGAAGCGATCGATACCCTCCACGGAAGCGGCCCGAAGGATCTCGCGACCGTCTGCTGCGAGCTCGGCGCCGAGCTCCTGGTCTTCGCGGGGAAGGCCGTCGATCGCGACGACGCGATGGAGACGCTTGACCGTCTTCTCCTCGACGGACGCGCATTCGAGAAGTTGCGCCAACTCGTCTCGAGCCAGGGCGGAGACGTCACGTGTCTCGACGATCCTTCTCTTCTCCCGCGCGCTTCGCGGCAAGCCGAGGTCCGCAGCGGCGTTGCCGGAACGATCTCGTCGCTCGACGCTCTCGCGATCGGGCGGGCGGCGAACCTGCTCGGCGCCGGACGGAAGACTGCGGAGGATGACATCGATCCGGCCGTCGGCGTCGAACTGAAGAGGAAGATCGGTGACACCGTCGCAGCCGGCGAGGACCTCGCCCTCCTCCACGTCAACGACGAGCGCCGCCTCGAGGAAGCCCGTGCAATGATCGAGGCGGCATACACGATCGACGAAAGCGGAGACCGCCACGATCCTCCGCCACTCGTCGTCGACCGCATTTTCGGCGATCCGGCGAACGTCTAGACAGCAACGTTTGGCGTGGCGTCTGCGTGCGCGTTCCGAAGGTGCCTTGCCACTCGTTGTTCGCTAGAGAGTGAAGGCTTCGGGGAGGAGATCGCGGATCGTCGTCCGCCGGAACTGGCCGTCCGTGTTCCCCATCAGGATCTCGAGATCGGGAGCATGCTCGATCATCACCTGTCGACAGGTGCCGCACGGTTGGCAGTATTCCCGGTCACAGGTGACCGCCAACTTGACGAAGTCCCTGTGTCCCTCGGAGATCGCCTTGAAGAAGGCCGTCCGCTCGGCGCAGATCGTCGATCCGAACGCCGCGTTCTCGATGTTCACCCCGGTGAAGACATTTCCGTCTGCGCAGAGAAGGGCCGCCCCGACCTTGAAACCGGAGTACGGAACGTATGCGCGTTCGCGGGCCTCATTCGCCCGCCGCATCAGCTCTCGATCGTCCATCAGAATCGTATCACCATCCCGACGCTCCCACCGATCCCCCCGATGCGGACGTCCCACCAGCCCGATGACGCGCTGATCGGGAGGATGAAGCGAACCTCGCCGACCAATCGAAGGAACGGCGGACCGATCTCGACACCGACCGCCGAGGTGATCGCAAAGGCAGACCACGTTAGCTCATCCAGCCGCAGTGCGGCGAGGGCCGCCTGCACCGGTTCGGCCAACTCGGTCGGGACGTCGACCTCGACCTCCGGCGACGCCCCGCCGCCGACCAGGAGAACGCCGGCCGCCAGATCGAGCCCGACGACAAACAGGTCGAATCGCTTCGTCACCTCCGTCACGATCGCCCAGGTTCCGAAGGCGAAGTCGATCGCCAACGAGCCGTCGAAGCCATCCTCATCGATCTCGACGTCGACGAGGGGCGATGGAATCGGAAGGCCGGCCAAATCGGCGATTTCTCGAACCAGGCCGTCTGACAGGAATCCGGCCGAGAATCGAACGCCGTTGAGCAGGAGGAGGGGAAGGCCGATCTCGAGCGAGCCGCCGAGAAGAGGGACCGGGAGAAGTGTCGGGGCGTCTCCGAGCGCCTCTTCCACTGCGGCGAGCCCGTCTTCGAACCCATGCCGAACCTCGGCCCGATCCTGCGGCGGAACGCCGTAGTCGATCATCGCCCGATCGAGGGCATCAAACGCTTCGTTCGCCGCTATCGGCACCTTGCCGAAGGTCGCCGCCAGATCCACAGTGTAGGCGAGTGCCCCGAACCACACGCCGCCCGCTTGCGCGCCGATGCAAGCGCAGAGAATCAGCGCCGCACCGCAGATCGCACCCTTCACCAGGGCTCGCCGGCTCATCTTCTGTCCCAGCCCTCCCATTCCCTCTTCTTCAATTCGGCTCGCTTGATCTTACCACTCGTCGTCTTCGGTAGCTCCGTCACGTATTCGATCGCGCGCGGATACTTGTACGGCGCGGTCACGCTCTTCACGTGATCCTGCAGCTGTTTCGTCAGCTCGTCGGACGGTTCGTATCCGTCGGCGAGAATGACGAACGCCTTGACGATCTCGCCGCGGTCGCGATGCGGAGCGGCGACTGCGGCCGCCTCGACGACGGCCGGGTGACTGACCAACGCGTCCTCGACCTCGAACGGACCGATCCGATAGCCGGATGTGAGGATGACGTCGTCGGCTCGCCCCTCGAAGAAGAGGTAGCCGTCCTCGTCCATCCTGGCCAGATCCCCGGTGCGATACCACCCTCCGGAGAAGACTGCCTCATCGAGCTCTGGCGCGTTCCAGTACCCATCGAAGATCGCCGGGCTGTCCGGCTTGAGGGCGATCTCACCGACCTCCCCCTTCGAGACCCGCGTCCCCGCTTCGTCGATCAGGACGACTCCCGGACCCGGCGTCGGCATCCCCATCGCTCCTGGCTTCACCGGCATTCCGGGAAGGTTGCAGACGAGACAGACGCTCTCGGTCTGCCCGTAGCCGTCGCGAATCGTGACGCCGAAAGCCCGCTTGAACGCCTCGATCGGCTCAACGTTCAGCGGCTCTCCGGCCGAGAGCGCGTCCTGGAGCGCGACATCGTAGTCTGCAAGATTCGGAATCTGAGCGAACAGCCGATACTCCGTCGGGGTGCAGCAGAGCTTGGTCACCTTGTACTTCACCAGCAACTCGAGGTATCGCTCCCCATCGAAGCGCCCGTTGTACATCACTTGCGTCGCGCCCGTCGTCAACGAGACGCCGACCGGGCTCCAGTACCACTTCGCCCAACCGGGCGCCGTCGTCGCCCAGATGACGTCGTCCTCGCTCGCTCCGTACCAATAGCGCGCCGTGATCCGGTTGTGACAGTACATCCAGCGATGCTTGTGGACGACTGGTTTCGGCTTCCCCGTCGTCCCGGAGGTGAAGTTGATCGTCATCGGGTCGTCCACTGTAAGGGCGACCTTCTCGTCGTCCGGATCCCCTTCGGCGACCAGGTCCTCGAACCGGAGCCAGCCTTCCGGCGCTTCGCCTCCACCGATCAGGATGAACGTCTCGAGCGGGCAGGTGCCGCGCGCCGCCTCGACCGTCTCGATCGTCGACACGTCGGCGACGATGACACGCGCGCCGCTCACCTCCGATCGATAGACGATCTCGCCGCTCTTGAGCATCTCCGAGCACGGGATCGCGACACCACCGGCCACGAATGTCCCGAGCTGTGCCATGTGTGCCTCGGGAAGCCTGGGCAGAATGTGCATCACCGGATCACCTTTGGCGACGCCTAGCCGCCGCAGGGCGCTTCCGAACCGGCGCATTCCCGCGACCAACTCCGCGTAGCTCACCCGCTGCGCATTGCCGTCCGTGTCCTCCCAGAGGACGGCGCTCTTCTCCGGATGTCTCCGCGCGTGCCCCTCGACGACGTCGACAATGTTGTAGTCGGCTGGGATGTTCCATTCGAATTCCCGAACCTCTCGCTCGTAGGACGGCTTGTCGTAGCGCATCGTGTCGAATCACCTTACAGACTGGGTTTTGCTCCTAGGCAATGCTTCCTATAGCATACTCGCTAGACTCGGCATCAACCAGGAAGGACGATTCATGAAAGCCTTTGCCGTACTCGCACCGTCGACCTCCAAGCGTCTGATCGCCAAGGGCGTGGTTGCGCATTCGATCGTTCAAACCGCGATCGAGGGCGGGACCGTCGTCGTCACGCTCGGAACGACGAACGCGTTCGTCGCCGCCGAGCTCTCCGGTGACTCGATCGACCACGGCGCATTCGCCGCCGGAGTCGTCGACGATCGGTGGAACCTCAATGCCCGCATCGGCGAAGAGCGGGATTTTGTCTTCCGAAACGGCGCGCGGATTTCGATCGAGCTCGGCGAGCTGCTCGACTCGCTCGGAGAGGGCGATGTCATCATCAAGGGAGGAAACGCGCTCGATCCGTTCGGCACCGTCGGCGTTCTGATGGCGGCGCCGGACGCAGGCACAATCGGCCGATACGTACCGACCGCACTCGCTCGCGGCGTCGACCTCGTCGTCCCGATCAGTGTCGGCAAGTCGGTACATACACCGATCCCAACAATCGCAGGAAAACTTGGAAGCCGGCGTTTGGCGTTCGGCGACGGCCTCCCGTGCGGGATGTTTCCGCTCACCGGGGACGTCGTGACGGAGATCGAGGCCCTCGAGATCCTCTTCTCGGTTCGCGCCGATCACGTCGCCTCCGGAGGCATCGGTGTCGGCGCAGGGAGCGTCTCGCTCGTTCTCGAAGGAGAAGCGGACGACGTGCGCGCCGCCTACGATCTTCTCCAACGACTGAAAGGAGCTCCCGAGCCGCTCGTCGAAGGTCGCCGATGATCGATCGCTATCGAACGATCGCCGAACCGACGTCGGCGCGGATCACTCGAAAGAAGTCACGCTTCTTCGCGTCCGTATTCCCTGTCACCACGGCCGACGAGATCGAGGAGGAGCTGGCGCGCCTTCGCAGGTCGCATCACGATGCAGCTCACGTCTGCTACGCATACCGTCTCCGCGGAGAGAACGAGCCCGTCTCCGTGTTCGAAGACGCTGGAGAGCCCGCCCGTTCGGCCGGCCTTCCGATCTGCCAGCAGCTGGAGAAGGACGACTTGTTGGACGTCCTCGCGGTCGTCGTCCGCCACTTCGGCGGCGTCAAGCTCGGCATCGGCGGATTGATCCGCGCGTACTCAGACGCCGTGCGCGCAGCACTCGACCGAGGATCGATCGTCAAGCGAACGCTCGAAACCGAGATTGAGGTCGCCTTCTCTCCCGATCTGACGTCGGCGGTCATGGGGACGATCCACCGCCAGGGCGCCCGTGTCGTTCGGATCGAGTACGATGCGGAAGCACGCGCGGTCGTTGCACTACCGCCAAGCCGCGTCGACACGTTCCGCGAGACGATGCGCGATGCGACCGGGGCCCGTGCGAGGATGGAGGTCAGACCTTGATCGATTCGATCAGCGGTGAGATCGTTCGAGCGGGAGGCGATCACGTCGTCATCGAGACCGGCGGAATCGCCTATCGCATCTTCTGCCCGTCGTGGGACGTCGCGGCCTGTCCGGTCGGACATCCGGCCGTCCTGTTCGTACATCTCATCGTTCGAGACGACACGATGGAGTTGTACGGCTTCGCGTCCCCGGACGAACGCGAGATCTTCACCCATCTCCTCTCCGTCGGACAGGTTGGGCCTCGGCTTGCCCTTCAGATCCTGTCGTCCCTTCCGACCGACGCCCTCGTGGAGGCGATCGGAGCGAACGACGTCGGCAGACTGACGACGATCAAGGGGGTCGGACGGAAGACGGCGGAGCGAATCTTGATCGACCTTCGAGACAAGATCGGCGTGGCCGGAGACGGTCGTAGCTTCCTCCTCACGCCCGATGAGGAGACGGCGCTGCGCGCGTTGACGTCCAAGGCACTCGGCTTCTCTGCGCGGGAGGCCCGCCAGGCGATCGAACGGCTGCGCGGTGAAAGCCTCGACGCCGAAGGCCTCGTCCGCCGCGCGCTCGCCCAGATAGGAAGCGACCGGTGAGAATCCTCGGAGTCGATTACGGGAGGGCGCGGCTCGGTCTCGCAATCAGCGACGAGGACGCCACGCTAGCGAGTCCTCTTCCACAGCAGCGCCGAACGCACTCACTCGATCACGACGTGAGACAACTCGCCCGGTGGGCGAGGGAACACCGGATCAGACGCATCGTCATCGGCCTGCCGCTGAACATGAACGGGTCCCGCGGAGAGATGGCCGAGGAGGTGATCTCCTTCGCCGAGCGCGTCCGGCGAGCGACCGATCTTCCGGTCGAGCTGACCGACGAACGACTGACCTCCGTAGAAGCGGAGCGGGTCTTGGTCGAGGCGAACTTGTCGAGAAAGAGGCGCAAGGGTCTCCGTGACAGCCTCGCGGCCGTCCTGATCCTGCAGGAATACCTCAATCGAGAATGCACCGGAGCTTCCGGTGATCAGAAACCTGTGTGACGTGTGCCGCTATTTCTTCTCCTCGCGCGTGAGGTACTCGAGGATCGCCTCGACCACGAGGTAGTTCACCGAACGATCCTTCGCCTCCGCCAGCTTGATCAGACGCTCGACAGGGCGCTGCTCGAGTTTGCTCTTCGGAACGTAGATCGAGATCTTGTCGAGAAGCTGCTTGGGCATAGAATCCCCCCTCCTCGTAGCGGTTCAAGAATGTATTGTAGCAGGCTTTGTTAGAGAGTGCAAGTGGTTGCTAAGACGTAACTATGATGGTGTGTTTTCGCCCTCCGTGTAGGAGAGGTACGCCTCGATGAAAGCACCGAGATCGCCGTCGAGCACGGCGTCGACGTTCCCCGTCTCCTCCCTCGTCCGGTGATCCTTCACCATGCGATACGGATGGAGAACGTACGATCGAATCTGGCTTCCCCATTCGTTCTCCTTCAGCTCCCCCTGGATCTCATCGAGCCTCTCCGCCTGTTGCCGGCGGAGGATCTCACCGAGGCGGGAACGGAGAATGCGCATCGCCGTCTCTTTGTTCTGGTGTTGGCTTCGCTCATTCTGGCAGGAGACGGCAATCCCCGTCGGAAGGTGCGTGATCCGCACGGCGGAATCGGTCACATTCACGTGCTGCCCTCCGGCTCCGGAGGCCCGGTACGTGTCGACTCGGAGGTCTTTCGGATCGATCGAAAGCTCCGCCTCTTCGGTCACCGGAACGACCGTCACCGCGGCGAACGATGTGTGCCGGCGGTGAGCCGAGTCAAACGGAGAGAGGCGGACCAGCCGGTGAACGCCCCGTTCTCCTTTCAAGTTGCCGAACGCATACCTGCCAGAGATCTCGAGCGTCGCACTCCGGATCCCGGCCCCCTCGCCCTCGCTCGCTTCGAGGAGGGTCGCCCGGAATCTCATCCTCTCGGCGAATCGCCCATACATCCGCAAGAGCATCTCGGCCCAGTCTTGCGAGTCGGTTCCGCCGGCGCCGGCGTTGATCGACAGGTAGCAGTCCTCGACGTCGTACTCCCCGGAGAAGGTCAGTTCGATTCGAAACCGATGAAGGGCCCGCTCGAGATCCCCGGCTCGTCTCTCGATCGCGGCCAGTTCTTCTTCATCGTTCGCCTCGACGGCCATCTCGCGGAGAAGTTCGATCTCTTCGAGCTCGGACGAGACCTCGCAGTAGCGAGTCAAGAGAGACCGCGTCTGCTCCAGTTCCCTAGACGCAGATTCGGCGCGCTGGCGATCCTCCCAGAAGCCGGGTGCCGCCATGACCTGTTCGAGTTCGCCGATCCGTACCTTCAACTCGGCCGGGTCAAAGGTGATCACCAATCCTGCCGAGAATCTCACGCATTCGGGAAAGATCTTCTTCGATCATCGGAACCCCTATCGCGTCGAATCGGACGCCCCTTTCAGTGTACCGAGGGACCGCCACGAGTTCACCAACACGTCGTCCGGAATGGAGTTGACAGAGCCGCTCGAGGGGCTATTGCCAGAGATCCACAGATTCGACATCGAAAGAAGATGCCCGATGGAAGGCTATTTCGCAATCCTCGCCGCAGTCCCCGGGTTCTTCCTCAATTCGCTGTTCGTGATCCTCTTCTCGCGGGTCGTCCGCCCGACCTTCGGGATCGAGCACCCGACCTCGATGCCGATGATGATCGCCCTCTTCTCTTCGAGTCTCTCCGGAGCGCGGATCCTTCACGGCACGGCCGGTCCGTCGTAGTCGAGGTTGTCGATCGTCAGTCGAATCTGATCGTAGCTCCTTCCGCCGGAGCCGTCGTAGAGTGTGAGACTGATCGTCACCGACTCCCCGTGAGGTCGATCGGTCATCGGAGCGCGATAGGTCGGAGACAGCGTGTCCGCCCCTTCGAGCGTCCCCTTGCTCGCAGCCCAGACGTAACAACCCGAAGCGCAGGCCGGATTGCTGATCGTTCCTCGAAGTGCGAACGAGGATCCTTCGTCGATTTGCGACGGGTATTGGCGAACGATGCGGGGTTTCGGGCGGTCGGCCGGACGTCCCGGACCCGGATCGAACGGCGACGCGGTCCAGATGAACGCGCAGTCTCCTTCGATGCAGGGACAGGGACCGATAACCGAGCCGCACGAGTCGACCGGCGGAACCTCGGTGATGCACGGGCTCGCACACGGAACCTCCGGCTGCGGGCACGTTTCATCGATCCCTCGGGCGCACGGGTCGACCGGGGGACAGACGGGCCGCGGCGGGCAAGGATCAGGAGGGCAGGCGAGCGGATTGCGCACCGTCAGCACGAAAGCATCGCTCGCGGTCCGGCCCCGCCCGTCGGTCACCGTCAGCCGGAGGAGCACGCAGTCTTCGCAGCCGCAGACCGACGGAGCGGTGTACACGGGATCCTTTGCGTACGGGTCGCTGAAAACACCGAGCCCGCCCTGCGCCGTCCAGTGGTAGCTGACGGCGCCACCGGCCGCACCCGAGACACGTCCGGCAAGCTGAACCGTCTCCCGCTCCTCGACCGTCGTGTCCACTCCGGCATCGACCGTGAAGGCACCTCCGGTCTCGGACGACGAAGCGCTGAGTGTGGGAGTCGAAGCCTGCGAAGACGAATCGGCCGCCGCTTGCTCCGAACCTCCGCCGGCAAAGAGAAGGAGCCCGAGGACGAGCGCCAATCCAACCCCGAGCAGGACGAGAAACGTGGAGTTCTGATTCATACCAAGCACCTCCCGTCCGCCGGGCGAGACGGACACTTCGCCGAAGCGGACCGCTCATCATCCAGATTCCTGCGATCACAGCCTAGCCGGCGGCGCCCGCGCGATTCAAGCCGCACGTCTCTGCGAGGGCCGCCATTTGCACGGCGGTTCGGGGACTCTTGCGCCGGTGATGCGTTGTCTCGCCGCGTGAAAGAAAGGACGCCGCACGCTCGTCTGTGACGGAGGACGGCGGCGACCGGACGCCGTCCGATCCGGGGCTCCAGTCGATCGAACACAAAACGACCGCAGGGACAACTACGTATGCTTGTCAGCCACCGATGAAGCCGCGTAGGCGTGCGGCTTGATCCGCACGGACAGGCCGTTGGCGATGATCATCCCAACCACTTCATCGATCATCTCCTTCGTCCTTCCGTTCTCCCCGATGTCGACGTGGATCTCGAGGTTGAACTGGAGGCGAGACAGGGCGGCCAACCGCTCGATCAGATGCTGCGCCAGCTCAAATGAGAGCCACGCCTCACGCCAGATCTGTTGCCGGAGCGAATGCGGCTTCTTTTCCCCTCGCCGGGTCCAGTAGTACCGGCCTCCGCGCCCGACTCGATGCAACACGATGGCGCTCACAATCTCGAGTCGGTCGAGGGACGTCGAGGAGTCGGTTCCGATGAGCAGTTCGAACCGGTCCCGCGAACTTCCCGTCATCTCACCAACGATGCTCTCGACGACCTCGTCGAAGGTCATCCGCCCAAGATTCGGGTTGAAGAACGGTTGCGAGAGCATGCCCGATCCTAGCGGGTTAGGCCGCATCGATTCAAGCCAGCGGCAACCAGACGGAAAAGCGTGCGCCACCGGATGGATCGTTGTCGGCGCGGATCGTCCCCCCGTGTGCCTCGACCCACTGCTTGACGATCGCCAGACCAAGACCGGTCCCACCCCCCCGATTCCGCGCCGGATCCCCACGGTAGAACCGTTCAAACAGGTGCGGCAGGTCGTCCTCGGAGATCCCGGGACCGGTATCGGCGACGACGAATTTCACCGCGTTCGGAGCCCGCTCGATCTCGATCCGAATCTCGCCGTCCGTCGGCGTCACCCGCAACGCGTTGCTCAGCAGGTTGGCGAGAACCTGGCGAAGCCGCTTCGGATCCACATTGACCAACGGGACGGACGGTGCGACGACGAACCGGAGCGTCGGCGCGTCGTCCGACGATGCGACGGCCGCCTCGGTCACTTGGCGGAACAGCCCCTCCAGGTCGACCGGCTCCTTTTCCAGTCGAAGCTCCCCCGCTTCGGCGAGCGCCAGCTCACGCAGGTCGTCGATCAGCCGTCCGAGGTGGAGCGTCTCCTCGTAGATCGGCGCGATCGTCTCCCCGCACGGCTCGTAGACCCCGTCGAGGAGCGCTTCGAGTGTCCCTTGGATGATCGTCACCGGCGTGCGCAGCTCGTGCGCGATGTCGGCGGTCATCATCTGGCGGAGCGACTCCGAGCGGCGCAGGTTTGCGACCATCTGGTCGAACGATTCGCCGAGTCGGCCGAACTCGTCCCGAGACCGAAGCCGGACCGACTCCGGGAGATCACCGTGGGCGATCCGCTCGGTCGCCCGCGAGAGCTTCTTCAGCGGCGACAGGATCTGGAGGATCAGAAAGACCGACAGGAGCATGGCGAGGGCGATCGCGATGCCCCCTCCGAGCATCGCCGACTGCTTTGCCGAGGTGAGGAATTCCGCTTCCCGCGGATCGAGGTTGGCCCCCGCCTCTCCGACGATGAGCGTGCCGACGCGCTCGCCGTCGACGACGATGGGTATTCCCGTCTCCATCTCCTGTTCGGTCAACGAGCGATCGATCCCGCTCGGCTCGGTCGTGAGGAAGATGTCGCCTTCCTCGTTGGCGAGCCAGAACCGTCCTTCCACGGTCAACACCTGTCCCGTGTAGATCTGATCGCCGATGGTGATTTTCACCTCGCGGTGTAGGAGGTTGTAGACCCCTTTCCAAGTCCCGAATTCCTCGTAGTACCAGGCAAGCTGCGAGCTGAGCGACAGTCCGAAGATCTCACGGTTTTTCTGCCGATACTCGTCGAACCGCCGTGTGATCGAGGTCGCCGTCAGCAGATAGACCAGCCCGACGGAGAGGAGAATGATGACGGTGAAGGAGAGCGCGAGCTTCAGCGAGAGGGGAATCTGTCGCTTCATCGCCTAGGGTTCGCGAGCGAACCGGTAGCCGACGCCGTGAACGGTCAGGATGTAGCGCGGCGACTTCGGATCCTCCTCGATCTTCCGCCGAAGATTCTTGACGTGCGTATCGATCGTCCGCGCGAATGAATCGTAGGTGTAGCCCTGGACCTCGCGGAGGAGCTGGAGTCTCGTGAAGACCTGGCCGGGATGCCGAGCGAGGTAGGCGAGCAGATCGAATTCGGTCGGTGTGAGCTCGACGCCGCGACCGCCGACGGTCAACTCGCGCGTCTTCAGGTCGATCTCGACGTCTCCGACGACGATTCGCTCGACCTCCCCGCGATCGCCCTCGTATCGCCGGAGGACGGCCCGAATCCGTGCGACGAGTTCACGCGGACTGAACGGCTTGACGACGTAGTCGTCCGCCCCGAGCTCGAGCCCGACGACGCGGTCGGCCTCCGCCGCCTTCGCCGTCAGCATGATGATCGGAACTGAGGACTTGCTCCGGATCGCCCGGGTCACCTCGATTCCGCTCTTCTTCGGAAGCATCAGGTCGAGGACGATCAGGTCGGGCCCCTTCTCGTCGAACGCTTGAAGGGCGGCGTCACCATCGAACGCCGTGTAGGTCTTGAACCCCTCCCGATCGAGGTAGGCCTTGACCGTTCGAACGATCATCTCCTCGTCGTCGACAACCAGGATTCTCTTCATCGCCCACCCATTATACCGAAGGGAAGGCAATTCAATAATCGTGTTACCCACCGTTCGATCGACTGATTCCACCATAGGATTCGCCACAAGTAAGTCTGCACGTCCGTGTGAACACGAATCGTTGGTTCGGTGTGGATCTTGTGTGCAGTCGGATTGTGCCTCCGAAGGGTTCCCACTACCATGGCACGAAACAGCGCGCGCCAGTACGTGAAG
Source organism: uncultured Thermotogae bacterium (assembly GCA_964620325.1). Classification (GTDB taxonomy): domain Bacteria; phylum Bipolaricaulota; class Bipolaricaulia; order UBA7950; family UBA9294; genus CAZMYM01. The sequence continues at coordinate 52,662 of CAZUIM010000009.1, forward strand.
GAGGACCGACCGGCAGATGAAGCGAATCCAAGTCGTCTCGACCGAGAAGCACTCGGGGAAGAGCCTGCTCTGTCTGTCCCTCGGGCGCGCGCTGCTCGAACAGGGTTCGCGCGTCGCGTACATGAAACCGATCAGCTTCGAGGTTTCCTACGAAACCGGCGAGCCGATCGACCGCGACGCGAACGCCATTCGCTCGCTCCTCTCCCTCGACGACGACGTGCACGACATCGCTCCGGTCCCACTCGAAGGTCCTCTGTTGCGAGAGGCGATCGAGTCCGGCGACCGCGGCTTCAGAGAACGAATCTCGACGGCCTTTGCTCGCATCACGAACGGGCGCGATGTCGCGATCATCGAAGGCCGCAACCATCTCGGCCTCGGCGTCAGCGCCGGACTGAGCGACCTCGATCTCGCCGATCTTCTCTCGACGAACATCCTGCTGATGTCGCATTACGACGGGGAAGAGACGATTGATCGGATTCTCTGCGGTCTTCGGCTCCTCGAGGATGGTCCTCGCGTGTTGGGGGTCGTTCTGAAGGACGTTCCGGTCGATCGATCCCTGATGACGGTGGAGGAGGTTCTCGTTCCGTTCCTGGCCGATCGAGGGGCCGAGGTCCTCGGAATGATCCCGTACGATCCGAAACTCCGCTCCGTCGTTGCCGACGAAATCGCCAAGCGCCTCGGGGGGAGAGTACTGACGGGTCGCGGACTCGGCCGAGAGGTTCGCCATTTCGTCGTCGGCGCGCTCGGGATCGAAGCGACGATGCGCGGTCTTCGCCGGACGCCAGATTTCGGCGTCATCACCGGGGGCGATCGGTCCGAGATCCTCTCCGCTGCACTCGACGTCCCCGGACTTCGCTGTCTGATCCTCACAGGAAACCAGCGTCCGTCGCGCGAAATCGTCGATCGTGCGAACGAACTCGATGTTCCGGTCGTCCTCGCCGGGCTGAACACGCTGGTGACCGCCACGCTATGTGCCGACATGCTCGACCGAGTCTGGATCCGACCCGGTCCGACCTTGGACCGAGCGATCGAGCACGTTCGAACGAACATCGACATCGCCCGGATCCTCGAGAAGGCGGCGAGCGGTTAGATTCAGGAATCATTCCGGCCTCATCGCCCGCAACTCTAGAGATCACGTGTTCGAACGAGCCGGCCCACTCCTCCGGCCCTAGTCAGACTCGATCCGGACGTCCGACGTGATCTCGGCAACCCCGCCAAGCATGTTCGCCACCGGGCAGTACTTGGAGAGTGAGAGATCGATCGCCTTCTTGAGGTTGGCCTCCGGGACGTCTCCGGAGACGACGTAGACCAAATGGATTTTCGTGAACGACTTCGGATGATCCTCCGTTCGCTCTCCGTCGATCTCGATTCGAAGCGTCTCGGGCTCCGTCTTCATCTTCCTCAAGATCGAGACGGCGTCCATCCCGCTGCATCCGCCGAGTGAGGAGAGCAAGACGTCGATCGGCGTCGGCGCACTCCCGTCGCCCCCGCCCTTCACCGAAGCGTCCATCGCAACGACGTGGCCATTGTCACTGTGCCCTACGAAGCGCATCCCGCCATCGAACGATACGGTCACCATCATGACCTCCTTCGCCCGAAGGATATCCAAACATTTAGATGTTTGACAACTCTCGAACTTCCCGGTATCCTCGTCGCGATTCTGAGTTCGAATCTTGCGGGCAGGCACGATCGATCCGCCGGACTCGAGATTGAGACATGAATCGCGGAGAAACGGATGGTGTATTCGGACGCGACAACGAGGTGGGCCGAGGTCTTCTCGGCCCTGGCGAGCGAACCGAGACTGCGGATCGTCCAACTCCTTGCCAGAGGCAAGCTCGAGTGCCAGGAGATCCTCAGGGACCTCGAGTTGAGTCAGCCGGCGGTCTCGTACCACCTGGCCAAGTTGGAGCGTGCCGGCGTTCTGATCAAGGAGAGAATCGGAGCTCGCCGATGCTATCGTTTGAACGAGGAGCTGCGGATCGTCTTCGAATGCCTCATGAAGGAGGATGGCACGTGGAACACACAGTGATCGTCTACTCAGCCCCGTCTTGCTCGTGGTGTCAGGTCACAAAGCAGCACCTGGAGGCGAACGGCGTCACGTTCGAAGACGTCGACGTGAGCGCCGACCCGAGTCGGGCCCGTGAGATGGTCGAAAAGAGCGGCCAAATGGGCGTTCCCGTGATTGACATCGACGGACAGATCATCGTCGGGTTCGATCGCGCTCGGATCGATGACCTGCTCGGTCTTTCCTAGGCAGACCGGATCGCCGGCGTCGACGGACGCGCGTGCTCGTACCAAACTAGCGACGGATCGCGAGAAGAACCGCCGCCCGCGCGTCGACCAAGCCGTGCCCGTACATCGCGTCCCTTCCCCGCGGTCCAAGATCTTCGGCGGTCTGCTCGAGGATCGCCACCGCCTCGGCCGCCGACAGATGAGGAGCGGCCGAGAGGATCAGGGCGAGGACCCCCGTCACGTGAGGCGCCGCGAAGGAGGTCCCTGACTGGGTCGTCGCCCGACCCCCTTTGGACAGCGACGTGATCGACTGTCCGGGAGCGCACAACGACACTTCCGGACCACGGTTGCTGAAGCCGGCCAGGAGGTCGTTGTCGGTTGTGGCCGACACCGCGAGAACCGAGTCGTATTTGCCGGGGAACATCACCCGATCATCTCCCAGATTCCCCGCGATGCCGACGACGATGACCCCGCGGGCGACCGCCCGCTGAAGCGCTCGCTCGAAGTCACGCGGCGGCGTCCCGTTGGCGTAGATGCTCATGTTGATGATCCGGGCTCCATTGTCGACCGCGTAGTCGATCGCGTCGACGAACGCTTCCCAATCGGATGCCCGGAAGCTGTTCGACGAATCGAGGAACCGAACGTCCATGATCCGAACTCCCGGCGCAACGCCGACGATCGGCAGCTCCCCCGGCCGGGCACCGATGATCGATGCGACGATCGTCCCGTGCGCGTGAAGACTGGATCCGACCGTCGAATCGTTGTCTCCATCTCGGAAATCCCAGCCGTGAACGTCGTCGACGTATCCGTTCCGATCATCGTCGATCCCGTTCCCGGGAATCTCCCCCGGATTCACCCACTGGCTGTCGGCAAGCTGTGACACGCTCCAATCGATCCCCGAGTCGATGACCGCAACGACCACGTCTTCGCTCCCGTGCGACGTCTCCCACGCATCGGGTGCCTGAACGCGGGTCAGCCCCCAACTGACCGGCTGCTGATAGACGACGTACGGAACCGAGTGCTCCGGCTCCGGGGCGAGAGGAAGGCGAATCGGAAGGATCTCGAACCGGAGGAAGTCGGAGACGAGCGACGAACCGCCGATGTCGAGCGCCACCTCGAGAAGATGAACACCGACCTGCTGGAACTCCCATCGGCTCGCCAGATGAACGGTCATTGAATCTCCAGGCCCTGCCGAGAATGGTGCGATCGACATCCGCTCGATCGGCTGGCCGCGTTCATCCATCAGCGTCGCCGTTCCGGCGATGTGCTGCAGCGCGACACTCTGCCCGTTGGTGAAACGAAACGAGACCTCGAACGGGCTCAATCCCACGATCTCGATTTCGGAGATCCACTCGTCAGCCGCCTGCCCGACAACGGCGAGACATGCGACAACTACCGCGACTTCCGTGACGAAGAGAGCCCGACGAACCGTCATGCACTCAGGTTCCCGAGTGGGCCGATCACGCGCGCGATCACATCATCGACCTCCGGTGCACCCTCCTCACTCCAGCCGATGTGGGCGATCGTCACCTTCACAGGAAAGTCGAGCTGCGACGTCACGTCCGCCACGAGCCCCCGAAGCCGCTCGGACGCGACGGCCGCCCCGTCCGGCGGCGTCTCCGGAAGCATCGAGGTGAATCGAACCTCGCCGACTCGATAGAGCACGTCGACGTTGCGCAGGTTCCCGACGAGGAAGCCGGCCGTCCGAATGAGGGCCCGATCCCTCTCGTCGTCTGTCCGCACTTCGAGCCCCTCGAGGTCGATGATCAGAAGCGAGGTCGGATGCTTGTACCGCCGGGTCTTCGAGAGCTCTCGGTCGAGCTCGTCTCGCAGATGGTCGAGCGTATAGGCACCGGTCAGTTCGTCGAGAACGACGAGCTTCTTCAGTTCCTGTTCGTGCGAGTAGATCACCTTGGTCATCAAGTTGAATCCGTCGATCAACTGCATCACTTCGTCACGCTGAGACGTCCCGGGAATCCGCCGGAAGGCGACCGGAACCTCGACGTCGTATTCCCGATGCGAGACCGAGTCGACCGCGCCAGCCAGCCTCTCGACGGGGCGAGTGACAAGGCCACGCAGCACGAAGATGAGGGTCGCTCCCAGTAGGATCGTCCCGACGATCGTCGCCACGGCGAACCGGCGCGACAAGGTTGAAACGAACCGTGCTTGCTCCTCGAGAGACATGTCGACAGCGACAACACCGATCAGGTCAGCGCCAGAGAAGATCGGGTGGTATGCACGAAGATACTCCGCGCCGCCGGCGTCGATCGGCTCCAGTTCGACCCCGCGAAGTGTCTGGAAGAACGCCTCCTCGTCCTCGGTCGACAGGACGCCGACCCTCGTCGGGTCCGTGCTCGCCACGGCCAAGAATCCGCGGGCACTGACGCCGATCGTCGTGATCCCGACGACTGACTCGTATCGCTCGAGGAGCCGGTCGATGTCCTTGTTGATCTCCTCCGAGTAGTACAGGATGTAATCCTTCTCCTGAATCGATTTCGAGATCACCGACGCGACGCTTCGCGCCCGCTGCTCGTAGATTGCCGTGATCGACGTTCGCAGGGAGAGGAAGGAGAATGCGTACAGAGCCCCCACGACGAGAATCACCATCGTCAGAACGAGCACCAGGAGCTTCGCTCGTAGACTCGTTCCGTACCGGAACCAGGAGCGGAAGCGCAACGGCCAAGAGGGACCGTGCTTCACCGTCTCCGCCTTGCTCGCATCCATTCGATCTCCTTTGTGCTATTCGCCGGAGCCCATCCCTTCGACAAACTCCAGGGCGACATCGGCCGGGTCGCGATCCAACAGCCGGACCCGGCTGATCATGCTATGAATCTCCTCGGTCGTCAGCTCGGTCAGCCCGGATCTCACGATTCTCTCGACGTCCGGATGCCGAGCGCGTAGCTCGTCCTGCAAGACGACGGCCAGATGCTCCGAGTCGAAGGCCTCCAAGTCATCGACCATGGGAGTGAACCCCGAGAACGTGAGCGTCTCCTCCAAGTTCCTGACGATCGCCAGATCGACCGCGCCGAGCTTGGCCATCGTCTCCGTCTCGCTCATCGTTTCGGCCCACGTGATCCCGGCGATCGACTCGGCCAATCCGTAGGTGACCAGGAAGCCCGAAAGGTTCCTCTCTCCCAATGCCTCCAGAACGGCAATGCGGAGCTTCTCGCCCGTCTCGTCGACAACGGCGGCGAGGGAAGAGAGCGTCATGGACGGCAACCTTTCGGCGATACCGGATGAGGCAATGACCGTCCAACCCTCGACCACAGGAATCGAGACGGCGACGGCTCCGGTCTCCTCGAGAATCGCTTCCAGGTCCGAACCGGTCCCCCACCAGATCAGGTCGACATCACGCGCCCGAAGCGCCTCGGCGGCGCGTGCGGTACTTCCGAGCCCGATCAGATCGATCACCCGATACCCGGCCGACTCGAGAACGTACTGCAGAATTCGCCCGAGGAGGAGATGCGCCGTCCCTTCGCCCGTTCCGACGGCGACCGTTCCCCTCCACCCCGACTCCTCGAGGCGAACGTCGCCCGCGACGACCGCGCCGCCCGGTTCGCCGTTCCACCAATTCCCGCCGGCGAAGAGGGTAGACGAAGCATGATTCACCAGATCTGCGACGCCGGATCCGGAGAAGCTGTTGTTCACAATCACTGCAGGCGACGATTCCTCGATCGCGTACGCCCCCACACCGACGGCCGACAGATCTGCTGCAATCTCCTCGTCCACCTCGACCGATCGCAGGCCGATCCCACTTCGCCGGAAGACGTTCCCTTCGATCCAGACTCCCGCTGAGGACGGCAACAGGAGAAGCCCGGTCGCGTTGCCGAACAGCTCGTTGTTCAGGAAGTCGGTTCGACCGACGCCGTCGACCAGGAGACCGACGGCGCTCTCGTCGATCCGATTCTCGGCGACCACGCCGTTCCGGCTTCCGTTGACCACTGCAACCGAGCAGGCGGTCTGATCGGCGAGTCGGTTCCGCAGAACGACCCCTCCGATCGATTCGACGATCATGATGCCGAACTCCCCCCCGCGGACCTCGTTGTCCAGGAGGCGGTTCTCCCGCCCGCCCGTGACGAGAACCCCGACGAGGCCGCTGTCCGTCACGTGGTTCCTCATGATGCGGTTGTTCGAGCCGTCGATCGAGATTCCGATCTCGTTCCGTTCGACTCGGGCTCCCAAGATGAGATTCCGATCGCTCGATTCGAGATCGATCGCCTCTCCGTCGCTCCCCTCGATCGTGCAATGGGCGATCGTGTTCTCGACGCTCTGCGTCGAGAGAAGGCCAACCTCACCTGCTTCGAGGACCTCGCAATCCTCGATGCGGTTCTGCGCCGATTGTCGCAGTGAGATTCCGACGGTCGCCAATCGCTCGACTGTGCAACGGCGTACCGTGTTCCCGGTGACCGCCTCAAGGACGAGACCGATCCCGGCATCCTCCACACGGCAATCGGAGAGCACGTTGTTGCTGGAAGTATGAATCCTGATCGCGCACTCCGCCGCGTCGCTGATCGACCCCGCTTGCAGGAGGTTGCCGGACGACTCTTGATCGAGCGAAAGGCCGACGTCGGCGCCGGAGACCGAGAACCACTCGCAGACGTTCTCCCGTGATTGAAGGAGCCTCAACCCGGCCTCGGTCGCTCCCGCGATCGTCAGATCGACGAGGCGATTCCCCCCCGAGGAAATGAGTTCAACACCGACACGCCCCCCGATGAGCTCGAGTCGCTCGAGGACAGACCGTCTCGCCCCAGCCAGTTGAACGCCGATCGAATCGGAACGCACGACGACGTCTTCGACACGACACTCCATCCCTTCCACGCGAAGTCCGACGCCGACCGCCGCAATCTCGACCCCCCGAATGGTCACCCCGTCGGCTTCGACCGTAACGGCCGGCTCTCCGTCAGTTCCCGTCAGCACAACGCCCCGTGTACCGAGGAGCGCCAAGCCTGGAACGTCGAGCAGGAAAGGACCTTGATACGCCTCGGGATCGCGCCGAAGAACGATGGTTCCGCCGACGGAGACCGACTTCAGGGCCTCCTCGAGTGTCGGAAAGTCCCGTGGGACAACGATTGCACCGGTCGGAAGTCCGGCCGAAAAGATGACGCCAAAGGCGGCGAGGAGGCCGACGACGACCGCCCCCCCGAGCGCGGCAAGCCAGACCCAGCGTGAACGCCGTTTCATTTCCCCACTCTAGCACAGCCGCTCACTCGCCGTCCAGAGATGGCGGAGAGGCACGCCACGCCGCGTCAGGCCGTCGAACGAATCTCGCTGAGGATCTCGTCGAGCGGGCGAGGGCGTCCGATGTGAAAGCCTTGGGCGCAATCGACGCCGATCGATCGAAGGAACTCGAGTGTTTGCGCATCCTCAACGAACTCGGCGATCGTCCTCTTTCCCAGGCTCCGCGCCAGATGGACCATCGCCAGCACGAGGTGACGATCGACCGGATCCTTCGACAAGTTACGAACGAAACTTCCATCGATCTTCAGGTAGTCGATGTCGAGGTTCTTCAACTGATAGAAGGAAGAGAAACCCATCCCGAAATCGTCGAGGGCGAACTCGTACCCCTGCCGTCTCAGGGTCCTCAGGAAGTCCTTTGCCACGTGGATATTGTAGATCGCCGCCGTTTCGGTGATCTCCATGACGAGCCGAACCGGCCCGATCACGTCGAGGGTCGGCATCTCACTGATCAGCGCGAGGAACTCCCGATCGGTCATCGATCGGGGAGAGAGGTTGATCGCGAACGAGAGACCCTTCCCGTCGAGTGCGTCATCGACCAGGATCTTCGTCACCTGCGACAGCACCCACCGATCGATGTCCCCGCTCAGGCCGAACTGGTCGGCGACGTCGAGGAAGGCCCCCGGCGGAATCACTCCGCCGTCCTTGTCGAGAAGACGGATCAGAATCTCGTAACGGACGATCTCCTTTGTCGCCAGATCGATGATCGGCTGTGCATAGAGGATGAATCCATCCGTCTCCAATGCTTCGCGGAGCATACGGAGCCAGTCGATCCGGCGCTCGGACGCTTCCAACGGTCCTTCGTCCGGCGTGTAGACGCAGAATCGGTTCCTCCCCTGTTCCTTCGCCCGATACATCGCCATGTCCGCTTCCATCAGAAGCTCCGTCGCGCCTGTCCCATGTTCCGGAAAGAGGACGACGCCCATGCTCGCCGTCGTCCGGATCGACTGCCCTTGGATGACCGCCGTGTGCTGTCGGATCGCGTCGAGAAGCCTGCCTGCCGCGATCTGCGCTTGCGTAGCGTTGACGTTCGGATAGAGGATGGCGAACTCGTCCCCTCCGAGCCTCGCAAGAACGTCCGACTCCCGAACCGTCGCCTTCATTCGATGCGCGAGACTGGCGAGGAGTTCATCCCCGACCTTGTGGCCGAGTCCGTCGTTGATCTCCTTGAACCCGTCGAGATCCATCCAAAGGAGCGCACCGCGACCCGAGTACCGCTTGGCCCTCGCGAGGTGCCGCTCGAGTATCGCACTGAACTCTCTTCGATTGTGCAATCCGGTGAGCGGATCGTGCGTCGCCAGATGCAGCAGCTGCTCTTCCTGACGTTTGAGATGGGAGATGTCGGTCAGGATCCCCTCGTGATAGACGACCGATCCGACTTCGTCGCGAACGGCTCGTGCATTCAGAATCGCATCGACAAGCGGACCGTCCTTCCCCTTCAGCGTGAGCTCCAACCCGGAAACGCGCTCCTGATCCCTCAGCCGTCGATCGATGAGGATGGCGTCTCTCGCCGAAGCGTAATGCTCCGACAGATTCGAACCACAGAGGTCGGCTTCGCTGTCGTAGCCGAGCATCTTCGCGAGGGCCTGATTCACCGTGAGGAATTCCCCTTCCTCTGTGCACTGGTAGATCCCGTTGCTCGCGTTGCGGATGAGCTCCGTCAGGCGCGCACGGCCCCCCGCATCCACATCCCCCACGTCCGTCCCATCCATTGCATTCCGATCACGTCTTCTCTCCTCCAAGACTCGACCTCCTGCCGGTCGGACCCAGTCACATCACGCCAAAGGCGGAAGGTCCCATACCACCCGTTGGCACGGGTCCTTCCTCGTCGCGCTGTGACGAACTGCGCGACACCGTCACTCTACAAGTCCATCAGCAACTCGACCCCGATCGACGCAAGCCAACAGAGGAAGCTCCGCTCGATCGTCGCGTCGTAGAAGTGGAGAGCCTGGGGACCGTGGGCCGTCGTGTAGCGACCGACGTACGCCATGATCTCATCCCAATCCTCCGACGGCATGCCATCCCGTATCTGCAATGCCTTGTCGACGCGCAACATGTCGAGAACCTTCTCGATCGTGAACTCCTTCAGGTCGGCCGCTTGCTCGAAGGAGATATCGCGTCCCTCATCGAGGAGGCTCAGCACCCCTTGGACGAACTTCCGTGCCGAACTGCGGTACATGCCGGTCTCCTTTGCAGTCTCTGCGTTGGCGCCAACGACATACTCTCCACGTCCTCCGTGTGCGTGGACAGGTCAGACTTCCCCGTTGGGATGGACAGAGATCGCATCCTCATCGTCGACCGACCACCTCGTGCGATGACTACGGAAACCTTCGGATCTCGATGAGGTCGCCCCTGCAGCTCGCGCGATGATACAATCGAGCATCGATCACCTAGATACGAGGACAACGAAAGGGCTAGGGCGCCCAACGACGAGGAGCAATCTCTGTCGCACTGCCGAGACATGCGGTGCGGGAAAGATCGGTTCACGGGCTGTGAAAGGCAAACCCCTCGCGAGAGTGGGACGCAAAGCCACAGACCTCCGCGGACTCGTAGGCGCTTCGCACAAACGACGCGGGTCCCTGGAAGGCGGCTGGGCTGCCAACCTCAAGAAGATCGTTTGGGAGGGAGACATGTTGGGAGGCAGCGAACGAATGCCCACCGAGCGGGTGATTCGCCGGAATCTACGAAGACTGGCGGCTCTCGCGTTGAGCCTCGTCGTGCTCTCTTCGCTCTCCGGCGTCGGACAGAGCTGGCCGCGCTGCAACACCGGATGCACCGCGAAGGACGTCGAACTGATCGGTGTGACCGCCGAGATCCTCGGATCGTGCAGCGCGGGAGGACCCGTCGAGGCGATGCTCTGGGCGTCCCTTCATTTCAATCGAAATCGAACGTACTGCGTCAGATTCGTCGCCGACGTCTACGTCGACGGGAGACTCGCGGTGAAGGATCTGATCAGCGAGGCGTTCAACGTCCACTCCAAGGGAACGTACCCCGACGTGTATCTTGGAACGGTCTCCCTCACCTGCGGAAGCTCCTTGACCCTCGAGAACATCACCGTGATGTGGTCGGTCGACAACAAGCTCGACCCCGTGTCGAGGTGCCAGGACGGTACGTGCGCCGATTACGGGCCGGCGTCGAAGTGCACCGGCGATCAACTCACCCGTTATCCGGTGTCGATGCCGCTCGAGGCGTTCGACGACGAAGAAGTGACGGACGAAGAGACGGCTGTCACCACAGCCGTCCTGTCGAACGACCTCCTCGGCCTGCCGCCGACGTCGATCATCCGCGTCACTGACGGAGCACATGGACGGACGGAACAGAACGCCGATGGAACGATCACTTACACCCCCGACCGAGATTTCGACGGACTCGACGCCTACTCGTACACCATTCAGGACAGTGACGGCCGGACCGATTCGGCGACGGTTTCGATCGCGATCCTCCCGATCAACGATCCACCGATTGCGGAGGATGACGCCGCAACGACCGACGAGAACGACTTCGTCAACATCGATCTCACGGCCAACGACACCGATCCCGACGGGTCGATCGATCCGACGACCGTGACGATCGTTGACTTTCCGAGGGAGGGGACCCTCGATGTCGATCCCGGAACCGGCGTCGCCACCTACACGCCCGACCCCGGATACTGCGGAAGCGATCGGTTCACCTATGAGGTGTCCAACTTCGACGGCGCCGTCTCCGCCGAAGCGATGGTGACGATCGACGTGGTCTGTAACCTTCCTCCGCGCGCCGAAGACGACGCCGCATCGACGGACGAGAACACGTCGATCGGAGTCAACGTCCTGGCCAACGACGAAGACGGCGACGGGGCGATCGACGCCGCATCCATCACCATCACGACGCCGACACGGATTGGCGAACTGAGCGTTCATGCGACATCGGGCGTGGTTACGTACACCCCCAATCCCGGCGCCTGCGGACTCGACAGCTTCCGCTACACGGTCGTCGACGACGACGGAGCGACCTCGAACGAAGCGGCGGTGACGATCGACGTAATGTGCGATGATCCGCCGCTCGCCATCGACGACGCGTCAACGACCAACGAGGACACCCCACTGGCGATCCCCGTTCTCTCGAACGACAGCGATCCGGACGAAGACCGTCTGACGATTCAGTCGGTGACCCAGCCGAGCCACGGGGCGGCCGTCCCGAGCGCGACGAGCATCGTCTATACGCCGTCCCCGAACTACGCCGGGACCGACTCGTTCACGTACACCGTCTCCGACGGACACGGGGGGACCGATACCGCCACCGTCACCCTGACCGTTCTGGCCGTAAACGACCCGCCAATCGCCCAGAACGACAACCGAACGACCGTCAAGAACTCTCCGATCGCGGTCGACGTCCTGGCGAACGACGAAGATCCGGACGGAGATCCGCTCGCCATCCAATCGGTCACCCACGCGACGAACGGGACCGTCGCCAACCGCGGATCCTCGATTCTCTACACGCCGTATCCCCAGTTCAGCGGGATCGACTCCTTCTCCTATACGGTGACCGACGGCCAAGGTGGCAGCGACACGGCCCGGGTGACGATCACTGTCGTAGCGTTCAACGACCGACCGATCGCTCAGGACGACGCGGCGTCGACCGATGAGGGGAGACTCGTCACCATTTCCGTTCTCGAGAACGACAGCGATCCGGACGGAGATTTCCTTCTCGTGGAGACGTTCACTCAGCCTGCGAACGGGTCGGTCCTCAACACGAGGACGAGCGTCTCCTACATCCCGAACGATGGCTTCCAGGGGACCGATACGTTCTCCTACACCGTCTCCGACGGGAACGGAGGGACCGACTCAGCGACCGTCACCGTGTCCGTCGCCGCGGTCAACGATCCGCCGATCGCCCGCGACGACACGGCGAGCACGGACGAAGGCGCCGCAGTGATCGTGCCCGTCTTACTGAATGACGAGGACTCGGACGGCGATTCACTCATCGTCCGGTCGATCGCAGGCGCGGAGCACGGAACGGTCGTCAACCTCGGAACGGAAATCGAGTACAGCCCGGACTCCGGATTCAACGGGGTTGACCGGTTCGTCTATACCATCTCCGACGGGAACGGCGGCGGCGACGCGGCGACCGTCTTCGTTGCCGTCGCGGGAGTCAACGATCCTCCGGTCGCGCAGGACGACAGCGGAACGACCGAGCAGAACGGAACGATCTCCATTCCAGTACTGGCAAACGACGAAGACCCAGACGGCGATTCCATCTCCATCGCATCGACGTCCCTCCCGGAGCACGGAACCGTGCGGATCGACGGCGGCACACTCGTCTACACGCCGGATCCGGATTACATCGGAACCGACAGACTCACGTACAGGATCTCGGACGGCCGGGGAGCCTTCGATGAAGCGACCGTCACCGTCGGCATTCTCGCGGGCGGTCGCGGTGGTGCGACAGACGCCGCCTCGTGCGAAGGGCGAGTGATCATCAGTGAGATCGCCTGGGCGGGAACGTCGGCCGACCCGCGTGACGAGTGGATCGAGCTGCGCAACCTCGGGACGTCTCCCGTCGATCTGAGCGGGTGGACGCTCCGTTGGCGGCCGACCCATCCGACAACGTCCGAGGATCAGATCTGGAAGACGATCGAACTGGCCGGTCTCCTCGAGGGGGCCGAGACGGCGGCCTGTGGCGTGTTAGCGACGACGGAGAGCCCTTCGATTCGCATCGAAGAGCGATCGTCCGGCGGGCTCGTTTGGACGATCGCCGGGCAGTCGAGCCGACAGGAGCCCGGGTACTACACGCTCGAGCGGAGGACCGACGACACAATCACCGATCGCAAAGCTGACTTCGTCTACGATGAGACGACGCCACTTCGACTCGAGCTCTCAGACGGCGGCGACATCGTGATGCTGATCGACGAATCGGGCGAGGTCGTCGACACCGCAAACGCATCGAACCTCGGACGGTTCGGATGGGTCGCAGGGAGCGCAACGACCTTCGGGACGATGGAGCGAATCGACCCGCTCCGTCCGGATGTGTCGACGAATTGGCACACGAACCTCGGGATCGTCGCGGGAGGAGAAGACGCCTTCGGACGCCCGTTGCGCGCGACCCCCGCAGGCCAGAACTCACCCGTTCTGGATTGGATTACAGAGCACACGGAGATCGATCCGATGGCCGTGAAGCGAGGAGAGACGCCTCAGCTTCGGTTCGCTCTATCGAGGCAAGACCGGCGAGAGACCGGTTGGCCCTGGATCCACGTCACCCGGCCCGGCTTCGCCGGCCAGGGCGGAGCGATCGATCCGACCCGGCTCTCGTTCGCCGGCCAGCACGAAGGTACGGACGAGTACGTCCTCGACATCGGTACCGGAGACCTGTCCCTCGGCGCGTACTCGTTCCTGATCATCTACGGGGAAGGGAAGGGTCTCCTCCTGCCGATCCTCGTGACCCCGTAGCAGCGACGTACGCTGCAGGCGCCGGGAACGGGCCGCGTCCGACTCTCGTCCAAGAGGAGGCACCGGCTTCCGACGCTCTTCGGACTCCGCTCGCACGGCCGATCGGGCGGCGACTCGACTCGGGTCACCGCGCGCTCGAGGAGCAACAACCGACGCCGAACGACAGGAGAGCGATTCGCACCACGTTCTTCACCCAGTAGCTCCCGGCCGATTCGACCCCGTACTCCTCGTTCCCGACGTCCCCGTCCTCCGGCAGAATCGCAATCCGGAACCCATCGTCCCACGTCGGCACCGAAACGCCGTCGAGAGCGTAAGCGAGGACGACCGGGAAGTCCGGATCCTCGAGGCGTGTCCGATCGATCGTCACCTCGTAGCCGTCCTCTGCAACGACGTACGCAATCTCGTAGTCTCTTCCCCGACCGATCAATTCGATCAGGAGAACGCCCGTGTAGATTCCTTCGTCCCGCCAGTTTCCGTACTGGTTCTGGTACACCCCGTGCCGAGTTATCGACGGCATTCGCTCGATTGACTCAAGGCTGACCGATCGTGTGTGCCCCTCGACGTCGATGATCGTGATGGACGGACTGCACGGACCGGTCGCGATCTGAACGATGGCCACGAGGACCATCGCCACAATCGCTAGAAGCCACGCCACGAGATAGATCTTCCGAATCCGTCCACCTCGAGAATTGCGCTCTACGGCCATGCATACCTCCATGCGATCCAGACGACGGCAATCAACCCGCCGCAACCGAAGGCGGCCGCCCAATCTCCCCTCGTCCACGAGATAGGCGACGCGTTCGTCCGAGTTCGGTGAAGACCGAAGGCCCTCCCTTTCATCGACATCGTGATCGAATCGACCCGCATCAGTCCTGCGACCAGAACCGGGACGAACGTGAAGCGAACCGCCCGACGGATTCCGGACAGACTTCGAACAGAGGTTCGGATCCCTCGGATCCGCTGCGCTTCCCGAACCGTTCTCAGCTCGGACCGGAAGAACGGAACGAACCGGAGGGCCAGGATTGGAACGTACCCGTACCGATAGGAAACTCCAGTGCGCAAGATGATCCCGGCGAGCCGATCCGGATCAGTGACGGTCACGAAAAGGAAGCTCGACGACAGGATGACGAGAAATCGCAGGGCCATCTCGGCCCCCGACCGAAGACCCTCGACCGTGATCGGCAGGCCGATCGTGAACACGATCGCCCCTTCACGGATCGAGAGAACCTGCGCGACGAACAAGATCGCTGCGAAGGCCAGAACGAAGCGAAGGCTTCCGAGGAAGGTCAGCGGAGACGCATCGGAGATCGCCCCGAGCGCGAAGATCAGGCCGAGGGTTCCCGTCTTGAGTGCGATCCCCGTCGGCGCGAGGCCCACGGTGAGCAACGCTGCGAGCAACAGAAGGTTCCCGATCGGGCCGACCGTGTGGAGGCCTGCCGTCCCGGCCCGATATCCCGCCCCACGAATCACTCGAGATCTCCGAACTCAGGGTTGTCCCAGTACTCGGGTGTGAACGCCCGTTTCCCGAGATCGCGCAATGCGGAAAAGACCTCGTTCGGGGCACCGTTCAACGCCGACCGTCCCAAGAAGAGAATTCGATCGCAGAGGCCTTCGAGGAGGGGGACGTCGTGCGAAACGAGGACGATCGCCGCCCCTCGGTCCCGGGCCGCCGTCAGTCGACCGATCATCCACGCGACGTTTCGCCGATCTTGCCCAATGAACGGCTCATCGAGAAGAAGAAGGTCTGGAGTCGTCCGGAGGGCCGTTTCCACGGTCAGTCTACGCTGTTCGCCGAGGCTGAGCGAAAGGGGAGGAACGTCGTCATACCCTTTCAGGTGCGATGCTTCGAGGAGATCGGCACGCGCCGCGTCGTCGAGTGGCCCGTCGATCTCCAATTCCCGCCGAACCGTCCGTTCGAAGATCTGCTGGTGCGGATGCTGGAAGACCATCCCGATCCGAAGGTCACGGGGACGCTCGACCAAACCCTCCTGGGGGATTTCCAATCCGGCCAATAGCCGGAGGAGCGTCGTTTTCCCTCCACCGTTCGGTCCGATCACTCCGACGATCTCTCCCGAGATCGCTTCGAAGGAGAGCCGCTCGATCACCGGCACGGCTCCATATCCGAAGGACACATCGTGCAGAGCGATCGATCGAACGACCTCGCAGCGTTCCCTGCGCGATGATCGATCCCACCTCGACCGGAGACCCAGCTCGACGAGATCTGCATGGTGGCGCGTCGACCGTCGCAGCACAATCCGACCTTCATCCATCACCCAGAGCCGCGGCTCGAGCGGAAGGAGCGGTGCCAGTCGATGCTCCACGACGACGAGCGAACGCCCCTCCTCTCGGAGGCGTCCGAGTGTGTCGAAGATCATCTTCGCTCCTTCCGGATCGAGGTTCGCCGTCGGCTCGTCGAGCAAGAGAACCTCCGGCCTCATCGCCAAGATCGAGGCAATCGCCAGCCGTTGCTTCTCCCCGCCGGAGAGGGTGGTGGTGTCACGATCGGCGAGGTCTTCGATCCCGACGACGTGCAATGCCCGACCGACTCGTGCGTTCACCTCGCCGATCGGAAGGCGGAGATTCTCCGGACCGAAGGCGACCTCCTGCCGAACACGGAGGGTGCAAACCTGGGCGTCCGGATCCTGCTGAACGAGTCCTACCCTAGGGGACAGATGAGCTGGATCTCCGGACAGGATCGATCTCCCGTCGATTCGAACGTCCCCCGAAACCTCGGCGTGTAGGAGCGACGGGACGAACCCGGCCAGCGTACGGCAGAGGGTCGTCTTACCACATCCGGATGGACCGGCGATCGCGATTACCTCGCCCGGCTCGATTCGCTCGGACACCTCGTCGACGGCCGGACGATCACGATCGGGAAACCGGACCGAAAGACGATCGAGATCGACCGACACGCCCCTATTCGACGACAAGGCGCGTCACCCGTCTCACCCAGTGGCTACCATCGTACGCAGCGGCGACGAGGCGGAGCCGATCCCCTTCGAGGATCAGAAGGAGTTCCTCGTCATCCATGACGCGGTCGAGGTCGAACCGGACCTCGTAGCCGTCGTCGGCGATGACCCGAAGGCCGGTCGCGTCCGGCCGGGGGTCGGTTCGTGCGAGGATCTCGTATACAAGGACGCCCGTGTACTCGGCCGGCGGAACGTACGTGACGCTTCCGATCATCTCGGCGGTCACCGTCGTCGACTCCCCGTCCCACTCCCCGAACGCGAAGGTGTACGGATTCTTCACCAAACCGGCGATTCTTGCGCTTCCGGGATCGGCGAACGGCTCGTAGACCGCGACGTAGTAGTAGACGCCCCCGGCGAGGATTGCCCCCACGATGAGCACGGTCGCCGCATGCTTCCGCCAAGGGATTCGTCGTTTGGTCGCTTTCCCTTCGTCGCTCCGAATCAACCTCGACGAGGCAAGGAGTCGCCGCAGATCCCACGTTAGATACCCGCCGAAGGTCGCGCCGGAAACGAGCGACAACCCGGCCATCAACAGCACGAATCCGAACGAGACGCCGGAGAAGTAGATCGCCTGGAAGACGAAGACGTTCGACGCCGAGGCGACGGCGCCGACGACCATCGTCAGCCCGAGGCTCGACCGCCGCGAAACGCCCATACCGAGGTCGATGAGGAGCCCCTCGACGAGCGAGACGATGACGATGATTACACCGTGCGTCCCGCCGGAGAGGAACTCGACAAATCCTTTGGTCAGCCCGGTCAATGATCCCGATCCGAACCGGCCGATGATGCTTCGCGCCAGCAGAGGCCAAACGATGTGCAATCCGGCAATCAGCTGACCGGCTCCGAAAGGGACCCCGAACAGGCGATTGATCAGGTTGCCGATGTATCCGACGTACGTCGAGAGAACGCCGCCGACAGCGGCGAGGAGAGCGACGAGAACCAGATCGCGCAGCCCCAGCCTCGATCGGTTCCCACCGCCCTCGCTGGTGATCATCCCCGCACTAGAGGTCGAGCACGATCTCGCTCAGGAATTTTACGCTCCGCAGCCGAAGGTCTTCAGGAAGATCGACCGTGTCGTCGTAAACGAAACGCATGTACCCTTCGCTCGACGGATCGAGGAAAACGCTGTCCGACTTGAATGCGACGATGAACCGGTCGTCGCGAGCAATCAGATCGGAAGTCACCGTCTGTGCGTAGCCGTCCGTCGCCACAAGATCGATCGCATATCCTGTCGCAGCCAGGGTATCATTGAAATCCTCGTCGTTGTAGTGAATCCCGTCCTCGGGAAGCGGGAAGGCCTCGTCGTCGACGTAGGCGATCAGCCGCCACAGTGGAAGACCGGTGTAGGTATGCGTCTCTCCCTTGCTCGTCACGTTGACCGTCGACGTGTGGCACGGGCAGCCGATTCCCGACTCGAGCTCGCCGCGCGCGAACAGCCGTTCAACCGCTCCGGTCAGCAACAGGGAGTACTCCTCATATGTGCCGAGAACCTCGATCGTCGTGACCATCTTCGCCGAGATGGAGCTTGTGAAGTGCGGGTTGTTCTCGCCAACCTGGACGACTCGAAGCGGACCCGGATCGAACGGCATGTACGCCCCGTTCTCCTTGAAGGCGAGAATCCAGATTCCTTCGCTCGCGTCGGAGAGCATCTCGACCGCGTAGTTCATCGAGTATCCATCGGACGCCGCCACTCGAACGGTCGAGACGGATGGGACGTTCCCGACGAGGGTCATCATCGGAACGCCGGTGTAGGTTGCCGTGTAGTCGACGCCAGCCGAGTTGGTGAACGTCCCTTCCCCAGTAATGATGTCGAGCTCCTCCAAATCGGCCAAGGTGTACTCGATCGTTTCGTCCCCTTTGACCAAGGTCAGGACGACCCCCTCCGAAGCCGTCGCCTCGGCGTCTTCCTCCTCGGGGAACGGAATCCACTCGCCGTCGTAGTCGACCACGAGGTAGGCGACGCCTTTCACCATCAATCCCGTCGTCGACGGGGACTCCCCGAAGTAGTGGGAGAGGTCGGGGCCGAAGGCCGCGAGCATGTCATCGTTGGAGAATCGTTCGTCCTCAGGCAGGAAGACGAGCGTCGGCGCATCATCCCACTCGTCGTAGGTCGCGTCGTCGACCGACGTCGCGAGAATCGGACGCCCGGCCGCCGTCTCTCCGTAGACAACCTCTCGAGGAAGGACCTTGTACCACCCGTCGAGCGCAACAACACCGAGCGTCTCGCCCTCGGCGAGCCCGCCGGCAGCCTCAACGATTCCTCGAAGCGAGGCACCAGAATAGCTGTGCGTCGCTTTCCAGTTCTCCTCGCCGGGGCTCATCATCGGTCCCTGGTACGTCACCGTGCCTGCAATCTGCTCGATGCCCTCGAGCACGACCGTGCTCGACACATCGCCACGGATGAACGTCACCCTGGCTTCGCTTCCTCCGAACGCCAGAACGGCCCCAAGAATGCAGACCGCTAGGGAAACAACGGTACTTCGTGTAACTGAGTGCATCACGCCTCCTTTGAGGATGCTTCGGTTCGGATCGCCGTCGCCTGCACCGAAGCGAAGACGGCGTCTCCCTCGGAGATCCCCAGTCGGTCGATCGTTCGGTCGGTGTGCAGCGTGTTCAGTTCGAATCCGTCTCCGGCCAGAACCAGGTTTGCCATCTGCCCGAAACGGCGCACCTTCTTGACTCGCGTTGGAAGAATGTTCTCGCTCCCCGAAGAGGCCGGACCCGGAGCCACTCGGTGAATGAAGACGGCCTCCGGTGGGATGTGAATCGACAGGTTCTCCACACCAGCGAACGAGAAGACGGAGAGCTTTGTCCCCCCAAGGGTGACCGTGCAAAGAGCTCCATCTCGCGTCAAAACACGAACGCGAAACGCGTTCTTGGCGATCAGCGAAGAACGCTCCGGCACGTAGGCCCGCAGATCCTTACCGGGGAGGTTCGGATGGAGACGTTCCGACCAGAGAAGGTGTTCCATCACCTCGCGCGATGTCCCCGCCGCAACGAGCAGATCGCCCATGTCCAGGTCGAGGATGTCGGCAAGCCGCCGGATCTCCGCCAACCCCGGCGCCGGCCGCGTCCCGCTTTCCATTTTCGCCAACCGGCTGTACTCGATGCCGACTCGATTGGCAAGGGAACGAAGACTGAGCGACTTGCGCTCGCGCGCTTCTCGCAAGAGAACTCTGAACTGGACCTTGGTCACAGGGAGGAACGATATCGCCGTTGTTGACAAATGTCAACATCTGCGCCGACGTGTCGCTCGAAAGCGTCACACAATCTGCGGGAGAGCCGTTCGACGATCGGATACAATCCCCCGCATGTCCGCGCGTTCCGCACGAGTTCTCAGCGATCGTCTCATCCACGGCCCGATCGTCCTGTCACTGATCCG
This sequence comes from uncultured Thermotogae bacterium, assembly GCA_964620325.1. Taxonomy (GTDB): domain Bacteria; phylum Bipolaricaulota; class Bipolaricaulia; order UBA7950; family UBA9294; genus CAZMYM01. The sequence continues at coordinate 72,902 of CAZUIM010000009.1, forward strand.
ACTCGCTTGGCCGGTAATGCTGTCGAACTTGCTCCAGACCGTCTACAACTTCGTCGATCGGTTCTGGCTCGCGCGTCACAGCGCGGAGAGCCTCGCCGCCGTCGGTCTCGCTTGGCCTTTGATCTTCCTCGGGCTGTCCATCGGAAGTGGAATCACGATCGCCGGGATCGCCCTCGTCTCGCAGTACACGGGGGCACAGCGAGAAGAAGAAGCGAACGAAGCGGCCGGTCAGGTCCTGGCGTTCACAAGCGCGCTGTCCGTCGTCCTGGCGATCGCTGGGATTCTCGCGGCCCGCTCAGTCCTCACCCTGATGGGGCCTGAGGCGGAGCTGATCGAGGCCGGTACGGTCTACTTGCGAATCATCTACGCGGGAACGCCCCTCATGTTCTCGACGTTCATCGTCTCCGCCCTGTTGAACGGAGTGGGAGACACCGTGACGCCGATGCTCCTCATGGCGGCTTCGGTGCTGTTCAACGTGGTCCTGGATCCCCTGCTCATCTTCGGCTGGGGACCGTTCCCGGCGTGGGGGATCGCCGGCGCCGCCGTCGCGACTGTCTGCTCTCGAGGCCTCCTCGCGATTGTGGGATTCAGTCTGCTCTTCTCGGGACGTCTCGGCTTGCACATTCGTCGCCGCCATCTGCGCCCGAACTGGGCGCTGATCCGGCGGATCATCTCTATCGGAGGCATGGCATCGGTCGGGCAAGCCGGGATGGCTCTTGGATTCACGGTCATGAACAGCGCGCTGGCACGAATCGCGACGGCCGCCATCAGTGCCTACGTGATCGGCAACTCCTTCATCTCTATCGCCCTCATGCCCGCCATGGGTCTCGGTCAAGCCACCGCGACGATGGTCGGCCAGAACCTTGGAGCGCAGCAGAAGGCCCGCGCCCGCCGAAGTGCGTGGGCGGGCATGGGACTCTCGACGATCATCCTCGCGATCGCCTCGGTCGTCGTCCTGATCTTCCGAGCGGCGTTGATTCGCATCTTCACCAGCGACCCGGAGACGACGCGGATCGCTCTCAGGATGTTCTTCATCGTCGCGTTGGCCTTCCCACTCATGGGAATCATCCAGGTCGTCTCCGGCGTCTATCAGGGATCCGGCCACACGTTCTACTCGATGTTCTTCGGCCTGTTCCGTCTCTGGGCCCTGCGTGTCCCGCTCGTCCTCACCCTGCCGTTCGCCGTGGGGATGGGAGCGGACGGCGTCTGGTGGGCGATGCTTGCCTCGAACTTCGGAACCGCGGCCACCTCGCTCGGGTTCTTCCTGTCCGGCAATTGGATGCGCCGAGTGATCAAGGCGGCGCCCGCCGTCCCCGAGTAGCCTTGCAGCCGGGTCTTCTCCTTTCTACTCTCTTACAGGAAAGACTGAACCCGGAGAGGAGCGACGATGGCGACGATCACGATCGCGGAGGCGCATGACCACGTCGGAGAGACCGTCACGATTCGTGGGTGGCTCTACAACATACGGTCGAGCGGAAAGATCGCGTTTCTGCAGGTCCGGGACGGGACGGGCGTTCTTCAAGCGATCGTCACCAAGTCGGACAATCCGAACCTGTTCAACCTGGCCGATCGGCTTTCGCGGGAATCCTCGATCATCGTGCACGGCACGCTGCGCGAGGACGTCAGGGCTCCCTCCGGCTGCGAGTTGCAGCTCTCCGATCTCGAGCTTATTCATCAGCCGGTCGACGACTTCCCGATCGAGTTGAAGGAACAGACCCCCGGATTCCTGATGGACCATCGCCACCTCTGGATTCGGACCGGTCGGCAGGTTCCGATTCTGCGAGTCCGCGATGCCGTCTTTCGCGCTTTCCGTCAGTTCTTTGAGGATCACGGTTTCGTCGCCACCGAGGCGCCGATTCTGACCGGCACCTCCGTCGAAGGGACCACGACGCTCTTCGAGCTCGATTACTTCGGCGACAAGGCCTACCTGGGGCAGAGCGGCCAGCTCTACCTCGAGGCGACGGCGATGGCCCTCGGAAGAGTCTACTGGATCGGGCCGGCCTTCCGAGCCGAGAAATCGAAGACGCGGAAGCACGTGACCGAGTTTTGGATCGCCGAGGCCGAGGCCGCGTTCCTGGAGCACGAGGAGAACCTCCGTCTGCAAGAGGACCTCGTCCGGTTCATCGTCGAGACGGTCGTCGCGGATCGGAAGGCAGAGCTCGCCCAACTTGCACGAGACGTCGATCTCCTCCTCGCCGAGGTTCGGAACCCGTTCACACGGATCGACTACGGCGACGCGATCGAACTCCTCCGTGAGAAAGGACACCGGATCGAGTTCGGCGACGACTTCGGCGCTCCCGAAGAGGAGGTCCTCGGCGAGGCGTTCGACGGACCTGTCTTCATCGAGCGGTTCCCGGTCGAGATGAAGCCGTTCTACATGAAACGCGATCCCGGCGATCGACGCCGGACCCTCGCCGCCGATCTGATCGCGCCGGAGGGCTACGGCGAGATCATCGGAGGAAGCCAACGCGTCGACACGGTCGAGGAACTCGTGGTGCAGCTCGAAGAGCGAAACCTTCCGATCGACGCGTACGAGTGGTACATCGATCTTCGTCGCTACGGCTCGGTGCCGCACTCGGGATTCGGAATGGGGCTCGCTCGCGTCGTCTGCTGGATCTGCGGCGTCCGTCACATCCGGGAGGTCATCCCGTTCCCACGCCAGATCCACCGCCTCTACCCGTAGCGAATCCGCTTCTTCCCATCGTCTCCCTCGATCAACCGGAGAGCGCGATCAGAATGTCGACGGCCGTCGGGCCGTCCGGCCCGGCGATCACCGGGTTGAGATCGATCTCTTCGATCTGTGGAAGATCGAGACTGAGCCGCGCAAGCCTCGAAAGGAATCTCGCGAGCACCCGTAGATCGACCGCCGGCTGCCCGCGGAACGCCTCGAGAAGCGGGAAGGCGCGAATCGATCGGACGGTCGACTTCGCCTGATCTTCCGTCACCGGCGCTACAGCGAACGCGACGTCTTTGAGCGCCTCGACGAACGTACCTCCGATGCCGAACATCACGACCGGGCCGAACGCCGGGTCACGCTCCATCCCGAGGATGAGTTCCCGGCCGAGAACCGTTTTCTGGATGAGGATCCGCCCCTCCTGCACGCCGATCGACTCGACGATGTCTTGAAGCCGGTCGATCCCCGCGGCGAGTTCTTCCCGACCCGCAACGCCGGTGATCACCGCGCCACGTTCGACCCGATGATGAAGATCGGGCGCGTCGACCTTCAGCACGACCGGATATCCGACCTCCGCAGCGAAGGCGTCCGCGTCGTCGAGCGACGATACGTACGCGTGCGGGCAGACGGGGATTCCGTACGCAGCGAGGATGTCGGCCCCCTCGCTGAAGAAGAGCCCCCGTCTTCCCTCGAAGGTCGCACGCTCCAGAACGCGGCGAGCAATCGCCGAATCGACCGCCGACTCCGGCTCCGCCGATCCCGCTTCGCCTCGCAGATCGCGGGCACGATGGAAGAAACTGAGCGCGTCGACGGCCGTCTCCGGCATCGCGTAGACGGGAATCCCGCTGGCTCGAAGCCTTCGAACGACGTCGGTCTCTTCGCGGCTCAGCGTGCAAACGAGGATCGGCTTGTCGGTGTGCTCCACTGCAACACGGACAATCCCATCCGCGACGGACTCCGGCGGATCGGGCAGGACGAGCGGCGGACGGAAGATGACGATCGCCGAGTCGACCGCCCGCAGGATCGTCCGCAAGCCCCTCTCGTAGTCGTCCGCCCCCGCGGTGGCGATCATATCGACCGGGTTTCCGAGGCCCGCCTCGGGCGGAAGAAACCGAGAGAGCTCGTTCCGCGTCGCATCGTCGAGGGCCGGAACGTCGATCCCAACGCGCTCACATGCATCGGCGGCGATGATCCCCGCTCCCCCGGCATTCGTCAGGATGCCGACCCGATCGCCCCGCGGAAGGACGCCGCGCTCCAGCGCGCGTAGGGCCGTGATCGTTTCCTCAATCGTATTGACGCGCAACACACCGCACTGCTTGAGGAAGGCGTCGACGATCGCGTCCGAACTGGCGAGTGAGCCGGTGTGTGAGGCGACGGCGGCGACGCCGGCCTCAGTTCGACCGGCCTTGAGAACGACGATCGGCGTCGTCGGAGCGATCCGCTCGCACCACGTCCGAAAGTTGTTCGGCTCGGCGAAGCTCTCCAGGTAGAGGAAGATGGCCCGACAGGTATCGTCCGTCGCAAGCGACGCGAGGAAGTCGTTCTCGGTCAGGCCGGCTCGGTTTCCCAGATTTACGAAGAGCGAGACCCCGAGGCCGGCCCCCTCGAAACACTCGAGGAGCGTCTCCCCCAGCGACCCGCTTTGCGACACGAAGGCGATCTGGCCACCGGATGGAAACCACCGAGAAAAGGATGCATTGAGGAGGACGTCCGGCGCGCTGTTGATCATCCCCATGCAGTTCGGCCCGACCAGGTTGAGATCGTACCGCGAGATCAGTCGCCGCAGCTCAGCCTCCCGCTCGGCGCCTTCCTCGCCGCTCTCCTTGAACCCGGCCGTGATGACGATCAGATTCCGGATCCCCCTTTCGCCGCATTCGACGACCGCGTCGAGGACGATCTCTCGATTGACCGCCAGAACGGCGAGATCGACCGCCTCGGGAAGGGCCGATACGGACGGGTAGCACGGGAGGCCGTCGACCTCGCGATGCTTCGGATTCACCGGATGAAGGCCTCCGGCGAACCCACATCGCTTTAGATTCCGGAGAATCTCTCCGGCGACGGAGCCCGACCGAGGACTTGCACCGACGACGGCGACGGAGCGAGGAGCGATCAGTCGACTGAGATCTCTAGGCATTCGACCTCATCCCTCGAACGATCAGCCACGCCAACCCGATCATGATCAGAACGTCGCCGAGGCTGAACGCGGTGGCGAAGGGGATCCACTTCGGCAGGTAGAGACAATCGCCGAAGAAGTTGATCCGCGTCGTATCGCTCATCAGTAACACGTTCCCATGGGTTCCCTCCGCGATCAACTGCTCTGAAGACGCTACGAGCCCTGCCCGTTCGAGCGCCGTCGCTGACGCAGGCATTCTCCCGCCGTTGGCGGCGATCACGACGAAATTGAACAGCGCGCCCGCACCGACGGCGAAAAGCGGCCTCACGTCGAGATTCCAGGTCAGAAACGCGAAAACGAGGACGTACGACGCGATATGAAGGGAGCCGGTCGCGTACGGAAGCATCGGTCGATCGGAGAACAGCGGGAAGATGAGGAGCTGCAGGACGAGCGCCGCAACCATGAGCCACAGCCCCTTCAAGCGGAGCGAGGGAAGATTCGCGACGCGTCCGCCGAACGCGTACCCGAGAAGGAGACCGATTCCGGCCGCGACGAGGAAGATCATCCGCCTAGTTCGCCTCGGACGCCGTCGCGCCTTCGGCCGACGCCTCGGCCCGCTTCGCAAGCACGCGAAGGAGTGCGTCGGCGACGTCAGGATCGAGGTCCGTCCCGTGCATCTGCCGGATCATCTCGACCGTCTCTTTCGGACTGAACGCGCCGCGATACGGACGATCGGTCGAGAGCGCATTGTGGATATCGGCCGCCGCGATGACGCGAGAGATCATCGGAATCGCTTCGCCGCGAAGACCGTCGGGATAACCGGAGCCGTCCCACCGTTCGTGCTCGTGTCGAACGGCGTCGGCGACCGGCGCGTAGATCTCCAGCCCTTCAATCAGCTGCGCGCTGACGAGCGGATGCCGCTTCATAACCTCCCACTCTTCGTCGGTGAGCGGTCCCGGTTTGAGGAGGATCGCGTCGGGCACGGCGACCTTTCCGATGTCGTGGACCCGCGCGGCGATCTCGACCTTTTCGATCTCCACCTGCGAGAGGTTCATCTCTTCGGCGATGCGGACGGCGAGATCGGCCACGTCCGACGAATGGACGGCCGTGTAGTGATCGCGCTCGTCCAGCAGGCGCGAGATGTTCTCGAACGTGTTCCTCGCCTCACTCCGCAGCCGCTGATAGCTTCGAAACGACACGTGAACCAGGAAGAGCGGAACGATCGCGAGGAACATGTGCCACACGGAGAGGGAGTACAACACGGCCAGAAGCAAAGCGAGGACCGCCAGCACGAGATACTGGACGCTGAAGTCGCGGACGTAGGTTCTGAGAAAGTGACCGAAGCGCTTGTCCGCCGTCAGCGTCACCACCGTCGTGACGAGGGTGACGTTGACCGCCGCGTAGCAGAGGAAGGCGAGCATCGCCCACAGGTAGTCCCCGCCGGAAGTCAGGGCCACCGGCGCGGCGCCAAGCTTGAAGAAGAGGAATCCGGTCACCCCGACGGTCACCACGAGCTGGCTGACGTTGAACGTCAGCACGTACGCGAACCGCCTCGGGGCCGACCGGAGGTGCTCCCATCTCATCGTCAATTCTGAAGCCAGACTCATGACGAGAACCATCAGTACGGCAAGAGAGGGTCCGAGAATGAAGAGCGACGCCATGCAGATCGCGATGCTGCTGGAGACCTCGCCGCCGTAGGCGGGGATCCAGATTGCGTAGACTTCGGAGAGAAACCCAAGGATGAGAAAGAAGACGAGCGCAAGCAGCTGTGGAGTGGAGGGCCGTACGAGATCCCTCGCGAAGAAGGCGATCGCCGCGATTGCCAGAACAACCAGGAATCCGACGTACACCCTTGCCTTGGTCGAGATCACACACTTCTCCTCAACTCATGAGTCGGCGACGACGTCACCGACCCATTCTACCAAAGCCAAGGGCCATTCACTATATGAGCAGACTCAATACGGCCGGATCTCCTCTAACCGTGCCACTTCA
>CAZUIM010000009.1:79780-81543 GCA_964620325.1 uncultured Thermotogae bacterium
GATTCGCGCCGAGCAGCAGCCCGAGCGTCGCGATCGCCAGCAGGTACGTGAGCCCCTTCGCACTGAACAGCCGCTTCATCGTCCGCTCCCCTTCCTTCGTGTATCCGCTCCACTTCACGGTTCGTTCGCTCCTTCCTAGCCGTGCCACTTCAGATTCGCGCCGAGCAGCAGCCCGAGCGTCGCGATCGCCAGCAGGTACGTGAGCCCTTTGCCGTTGAACAGCTTCTTCATTCGAGGTCCTCCCCCTTCGTAAGGTACTCCCCAACCCATCTTCATCGCATCCACCTTTCGCGCTCCTGCGACTCACTCGGGCAACACACGCGGTCCGCGCGAGCGTCTTGTCCTGAATCCCGGGTACACTTCCACGCATCCAGTATCGGGAGAGCCGCCGCGAAACGTCAAGCCTAGCGACTATGGGAATCCATCCACTGCAACTATAGGAGACGTTGTACGGCGATCAATAGACCGTTGGAAGCGGATTCACCAATCGCAAGAAGATGGAGAAAACATGGAAGAAACATGGAAGACGTCGCGGGACCGCTCAAGTTGACTTCGCAAGCGCCCAAATGTAAAGTCTTCCGCAGATTCTAGGTCGAGGTGTTCACTTGAGAGACTACGAAATCGTGTATGTCCTTCGTCCCGATCTCTCGGACGAGGATCGATCGGCGAAGGTCGAGCGAATCCACGCGCTGATTGCGGAGAACGGCGGGGAGCTCGGGAAGACCGAGGATTGGGGAAAGCGAGTTCTCGCCTACGAGATCAAGCACTGCACCGAGGGCTACTACGGGCTGTCGGAGTTTCGACTTCCGCCGAGTGCGGTGCGGACCCTCGAGGACCGGCTGAATATCGACGAAGAGATCCTTCGCTACCAGATCGTCGGTCGAAGCTAGCGCGGACAAGGGGGAATCATGGCCGCCAGTCTGAACCGAGTGATCCTGATCGGAAACCTGACCGCCGACCCCGAAATGCGATACACCCCAAGCGGGACGGCGCGAACGAGGTTCTCGATCGCCGTCAATCGCCAGTACAAGGACGCGACCGGACAGCTGAAGGAGGATGTCACGTTCGTTCCGATCGTCGTCTGGGGAAACCAAGCGGAGAACTGCGCCAACTACTTGTCGAAGGGGCGATCGGTCGCGGTCGAGGGACGGCTTCGGATCGACTCGTTCGAGAATGCAGAAGGCGAGCGGCGGAAAGTCGTGGAAGTCGTCGCATCGACCGTGCAGTTCCTCGGTGGACCGGGTCGAGCGCCCGAGCAGGCTGGTTCGGTCTCCTCCCCGTCCTCCGAGTCGAAAGAGGAAGTGTCTGATGAGGAGGTCCCTTTCTAGACCATGTTCACCAAGCGAAGAAGGAAGTGCCGCGTTTGCGAACGCAACCTCACGCTCGACTACAAGAAGCCTGAGGAGTTGAAGCAGTACATGAACCGCCTTGGAAAGATTCTTCCCAAGCGGGCGACCCATCTGTGCGCCAAGCACCAGCGACAGCTCTCCGTGCAGATCAACCGCGCGCGGAAGCTGGCCCTTCTCCCGTACGTCGGAGAGCGCGAAGCGATCAAGGTGCGCGGTCGCTGACGACCCTCCGATGCAGCGCGACCGCCGCTTCGGGTGACCTCCCCGGGTGGCACGACATCGGGTGAGTCCTAAGGGGACCCGCCGTTCGGCGAGCGGCGACTGACCGCAGAGGGCCCCGTCGATCGAGGTCGACGGGCCCCGTCGATCGCGCAGTGGAGACCACGATGAGAGACGTCGCCGTCGCCATCTTCC
>CAZUIM010000009.1:81643-81808 GCA_964620325.1 uncultured Thermotogae bacterium
ACCCCCCTTCGGGAACGTCCGAATCCGAATCCCTCGTCGATCGAGGTCGACGGGCCCCGTCGACCGCGCAGTGGAGGCCACGATGAAAGACGTCGCCGCCGCCATCTTCCACCCCCCTTCGGGAACGTCCGAATCCGAATCCCTCGTCGATCGAGGTCGACGGGC
>CAZUIM010000010.1:0-81046 GCA_964620325.1 uncultured Thermotogae bacterium
TGCCAACTTCCTCGACCCATCGGACTCTGTACTTTCATTGTGAAACCAACCACTACCCCGAAGAACTCGAGGCGCTCATCAATGCCTACGGGGTTTGGGTAACCGTCAGTCTCGATGGTCCCCCGACAGTCAACGACGCGAACCGCGTCTTCCCGGATGGCGAAGGCACCTATGCTACGATCGCAGCCAACATCAGAAGGCTGCAACAGCACACGTCCGAGCCACGCACTGCTGAAGCTACGTACACGAAGGCACACGTGTCGCGCGGATGGACGAAGGATTCACTACGTCGTTTCTTTGCCGAGGAATTGGACATCAAGTCCGTACTGATCGCCCCGGTCTGGGATCCAGACAATCCGAACCTGGACCTGTGCGTTCAGCCGTTGCTAGATAGCGAAGCAAGCTACCTTGCACCCGGAATCACGGTGCAAGGGCTGCTCGATCCAGCCGAGCTTGTGCGAATGGTTCCGCTACTCACGAGGAGGAAGTCCGAATACTGGTGTGGAGCCGGCCTCTCAACGCTCACCGTGACCCCTACAGGAGACATCTACCCATGCCATTTGTTCCTACGTTATCCTGAGTTTAGGATTGGGAACGTGATGGACGGAAGTTGGAACGATGCTGTGATTGAGCGGCTTCGCGAGAACAGGAAAGGCAGCGATCCCGTCTGCAGGGAGTGCAGTGTGAACTGGGCATGCCAGGGATGCCCTGCGTCAAGTCTGGCTGTTCGAGGCGAGCTTCGTCTTCGCTCCAGCCAACACTGCGAGGCCACCACACAGAGTGCTGAGAAGACCTTGTCTCAGTACGTCAATCTCCTGGTCACGGACACTGAGACAAAGCAACGTGTGAGGAGGATCGTGGAGGCTCACTGTGGATGAAGATGGAGTGCGTCATGAAACGGCGGACTCTGCCGCGGCCCAACGCGGAATGAGCCAACGCCGCTCGCTATTCCCCTTCACCCTCTACCTCGCCGGCTCTGTGATTCTCGTCTTCGGTGATAGCCTGTTCGAGATGGCCGTTGTCTGGCACATCCTGAAACTCACCGGCTCAGCCACGATTGTTGGAGGAGTCGCTGCCGCCATCCAGCTCCCAGTCGTGTTGACCGGCCCATTTGCTGGTGTCCTCGCCGATCGCTGGCAGCGAAAGCGACTCATCGTCTGGTCAAGGCTTACGCGTGCCTCCGTGATTGCAGTGGTCTTCCTGCTCTACTGGATGAAGGTTCTTTCTCCCTGGCACCTGCTCGCGGTTGGCGTGATCGATTCGTTCATTCAGGTCGTCGGCGGAGCCGCCGGATCCGCCGTCGTCCCGAATCTCGTGGGGGAAGGCCGGGTACACAGAGCGAACGCGTGGCTCCAGGGAGGAAGCCAGGTGGCGCCGATGATCGCCGGAGCGGTGGGAGGACTCATCATCTCTCTCATTGGCATTGCCGGAATCGCAGGAATCACTTCGACGCTCTTCCTCGCAAGCGGCCTGCTTCTGACGCTTCTCGCCGACCGAAGCTTTGGGGGAGGACACGCCATCGGACGGCGCCTGACGCCGACGGTGTTCATCTCCGATTTCGCACACGGACTACGCTGGATCATTCACTCCCCAGCGGTCCAACTGCTGATGCTCATCGCGCTGCTGGCCAATCTGCTCGTGGCTGGCCCCATCTACGTGTTGATGCCAATCTACGCGGCCGACGTGCTGGGGGCAGGAGCTGCAACCTATGGGTTCCTCAGAAGTGCGATGGTCGCGGGGACACTGCTGGGGCTCCTCGTTGTTGCCCGGATTGGAGGACACGTGCGTGTCGGTGTCCTTGTGGGATGCTCAGTAGCGTTTGTCGGGCTCCAATTCGCTCTTCTGGCACTTACGGCCAGCATCTGGCTCTCCTGCCTCTTCTGGGGCGCGGTGGGCATGGCGCTGTCTCTCATCAACATCCCAGCGTACTCCGCGCTTCAGCTGGCCGTACCCGATGAGACTCGGGGGCGCGTGATGACAACATTCATGGCGCTCGCCGGCGCGAGCACACCGGCCTCGTTGGCAGCGATCGGTCCCGTTGCTGAGAAGCTCGGAACCACGAATACGTACCTTGTCGCAGGAGCCGGGCTTCTTCTGCTGGGCGGAGTGGCCTGGACCCAGCGAAGGCGGTTTCAATCCATCGGGCGGTGACGTCTCGTGCACAAGATCCTCCAAGGGAGGCAGTTCCTCCATTGGGCTTGGAGAGAGGGCTCACTGCGCCCTGCTGTCGAGAGAGCCGGATTCTGGTTCGTCGCACAGCTCTCGAGGGCGAACGTCTTCGAGTCAAGGGACTTCGTGATGGTTCCAACTGAACGGATGCTGCGGCAAACCCAAAGAGGAGTGGTTCCTGACCCTCTTTGTTTGGTCTGGGCGTGCAGACACGCGAGAAGTACAGGGACAACATTGTTCCTATTGCACACGCATGTCGCGGAAGATGCGGTGTTCTCGCTTGTTGATGAAGCTGCGGAGCGAAGAATGGCGCCTCGTGTCATGGCACTCAGTGGATCTCGATACTTCGGGGCCGTCGTTGCTGCCCCCGGAACCTACTGCGCGAGGCTCTGGCAGGTGGATGCCGGGGAGCTGACGCCTACGGCGGTTGACATACGGGCCTGAGCAGAGGCCGTCCTTGGGGATCGCCGCGGTAGCCGTCGGAGCCGTTGGCGATCCACGCCGGCCGGAGGATCTTGTCGATTCCGTGTGCCGCTCGACCACCACCCGCGCCAAGCTCCAGGAGCAGACAGCAAGGACGAGGCCGACCTGCCGCCGCGTCGCGCTCCACACCAGGCTGATCGCGGAGACCGACCTCGCCGATTCGATCATCCTCTCCTCCGATGGACGCGTGATGGACGGAATGCACCGCGTCTGCAGGGCGCTGATCGAGGGGCGGGAGACGATCCGGGCCATCCGATTCGACGTCGATCCGGAGCCGGACTACGTCGACGTGGCGCCGGAAGACCTACCCTACTGAGCGCGAGGCGCTTCGAGTCCTCCGCCAGAGCCGGTCGATCGCGTCGGCCCCCTCGACACCCGTTTCCGCGACATGCGACCTCGCTCCGCCCCGCGCGGACCTCGATAATGACCCGAACCGTCGCGACGGAGACCGGACGCGGCAGGCCGCGTGATCGGTCCGTGTTGACGAAATCCGGCCGACTCCTACCCGGACCGCTCGAGAGGGAGCACGAAAACGATGTCGGATCGAACCAAGGCACTCGGGACCGAGCCGATCGGCAGGCTGATCTTCCGGCTCGCGACGCCATCGGTCGTCTCCCTCGGGGTACTCGCGTTCTACAACATCGTCGACGCGATCTTCGTCGGCCACGGGGCCGGGACTCTCGCCATCGCCGGGATCGGGGTCGCGTTTCCGATCCTTCTCCTGATCATTGGAATCGGACAACTCGTCGGCGTCGGGGGCGCGTCGCTCCTGTCGCGGGCGCTCGGTCGGCGAGACGGCGCCCTGGCGCAGAAGACCCTCGGCAACACGATCACCCTCGGTCTGATCGTCAGCGTCCTCATCGCCGCCCTCGGCTACCTGAACCGGGTGCGGTTGGCGCAGTTCGCCGGAGCCACCGCGGAGATCCTCCCCCACGCGCTCTCCTACATCTCGGTCATCGTCGTCGGCGCGTTCACGATCGTCATGGCGTCGATCTTCGCGTCGACCGTTCGGGCGCAGGGACACGCGGCCCGGGCGACGGTTCCGCTGATCGTCAGCGGCGTCTTGAACATCGCGCTCGATCCGATCTTCATCTTCGGACTGCGGCTCGGCGTCGCCGGCGCGGCCTGGGCGACCGTGATCTCCTCGGGGATCGGAGTCGCCTACTACGTCTACAACATGCTCAGACGAAACGCGGCCGTCGTTCTCCGCCTGCGAAGCTTCCTGCTTTCCGCGCGGACGACGGGACGAATCCTGTCTGTCGGAGCCGCTTCGTTCGTCGGCATCTTCGCCGCCAGCGTCTCAACCGTCGTGATCAACCGCGCGCTCGGCGCCGTCGGCGGCGAACTCCCGATCGCAATCTTCAGCGTCGTCAACCGGATCGTCATGTTCTCCCGGATGCCGGTCTTCGGCGTCGTCGACGGGGCACAGCCGATCTACGGATACAACTTCGGCGCGAGGGACTACCGTCGCGTCATCGCCGCCATTCGTTACGCGGCGGCGGCGGCGATCGGGCTGGCCGGTGTCTTCTGGATCCTCTTCCTGTTGATTCCGCGAGGGTTCCTCTCGGTCTTCAGCACCGACCCGCTCCTCCTGTCGGAGGGATCCAGGGCGTTGCGGATCATCGTCATGGTGATCCCCCTCCTCGCCCTTCAAGCGATCGTCGGCGGGCTCTACCAGGCACTCGGGTTCGCTCGGCGCGCGCTCGCCATCGCCCTGCTTCGCGACGTCGCCCTGATCATCCCCGGCGTTCTGATCCTGTCGCCGATCTTCAAGACGACCGGCGTCTGGATGGCGTTTCCGATCGCCGACTTCACGGCCGCAGCCGTGGTCTTGCCGCTTCTGATCCTCGAGATCCGCAAGCTCCGGCGGATGCAGGTCTCGGTCGACGCCGCCTGAAGCGACAGCGAGCCGCTTCCGACCACGCGGGGGTGCACGAATGCCCCAGACCGATGTCCGACCGGCGCCGGACTGGCAACAGACGTTCAGGACAGAACGCTGAGCGGCGCGGCCCTCATCTGGACATCGACGGAACGATCGGATCCGGCGGCACGCTGATCAAGACGGCTCTCTCCGCGGGAACCCATGTCATCACACCCACCGCGACCGATTCCAGAGAGGCGACGTCCACCGACACCCGCCACGGCTGCTCCATTCCGGACTCCGGCGGTCACATCGCCATCGAGATCCCACAGGTCACTGAGGAGCTACTCTACACGCTGATCGTCTCCTGGGAAGGACCGACCGTCGGCGTCCACCGGCCGGGATTCTTCAGACGGCCTCGGCGAGGCGGTCTCCGCCACCGACGATTTCTTTCGTGCTGCACGTCGTGGTCCCAGGCGTCGAGACCGACGCCGACGGGTGGACGTTCGAGCTCGCCAACTCCGACCTCGGCGACGAATTCACCAACGTCAAGCCGTACGTCCTTCCCGAGGCGTCGCTCGAGTCACAGCGAACCGCAGAGTCGATCGACGGCGCAAGCTGGCCGAGCGCCGTTCGACCTCGTATTTCGTCGCGTTCAAACCGCTTTCGTGCGCCCTTCGAGCGAGGACGGCGGCCCCTCAAGCGGACCTCACGCAGGCGAGGATCCGCTCGTAGCAGAGTTCCGCGCCGCTCCGGTACCAGGGCGCGAGGCGCTCGTACAATCTCCAGTCGAAGACTTGACGAAGCTTGCTCTCCAGATCGCCGTGCAGCTGCCGCCCCATCCCATGTCGCTCGAGCTGTGCGGCGTTCCAGAGCTGCTCGTAGTGACCGACGATCGGCTGGACGACGATCTTCTTGCCCAGATAGAAGGCCTCGCAGATCGACTGAAATCCGGCCGTCCCGACGTACGCCTCGCACGTGGCAAGGTCCTCGACGAACCGCGTCGGATCGGCCGCGCGCCGCACGTTCTCCGGAACGCCCTTCGACGGAGGCGGATTGCCGTACACGATGATCGGCGTCTCGGGACGTCGCCTCGCGTAGTCCAGGATCGGATCGAGAAACCCGCGATACGCGTGATAGACGACCACGTGACCGCGATTCTCGGCGGCGGCGGACAGCACCGACGGACGCAGAATGGGAGGCAGACAGGCCTCATCGAGCGGATAGAAATGGCAGCCGAGCAGGACATCGACCCCGCTCGTGAACAGCTTCCTCACGATGTTGACGTTGAAGCGGTCGATCTTCGTCTTCGGAAGATCGGAGCCCGATGCGCGGGAGAGGGTCGCTTCGTTCCCAATCCCCACCTTGAAGGTTCCCGGAGCGACGAACGGCGAGCCCGTAATCGGCTCGAAGTCGCTCACGATCAAGTCGGGCGCGAAATCGGCGATCATCCCGTGCGCTCGGTGGAAGCCCTCGAGCAGTCCCGGAATGTGCTTCGCGACCGCCTTCATCGTCGCCGCCTTCGCCACGCCGCCGGCACCATCCTCGATCGTCGAGAGCCCACGAAATCGCTCGCACCGAACGCCGCGAAGTGCGTCGAAGAAATAGGCGGGCGGTTCGTCGTACCCGCTGACGATGACGAGGAGCTCGTGTCCGTCCCGATCGAAGAACGGTTTCAGTCCGAGAAGCCTCGACAGATGCCCCCGTCCCGTGCTCTGAACCCCGTAGACGATGCGCACGATTCCCTTTCCAGCTCTTGTCGGCTCCGCGCCGCGTCCCCACGGCAAAACCTAGCCCTGCACGCGAGGCGACAAGCGACCGCCGACGCCGCGAGGGGGCCACCTCCGACCCGGGCGTCCGGCCGAGAGAGACTCCCGCGGCCGGAGCCGAGCGGAATCACGACCTCGAGAGAAATCCCGTCACGGCTTGGATAAACCCGCCGATCGAGTGACCGATCACGTGCGCCCTCGCCTGCCCGAGACTGTCGATCAGCGTCGCGCAGTCGTCGGTGACCAGAGGGATCGAGATCTCGGCGTCCACCAGCCTTGTCCGCCCCGTGCCGCGGTTGTCGTAGACGATGACCGTGTGCCGCTCGGCGGCCCGCGCGATCACCGGAAGCCGGCTCTGCGAGTCGGACGCCCGTCCGGCGACGAGAACGACCGCTGGACCGTCCCCGTGAATCTCGTCGTACAACTCGATCCCGTTGGCGCGGATCGTTCCCGCCACGGTGGTCCTCCCTACGTTCGCTCGTGTTCACGCCGCTGTTACGTGGCCCAAGGAGGATGAACCCGGACCACCTCGTCGTCCGCGTCATTGGACCGTGTTCGGAACGCCGTGTCAACCGCCGGACGAACCGACCGCGGATCGAGCCCGACCGCGTACCCGCGACCGTCGGATTCGTGCTACTCTGGTGCGATCATGAGGATCACCGCATCGATGCTGTACAGCTACACGACCTGTCCACACCGAGTCCACCTGGACCTGTACGGCGATCCGACCGAGCGCGACGAGGTCAGTCCGTTCGTCGAGCTTCTCTGGGAGCGCGGGCACGCCTTCGAGGAGGAGACGATCGCCGCGCTCGATCTGCCGTATCACAATCTGCGGGTCGTCCCACGAGACGAGCGGGAGGACCTCACGCGCCGGGCGATGCAGCGGGGCGTCGACCTCATCTACGGCGGACGGATCTCACACGGACACCTGCTCGGAGAACCGGACCTCTTGCGGCGTTCCCAAGACGGCTACGTCCCTGGGGACATCAAGAGCGGCGCGGGCTTGGAGGGCGCGACCGAAGACGTGGCCGGCAAGCCGAAGCCCCACTACGCCGTGCAGCTGGCCCTCTACTCCGACATCCTTCAGCAGAAAGGGTTGGCCGAATCGAAGCGGGCGTTCGTTTGGGACATCCACGGAGACGAAGTTTCCTACGACCTTTCCCAACCCCGCGGTCCTCGGACCCGGACCTCAATGTGGGATGAGTACGGCGCCGTGCTCGCTGCCGTCGAGGGGATCGCCGATCGGCAGGTGACCACGCGTCCCGGCCTGATCAGCGCCTGCGCCCTCTGCCACTGGCGCTCACACTGCCGGCGCGAGATCGACGACGCCGACGATCTGACGCTGATTCCGGATCTCGGGAGAAGCGCCCGAGAGAAGTTCCCGGCGGCGATTACGACGGTCTCGGACTTGGCCGAGGCGAACCTCGCGCGGTTGATCTCCGGCGGGAAGAGCACGATCCCCCGAATCGGGGAAAAGACCCTGAGGACGTATCACGCGCGGGCGGTGCTCCAGAAGCGACCGTCCCCGACGCCCTACTTCACCGACGAGGTGACATGGCCGAAGGCGGAAACCGAGCTCTTCTTCGATGTCGAGACCGATCCGTTCCGCGGCCTCTGCTATCTCCACGGCTTCGTCGAGCGGGCGAGAGGCCGCCCGGAGCGGTACGTCGCCTTCTTCGCCGACGAAGCGATCGAGGCGGCCGAGCGCGACGCGTTCGCAGCGGCTTGGACGTACGTGCAAGAACGGCCCGAGGCGATCGTCTACTACTACTCCCACTACGAGCGGACGATCTGGAAGCGACTCGCCGCCCGCAGTCCCAACGTCGCAACCGAGGACGAAGTCGCGGCCCTGTTCGAGCAGGAGCGTTTCGTCGACTTGTACACCGACGTCGTCAAGTCGCGGATGATCTGGCCGACGCCGTCGCTCTCGCTGAAGACCCTCGCCTCGTTCCTCGGCTTCACCTGGCGAGACACAGATCCCTCGGGCGCCGCGTCCATCCAATGGTTCCACCAATGGGTCGAGACCGGCGATCCATCGATCCGCCAACGCATCCTTGACTACAACGAAGACGACTGCCGCGCCACCCGCGTCCTCGTCGATGCGATCAGGCGACTTCCTCGGCAGGCGTGAGGCCGAAAATTCGGAAGTAGAGACCTCACCCCAAGATCCTCGATCGACTGGGAGACGTTCGGCTGGGGTGACTGAATGTGGGAGGTCTCGTTTCTCGTTGGCGCCGATCGGGGTCTGCCGGAAGCAGACATTGAGGCGGCGATCGAAGCGTACGCTCGCCGTTCTCGGGTCCACACCCCCACACTACAGTGGCACCTGAGGAGGTGGGCGGAGTTCTGGAGAAGACGAGATTCCGAATCGACCTGAGCAACGTTCAACCCAGCCAGCTCTACATCTGCAGGGAGAAGCTCGTTACGGTGCAGCGTGAGTTCGACGCCGCGGGATCCGTCGATCCCGTTCCAGTCAAGGAATTGGATGGCCGACGGATTCTCACGGACGGACACACGCGCGCGCTGGCGACGCACCTGCGTGGCGAGGAGGAGGTCGATGTCTATTGGGAAGACGAGCCCCTCGACTGGAACGCATACCGGGTCTGCGTTGAGTGGTGCCTGCGCGAGAACATTCACTCCGTAAGGGATCTCGCAGATCGGATCATCCCGTGGGCCCAGTACGAGCATGTCTGGATTGAGCGCTGTCGGAGGATGTACGCCAAACGGACACAGAGCGACGAGACAGCAGCTTCCGCGAAAAAG
Source organism: uncultured Thermotogae bacterium (assembly GCA_964620325.1). Taxonomy (GTDB): domain Bacteria; phylum Bipolaricaulota; class Bipolaricaulia; order UBA7950; family UBA9294; genus CAZMYM01. Next base: position 9,046 of record CAZUIM010000010.1, read on the forward strand.
GAGCACCCCGATGCCTAGCGAAGCTCTCGCGATAGGTCGTTCCGTCCTCCTTCGGGACCGGGTTCCCGAAGACGCGGAGATCTACCTGCGGTGGATGACGAATGGCGAGTGGCGTCACTTTGATGCCCCATGGGAGGGCGTTCGAGAGTCGATGGATGAGGAGACCACAAAGGAGTTCAGAGACCGTATGGCCAAGCTCTACGAGGAAGAGCTTCCCAAGCCGAGGAGTTTCGCTTTTGTCGCCACGTTGGAGGGGATCCCTCTTGGCTGGGTGAACCGGTACGGTCGGGGATCGCAGACGGACGAGTGGTGTGTCGGCATCAACCTCTGCGAAGACGACCAGTTGAACCGCGGGCTGGGGACGGAAGCACTCACGTTGTGGGTGGACTATCTGTTTGGGAACTCGGGCATCCATCGACTGGCGCTCGAGACGTGGTCGTTCAACCCCAGGATGGCCCGAGTGGCAGAGAAGGTTGGCTTCTGCGCCGAGGGCCGCCTTCGAGAGGCGCAGGCGTGGCAGGGCGAATGGTTGGACAAGCTCCAGTACGGTCTCTTGCGACAGGAGTGGGCACAGCGGTCGGAAAGGGAAGGCAAGGATGCATGACGTGGCCGGGGTGTCCTGACAGATGGAGTCTATCGGACGCACGGGGGTCGCGAAGAGAACCTCGGGACAGACCTCAATCTTAGGTCGAGACCCGGTTAGCCTGCAGAGTGCGGGCTACGCAATGATCTCGTTCAACCCATCGACCAGCTTGGCGAGCGTCTCCGGGGGTAGCCGCTCGATGAGGTCGCCGATCCGGTCGGTGGAGAGGGTGCGGATCTGGCTGATCTTGATCCAAGAGCGCTTCGGAAGGGTGCCTGACTCGAGTTCCAGGCAGAGCGGAAGCCCGGCACGTTGAGGTTGACTCGTCACGGCCATCGCAATGACAGTGCCTGCCCGCTCGTTGAAGACGTCTTGACTGAGCACGGCGATCGGACGTCTACCTGCCTGTCCATGACCTCTGGCAGGGCTCAGGTCCGCCCACCGAATCTCACCCCTCAGTATTCCGGCCATTGCTTCGTCTCGTGGGCCAAGGCTTCTTCCGCCATGTCATGCTCCGCCTTCGGATCGAGCTTGGAGCATTCCTCAGCCAGACGGGTTCTCTTGAGCCGAGAAAGCTTTTCCTCGACCGCTTCCTGGATCGCCCGACTTCGACTGGGAAACGCCTTGCTCCTGACGAGTTCGTCGAGCTGGTCAAGTGTCGCCTTCTCAATGCTAATTGCGACCTTCGAGGTGCTCATGAACCATCACCGGTAGTACCGTATGTCATACCAAGGCCGATGTCAATCCTTGCCTTGGAAGCTGCGTCATGCGCGCGACGACTCTCCGAGCTGCTTTCGCTCGAGTTCCTCCCAGCGGGCGAAGAGTCGATCGAGTTCGGCCTGCGCTGCGCGATGCGCCTCGTAAGTGGCGTGGAGCTTCTCGTGGTCGGCGGCGACGGCGGGATCGTCGAGCTCGCTCTGCAACGCGTCGACCCGCTCCTCGGCGGACAGGATGCGTTCTTCCATCCCGGCGAACTCCTTCTTCTCGTGGAAGGTCAGCCCCTTGCGCGGAGGCTTCGTGCCTGAGACGTCGCGAACCGTGGCCTTTCGCGTTGACTTGCCGTTGTCCGCCTCCTCCTGCGTTTCCCGCGCGCTTGCGGCCTCCAGCCACTGGCCGACGTCGGCGTAGGTGCCCCAGCGGCCGTCCTCGTGAAGTCCGATGAGCTCGGTGCAGATCCGGTCGAGCAAGTGGCGGTCGTGGGTGATGACCACGACGGCGCCGGGGAAGTCGAGCAGCGCGCCTTCGAGCACCTCGATCGACGCGATGTCGAGATCGTTGGTCGGCTCGTCGAGCATCAACACGTCGGCCGGCTCGCGCATCATCGTCGCCATCAACGCGCGCGCCTGCTCCCCGCCGGAGAGCTCCCCAACCGGCACGTCGAGCTGATCGGGCTGGAAGCCGAACCGCTTCGCCCACGCCGCAACGTGCGTCGCCCTCCCGAGATAGGAGACCGTGTCACCACTCGGCGCCAGCGTCCGGCGCAGGCTCGTGCCCTCGTCGAGCTGGCTTCGCTGCTGATCGAACAGCGCGACCTTGAGATCGGCCGCGTGCCTGACGCGGCCCGCATCGGGCGGCAGGGTTCCGGCGAGCACGTTCAGGAGGGTCGTCTTGCCGCTGGCGTTGTTGCCGGCGATCCCAAGCCGCGTGCCAGGATGCACGTGAGCGTCGAGCTCGCGGAAGAGCAGGCGGCCGCCTCGCGTCTTCTCGACGCCGCGAGCCGTGATCAGATCGTGCGTCCGCCGGCCCCTGGCACTGAAGTCGATCTCGAGATCCGGTTCGCTTTCGTGACGGCGTTTGGCTTCCGTCAGTGCCTCGATCTTGCGGTGAGCCTCGTCGATCCGATAGCCGGCCTTGCTCGATCGCGCCTTCGGGCCGCGGCGCAGCCACTCGACCTCCCGACGGACCTTGTTCGCGAGCGCCTGACGCCGCGCGTCCAGCACCCCGAGAAACGCTCCCCGCCGCTCGAGGAAGTCAGAGTAGCGCCCGTCAACCGAAAAGAAACCGTCGGGATAGCGGGGGTCGATCTCGACGATTCGATTCGCGACGCGTTCGAGGAAGGTCCGATCGTGGCTGGTCAGAACGAACGAGAGCCCGGATCGGCCGAGGAACCGCTCCAGCCACTCGATGCCGGCGAGGTCGAGATGGTTCGTCGGCTCGTCGAGCAACAACAGGTCGGGCACCTGAACGAGGGCGCAGCCGATCGCGAGCCGCTTGCGCCACCCGCCGGAGAGTGCGCGAACCGGCCGGTCCCCGTCGACAAAGCCGAGACGCCGGAGCATCTTGCGGGCGCGGACGGCGACCTCGTACGCCTCGAGTTCGACGTGTCGCAGCGCATCGAGTAGCGCGCTCTCGACCGTCGCATCGGCGGGGAAGACGTCGATCTGCGGGAGATACGCGAGACGGGCGGTCTTCGAGCGCTCGACGACCCCGGAATCGGCCGTCTCCACGCCGGCGAGGATCTTCAGCAGCGTCGTCTTGCCACCGCCGTTCGGGCCGATCAAGCCGACGCGTTCGCCTGACTCAAACGTGATCGACAGGCGCTCGAACAGGGGGTTCGAGCCGTACATCGTGGACAGATCACGCGCTGCGAGGAGGGCCATCGTTCACGCTCCAGTGGGGCCGGGCGGACCGGCCTGATAGACCCAGAGGATACGCGATCGCCCGACGGTCGCGGCCGAATCCGGTGCGAAGGCAGCTTCGGATCAAGCGCTCGAAGTCATGCGGCAGCGTGTCCGAGGGAAGACCGGCCTATCATCCCGTTCGACGCTCCCTGATCGTCTTCTACGGACACTCATCCGCGTGCGAGATGCTGCTCGCGGTGGTGTTGTTCGACTCGTCGGCCTCGTCGATCTCGTCGAGCGGATCTACGGTGATCTGGATCGGCAGGGGCCACGCAGTCGGAGGTATCACCATGGTCGTACGGACGAGTCTTTCTCCCCCCCCGCCGGGATCGTTCCGACTGAGACGAGCCTCCGGTCGCCGCAGGCCGAGATCCAGACCTGCACGCTCTCTGCGTCCGCCTGACCGCCGTTGTGCACGATGCCGAAGACGGTGGCCGCGCAGATCTGGCCTTCGTCGCCCGTCTCGGTGATCTCCCATCGGCCGGTCAACTTCCAACAGCCGGAGACGTCGGTGACCCACAGATTCGGCTTGGCCCCCTCCGGCTCGGAGACCTCGCCGCAAGGAAGGACCGGCACCCGCAACACGCCGGCGTTGTTGCTCATGTTGGGATCCGGTGTGTCACCTCGGATCTCGTAGACGAACGCGACCGTCTCCCCGCAGAGCGACGGATCGAAGCTCAGCCTGACCGAGATGATCTCCGCACCGAGATAGCCGACGACTGCCGACGGGTTCACGAAGAGGTCTCCCAACTGCCACGCCGTGACCAAGCGCTGCTCCGACTCGACGAGACCATACCCGGGGTAGAACGTACCCTCACTGCTACTGACATACCCCACGGTGTCTGGATACCAAAGATCGACTTGGGCTCCTCGAGCGATCCCCGGTCCGTTGTTCCAGATGTACAGCAGGTGGCGCTCCTCCGACCCGGCCGCGACCGGCGCATCGAACCGCATCTCGATCTCCAGGTCGGCCCCTTCCCCGGAATCCGTCGACGCGGCGTCCCCTTCGCCAGACGGTGTCCCGGCCGCCTCGTCCCCCGGAATACTCTGACCGCCGGGGACACCTGTCGTGCCGGCCGTCGACACCTCTTCCGCCGGAACCAGGATGATCATCGTCTCGAACGGCGTCCATTCGGGACACGGGAATCCCCAGAGGCCGTCCTGCTCCCGGATCACCGTCTCCCACACCGCGCCCGACCCGAACCGATCCGGGTCGGTGCTGACCAAGTCGACCGGCCATCCGCCGGCCGTCGCGGCAGCGGAGAACGAGCGCGTGACCGCGAACCGATTGTCGTCGGGCATCGCGCCGGCGCCGACGATGCCGGATCGCCCTTCCTCAAGATGGCGAACGAGGTCGTCGTGCGACGGCTCATCCAGGATCTCGATGTCGATTCCATCGTAGATCGCCGGCTCGAACGGACGCCCCATGTGCGCTCGGTATTCCTGCGGGGACGATCGATCGTAGATGTACAGGGCGAACTCGTCCGGACAACGCTCGGTGACGTACCGCGACAGGACGTCGACAAGCTGCGGATCGACGATCGGCTCAACCTCTGCTCCCATCGAGAGGCCGACGTCTTCGCCAGTTGCGCGAGATCGTCTCGATCGGCCGATTCGCCGGGGAGCATCTTGGTGTATCCATGATCCGCGTGCCATCCGACGAGAACCACAGCGGCCACCGCGCCCGAGGACCACGGCGTCCCGTCCGGAACGTCGGTCCAATCGATCAGCACGAGCTCGTCGAGCACCAGGCCAGAGTCCGCTTGGACCGGGGGCGCGCTCACCACCAACAGACCGACGACGCAGATCGCGACGATTGCTCGATTCACGTCCGTCCCCTCCGTTCGAGAATCTGGTCTTCGTGTCGCCTTAGCGAGATCGCCGGAACGCTGTCAACGAGACCGACGGACTCTCAATTGCGTGCGGACCTTCGTCCGGAGGGCTTCCTGCGTCCATCGTCAGACACGACGACCGACGCTCGGGGAATTCGAACACCGGCGGGGCACCGATCGGTCGGAATGGGAGAACGTATGCCAGAAATCGTCGACTACGGGCTCTTCGTGACCGCTTCGGCCCCCCTCATCGTCACGCCGGGGCCGGACATGATGTACGTGATCGCCCTCCTCGGTCTCGGCCTTCGCATCACGCTCGCGAAACAAAGCTGACGCGAGGCACAACACCGCCTGTTGCCCGATCGACGAGGTCGACGTACGCTTCTTCGAAGGAGGCGAACGCATCATGGCAATGAAGAAGAGGTCGTTCGGAACGGACAGAGTCCGCGTCAGCGAGGTCGGACTCGGTTGCTGGCAGCTCGGCGGCGACTTCGGCCCGATGCGTGAAGAGACGGCCGGCGAAATCCTTGAGACGGCCGCGGACGGCGGGATCACGTTCTTCGACACGGCCGACGTGTACGGCGACGGGAGGAGCGAAGGACTGATCGGCCGCTTCCTGCGTGAGTCGGAGGGCGAGGTCTTCGTGGCGACGAAGTACGGCCGCGAGGCGGACGTCTACCCGGACGGCTATTCGGAGGCGTCGCTTCGCCGATGCGTCGAGGCGTCGATGGGCCGTCTCGGCGTCGAGCGCCTCGACCTGCTGCAGCTGCACTGCGTTCCGTCGGCCGTCCTCAAGGACGGCGCCATCTTCGACTGGCTGCGACGGCTGGTCGACGAGGGGACGATCGTCCGATTCGGGGCCGGCGTCGAGACGATCGAGGAAGGGCTGATCTGCCTCGAGCAGGACGACCTCTCCTCCGTGCAGACGATCTTCAACATCTTCCGTCAGAGGCCGGCGCGCGAGCTCCTCGAGCCGGCGGCGGAGAAGGGCGTATCGATCATCGTTCGGCTCCCGTTGGCGAGCGGTCTGCTCGCCGGCAAATATACCGGGGAATGGACGTTCGCCGAGAGCGATCATCGGACCTACAACCGCGACGGGCAGGCGTTCAACGTCGGGGAGACGTTCGCCGGCCTGCCGTTTCCGACCGGCGTCGAGCTCGCCGAGGCCGTCAAGCCGCTCGTCCCGGACGGGATGACGATGGCCCAGATGGCCATCCGATGGATCCTCGATCACGACGAGGTGACGGTCGTCATCCCCGGAGCCACCTCGCCGAAGCAGGCGGCCGCCAACGCCGTCGTGTCGGACTTCCCTCCCCTCTCGGACGAGGTGCACCGAGCGCTCGCCGAGCTGTACGAGAACAAGGTCAAACAGCACATCCGCGGTCCGTACTGACACTTTGAGCGAATCGAGCATCGTCGGGCGCTCGTGCGCTGGCGACGTCGTTCTCCAGATCGCTCGATGCGATTCCCGTTCGCCGGCCGATTGGCGGGGACGACGCTTGCCAGCAGGAGGGTCCAGCCGTCCGGGTCGACGGCCAAGCGGAGGAATCCTTCCTCCTGCGTCTCCTCCTCGGCCTGCTGCGACCGAGCGCGAGGACCGCCCTCGTCGACGGTCAGGACCTGCACCGGTCGCTCGATACACGACGGCGGATCGGCGTTCTGTTCGAGGGAAACAGCCTGTACGATCGTCTGCCGCCGATCGACAACCTCTCGTACTACGCGCAGCTGTACGAGGTACCGAACGCGCATCACCGAATCGCCGAGATGCTCGCACTCGCCGGCTTGAGCGATCGAAGCCGCGATCGGGTCGGACCCTTCTCCCAGGGGATGCGGCGCGGGTTCACCACCGGGCCGGATCCTGTCGGAAGTAATCACGCAGAACGCCGTAGAGCTCCGGCTCCTCCGCCGCCAGCTCGCGCGACAGGAGGAAGAAGGCCTCGACACAGACGGCGAAGAACTCGGCCGGATCGTCGGCCCCGTAGGGGTCGATGAGTGTCTCCTCGTCCCGTTCGACCCCGGCGCCGAGCCGATCGAACGCGCCGGACATCGCCTCCGACCATCGCGCGCGCAGGCCGTGATCGACGAGGATCGGAGCGCCGTTCAACTCACCGCTCTCCGCGTCGAGCTGGTGCGCGAACTCGTGCAGGACGACGTTCTGCACGTCGCTCTTCAGATCAACTTCGACCTCCTCCCACGAGAGGATCAGCGTCCCCGTTCGCCAGGATTCGCCGACGCGTACGTCATCGATCTCCTCGACGACGCCTTCCCCGGTGTCGACGGTCTCCTGAACGCCGTACTCCCCCGGGTACAAGAGGACGCTGACGAGCTTCGGGAAGTAGTCGGTCGCTCGGTGGAGGAGGAGAACGGCGGCTTGGGCGACAATGACGAGCTTCATCCAATCGGTGGGCGACAGCCCGGCAGCGCCCTCGAATTGCTTCTCCACCAAGAGGACCTGCACGTGTCCGTGCAGCTCCTCCCGGTCCGCCGGTGGTAGCGCCCGATAGAGCGGAACGGTACTCTCGAGGAACGATCGCCAGACCCGGGAAAACGGCCGACTACGGATCCCTCTCCGGCGTCGCTCCTTCAGACCGAACATCAGCTCACCTCGACGCCGATCGTACCCTCCGTGCGCCGACCGACGCACGTCCTGAGGTTCGCCCCGACCGGTGGAAGACCGAAGCAACGGAGGCGATCTTCGGGCGATCAACCGCGGATCGACGGCGCGCGACGACGTTCCCGGAACTCAGCCGACCGACGTCGGGGCGTCGACGTCGGACGCCTCGAGGATCGGCACCACGAGGTCGTCCCATCCGAGCGGCATCAGATGCACGCCCTGACACATGGACTTCATCTCTCGAATCAGATCGGCGGCAATCTCGATCGAGACTTTCTTTCGATCCTCCTTCTTCGTCTCCGCCAGCCGGTCGATCATCGGCCGAGGCACGCGCACGCCGGCGACGTTGTCGTTCATGTACGTCGCCATCCCGGCCGACTTCAGTGGCACAATTCCGACCATGATCGGTACGCCGTAACGCGCCGCCTTCTCCATGAAGCGCGAAAACCCTGACGGTTCGAAGATGGCTTGCGTCTGGAAGAACTCCGCCCCCGCGTCGATCTTCTTTCGCATCTTGAGAAGCTGCATCTCGAGATCGTCGGATCCCGGATTGACGACGGCTCCGAGACAGAGATCCGGCGGCGGGTCGACCTCGTGTCTGGCCAGATCGTACCCTTCGCACAATCCCCTTGCGGCCGTCAGAAGCTGCACCGAGTCCAGATCGAAGACCTTCTTCGCCTCCGCGTGATCCCCGAGGACCATGTGATCGCCCGTGATGCACAGGACATTCTCGATCCCGAGGGCCGCCGCGGAGAGGAGGTCCGATTGGAGGGCGATCCGGTTCCGATCGCGACACGTGAGCTGGAAGACGGGCTCGATCCCTTCGTCCTTCAGCAGGTGAGATACGGCCATCGAGCCGAGTCTCATCACCGCGCTCTGGCTGTCGGTCACGTTGACGGCATCGACGACGGGCGCCATCAACGCCGCACCTTCGAGCGCTTCCGACGCGTCGGCACCCTTGATGGGCCCGACCTCCCCGGTGACGGCGAATCCTCTCCGAGCGAAGTGCGTCGATAGCTTCATGCCGACTCTCCCTCTGGAGCTTCTTCGGGCCCCTCCACCCTGGACCACGCCGTCACCGTCTCGTTGGCGAAGGAAAAGTCCGCCCGCGCCCCTCGCATGGTGAGACTCCGTGGCCCCCCGGCGCGCAGCCAATTCTTCGGAGGTTGGTACTCGAGCAACTGCTCCTCTCGACCGAGTTCTCGGAGTCGCTCGAAGATCAAGTGCCAACCGCAGTCACGGTCCGGGTGAACCTCGCACTTCCCGTCCTTTGCGCCGCCGCACGGTCCGTTCAACAGCGACTTCGCACACAACGTGATCGGGCACAGGCCGCCCGTGCTCTCCAGCACGCATTCCCCGCACAGTGAGCAGTACTCCGTGATGAAGTCGTCGGCAACGGTTTCTCCGCCGAAGATCGTATCACAGCCCGGATGGACTTCGCGCGCCTCGGTCGCGTCGATGACGGTGTGAACGCCCTGCCCGCACGCGAGCACGAGGAACGAGTCGGCGACTTCGCTCTCCGATCGGTGATCCTCGTTGAGAAGCTTCCGCACTGCGCTAAGCTTGCACAAGCTTCCGCCGTTCGGAGGGACGGCCCACCCAGTGACCTCGATCCCCCTCGCGCGGAGCCGCTCGACCATCGCTTTCGTCTCCGGTTCTCCACCGGACTTCGCCTTGGCCGCGCAGTTTCCGCATCCGACGACCATCACCTTCTCCCCGTCCCCCAAGACATTCAGAATATCTTCCAGGGGCTTCTGAATCGTCGCGTGCACGTTCCTGAACCCTCCCTTCCGTTTCTCCGGTTGCTCGCTGCCGCACTCCGCGAGCGGAGCGTCGGTCTCTACCAGACTATCGACCGGGAAGTCTCCTCATGTAAAAGGTCTCCCCTCGATGCGTCAACTCGATCAGGCGCCCCTCCGCGATCAACTTGTCGACGACGCGCCAACTCTCCCCGGCGCGCGCCAGGAGCGACTCGACCGCGTCCGCCCTCATCGGATGGACGGACGTGATCTCCATCAGGCTCCTTTCTGCTCCACTCGACAAGGCAAACTCGTTCCCTTCGTATCCCATCAGCAGCTCGACCTGATCGACGTGCGTCGCAAACGCTTCGTGCGCTTCAACCACGACATCGGGGGGAGGAACCTCCACCCACGCCTCGGCCGGAGGACGGGTCGGCGCCGCGATGTAGGCAGTCTCCGGTTTCAATCGGCCGACGAAGGCGGCGACCCGTCCGATCTGCTCAGCGCCGTCATTGACACCTCTGACGAGCATCGTCTCCGTCACAAGGCACCCGTCGAACGCCTCGGCAAACTGCAGGAGTCCGGACCGGATCCTGTCCAGATGCAGGGTCTTGTGAGGGCGGTTCACGCTCCGCCACGTCTCCTCGTCCACCGCATCGACCTTGACGGATACCCAATCCGCCCCGGCGAGCTCGTCTCGCACGTCGGGGCGTGCAAGAAGGGACGCGTTGCTGATGACCGCGATCGGTCTTCCCAGCGTCCTCGTGAGCGCGATCTCCTCGCCGAGGCGCAGGTCCAACGTCGGCTCTCCGTCCGGAACGAAGGTCAGGTAGTCGATCGATTCACCGGCTCGGTCCGCCTCATCGAGCTTCCCAGCGACGGCTCGGCGGATGGCATCCGGCTCCTGGAAGGTGGCTCGCTCGGCACTCATCCTGTTCGTGCGCCCGAGCTGGCAGTAGACGCAGGCGTAGGTACACGTCTTCGGTGGAACGTTGTTGATCCCCAGGCTTCGCCCGAGTCGACGCGATGGGACCGGACCGAACGCGAATGCCCGTTCCTCGTCCTGAGCGTTCACGAGTTTTCCCTCCGATCTCAAGATTCGTGCGATCGTTGCGTCGGCCGCTCGGACGCCTTGCCAATGCCGGCGATGTCCTCGATTCGGGATGCGATGTTTAGAAACGCAACCGACACCGGCCCAGCCGGCTGCCCGAGGACGACGGGGCTTCCGCGGTCTCCCGCTTCCCGTGCCGCCGGATCGATCGGCACCGCTCCGAGGAACTCGACCTCTTGGGCCGCCGCTTCGCGCTCTCCACCCCCGACGCCGAAAAGATCGATCCGCTCGCCGCAGTGCGGACAGACGAGGCCCGACATGTTCTCGACGATTCCGATCCTCGGAATCTTCAGCTGCTTGGCGAAATTGACCGCTCGTCGGGCGTCGAGAAGGGCGACCTCTTGCGGTGTCGTCACGACGATTGCCAGCTGCGGCGCCGTTCGCTGCGAGATCGTGAGGACCTCGTCACCGGTCCCCGGAGGCAGATCGACCACGAGGACATCGAGTTCCCCCCATTCCGTCTCGCCGAGCAATTGGTCGAGCGCTTTGGAGCGCATCGGACCGCGCCAGATGACCGCGGCACCGGGCGGAAGCAACGAAGCGAGGGAGACGATCTTGACGCCGGCCCGTTCGTGCGGGAGCAGGTACGCCCCGCTCGCCTGCGGACGCTCGTCGATCCCCGTCATCTGCGGCACGTTCGGTCCGGTGATGTCCGCATCTAACAGACCGACTCGGAGCCCGCGCCCGGCGAGAGCATAGGAGAGGTTCACCGCGACCGTGGTCTTCCCGACACCGCCCTTGCCGCTGAAGACGACGATTCGACTCACCATTCGACTCAGCGAACGCTCGATCGCTCGCTCCGCCTGCTCCTGTTGTTTCGCTCGCTCTTCGCCGTTCTGTTTCGACATCGATTCCCCGCCTTCTTCCCCGGAACCCTTGCCCCAAAATCGTTTCGCCCGATCAGCCGTCCTCTATCTCCTGCGCCCGCAGAGCGGTCCTCCCCATCTCGATCCCGAGCTCTCGCGCAACGACCGGACACTTCACCGTGAGGAGGAAGAACAACGGCGCGCGCTCCCCCGAGAGCCCCTCGAAGTTGCCTTGTCCCTTCGCAAGAATCAAGCTCGATCGCTCGAACAGGTCGGCGAACGCCGCCGGACACCGGCAAAGCGAGGTTCCCGGCCCCTCCGAGCCGCTCGAGACGACCTCCGCCACGTCCCTCATCCCCACGGAGGAGGCGTCCTCGAACGTCACGTCGTTGATGATCGGCCGACCGCGGACGACGAACGTGACTCGCTTTCCACGATCGACGAGCTGCTCCACGACCAGCTTGTCGAGAACGATCTCCCCCGCGTTGTCTCCGATGTAGAGGACGTCGACGGCAGATGCAAGCTGCTCTCTCAGTCGAGGATAGTCGGCCATCCCTTCTCCGTCCTTCAGGCTCCTCTCGATCGCACGATCGAGATCGACGGTAGAATGCGCCCCGAAATCGATGACGTTTCCCGCCGCCGCCAGCTTGAGCGCCGTCAGCATCGGATCGCTCGATCCGTTCACTCTCTCCCGAAGTCGCGGCAGGAGGGCGTTCACCCGCTCGTTGTCTTGGCGCTTGGTCTCGCGGTACGGGTCGTCGACCCCGGTGACCTCCCGAACGATTCGGTGAACCACCGTTCCGAGCTCGATCGGCGTCACGTCGAGCGGAAACCCACGGATCGAGGAGGCAACGCGATCGACGACTTCGCGCTGAATTCGCTCATCGTCGGTCGCCCGCCGTGCCGCCGCGAGCGCTTGACGAAGGAAGCACGGCAGACAATCCAAATAGATCTTCATCCGGGGTCTCTCACTCTCGGCGGAGTCCTTCGAGCGCTATTCTCGGGCCATCTTCGCCCCACACTGGGGGCAGACCGTTCGATAGCACGGAGTGCCGACGGTGTGAGCGACTCGCTCGCCGCATTGAGGACAGACGCAATAGCCGGCCGGGCCCGCGCCGGCTCGATTCCCTCCCATACGTCCCCGACCCTGACCGCGTCCGGCTCCCTGACCGCTTCCCGGACCGGCTCCGGCCGGCCCGGTCCCGTCTCCTCGTGGCATACGAACCTCCTCACAGAAAGATCCTGCGACCGTCACGCGATCGCTTTCATCAGATGCGCGAAATGACGACGCATCGCGTCCCCGGCCGGACTCCCGTCCACCTCGACCGCACTTCGCCCGGCGACCATCGCCTCGGTCACCTTTGGATCGAACGGGATCCCGCCGAGAAGAGGAAGCCCCTCCTCCTTCGCGAAGGCGGCAATCTGCTCAGCGACGGACGGGTTGAGATCCTCTTTGTTGATGATCAGGTAGGACGGAATCCGGAAGTGGCGGACGACGCCGAGGATCCTACGCAGATCGTGCAGGCCGGACAAGGTGGGCTCGGTGACCAGCACAACGACGTCGACGCCGCTCGCCGAGGCGATCACCGGACAGCCGATCCCGGGAGACCCATCGATCAGCAGCTGTTCCGCCTGTGCGACCTCGCACAACTCCGCCGCCTTCTGCTTCACCTCGGCCACGAGCTTTCCGGAGGTCTCTTCCCCCGGCAGAAGCTCGGCACCGGCGAGCGGACCGAGGCGGCTCTCCGCCGTGAACCACCGGCCGGTGTCCTGTACGACGAGCTCGATCGCGTCGACCGGACAGGCAGTCACGCAGGCACCGCACCCTTCGCAGAGATACGGATCGATCTCGTAGCTCGGCGAAACCGCGTGGAAACGACAGACGTCCCGACACCGCCCACACTCGATGCACGCCTCGTCGTCCTTCACCGCCTGTTTCGCCCCTCGATAGATCCCTTCTTCGACAATCCTTGGAGCCAGCAGGAGATGAAGGTTGGCGGCATCGACGTCGCAATCGGCGAGAACCTTGTCCTTCGCAAGTACGCCGAACGCTCCTGCGACGGAAGTCTTTCCGGTTCCCCCTTTGCCGGACAGGAAAAGCACGCTCTTCATGCCGCCCCCCCTTTGACCTGTGATGCGAGATCGAGAAACCGGCGCCTCCATTCGGGGCGTGCGTCGACGAGTACGGTCCCCTCCGAATAGAGGGACGCGATCTCTCGATCGAACGGAATCGACAGCGCAATAGGAATCCCTTCATCTCGGCAGTAGCGCTCGACCCCGTCGTCGCCGATGCCGGCCCGGTTGATCACGACGATCGTCGGAACGTCGAGCGAACGCGCCACCCCAACCGCCGCCCGCAGGTCGTGCAGGCCGAATGGGGTCGGCTCCGTCACGAGCAGCGCAACATCGGCGTCGGCGAGTGCCGCGATCGTCGGACACCCGGTCCCGGGGGGCGCATCGAGGATCGCCGTCCGCGTCGCGTCGAGATCCTCCTTCAACCGGTGAATGATCGGTGTCGCCATCGCTTCGCCAACGTTCAACAACCCATGAGAAAACGGGAATCCACGAGCGACCCCACGCTCGACCACTCCGAGTTCGTGCGGGACCTCTCGAATCGCGTTCGCCGGGCAGACCATTCGACACCGGCCACATCCGTGGCAGATCTCCGGATAGACCAGCACCTTCTCCCCGAGCACGGCGATCGCGTCGAACTCGCACGCCTCGGCGCAAGCACCGCAATGGGTGCACGTCGCTTCGTCGATCTCCGGAAGAAGCTTCACCACCGACTGACGGTCCGAGAACTCGGGATTCAGGAACAGATGAGCGTTCGGCTCCTCCACATCACAATCCAGCACCTGCACCGGTTCTTCTGCGGCGAGAGAGAGGGCGAGATTGACTGCGACCGTGGTCTTCCCCGTGCCGCCCTTCCCACTCGCAATCGCGATCCGCATCAATGCCGATCCCGAAAGGCGTGCTGCTGGCAAGCGTCCTCGTCGGAGGCGCCGGAGAGCCGTCCGCCCTTCCAGGCTTCGACCGCTTCGCGCGCTGTCCCCGACTGACCGACACACACGTCGATCCCGTTCGTGTTGAGAATCCCGATTGCACGACGGCCGAGACCGCTACACAGGAGAACATCGATCCCGAGGCTCGAGAGGATGTCGGCCGGAAGACCTCTCCCACCGGCGTGCTCGGACGTGTTGTCGACGACCTCAACGGCGCCGCTCTCCGAATCGTAGATCGTATACGTCGGCACGCGGCCGAAGTGCTCACCGACAAGATCGTCCAATCCACCTCGCCCCGCCGTGGGGATGCAGACTCTGGTCATCGTCGACCTCCTCCGTGCCGGCGCCCGGTCGCCGCTCCGGCTCGCTCCAACGTTCCGGCCTGATACGCGTCGAACGCCTCGCGCACCGTCCCGGTTGCACCGACGAAGATGTCGATCCCGGCCGCCGCGAGCCCGCGGAACGCGTTCGGTCCAACACTTCCGGTAATCACTGCCTTCGCGCCGCGATTCGCAACAATCTGCGCCGCTTGGACCCCCGCGCCGTGTGCTCCGGGCTCGTTCTCGACCGCCTCGATCGTCTCCGACGCAGGATCGATGAACAGAAAGAAGGCGGCTCGCCCGAAATTCGGCTGACTCATCGCCTCCCAGTCCCTTCCCGCTGAGGTAATGCAAACAGTCATGCGTCTCCTCGTTGTTGGCTCTTCAACCTTGCACTGAGTGCATCGACACGCTCCGCCAATCGCTCGATCGCATCTCTGAGAGCTCCGACATCAGGAATCTGCGACTCCGGGCCGCCTGGGGCCTGATTCGGCCGGGGTCGGCTGCCGTCGAAGCTTCGCTGCAGCGTAGGGTGCGCGCTCTTCCAAGCGATCGCGCAATAGCCGCGTCCCGCTCCTGTCATCGGCCCCCGTCCTCGAGGACCCGTTCCATCGAATCCGGGCATCGTGAACCTCCCTCTCCAGAGATGCTTGACCTCCCTTATTATGTGCATATGCACGACGAATACAAGACGGACTCGATCTTGGACTCCGCATTCAGACGGCCTATACTGGCACAACCATGCCCCGCAGGAAGAAGCTCCGCTACTGCCGCAGCGTCGACGGTTTCAATCTGTTCAAACCGTCGGGCGTACCGCTCTCGCAACTCGACGTCGTCGAGCTCGGTCTCGACGAGCTCGAGGCGATGCGCCTTTGCGATCTCGAAGACAAACAGCAAGGGGAGGCCGCCGAGCTGATGGGGGTCTCGCGGGGTACCGTGCAACGGCTCTTGCAAACCGGTCGCAAGAAGCTTCTCCGTGCGATCAGCGAAGGCGAGGCCCTTTCGCTCGCCGACGGCGATCACGTGTGCATAGGCCCAAGAAGCCCCGGCCGCCACGGCCGAGGGCGCGGGCGGCACGGCGGATTCGCGTAGGTCCACCACGAACGGGACCACCCGGCGTCGTGCACCGGCAGCCCGATGATCCGACACTCAAAGCCAAGCGGTGAAGGCGCTTTGCGGCGGACGGTCACGGGCACGTCGAAGCCGATCCGGGAGTAGACTGGCATCGACTCGATCGTTCGGAAGGAGCGCGAACTCGATGGCCGAGACATCACTCATCATCGTCGGCGCGGGGATCGGTGGACTCTCCGCCGGTTGCTACGCACGACTCTCCAACCTGAACACGCGCATCTTCGAGATGCACGCGATTCCCGGCGGGATGTGCACGGCGTGGAAGCGGAAGGGATTCACGTTCGAAGGGAGCATCCATCATCTCGCGGGGTGCCGGCCCGGAGGCCCGCTCTACGCGATGTGGGAGGAACTCGGTGCGATGCCCCGAGAGGTCCTCTTGCCCGACGATCTGACGCAAGTCGAGGATCCGGAAGGAAATCGCTTCACCGTCTACACCGATCTCGACCGACTCGAGGCACACATGCTCGACTCATTCCCCGAGGACGCGACCATGATCCGACGTTACGTTCGAGCGGCGCGCCGGCTGATTCCCCACGACCTCCTCGAGCTCCCGCTTACAGGGTACCGCGGCCTCCTTGGGAAGACGCGCGTCCTGCCGACCCTTGTCCGCTGGGGAAGACCGACGATGCGGTCGATCGCAGAGGATTTCAAGAGCGATTTCCTTCGACGAGCCTTCCCGACGATCCAGTACGACTGGCCGGACATCCCGGTCGTCGTGCATCTCAACATGCTCGCACAGTGTGCGGTCGGAAACTACGGTTTCCCGACCGGTGGGTCTCTTCCGTTTGTCCAGTCGATCGAAACGCGGTTCCGAGAGCTAGGGGGCGAGATCACGTACGGCGCACGCGTGACGGAGATCCTGACCGAGAACGGGCGCGCCACCGGGGTGCGCCTCGAGGACGGGACCGAACACCGGGCCGACGCGGTCATCTCCAACGTCTTCGAGCGAACGACGATCGAACGCCTCCTCGGCGGTCGATACGTCGACGATCGGCTTCGATCTCGCTTCGCTTCCGAGGACTCCGAAGTCGTCATGGGAATCCACGTCTCGATCGGGGTCGTGCGGGATCTCTCCGACGAGCCGCATGCCCTCGTCCTCTTTCTGGAACGACCGATCGAGATTGCGGATCGGACACTCGATCGGATCCCGGTCGAGCTGTACGGATTCGACCCGACGCTCGCCCCGGCCGGGACCGGCGTCATCAAGGTTCTGCTCAACACGAGCTACGATCTCTGGGAGCGCCTTTCGCACGACCGAGCGCGCTACGACGCCGCAAAGACAGAGATTGCAGATCGCGTGATCGCCGCAATCGAGCCGAGATTCCCGCATCTATCGGCTCAGATCGAGGTCGTTGACGTTGCGACGCCGATGACGACGAACCGCTACACAGGGCAGGGTCGACCCTACGGAACGCAAGAGGGAATCGGACTCGATCTGTTGTTCTCTCGCCCCCGTACGCTCCGCTCTCTCGGCGCCTTCTACTGGATCGGACAATCGGCCGGAGGCGGTGGGATTCCCGGCTGTGCGGCGATGGGCAGGAGCGCTGTCCGCGCCCTCTGTCGCGAGCTTCACGTCCCCTTCGGCGGCCGTCGGATCTAGGATCGGGAGTTCCGTATCGGTTCGACGGCGACACCGGGGCCCTCTGTCACCTTTTCACGGAGTCGAAGAAGCCCGACGCGATGCACCCGGTGAATCGCTCGCCAGATTTCGACCCACGTCGCACAGATCGGGATTCTCACGACGCAGCGAGTACCTTCCCAATCCGATCCATCCGGACGGACGGCGCGGACAACGAGCCCGCTCGGATGCTGAGCCGAGCGAACGTCGATCAGACAAGCCTTCACGGCCCGCCATGCTTCACGCGAGAGTCTTCCGTCCGAGAGCGCGGCCGGCAGAATGACGAATCCGTCGGCCTTCCGGCGGCGTACTCGAAATGGACTCGGCCACCGGTGAATCGACCGAGTCCGGCCGTTCAGTTCGGTGGTCCATCGACTGGTGAGCTGCTTTCTGTCCCCACGTCCCACCTCCTCATGTAACGCTCGTCTCGAGCAGACGACGCCGTTCGCGCCGTCGGCGCCATAACAGATTCGCGACTGTTTGTTCTCGGGCAGCGAACGGTCGCCCGCTGATCACTTGGGTCGGCGCGTCGCAGATTGGAGACCGCAAGCTACGCCGTCTCAGCTTAGCACCGGAGACGATCCTTGGCAAGGGTCCGATCGAACTTGGCCTCCCGTCTCTTCCGACGGACCCAAGGGTCGAGCGCGCCGGTCCTTCGTGAAGTCGAGAATAGACCTGCACCTACCGCCGAAGACACCACCAGATGTCGTCGCCTTCGAACCCGCAAGAGCGATAGAGGGATTCCGCCGGGGATCCGAATCGGCCGGAGACCGTGGCGAATCGTCCCTTACTCCGCCCGCGAGCGATCAGCTCCCTCACGACTGCACCGCCCAGACCACGGCGGCGATGTCCGGGGGCGACTTGGATCCACTCGAGGGACAGCTCACCGATCGATCGATCGCATTCGGCGATCCCGAGTGCGACCGGGAGGTCTTCTTCGCCACGGCGAACCCAGATCCAGAGACGCGGGTCATACACCCCGCGATTCGTCCACACAGAGACTGCGTCGGTCGACGGTCGGAACTCGTCGTAACAGGAAGCGATGAACGACGAGACCTCAGCGGCCTCCTCCGGCATGCGAACCTCCATCAGACAATCGTCGTCATGAAGACGGCGCAGCGTGAGGTCGTCGACGCGGCGGCTCAGGCGCACGTATGCGGTTCGAGTCGAGAAACACGACAGATCGACCGCCTCGACCATGCGCTCATGGATCAATGCAAGATCGACCTTGGTGGTCAACTCGTGAATCCTTCCGATCACTCGTCCGTCCGGATTCCAGGCCACCAGCAGTCGCTTCTGATCCCACATCTCGAGCCTGTCTGGATCGGAGAACGAACCCTCGATCGAAACCCGACAGGAGTCGACCTCGTCGAGCGTCTTCCAGAGCGCGTTCGGCAGAACGCCGCAGGGGTCTCTCAGGTATGCTCTCCGAAGAGCTCGGACGAACATCTCCCTGCGATTCACGTTGTGCGAACCGCGTCTCGCCCCGAACCCTTGGCCGCGTACAGAGCGCGATCGGCGGCCTGTACGATCGCCTCGTCATCCGTCCCGTCCCGCGGGAAGACGGCGATGCCGATCGAGACCGACGCACCGCCGAAGCGCGCCGTCTCGACGTCCAATCGGCGACGGATCTCGTCGGCCCGTTGAACCGCCGCGTCGATCGACGTATTCGGCAGGACCACCGCGAACTCATCGCCGCCGAAGCGGCACGCGATGTCTCCCTTCCGGGTCACCTCCTGTAGGAGCCCCCGATCGATTGGAGAAGGGCGTCGCCCGCCGGATGCCCGGCGGTGTCATTCAGCTCTTTCAGCCGATCGACGTCGAGCAGAAGGAGGGAGAGCGGCGTTCCTTCCCGCGCCGACTGTGCGATCTCTCTCGGAAGCGTCTCCTGAAGGTATCGCCGATTGAACAACTGCGTCAGGGCGTCTCGTATCGCCTGATCGCGAAGCTTCTCTTGAAGTCGCTCAATCTCTTCGAGCTGTTCTCGAAGCTGCTCGTTCGCCCGCTGGAGTCCCCGTTCCGCACGGTATCGAAGGGTGATGTCCCGCAGCACGAGGGCTCGTCCGTACACCGCTCCGCGACCGTGCCGCAACGGGGTGACACGAACGTCGACGTAGCGAAGCGGATCCTCGCCAAGCAGCGCCTCTCCTTGGATCGGCTCGTCCGTTCGACAGTGACGCAGAACGGTCGGCCACCGGGAGAGGATGTCGTCAGCCGACCGGCCGATCAGTCGACCCTCCGTGGCGAGAAGTTCTTCCGCAGCCCGGTTTGCGTCAGCGATCGCACCTTCGGTGTCGAGGACGAGCACCGCGTCGCTCATGTTCTCCACCAGCGCACTCCGGGCGATTGGCACGACGTCGAAGTGCCGCAATCCGACGATGCTGAACGAGAGTGCGAGTCCACTAACGGCGAAGCTCATCGGGATCACGTTGAACCCCGCGAAGGGATCAAGATCGAGAAGATAGAGAATCGTTCCGATCCACGGAGCCACACTCGCGATGAGAATTGCCAGTGCCTGACGTCGATGTGCCGCCGACCGCTTCAGGGCCGTTCGAATCAACACGATCGTCGCCGCGAGGATGAGCGCATAGAGACCGCTCACGGCGGTAAAGAAGAGGGGGCCGTGATGGTAGATGATCTGATTCGTTCCGGCCGGGCCTTCGGAGAATCCGGTCCACAGCTGTCGGTGCCAATCGTTGGTGAAGACGAGAGCGAGGTTGACGATCGGAATCACGGCAAGCAGGATGCCGCGGGGCAGGGCGAGCCAGCGAGTCTTTTCGGCGTGCTTGAGCGCGAAGACGAGGAGCAAGAGGGCCGAGCTTCCCGAGCCGATGTACTCGAGCTTCGAAAGAAGCACCTTGGTCGCAACGGCGCTCGCGCCCGCCTCGAACGCCGCGACCAACGCCCAGCCGCTGACGGCCGACATCAACAGCGCCAGCGTGCCACCCCCCGGTATCCGGCGTCTGCGCCAGAGCAGCAGGCTGACAAGACCGCACAAGACCGAGGCTGCAAGCAACACGATGAACGAGGCATTCGGCACGAGTGTCATTCGTATCGATCCAAGCTTCCTGACAGGATCGGTGATAACAAGGACGATTGTACTCGCCGCACGCGGTCAGAGTGCACTCTCGTTCTCTCTCATCGATCCCGATCGACCGGCGACTCGGCCATTGCCCGGCCTCCGGACACGCACGTGCAAGAAGTACGCGACGACCTGTGTGTCCTGCACGGCCGGGAAGGCGCGAACCGTTTCGTCGCTCGGTCGCGGCTCAGCGACGCGCGCGATGAGGAATCCCGCGTCAACCAGCATGTTGAACCATTCGGAGGCCGTCCGCGTGAAGCGCGGAACCTCGAAGAGCGGGAGACCCGTTCTCGCCACCTCGGGAGCACTCGAAAACAGCCACCGCGTGATCCGGCCATCGACGCGTTCGAAGTAGTCGCCAACCTCGATCGCATACGTCTTTCCCTTCTCATCGCGTAGGTTCCGCCGATGGGAGGTATCGAAGCACGGATGCGTGATCGAGAACTGAAGGAACCCCCCGGGACAGAGAACTCGGAACGCTTCGGCGATCGCCCGGTCGGGCGTCGGGAGGTCCATCAGGCTCATGAACGCCGTCGCAAAGTCGAACCGCCCATCCTCGAACGGAAGGTCACAAGCATCGGCGATGACGTACTCGACGCCGAGCGGCTCTCGCTTCTCCTCCTCCAGGGCGTGGTGAACGAAGCGTTCGCCGATGTCCACACCGGTCATCCGCGCGCCACGTCGCCCGACGAGGCGCGTGTTGTGTCCCTCCCCGCAACCGATGTCGAGCCCTTCAAGCCCGACGACATCGGGAAGGAAGTCGAGAAACGCGGGCGTGTTGAAGCTGTCCCGGTAGACGTCGTATCCGGCACGGCTCAGCTTTGCCCACGCGCCGGCGTTCCCGTTCCAGAGTTCTCCCACCTCACGGGTATCCACGAGCGGAGTGTATCCGGAAGGGGCCTTGAGCGATCAAGAGGAGAGGACCCACTTCACCAGAACCGCGGGGACAAACAATCCGGTGACGATCGACCGGACGCAGATGCGCTAGCTCTTGTAGTCCTCCCGCGGTGGATTCCACGCGTCGTACGCCTCGGTCGGCTCGCCGAGGATCGTCGCCTTGTGCGGCACGTTCGCCGGGATGCAGACCCCGTCGCCCGGACGAAGGACGCGCATCTCCCCTCCCAGGGTGAACTCCATCGCTCCCTCGGTGACGACCGTGATCTGCTCGTTCGGATGCGCGTGCTCGGGAACGATCGATCCCGGCTCGAACCAGAAGAAGGTCACCATCACGCCGTCGAGCCAGACGGCCCGACGGGTGACCCCGGGAAGCATCTCCGCTCCGGTGAGCTCGGATCGATTGAAGAACGCCATCTCTCTCCTTTCCCCTCTCGGCTCATCGGCCGACCGGACCTCCGACTCCGCCGATCCGAGAGTGTAGAGAGCCCGAGCCGTCGCCGAAAGGTGGCTGATCTCCGTGAAGTACGGGTTGCAGACCGCCGCTCGGCGACCTGCAACCCACGTGCGGACCTAGAGCGTCGCCCGCCGATACCGTTCCCATAGGTCGAGGGCGATTCCGTCCGGATCGGCCTCGACTCCGTACCGCCGAAAGAACGAACAGACGTTCGCCACGTCTCGCCTCAGAAGATCCAGTGCCGAACGATTGAAACGCACGTCGACCGCCTGCGGCACGTCGATGATCCGGGGCCTTCCTTTCCAGACGAGGATGTTGTAGGCGGAGAGATCCCCGTGAACCAGATGGGCCCGGAGCATACAAGAAACGTCCGTCACGATCTCTTTGAACAGCGACGACGCCGCGGCGTCGTCGAGATCGACTCCGTGCAAGGAAGGGGCGGGGCCGGCTCCGTTCCCGATGAACTCCATCAGAATCGCCCGTTCGCCGAGAGCGATCGGTTCGGGTACGTCCGCACCCGCAGTGTGGAGCGTTCGTAGGGTCTCGTACTCCGCCGAGACCCACAGCCCTCGAGCCGTTTCCCGACCGAATGTCGTCCGCGCCCGGATCGCGCGCAGCACCTGGGGCTTCAGATTGCGCTCGCGTCCCTCGAAATAGGTCGCGCTCCACTTGTGCGAGCTGGCGGCGTGCCCCCGGTAGACCTTGGCGGCGAGGAACTTGCGCCGCGTTGACGGATGGGCTCGGCAGCAGTAGACGGTCCCCTCCTTCCCGCTTGACAACTTCGAGTGAACCTGCGTGATCAGTCCAATCTCGGCGAACGTGTCGAGCTCAGGGACTCCGATCGTCGTCGAGAGCTCCGCTTCCGCTCGCTGCGTCTCCCGAGACACACTGGGGATTCTTTCCAACGGGTTCCTCCTTCGAACGTGAGTTGGGGTGCAATTTCGCCCCGCTGCTTCACGTCGCTGTGAAGGTGGAATCCTCGTTTCGGAAATTGCTTCCGATGTACAGAGAGAAGCTAAGAAGCTCGGATCACGGAAGCAGCGGGAAGGTTCGTTCGTTCAGCAGTCACAACCTACCTCCTTCGCGCTCCGTCCGTGGACCGCGAACGCGGCCCGGTCATTGGAGTTCGAGGATAGCTAGAACCGCGCCGTTCGACAAGGAAGGACGCTCCAACCCGCTTCCGGGGATCCCAAACGGGAGGGTTCCAGAGAAGAAGAGAGGCCCCGTTCGGGGCCTCTCTCTGGTGGTCGGCGTCTCTTCTCGTGCAAGGAGGTACAACGCTTCTTTTCTCTCGTACGACCGCACCTTACGCGCGAGGTGTGAAGGCCGTGTGAAGCCTCGTTGTGGTTCCGGTGTGAGGCCGAGCGCCGGTCGATACGGAACCCCTGCGGGCAAGCACTTCGAGTCGCAGCCTCCTCGGGCTACGCGTCGTCTTCCTCGATCCGTTCGATCCGGAAGGTGACGGGTCGAAGCCCGTCGCTGCAACACGTAAACTCCGTTCCCGGCGTGGGATTCGCTCCCATCATCGTCAACGCGACGACCTTCTGGATGTCGCTCCATGCCCAGTCGCAGAACCCCTCGGGCTTCTCCGGAAACGGTCCATCCACGACGAAGCTCTGTCGGTCGGTGAACACAGAGCAGGGCCCGATCTCTCCCTCGAGAGACGGGAAGAACTCCTCGATCAGGTCGTCGTGAAACGCTCGCTTCATCACCGTGATTCTGGCTTTGGTCACCACATCGCCCCTCCTCGCGAATGTCTGTCCTCCGCAACCTCGGGCACTCGACGAGAACGTTTGGCATCCGCCCCGCGATCCGCCCGCCTGAGCACCGAGCGCACTACGCATCATTCTCCGGGGCACCTTGAGATCCGACAAGAAGAGAGACGCGCAATCGAGCGGGACCTCCTCAAAGCGCGGTGCCGGCCCGCCGCCGATCGGGTTGCATTCGGCCAGAACCTCCCTAGACTCAGATGCACCTGTTGGACGTGATACGCATGCTCTACTCGAAGACGGCGAAGTACGCCGTGCTCGCCTTGGCGGAGATCGCAAGGCATTCGCCCGACCGACCGCTCCCGACCCGCGCCGTCGCCGAGGCCGCGAACGTCCCGTATCCCCTCCTTGCCAAAGCGCTCGCGCATCTGAAGCGTGCCGACCTCGTCGTCGCCGAGAGGGGAAAGCACGGCGGGGTCCGGCTCGCTCGCGCCGCAGATGAGATCACGATTCTCGATGTGGTCGTCGCCCTCGACGGATCGGGAATGCTCTCCGACTGCCCGCTCGACCTGGAGGCCTGCTCCTGTAAGAAAGAGTGTGCACTCCATCCGATCTGGAAGCCGGCCCGGGACGCCGTCGTCCGGTTCCTCGAGAAGACGTCGATCCGGGACGTCGCCGATGCACGCGCGGCGATCACGTCTCGTTCGAACTGAACCGGCATCGATCCGAGCCGCAGTGGCTATTCCCGCCACCCCTTCCGGAACCCACGGCGCTCGACTTGAGGCGGAGAGATGAAACGGTGTACAACGTAACGCGGTCCTCCCGGGACTGAACGTCGTGGGGGCCGATCGGTGATGCCCATGCACGAAACGCCCCGAGACGACGAGAAGCGCGCGGAACAGCTCGGCCTGTTCGGCGAGATCGACGTGCCGAAGGCCGGGAATCGGGCTGAGCCGCCGTGCGAGACCTCGTCGGTCGATGAGATCATCCGCAAGGGGCTCGATCACCTGAACGCCGTGACCGAGCGGACCGGCGCGGCACGGTTCACCTCGCCGACGTCGATCAAGGCGCGGATTCAAGACGGCGCGACGCTTGAGGACGTCCTTCTCGTCATCGACTTCTGCCACGCAATGTGGCGGGGCGATCCGAAGATGGAGACCTTCGTCCGTCCGAAGACGTTGTTCGGGAAGGAGAACTTCCCCGACTACCTCGCTCGCGCGAGGAAGTGGCAAGACGAGGGGCGGCCCAACCTTCGAGAGCAAGAATCCGACAGGGAGTACACACACGGTGCGGCGCACTACGCCGACCCAACGAAGGAGGCGCATAGATGATCCGAGGCGCACCGTTCGGTAAGGCGTTCGGGACCGCTACACTTGACAACTTCGAGGTAGTCCCGCAGTACAACGGCAAGGCACATGAAGCGTGTCTCAACCTTGTGCGAGGCGAGATCCGAGGGCTAGTTCTCCAAGGACCGGTCGGCGTTGGGAAGACGCATTTGCTTGCCGGATTGGCAAGGGCGTTCGTGCACGCACGGAATCCAGAAGAGCAGAACGAAGACTACGAACCACTGGTCGCTCTCCCGAAACTTCGCGAGCTTGTTGAGAACATCGAGAACTTCGAGTCTGAGTTGAGCAAGCAATCGACCCTAGATCCTGCCGAATCGCAGCGCGAGATAGTTGTCGAGTACTGGCCAATGCTGGACTTGGCAAGCGAGCTTCGCTCCGAGGTGACGCGCGGAGATCTCTATCTGTCGCAACGCTGCCGTCTATGCGACCTCTTGATCCTTGACGACTTGGGACGTGAGAAGATGAGCGAGTTCATCCTCCAGGAGCTTCAGCGCATAATCGATTGGCGCTATCGCGAGATGCTTCCCATTGCCATCGCCACAAACAAGAAGCACACGGAACTCCGTGATAGGTACGAAGAACACACATTCTCGCGCCTCATTGAATCCTGCGTCTTCGTGCATGTCGCTGGGAGCGACTACAGACGAACCAAGGCCGAGGCTCGATAGCGGAGACGCGCAACGCCGTAGGCGTCTCTGTGTGTCGAAGGACCTCCCTCAGAACTGACTCTGACGAGGACCGAGTCCTGCGAACGCGTCCGCATCGAAGGACCCAACCACCGGGCGGCACGAACTCGATAGCCGAATCGCGAAAATCGAACTGACTTCTCCTGACTTGAACGCGTGCAACACCTCGTCCAGGTCGGCGGACCACTCTCCGCTGTAGGTCCGATCGCACATCTCCGCCACGGCGGCGAGCGGAACGAGGACGTTCATGCCGCCGACGCGGTCGTCGTAGCCCCAAGTTCGACTGACCATCCACGTCGCCGGCTCCCGATTGGCCGGATGGTCCGGGACCGCCCCGCTCCGCCTCTCTCCGGCAAACGCGTCAACATAGGCCCGGTCCGGATTCAGTCGACACCAGAGCCGTGCAGTCTCGTGGAACCCGTCGTAGGCTTGATGGATGTGCGGCTTGTCGATCGCCGTCTGCACGTGATCGTCGGCGGCGAAGACGAGCATCACTCTGAGGTCGGGAAGGACCCGGCCGAGCCGAGGGTAGTTGCCGACCGTCGTTCTCGACGGCCAGTAGGCGGCCGCCTCTTCCGGAAGAGCGAGGGTCTTCGGCCAGGTCTCGCGGGTGAGAGCTCCGTTGTCGAGCAGGGCCTGCAGGAGGTCGGTCGACCAGTAGTCCTTCTCCCACATCCGGGGATGCTTGAAGGAGCAGATGTAGTCGCCCCCGGAGGAGGTCCGGAAGGCCGGGCGGCCGTCCGGATACTCCTCGTTCTGGAGCCAGTAGACGCTCGAGTAGTCAATCGAGATCGTCGCCGGCATGTACCCGGACGGATCGTAGAACGGGTTTTGAACAGCGCGACCGGTCTCGTCGTCCCAATGCCCCGGCTCGAGTGGATACATCGGGTCGATCGTCGGGTTCTCCCGCCCGACGAAGAACCGTACCCGCTGTAGATCCTCGCCGTGCAGGGCGAGCACGTTCGTCGCCACGATCCCGGAGTGGGAAAAGGCGTAGAGCCCCGAAACATCGTACAGAACAGGCGGCTCGACGAGCTCGTCGAGCCGCTCTCCATCGACGTTCTCGATCTCACCGGTGGCGAACCGAACAACGTCGCACAAGGCCCGGAGGCAGTCTCTTCCACCGTAGTCGAACGTCCCTTCGCTGTGCGCCCCGGTCCTCGGATCGGACCGGCCGGGCCAGAGATAGGTCACGTAGATCGCCCCGAGCGCGTTCGGATCGAGCTCGAAGTCGAAGCCGGCCGAGCCGGCGAAGAAGCCGGACACGTTGACCAGGACCGGCGCCCCGTCCGAGTACCTCGGCGAGGACGGCGTCCGAATCGCCACGGCGATCCGTCCGATCCCCTCCGACTCGACGAACGTGATCGTCTCCTTGGCGCTCAAGTTCTCATCGACCGCCCGGGGCTCCGCCCTCAAGCCGGTCGCTTGGACCCGGTCGGCCATCTCGTAGATCCCTGCAAGCTGATAGATCGCCTTGGGAACGTCGACCGGGATAGCGTAAGTCGCATGATCCGTCCAGTCGTCGGGAGCGGTGTTCGCCGGAAGGTTCGGAAGACGTCCTCCAATGACTCTTGGGTCGACCGCAGCGAGAGCCTCGGAACTCGGGTTGATCTTCACCCAGGCGCCGTACGTGTCCCAGCTGTCGAACGCCTGACGGACGTGCGGCTTCGTCGGAGCCGCTTGGACGTGATCGCGTGCGTTGCAGAGGACCATCGCCGCGAGATCGGGGATCTTCGCGACCGCCTCTTCGGTCAGCCGGACCGACTCGCGAAGATCCCAGTACTCGTCAGCTTCATCGACAGAGACTAGGTCACTCGGCCACGGCTCACCGACGAGGCCTCGATCGACGATCTCGTGCATCACCGGACGCGAGTACGTCTTCCGCTCCCCGTCGACCGGATAGGTGTCGAGCGGGAAGTCCTCGGACAGAGAGAGGGTTCCGTTCAGGTCGGGGACGTCCGCACCGCGAACCGAATCGGGGACCGTCGTGTAGCGACCGTCCCCGTTCCCGTCGTGGAAGAGCGGGTAGATCTCCTCTGCCGGATCGTACGCCAAGTCCCCGTAGTCGACCCGCAGGACGAGCGGGTCGTAGCCTATGGCCCGCGGATTCCAGTAGTCTCCCTGCCCCGTCACCGGCTTCAGCCAGACCCTTCCGAGATCGCGCGTCGCGATCTGGCTCGAGACCGGAGTCTCCCACTGGATGACGTATCGCAGGTGCCCAGCGAGGGCCTCCCCGTGGAGCGCAGCGACCGCGGGGAGAAGGTTCCCGCCGTTCGACTCGCCGATCAGGCCAATGTTGTCGTGAAGAACCGGAACGGGAACAATCTGGTCGATCGTCCGACCCTCGGTGTCCCGCAGCCGATTGGCCGCGTAGAGGATCACGTCGCGCAAGGCCGCGATGCAGCTCGGTCCGCGATAGTCATAGACGCCGTCGGAGGCGAGACCGCTCCACGGGTCCTCGCCGCCTGGGAAGACGAACGTGATACAGATCACGTCGACGGCCGTCGGCGGGAGACCGTGATCGATCCCCTTGATCTCGAACCCACCCTGGACCCAGATCAGAACTGGTGCCCCCTCCGGGTAGCGCGCCTCTCCGACCATCGGAGAATGGACCCGGACGGCGAGCGTTCCGCCGTCGACGCCGGTGCTCTCCGATGGAAGCTCGACGTCCACGGATCTGAGGGTCGTCGGGCCTCCAGCCTGAGCGACGACGGAGCCGTACCCCCAATCAAGGATCCGGGATCCGATCGACGAAGCCAGCACAAGAAGGAACAGAAACCCCACGATGACCAAGGGGAAGACACGGCGCGGCCGCAGCGACACGTTCATGGAACCTCCTTCGAATCCCGCTCTGAGACTAGAGGCCGCTCAGGGCGGATGTCAATCGAACCTACCCTCGTTCTGTTCGCGCTGTCCCCCCTCACAGGCCTCATCCGACCGCGCGACTCGATGCCGGTACGGGTACGCCACTTCGAATCCAAGCCGTCGGTAGAGCGCAAGCGCCGGGGCGTTCAGGCTGTGCCTGTAGATAGGCGATCCGTGCGCCCGCTTCCGCCGCCCACGTGAGGAGTGCCCCGACGATCGTCGCACCGTAACCGCGCCGACGCTCGACCTCGACGACACAGAGATCGACGAGGGAAGGATCGTAGTCGATCGCCCATTCGTCGAATCGCTTCCTTCGATCGCTCATCGGATCGATGATACGGCGGCAAGGAACTCGAGACGGGCGGCGTGAGCCCCTCCTGCGGGTACAATGACGTCTCGGTTGCCATCACACCATCACGCAAAGGAGCGACGTACCCATGGCCGAGGAGAACAGGAAGCCGGAGGAGAAGGAAGCCGAAGAGACCAAGAATGGGAAGGAGAAGAAGCGGAGACTCCTCGGAATCGAGCCGGTCGAGACGGAGCACACACTTGCGCTCGCGGACCGACGCCTCGAGTACGTGGCGCGCGCCGGCGTCATTCCGCTGAAAGACGAGTTCGGCGAGACCGAAGCGGAGATCTTCTTCACCGCCTACGAACGCAAGGGCGCCGACGATCGCTCCGAGCGACCGTTGACATTCGCCTTCAACGGTGGCCCGGGCTCCTCGTCGATCTGGCTGCACATGGGAGCGATCGGACCGAAGCGAGTCCGAATGGAGGACAAGGGTTGGATGCCGTCGCCGCCGTACCGCTACGAGGACAACGCGTACACGTGGCTCGACGAAACCGACCTCGTCTTCGTCGATCCGGTCGGAACCGGGTTCAGCCGAGCCGCAAAGGAGGACCTCGACAAGAAGTTCTGGAGTTACCAGGGCGACATCGATTCGGTCGGCGAGTTCATCCGCCTCTACTTGACCCGTTACGAGCGGTGGAATTCGCCGCTCTTCCTCGCCGGCGAGAGCTACGGGACAACGCGCGCCGCCGCCCTGGCCGGGCATCTCGTCGACCGAGGGATCGCATTCAACGGGATCGCGCTCATTTCAACGGCTCTCGACATCGCCGCGATCTTCTTCCTTCCCGCGAACGATCTGCCGTATCAGCTCTTCGTCCCCACATACGCGGCCGCCGCGTGGTATCACGGTCAGCTCGACGACGCCCTGCAGAAGATGGCGCTCGACGACCTCGTCGACCAGGTGAGGGCGTGGTCCGAGGGAGAGCTGACGACAGCCCTGATGAAGGGAGATCGTCTCTCCGACGAGGAGCGAACCCGCATCGCCGAGCGTCTCGCACACTACACCGGTCTCGACCTCGACTACGTGCTCGGCACCAACCTCCGCATCGAGATTCACCGGTTCTGCAAACAGCTGTTGCGGAACGAGAAACGCAGCATCGGACGGTTCGACGCTCGCTTCAAGGGCGTCGAGAATCTCGCGGTGACGGAGCGTCCGGACTTCGATCCATCGGGCGTCGCCACGACACCCCCGTACACGGCCGCGCTCAATCACTACCTCCGCTCGGAGCTCGGCATCGAGACCGACCTGTCCTACGAGACGCTGAGTGGCAAGGTGAACCAAGCCTGGGAGTGGGAGAAGGCGAAGCTTCCGACGACCGGCGAAGCCCTCCGCGGTGCGATGGCGAAGAACCCGTACATGAAAGTGATCGTCGCGCAAGGATACTACGATCTGGCGACGCCGCTGTTGGCGACCGAGTACATGCTGAGCCACATGAACGTCGATCCGGAGCTCCGGCCGAACGTCGAGACCGCATACTACGAGGCTGGCCACATGTTCTACCTCGACCTCGATTGCCTCGCCGCCTTCCGCGACGATGTGAAGGCGTTCATCGCGCGCTCCGTCTAGCCGGTTGGCTCTTCTCTGAGAATCGACGCGAGCCGCTCGCGCAGGGTTTCGCAGGTCCAGGACGGATCGACGCGAACCATCACGAAGCGGCTCGCGGCCGGATCCGAATCGGGCCCACCGGCGGTATCGATCTCGAGGAGCGGATTCGTCGCCGCGAGCACCGATTGCTCGTCGGTCCATTCGATCCGCCCTTCGATCCGATCGGCGTCGATGACCGGTCCGATCATCCGGTCGGTGACTCGCTGCACGACGTACGTCTCCCCCTCCACGATCCCGAGGACCGTGATACGAACGGTCATCCCCGGTCGTCCGTCGCCGTCCTGGTCGACGATCCGAGGGTCGAGCGGATCGTCCGGCAGCGGATCGTTCGCTGGATCCTCGAGGACGGCACCGCGCACCTCGACGTAGGCCGGCTGGTCGAAGACCACGCCGTCGTCCGTCACCCGGAGGACGGCTGCTCGAGGCGTCGGCGCGAGCGACGCAGTGAACACCTCGGGAATGACGGTCTCCACCAGCGGCGTCCCGTCATCGACGTCGGTGAAGCAGTATCGGCCGAGCAGCGTGAGATTCGCTCCGTCTTGCTCGATGCTGACGAACTGCGCAACGACGCTCGTTCTCGGGACCTCACCGGCAAACGGAAGAACGGCGACCCCTCGGAAGACCTGGATCACCGCCCACCTCCCCGAAAGGTCCGGGACTTCCGCCGTCGCACAGAATCCGAGAAGAAGAGCTAGCGTCACGGCGACTCCGGATCGCATCGCCTCCTGTCTCCTTTCTCCGCCCCTCGTTCCCATCCTACTCGAAGTCCGTCGATCGCGCGCACCGGGCATCCCGGGCCGCGAGGCGTACGACCCGATCGACGGGCGGCCGCCTGCGTCGCTCCCGGCGCACCATCTCTACGTCTGTCCGGCGGGAACCCGATCTCCCGTCGCGCAAGGCGATGCCGGACGGGGCCTGGCTCGCACCTAAGGTCGATTGATCCGCAGCCACTCGTACATCAGAACCCCACCGGCGATGGCGACGTTCACGCTCTCGGCCCGTCCGAGAAGGGGCAGCGCAACGTACTCCTCCAGGTGTTCATCGATCTGGGGGGAAAGCCCGCGGGCCTCGTTCCCGAGGACGAGGGCGACCGATCCGACGAGCGCCTTGCTACTCCACACCGTCTCGCCCCGGCGAGCGTCGGCACCGACCGGGCGGCAACCTTGCGCTTCGAACCAAGGCCAGAGAACCTCGGCCGCTCCGACGCGGGCGAACGGAATCGAGAAGAGGGAGCCCATCGTCCCTCGGACCGTCTTCGGATCGAACGGGTCCACACACGGTTCGAGGAGGATGACCCCGCGAGCACCGACCGCGTCGGCCGTCCGGATCAACGTCCCAACGTTCCCCGGATCCTGCAACCGATCGAGGACGAGAACCAGACCGGCCGTCGCGTCATCGCTTCCGACCTCGTCGAGTGAGGATTCCAGATCGCTCAGGGCGAACGTCGCGGCCAATCCCTGGGACATCTCCCGCTCGGAGAGGGTATCGAGAACGTGCGCTTCGACGGGGACAGCCTCCGCCCCAGCCTCGGTCAGCGCATCGAGGAGACGCGGGGCCGTCTCGCCGACGAACAGCTCGTCGCAGAATAAGACCTCCAGCGGCCTCGCCGTCGAACCGACGGCCGGGGCCTGTATCCGTTCGGCCGCCATTGCCAGAAGCTGAAGCCCTTCAACGAGAAATCGATCCTGTCGAACTCGATGCTTCCGCTGCGTGAGCTTCCGCGCCTCCACGATCCGCCGGTTTCTCACCGATCGAATCGGACCGTTCGATCCGTGCATCAGGGCCTCCGTTTCGCGTCGTTCGCTTCGAGTGTACCGAAATGCTCGCTACCGACGATCGGCCCAAGCGATCAGATCCTCGACGAATGCGGCGCACCCCGGACGGGAAGCTCTCGAAGTGATTCGCCGACCGGCGCCCATCGGAAGGCGTATCGGAAGCCCCGATCGACCCCGTTCCCGGTGACCGTGTGATCGAACGTGTCCGGAAGATCGTCCGGAACCGTGAACAGGAGGAACTGCTGATCCTCGTCGAGGTACTCGACGATCCCCTGGTGCCGAACGAGGGAGTCCCCCCGCAATTCCGCCCTCCTCGTGGATCTCCCGGACGGCCGCGGCCGTCACGTTCTCGCCCGATTCGACCGTTCCCTTTGGCACTTCGCAGCCCGGTTCATCGTGGCTCGGAAAGACGAGAAGCTGCGCCGGCGGACGATCGGCGCGAAAGACGTGCATGGAGACCTTCTCCATCGGACCTACCCACCTTCGTCCTCGAGGGCCCTCTTCACGAGGCGCTTCAGCCTCCGCTTGTGACCTGCCGGAACGATCTTCTCGAACATCGCGGACCCGCAGCCGTCGAACCGCGCAAATCGGGCGACCTCTCGCGCCAACTCCGGAAGAAGCTCATCGAACCGATCGAACTCCGGTTCGAACAGCAGCGTGCGAGCGATCAACGTGCCGGACTTCCGATCGGCCTTCGGATCGAGACGAGCGACGAGGCTGTCCCCGAACAGAATCGGGAAGACGAAGTACCCGTACTTCCGTCTCTCGCTCGGAAGGTAGCATTCGAGGGTGTAGTCGAAATCGAACAACCACGCCGTTCGCTCCCGTTGGATGATCAGGTTGTCGAACGGGCAGAGGAGGGTGCAGCGTGGAGGCGGCGCTTCCCGATCCTGGTCGAGCAGTCCGGGCCGGGCGTAGAGCACCTGGTCCTCGACCCGTTCGACCGAGATCGTTGTGATCTCGCCATCCTCCACGAGGCCTCGAATCGCCTCCTGCGTCTCGGAGAGGCTCATCCCGTTGATGTGGAAGCGGATCTCGCGCTCTGTCGCCACGGCGTAGGCGTCCAACGCTCGAAGGACGAGGAAGCGGTCGACCTCCTCATCAGACGGGACACGCGTGTCGACGTCGCCCGGAAGGACCCGTTCGGTCAGGTCATAGACGCGCTGGAAGTTCCGGCGTTCCGAGATCATCAGCCGGCCTTGCGAAAACAGCAACTCGAGCGCCATCTTCGCCGGTTTCCAGTCCCACCACGTGCCGCGCGTCCGCCCCTCGGGGGGCTTGAAGTCCTTCGACGTAAGCGGCCCCTCGGCCTCGATCCGTTCGTAGACGCGCTCCACGATCTCCTCGTGTTCCGCGAGCCAGGCCTTCCCATGGCTGCTCGTCGGTGAACGACGCATCCTCGGAAGGTAATAGCGGAAATCGCTCATCGGTAGGTAGGATGCCGCGTGTCCCCAGTACTCGAAGACGCGGCGATCGACGGCGAGCAATCGGTCGAGCATCTCCGGACGGTAGTCGGGACGCCGGGCTCGGAGCGTCTGATGATGAGCTCGCTTGACGACCGAAATCGTATCGATCTGTACGTAGCCCAATCGCTCGATCGTCTGCGCCACGCCCTCCTCTCCGTCGATCGGTGTGCCGCGACCGTCCAACAGCTGTGCGCGAACGGCGAGTCGACGAGCCAAGCCGCGCGGAATGTCTTCCTTGTGCATGTTCCGTCCTGTTCGACCGATGATCCTGCCCCGATCGTTCGAGTATACGAGCACCTCATCACCCGCAACCCGACAGGTCTGGCGGACGCCGCCGCGACGGGATAGGATCGGGACCATGAGTTTCGAAAATCCAACGCCCTTCGAGAGACTCGGCCTCCGGATCGAGTGGGCGCTCAGCGGACCTCTGATCGCGCCGTACTTGCGGAATCTTGAACTCAGAGGAGACGAAACGCTCCTCGAGATCGGAGGAGGCGGCGGCGCGGTGACGAAGCAACTCACTTCGCTCCTTCCGAACGGACAGGTCGTCGGAGTCGATCCGTCGACGTATTGGACCGACGTCGCCCGCAAGCGTCTTCGACGGAAGAAGAACGTCTCCCTACTCGTCGGAGACGTCCTGTCGGTCGACCTTGCGCCCGAGTCCTTCGACGCGGTCCTCCTTCACTACGTCCTTCATGACATTCCGACGGCCAAACGACCCTCGACGTTCGATCGAATCTACGAGCTTCTGAAGGTCGGCGGTCGCCTGTTCCTCCGCGAGCCGACAAAGCCCGCCCACGGGATTCAGCCGCCCGAAGTTCGAGACCTCGCCGAATCAGTCGGTCTGCGGGAGGAAGAAGGACAAGAGCGGGCGTCGCGGTTGCTCGGCCGCCATTTCGACGGCGTCTTTCGAAAGGCCCAAGGCCCCTAGCGACGGATCACCCGGCCGAGGAGCGGAACGTCAACCTCGATCGCCGCCTCCGGGCAGAGCTCCTGGCAGCAGTAGCAGCGGATGCACCGCCGAACGTCGTGCCTCGGTGGGCAGAGACGTTCATCGTCAGCAAACGCGATCGCCTTCGGCGTCACCGGACAAACCTCGACGCACGTTCCGCACCGGGTGCATCGCTCGGGTCGAACAACAGGACGGGGAACGACGAATCGACGTGCAAAGCGGCTGACGCGCCTCGGACCATCGGTCGTCGGTCGAAGGCTACGATTCACGTCGAAGTCGCCAACGACGAAGGTCTCGATCGGATCTCCGAGAAGGTCAACATCGATCGAACGGCCGAGACCGGCGGCCTCGCCGTGAACGATCGGCCGGACGAGGTCGACGTCGAGCCCGATCAGTCGGCAGACCGTCGCATCGACGGCGACCGGATCGTCCGAGAGCAGGAGTACGTTCATCGGGCGAGGCCGCCCATTCCTCGGCCCGTTCCCTTCCATCGCCACGATCCCGTCCATCACAAACAAGCGCGGGCGGAGGAGCAGACCCAGGTCCGCGAGCATTCGGGAGAAGAGATCGACGTTCGAAGCCGAGCGTGGAACTCCGGCTTCATCGCGCCGACGATGCACCCGAACTGATTCTTGATCGCCCCAGTCACGCGCGTCAACCCGTGCGTCTTCATCCTCGGAAGGGAGACGATCCCGTCGGCGTCGAGCGCCCCGCGGGCGACTGCGAACCGCTTGACCAAACGTCCGTCGGGGAACGAGATCTGAACGGAAGTTCGAAAGTCGGCCGCCCGAATCTCGAGGTCCTCGGCAACCTCGGCGAGGCCGGTCCGGCGCGCGGCCCACGACATCGTCCCGAACCCCGGTGAGTCACCGTAGCTCAGAGATACGCCGGATTCCCCCAGAACCTCGGCGACGGCCCGAAAAACGCTCGGATGAGTCGTCACCGCCCGCTCCGGCGGAGCCGGAACCAGGAGGTTCGGCTTGAGGAGGATCCGCTCTCCGGCGCGGATGAAGCGGCCGACGCCTCCGAGGAGATCGAGCCCCCGCCGGACGGCCGCCCGGACAGCGTCGATCTCGTAGGTGTTACATCGAACGACGGCGACACGCGACTCGAGCCGGTCACTCATCGCTCGCTCCGTCGCTCGGAGGACAGGATCGACATCGATCGTCCTCATCCGGGCAGGTCGAGCCGTCGTCCGCCTCCACCTCGATCGTGGCGTGCCTGATTCCCATCCCTCGCAGACTCTGCTTGATCGAACCTCGCAGGGTGACGACCGCCTCGTACGAGTCGACATCTGCGGCAACGACGTGAGCGGTCAACACGTGATGCTCGCCGTCCTGCGACCAGATGTGAACGTGATGTACATCACAGACACCCGAAATACCGCGGATCGCCCGCTCCACAGACTCGACGTCAAGGTCACTCGGCACCCCCTGCAACAGAATGGTCAGCGTCTCCTTCAGGCGTTTCCCGACGTTCCACAGGACGCAGCCGGTGATCGCGATCGACAAGATCGGATCGAGGATCGGCAGATCGCGGAACCACATCACCAGACTGGCGATCAGAACCGCGACCCAACCGAGGACATCCTCGACGAAGTGCCAGGTGACGATCCGCTCGCCGATCGAGCGTCCGCCGTGCATCCGAAGCGCGGCGACCCCGTTGACGGAGACTCCGACGAGCGCCAAGGCGAACATCCCACGCGCGTCCGTCGCCTCGGGGGAGAGGATCCGTGGGATCGCCTCGAACAACACGACCATCCCCCCGACGAACAGGACGAACGACATTACGAGCGCGCCGAGGAGGGAGAAGCGACGATAGCCGAACGTGAACGTCTCGCCCCCCGTTCGCTTCGAAATCCGCGTGAAGCGCCAGGTCAGGCCGAGGGCGATGCTATCGCCAAGATCGTGGAGGGCATCCGACAGAACGGCCATGCTGTTCGTCCAGATCCCTCCCGCGATCTCGAACAACGTGAACGCGAGGTTGAGAAAGAACGCGACGCGGATCCGTCCCTCCGACGTCGGTCCGCCTGAATGCCCGTGCGCCAACGCTCACCCCTCCCGAAGCGATCTTGGCGCGTCCCACGCAGATCCGCAACTCATCCGACGACCGCCCGGCCGCGGTCGACGATGGTCAGCGACCGGCCGGTTCGCTAGCATAGATCACCATGACGAACCAGACGGATCGCAGCACCGGAGGGGTCAAGATCGGCCTCGCGCTCGGCTCCGGCGGCGCTAGAGGAGCGGCGCACACCGGCGTCATGAAGGTTCTCGATCGCGAGGGAATCGAGATTTCGTCGATCGCCGGATCGAGCATCGGAGCTCTCGTCGGCGCGGCGCACGCCGTCGGTATCCCGGTCGAAGAGATCGAGCGCGAGTGGCGCGCGACCGACGTCGCGAAGATCTTTCGCGGCTTCCTGCCGACGTTTCCACGCGCCGGTCTGAGCTCCGGAAACGAGTTACGAAAGATGCTCGCCGATCTGCTCGGGGACGTCCTCATCGAGGATCTCCGGATTCCGTACGCGGCTGTCGCCTGCGACATCGATACGGGAACACCGCACATCTTCCGCGGCGGTTCTCTCCTCGACGCCGTTCGAGCGTCGACGGCGATCCCCGGGATCTTCCATCCGGTTCGATTCGGGAACCGCCTTCTCGTCGACGGCGGACTGATCGACCCGGTCCCGGTTGAGGTCTGTCGCTCGCTCGGGGCCGACGTCGTGATCGCCGTCGACATCACGCCGAGGCCGGTCCCCACGACGCCCCGCGGACGGGCGATCTGGTCGAGGATCGGCGAGCAGCTTCACGACGGACTGACCGAGCGGTCGTGGGTTCCGAACAGCCTGATCGAGGTCCTCGATTCGATCTTCAGTGAGCGGCCCGATCGAGCCCGCTCCCTCCCCGGCGTCTACAGCATTCTGAACCAGTCGCTTTCGATCCTCCTCCAAGAGGTCTTGCGACAGAAGCTGATCCTTCATCCGCCCGACGTGCTGATCCGTCCCGACGTCTCGATCTCGTTCGCCGACTATCTGAGGGCGGCCGACGGAATCAAGGCCGGCGAAGCGGCCGCGGAAAACGCGATTCCGGCCATCCGGCGCATCCTGGAGTCGTTCGCCCGGTGAAGGTTGCCGTCGATCTCGACTTACGCCATCATCTTTCCACGAGGTGACCGATGAGACGCCGCGTCATACACTTGTTCTGTCTCACCGTCGTATTCACGTTCGTCGCGCTCGGCGTATGCGCGCAAGATGGTCCGGACGTCGTCGTCTTCTATCGCGAAGGATGTCACGACTGCGAACGGATGGACCGCGTCCTCGAGGAGATGCATGCGCTCGATCCGTCCCTCTCCGTCCGACACATCGAGGAAGGCGATCCGGACGGCGAACTCCTCTGGGCGCTGGCCACCGAGTACGGCATCTTCCCGACCAACTACCCGGTGATCTTCGTCGGAGACGAGGCGATTGTCGGCGTCGGGCTCGACAAGGAACTCCGCCTTCGAACGGCCGTCGAGGACTGCCTTCGGCGTGGATGCGATTCGCCCCTCCTTCGAGTCACCGGGCCGAAGATCCCGTGGCGCGCGTACATCGTCGCCGGGCTGATCGCCGTCGTCCTGCTGATGGTCGTTATCGACTACGCGATCTAGGACCGCTACATTCCAGAACCGCGGAAGCCGGTCCGAGGAATTGCGCCAAGAAGCCCGGCCTGTGGCGGAACAGCTGGCCCTCGATTGGCCAGCCGAAGGTGAGCGCGAGCGCCCCGTCGTTCGTCAGACCGGCGGCGAGGGTCACGGCCGGTCCCTATCCAATCCGTGGTCCCGACTCCGGGGTGAAGGCCAATGACGTGAAGCCGAGTTCGGAGTCGCGATCGTCAGTCGCGCGGGCTCAGCGCCGGCGGGCGACTGCTCTCGCGAGCGGACGCACGAGGCAGTTTCTGACCAGCGTGCGACAATGCCGGTGGCGCATCAGCCACGCTGCAGCGGGAGGCGAGAACTTGCAGTAGGCTGCAACGAGCGCAAGTCCGAGGCGGCTTCGCATCAGTGTTCGGTCTCGCCATTTCCGCAGCGCCTCGACCTCCGTCGTCGCTTCGCTTCCCATGGCCGCGGTGGCGATGAAGCAGCCAGAACCCGATCGCTTGATACGCTTCCGAGCACCTGAGAGGTTCCGCTGCGCATTCTTCGCGTTCGGATACATCCTTAGGATCTCCTCGAACTGCTTCTCGGCCTCCTCCCATCGTTCGCAATCGATCAACAGGAGACCGAGGTTGTTCCTGGCGGCGCCGTTCCGAGGCTCCAATTCGATCGCTTCCCGATATGCGAGAATCGCGCCTTCCCGATCGCCACACTGCTTCCTCATGAGTCCGAGTCTGAAGAACGCGAGATCGAAGCGATCATCGGCCTCGACTGCGCGAGCGTAGGCTTCGCACGCCCCATCGGGCGACCGCATGGCTTCGAGGACGTACCCTAGGCGGCATGCAGCGTTGGCCAGGTCAGGGAACCGATCGAGCAACGTTTCGTATGTTGCTCTGGCCTCCCTGAACTCGCGTCGGTTCTCCAGATCGAGGCCTTTGCGATACGTCGCCTCGGCATCCGCGACGGTCGCCGGATCCGACTGCCTCTCCTTCCAGCGGGTGAACGCCGCATCCTGGCTCTCCGGCTCCGGCAATTGCTCGATGAGATCGTGGCGTCCCATGGCGCGGTAGACTCCGTGTTGGGAGTTCTTGAGATCCGTGTGCATCCTCTCACCTTCCTGTCGTCGGGGTTACGTTAAGGCATTGAATCCTACACACTCCTTCGCCGACGCGTTGAGTGGAGGACTCGACGGAGCCAGGTTCTTCGCGAGGCAGACCAGCTTCCGCTCTCCGTTGTCGGGCGGCGTCGCGGCGGAGCAACCGGGAACCGGCGGTTCGAATCCCATCTCGTCCGCCCATGGCAACTACAGGAACCCTGAATAGGGTCCAGACAGACGCCCAGCGCCAGGCTGAGCTTCCACAGCGGAAGCCTTCGATCACTGCGAAAGCTGGTCGCCCACCTCGCCCTGGCGGACGATGGGTCGGTCGGATAGCCTGCGATTCGAAAGGATCGCCGATGATTGCCGCCAGCGCTTCCCGAATCACCGTGACGTACGCTTCGCATCCGGTCTTCACGAACCTCACCTGCGAGGTTCACGACAATCGGATCGCGGGGCTGATCGGGCCGAACGGGTGCGGAAAGACGACGCTTCTCCGCGTTCTCGCCCGCGAGATCGATCCGAGCGCAGGGACCGTTTCGCGCCGAACCGGCCTCTCGATCGGTTACCTGACCCAAGAGGCCATCCTCGATCCGGGCGAGACGGTCTTCGAGGCGGCGCGGACCGAATCGTCCGAGCTGATCGAGATCGAGCGATCGCTTTCGTCGATCGAGGCACACCTCGGCGATCCGGCCGTCTACGAGGACGAGGATGTTCTTCACAGGACGCTCGGCGAACAGGAGGGACTCCTCGACGAATACGAACGACTCGGCGGACCCGCCCTCGACGCCCGAGTCCGCTCGGTCCTCCATGCACTCGGGTTTCGTGAGGACGACTTCGACCGGCCGGTCGGCACCCTCTCAGGGGGAGAGCGGAAGCTCGTCGGCATCGCGGCGCAGGCGGTTCGACGCCCCGACCTGCTCCTCCTCGACGAGCCGGACAATCACCTCGACCTCGACGGAAAGCGCCACCTCGAACGGTTCTTCCGCGAGTTCGACGGGGGCGTCGTCCTTGTCTCGCACGACCGGTACCTTCTCGATCTCGTGGTCGACGAGATCCTCGAGCTCGAGGGCGGGGTCCTGAATCGGTTCGCCCGCAACTACTCCGAGTACGCGATCGAGAAGGAGGAACTCCGGGCACACGAGGAGCATCGGTACGCCGACCAGCAGAAGGAGATCCGCCGACTCGAGCAGTCGGCGAAGCGGCTGATGACCTGGGGCGTCGCGTTCGACAACGTGAAGTTCGTCAAGCGGGCGCAGGCGATCGAGAAGCGGATCGAACGGATGGACAAAGTCGAGCGTCCGCACGTTGAACGGCGAATGGACCTGCGGCTCTCCGGCTGGCGCGGGAGCACCAAGGTGCTCGAGATCGAGCGGCTGGAGAAATCCTACCCTCAACCGGATGGGCAGCCGAACCGCGTTCTCCGCGGGCTGCACCTGCTCATGCGGCATGGGGAGCGCGTCGGCCTCGTCGGCCCGAACGAAGCGGGGAAGTCAGTCCTCTTCCGGCTCGTCCTTGGGGAGGAGGCGCCGTCGGCAGGCTCGATCGTCGTCGGCCCGAGCGTCCGGATCGGGTACTACGCCCAGCAGCATGAGACTCTCGATCCGACCCGCTCGCTGATCGACACGCTCCGCCAAGCGGCCGGGATCTCCGACGAGGCGGCAACCCGAACCTTGATGCGGTTCGCCTTCACCTACGATCAGGCGCGCCGGCCGGCGGGAGACTTGTCCGGCGGCGAGCGCAGTCGCCTCCAGCTCGCCCTGATCGTCCAGAGCGGGGCGAACTTCCTCCTCCTCGACGAGCCGACGAACAACCTCGACATTGCCTCGGCCGAAATCCTCGAGGAGGCCCTCGACTCGTTCGAGGGGGCCGTCCTCGCGATCTCGCACGACCGCTACTTCCTCGACCGCATTGCCGATCGGATCGTCGAGTTGTCTGACGGCGTCCTGGCCGAGTTCGCCGGGGGGTACAGCGAGTACGCGTCCAGACGTGGCCACGGGCCCGCGAACGGGAGGACCGAATGAGAATCGCCCTGGTCTCCGATACGCACGTGCCGACCTCGATTCGACGGGTTCCGGAAGCCCTCCTCGAAGCCGTCCGAGGCGTCGATCGGATCCTTCACGCCGGCGACTTGATCGAGTACGCCGTCTTCGAGCAACTCGACGCGATCGCGACGACGACGGCCGTCGTCGGGAACATGGACCCGCCGGAAGTGAAGGCGAGGTTCCGCGATC
The DNA here is from genome assembly GCA_964620325.1 of uncultured Thermotogae bacterium. Lineage (GTDB taxonomy): Bacteria > Bipolaricaulota > Bipolaricaulia > UBA7950 > UBA9294 > CAZMYM01. The sequence continues at coordinate 50,564 of CAZUIM010000010.1, forward strand.
GGGAGATCCTCGAGATCGCCGGGCGGACGATCGGGCTCGCCCACGGCCACCAGCCTCGCGCTCTCCAGGATCGGTACATCGCCTTCGGCTACGACGATCCGGAGTTCGAGCTCTTCTACCAGGCGATGGTCGCGCAGCTCCCCGGGGCCGAGATCATCGTCTTCGGCCACTTCCATAGGCCGCTCGTCAAGCGCTGGAACGACGTCTTGTTCATCAACCCGGGCTCGATCGCTCCGCCGCACCGACGCCCGACCTATGCCCTTCTCGATCTCGACGACGAAATCGACGTCCGCATCGTCGAGCTTCCGCGAGCCGTGTAGCGCTACGAGGCCAGCACAGCCCTACAATCTGTCGAGCCGGGGGATGGATCTTCGCGTGAGACGCCGTCCTCAAAGGGAGTCGCACATGATCGATCAAGCGGAGCTGAAACGGCAGGAGTACGTCGGTCGGGTCAATCGGGTCCTCGACCACATCCGAGCGAATCTGTCCGGCGACCTCCGCCTGGAATCGCTCGCCCAGGTCGCCCACTTCTCCCCGCACCACTTCCACCGGGTCTTCAAGTCGATCGTCGGCGAGACGGTCAACGGCTACATCCGCCGCGTTCGGGCACAGCTCGCCGCGTCACAGCTGATCCAGAACCCGACCCGGACGATCACCGAGATCGCAGTCGCCTGCGGGTACTCGTCGCCGTCGACCTTCGCCCGCGAGTTCCGGCGGCAATTCGGCATCTCGGCGTCTCAGTTTCGCGCCGGTGGGCACGAATCGATGGTCCGGTTCCGCGAGCAACTCCAGCAGAAGGGGGCCGAGTTCCTCCCTCAGCATGCCGAGCGAACCGAGATGGTCTTCCGCGTCGAGACCCGGGAGGAACCGGAGCGCCACGTCGCGTACATTCGCCACGTCGGACCGTACGACCGAATCGGAAAGGCCTTCGGACGCCTGATGCGGTGGGCCGGCCCGCGCCGGCTTCTCCGCTTCCCGGAGACGGAGATCCTGACGATCTATCATGACAATCCGGACGTGACCCCGGTCGACAAGCTCCGGGCCGACGCCTGTATCACCGTTCCGGAAGGGACCAAGACGAAGCGGGACATCGGAACGAGAAACGTCCCCGGCGGCCTCTTCGCGGTTGCCTATGTGGAGATCGATCCGTCTCAGTACGGGGAGGCGTGGGATCGTCTTTTCGACGAGTGGATGCCGCAATCGGGCTATCAACCGGACGATCGCCTCTGCTTCGAGCGCTACTTGAACGACCCAAAGACGCATCCTCAACGAAAACACATCGTCGAGATCTGCGAACCGATCCGGCCCCTCTAGCACCGAGCGCAAGATTCGGCAAACGTCCGACAAGATCGGCCAACAGGAACGCAAGATGCGGGAAGACACCGGCCCGCGGCGTCGCTAGCCTCGTTTCATCTCGGCTCGAACTAGGAGGTAGCTATGAAGTTCACCGCCGCAGTCAAGAAGCTCCCAGAGCGGAACGCCGCCTGCATTCGCCACGTCGGACCATACAACAAGATCGGAGAGGCGATCGAGAGAATCTTCGCCTGGGCCGGACCGAAGGGGCTGATTCAACTCCCGAAGACGGAAGTCCTCGCCGTCTACCACGACTGCCCAGAGGAGGTCGCGGAGGCCGAGCTCCGATCGGACGCTTGCATCACCGTCTCCGAGCGAACGAAGGCGGACGGCGACGTCAGAACGATGAAGATCCCGGGCGGGCTCTTCGCGGTCGCTCACGTCGAGATCGACCCGGCCGAGTACGGTGATGCGTGGGACAGGCTGGTCGGCGAATGGATCCCGGAGAACGGATACGAGTCCGACGACGATCGACTGTGCTACGAGGTCTATCTGAACGATCCCGAGGGACACCCGAAGGGAAAGCACATCGTCGACATCTGCGAGCCGGTCAAGGAGAAGTAGATTTCGAGGATTCCTCGAGCATGGGCGAGCGCGTTCGTGGCGCTTGCCTTCCCTTGGGGGCTTCCTTGATCGCCGGGAAGCGATCCGCGATGATCCCCAAGAGGAGGACTTCATGCAGTATCGCTCATTCGGCAGACTCGATTGGAGACCCTCGGCCCTCGGATTCGGCGCGATGCGCCTCCCGACGATCGACGACGATCCGGCGAAGATCGATGAGGAGACGGCGACGCGGATGATCCAAACGGCGATCGACGGCGGCGTGAACTACGTCGATACCGCGTGGCCCTACCACAGGGAACAGAGCGAGCCGTTCGTCGGCCGCTGCCTCGAAGACGGCTATCGGGAGCGGGTCAAGCTCGCGACGAAGATGCCCTCGTGGTTGATCAAAGAGAGAGCGGACTTCGACAGGTACTTGAACGCCCAACTCGAACGCCTCCGAACCGACACGATCGATTTCTATCTCCTGCACGGACTGAACAAGACCCACTGGCCGCACCTCCGCGACCTCGAGGTGTTGGTGTGGGCGGAGGGGGCGATCGCCGACGGTCGGATCGCTCACCTCGGATTCTCGTTCCACGACGACCTCGCGACGTTCAAGGAGATCGTCGACGCCCACGATTGGACATTCTGCCAGATCATGTACAATTACATGGACGTCGACTTTCAAGCGGGGTGCGAGGGACTCCGTCACGCTGCGGCAAACGGACTCGCCGTGGTGATCATGGAGCCTCTCCGCGGCGGATCTCTGACGCAGACGGCACCGGAGCCTGTCGCGAGCCTTTGGGCGAGCGCGCCGACGGTCCGGTCGCAGGCCGACTGGGCGCTTCAATGGCTCTGGAACCAGCCGGAGGTCTCACTCTGCCTGTCCGGCATGTCGACGATGCAGCACGTCGAAGAGAACCTGGCGAGCGCCGAGCGATCCGGCGTCGGATCGCTGACAGAAGAAGAACTGCGTCTTGTCGATCGCGTCCGGGAGGCGTACCGAGAGCTGTCGCCGGTCCCGTGCACCGACTGCAAGTACTGCCAGCCGTGTCCGAACGGCGTGTCGATTCCGCGCATCTTCGACATCTTCAACCAAGCGAAGATGTACAACGACGAAGCGAGAGCCCGCCGTCGCTACAACCAGCTGTTGAAACCCGAAGAGCGCGCGGACAACTGCGTCGAATGCGGCCAGTGCGAGGCGGCGTGCCCACAGCAGATCGAGATCATCGACTGGCTGAAGAGGGCGCACGCCTTCCTGGCGGAGTCCTCCGCCTCCTGACGATGGAACGGAACCTCGAAGAGATCGACTCCCTCGAGGAGAAGCGCCGAGGTGCCCGGCCGAAAGAGGAAGACGATCTCAACGTCGAGGAGCTCCTCCTCACCGCGCTCGACCCGCTGATCGAGGATCGACTCCTTCTCGAGGTGGTACGGCCGATCAAGAGCGGGAAGGAGGCGGTCGTCTATCTCTGCCGCGCGGCGCCGTCGATCGGTCCGGACCTCGTCGCGGCCAAGATCTACCGACCGCACGAACGCCGAAGCTTCAAACGCGACGCCGTCTATCAGCAGGGGCGTGAACGCGGTGCCCGTCCCGACGCGCGAGAGCTCCGCGCCCACAGCCGGAAGACGACCGGCAGCCGATTGCGGAAGTTCACCGCCTGGATCTCACACGAGATGCGGACCCTGGAGGTTCTTCACGCGGCGGGGGCCGACGTCCCCAAACCGTTCGTGCACCAGGGACCGGTCATCCTGATGGAGTACATCGGCGATCCGGAGCACCCGGCGCCGGTTCTCGTGAGCCTGCCGGTCGAGCCGCCTCTCGCAACTCGTATCTACGAGGCGATTCTCCGAAACGTCGAGCTCTTCCTCCAACACCATCGAGTTCACGCCGACCTGTCGGCCTACAACGTGCTGTTGTGGGAGGAGAGGGCGACGATCATCGATTTCCCGCAGGCGGTCGATCCTCGGTACAACGACGACGCATTCGACCTTCTCCTTCGAGATCTGGAGAACACGAACACGTTCTTCGCCGACCGGGGCGTGGACGTCGTCGACCCGATCGACCACGGGCTTTCGCTCTGGAGAAACCACGTCGATCCGAACCGCTAGTCGGACTCACCGAATCCGGGCTCGCACAACCGAGAGATCTCGGCAGACGTGTGCGCTAGCGCGTCCAGAACTGGAACTCCGGCTCGAAGCAGACCCCGTCGATCTCGTCGACGACGTCGCTCAAATGACTCCTGACGTCGAAGATCGCCCGATTGTAGACGCTCGGCCCGATCTCCTCGAGAACGAAGCGCAGGACGAGGCTTGACTTCAGATCTCCGATATCGAGTTCCAACTCCTCGCGGAAGAACTCCACAATCGATTCGCGGAGGCGCCCTTCTGTCTCGTGATCCAACTCGATCGTCACGTTCTCTCCCACCGTTGACCTGCCGACAGGATACGCCGGGCCCCAAGATGCGGGCAACGTGCCGGGAGGAAACCGGAGGGATGAATCCCGATCCTCAGTTGAACTCTCCCCGGGAGTGGCTAGCATGTGGCATGAGGGGGGACGCGGGACGTGCGAAGCGGTCGGTGGACTCGTGGTTGCGGGATCGCATTCACCGCCGCCATCTTCCTCTTGACCGCTTCCACGGGATCTGTGCTCGGCGTGCCGACCGTCATCCGAGACCCGTTCTCCATCGCGTTCCCGGAGACGGAACTCCCGTCGCTCGCCGCCGACGGCCGACCGGCCTTCTACCTGATCAGCGCAGGCCGCCGGATCGAGTTGGTCGGTCCGCCGCTTGTCGGCTCCGACGCAGGAGGACCCCGGTGGGCCTTTGCGACCGAGGATGGGCGGAAGGCGAAGGTGAGAATCGAAGACGGTCCCGAGCGGACGGTTCGGATCGTCTTCACCGTCGAAGGAACCGGCGAGTTCGAGAGACTCGGCGTGGCCCTTCGCGTGACGGAGACCGAAGGCTTCTACGGACTGATGGAGCGCGTCGTCCAGGGAAGCCAGGGCCTCTCGTGGGCGCCGGGAATGACCGAAGCGCTGAACCTACGCGGACAGACGGTCGATCTCTACACCCTTCCGACCGTCTCGATCTACGCCCCGTTCTTCGTCTCATCGAGCGGCTACGGCCTCTTCGTCGAGAGCGATTGGCCGGGAACGTACCGGTTCGGGGTCGACGCCGACCGACGTCGACGGCCGACCGAGGTTTCGATCGAGCAGGAGGGACCCGAGCTCTCTCTGCTTCTCCTCCCTGGACCGACGCCGATCGACGTGGTCGAGCGATACGCCCGACTGACCGGCTTGCCGCTCCTGCCGCCCGAGTTCATCTTCGGACCCGGCCGATGGCGAGACGTCGTTTGGGACCTTCCGCGCTTCTACGACGGCACCCCGTACGCGGGGCCGTACAACTCGATGATCGTCGAGGACGCTCTGATGATGGAGGCGCTCGGCATTCCGTGCCGATGGATCGTCGTCGATCGACCTTGGGCGTCCGGCACGTTCGGCTACGGAGACATGACCTTCGACGAGAACCGCCTTCCCGAGTTCGAGGGGATGATCGATTGGCTCGCCTCACGAGGCATCGCGACGCTCCTCTGGCTCGGACCTTGGGTGATGGACGGCCAACGGGACGAGGCGATCTCCAAGGGATTCGACGTGCCCCTGACGCTCCCGTACCTGGTGAACGCCGCGTTGATCGACTTCACCAATGCGGACGCCCGCGCCTGGTGGATCGATGAGATCGAGCCGCTGTTCGAGACCGGGATCTCCGGATTCAAGCTCGACCGTGGAGAGGAGAAGCCGCCGGACGGCCAGCTGTTCAGAGGCTCCTACGCCGATGGGACCTCGTACCGTGAGGGACACAACGCGTACCCGCTCTGGTTCGCCCAGGCGGCACACGAGGCGGCGGATTCCGCCGGGGTCGAGGAGTTCGTTTCGTTCTATCGCGCCGGGTGGGCCGGCAGCTCGCAGTACACGGTCGCCTGGGGCGGGGACACCGACCCGTCGCTCTTGGGACTCCGATCGGCGGTCATCGCCGTTCAACGTGCCGCCTTCCTGAACACGCCGGTCTGGGGGTCGGACACCGGCGGCTACAACGAGCGTCCGCCTCGTGAGGCGCTCGCTCGATGGCTCGCATTCTCCGCCTTCTGCCCGATCATGGAGGTCGGACCGATGGCGAACCTCGCTCCCTGGTCGTGGCTCCCGGACGGAAGCACCAAGGTGCTTTCCGAAGCGGGCTACACCTTCGACACCGTCTACGATGAAGAGTTGCTGGCCATCTGGGCGACCTACGCTCGGATTCACGCTGACCTCGTCGACACGATTCACGCTCTCGCCGAGACAGCACACGAGCGAGGAACGCCGATCGTCCGGCCGCTGATTCTCGCGTATCCGGACGACGCTCGGTTCGTCGACGCGTTCGCACAGTACCTCCTCGGTCCGGACATTCTGGTCCGTCCCGTCTGGGAGGAACGGGTCGAGGCTGTCGACGTGCTTCTTCCGGAGGGAGTCTGGGTCGATGCGTGGTCCGGCGAGGCTCATGCCGGTCCGACGAGCGTCACGGTCGACGTCCCACTCCATGTGATCCCCGTTTTCACCCGCGAAGGATCGAGCATCGAGCTGGACGACCTGAGTGAGCGCTGGGACAATGCACGGACCGACGTCGAGAAACGTCCGAACCTCGGCGAGCTGTCACGAGTCGCCCCGTAGGGGAGAAAGGATGGATCCATGGCGCTGGTGAATCGACACGGGTCCGGAGAACACCGGGAGTCTCTCGTCGCCGCTCTCGCGGTCGCCCTCCTGCTGCCACTTGCCGCTCTGGCGATGGAGGCCGACCCACCCGATCTCTCCGGTACGTGGGCGACCATCCTCTTCTATCCGGAGATCGCCCGCATCCCGTTCATCGGAGAGATCTCGATCACCGCCGTTGTCAGCGTGCTCTCGGAAGTCGAGCAGGTCGGGACCGACGTGACGCTCTTCGACACCTACTGCAACACGGAAGTACTCACCAGCTCGCCGATCCTCACGACCGAGATCCCGGATCGAGTGATGGACTCGCTCGACCCGGATCCACGCACGGGCGAGCTCCAGAGACGCGACGACGAGTGGCATCTCGTTCAGGACTGGCATCTCGAGGTGCGGGGGGCGATGCTGGACGATCCGGAGAACGATCCGCTTCCGACGAGTCGGTTCGACTCCCGCCTGGTCGATATGGATCGTGACGGCCATCCGGGGTTCACGGTTCCGGTCTCCGCCCTCGGCCTCGTCGCGGGTGACACCTACGTCGTGCAGCGGCTCCGCTATCGACTGGCCGGAGGCATTCTCACGTCGCACCGGATCGAGGGAGCGGTCGAGTGGACGAGCGAGCAGGTGATCGTCGACGCGACCGACGCGTTCCTGACGACGCTGTTCACACAGCGGCACGATCCCGATCCCCTGAATCACCGGTTCGTCATGCTGCGCCTCCCCGACCGGGCCTCCTGTGAAGACGTCGTCGTCGTCTTCGAAGGCGTCTTGGCGCCCGACGCCGGAGAATAGCGACCGACCGTTGCGTCTTCCGATTCGAACCGCTACCGTAGGCCGTCGGCCGAAATGCCGGAAGGAGGTTGGGAGCATGCGCCTGCTTCAAGCCAAGACGGGTCTGGTCTTCGGTGTTGCCAACGAGCGGAGCATCGCGTGGCACATCGCGAAGAACGTCATCGCCCACGGCGGAACGTGCGCGTTCGCACACCTTCCGGGCGAGAGGATGGAAGAACGCGTCAAGAAGGCACTCGACGCACTCGACCTTCCGTCGCCGTGGACCTTTCCTTGTGATGCGTCGAAGGACGCGGAGCTCGATGCGCTCTTCGACGCCGTGAGCGAGGAGCTCGGCTCGATCGATTTCGTCGTCCATTCGATCGCCTACGCCGATCGGAAGTACCTGAAGGAGGGCACCTTTTCTTCGACGCCGCGTGCGGTCTTTCAGCAAGCGCTCGATATCTCGGCGTTCACACTGGTGGCCATCGCGAACCGGGCGCGGCTGCTCATGCCGAACGGCGGCTCGATCCTGGCGCTCTCCTACTACGGCGCGGAGAAGGCGGCCCCGGGCTACAACGTGATGGGGGTAGCCAAGTCGGCGCTCGAATCGAGCGTACGTTACCTCGCCGCAGAACTCGGTGAGGTCGGGATTCGGGTCAACGCACTCTCCGCCGGTCCCTGCCGCACGCTGTCGGCGATGGCCGTCGGCGGGATTGACGTGATGCTCGACAAGATGAAAGAGACGGCGCCGCTTCGGCGCAACATCGAAACCGACGAGGTCGGCAAAGCGGCCGTCTACCTGCTCTCCGACTTGGCCTCCGGCGTCACCGGCGAGACCCACCACGTCGACGCCGGCTACAACGCCATCGTGACGTGATCTCGGACGGCATGAGATTCTCTACACCCGCATCTCTTGGCAAGACACCGCCGAGGTCCTCGGAACGTCCGTAGCCGAAGTCAAACGGCCGATCGCTTCGGACAGCAGCCCCTCGCGGCATGACCACGATCCGAAGCGCCGCGTCTCGAACGCCTCGCCGAGGAGCCGAACGCATCCACGTGATCCTCCAGTTCTGAGGCCCAGCGGATCGGCGACGGGCGATTCCTCGAGCATCCCGCCTCCCTCTCGTTCTCAGCCGACGGAAGACGCAAGGTCGTCGACCGAGACGTCCGGGTGGTGATAGCGTCGACGACGCTCGGTCCTGCCCGGAATCTGAATCGCCTCGGCCGGGCAGAAATGCAGACAGGCGAAGCACTGCTCGCACTCGTGGTGCCAGACGGGTCGCCCGCCCTCGAGCCGGATGTTGTCGACCGGGCAAACGCGGGCACAAACGCCGCAGCTCGTGCAGGCGTCGGTCACGACGAACCGTTCGTCGCGCGTTCGACAGGTCCGCGCGAACCGATGGCCGACCAACGCGTAAATGAGGGCGAACAGAGGGAAAAGAATGAGACTTCCGACCGCTCGCCGCTTCCGCTTCGACGCAACGACCCTGGAGACCCGTTTGGCGATGCGCTCAGCACGATCGACCATCCGGCGCGCGGCCTTGGACCCGGCTGCGTTGTACGCGGCGATGTAGTTTCCGGGGGTTCTGATCGCGAACTCGGCGTCGAGGCTCTTTCCTCCGCGTCGGAAGAGACGTCGAGCCTGAAGAATCGCGACTCCAGGCATCCCGCCCATCGTCAGGACGAGGAAGGCGTAGTCGACGTTCGAGGTGTCGATCTGCTCGATGAACTCCCTCACGATCAGCGGGAGGCCATAGAAGTACACGGGACAGACGATACCGACCGTCCCAGCGGCGTGGAACCGCGCCTCCTTCATCGTCTGGACGAGGTGGATCAGCTCCACCTTCCCGAGTTCGCTCGCGATCGTTCGTGCAACGGCGAGGGAGTTCCCCGTTCCCGAGAACCAGTAGATGACGCTCGACGCGCCGCTCATCTCTCGTTCACCTCCCTGATCGATTCTAGCCGAACGAGGGACGAGGATGCTGGGCTCCGCTCCCGCGGAGCCCACCGGATGGAGCACGAAGGGCTAGCGTCTCGGGAAGCGGTAGAGGATGAATCCGTCAAATCGGAAGAGGAGATCCTCGAGCCGTTCGACCAGTCGAGCGAGCGCCGGGAAAGCCGTCTCCGGTTCGACCCGCCTGGCAAGATCGGCGATCCGCCGTCCGAGCACGCGGGCCGCCCGATGCACAGCGCCCTCGAGTTGCTCGTACTCCTCCGGGCTCATCCCGATCGACGCCTCAATGATCCGGCTATCGAGCCAGCCCCGGAGGTCTTCGACCGCTTCCTCGGCGTTCGGTCGCTCCGGGGGCCTCGTTGTCGACTCGACGATCTCCTCGAGGATTTGGACAGATCGATGGAGTCGCAGATCGAGCTCGACGGTTCGTGTCCTCGGCGCTTCTTCGTCCAGTTCTTCACGCGGACGTTCGAGGAGCTCGATGATCCGCTCGATCGCTTCGATCGCCCGCTCGACGCTTTCTTCGAGCCGTTCGGCCGCCGGACGCTCGAGCGCGACGAGCTCGGACTCCAATCGCCGGAGAAGGTCGGAGAGCCGGTCGAGGGTCGCTTCCAGTCTCCCCCCTCCATCCTGACGGGGTTCCGCGACGGCCATCCCGACGGGGATCGCAGTCACGAGCAACAGGCCGACCAACGTGAGAACGCCGAGGCGCCTTCGCGAGTGCTTCGATCGTTTCATGCTTCCTCCTTTGAGGTGCCGCGCATGGTGCGCGACACGCGCCGTCCGAGATCTAGGGAGACGGCGATCAACCGTATGAGCCGGCGGATCAAGGAGGAACCGCGATTCGGTCAACGTCCCGTCAACGTGCGATGACCGTCTTGTCGGCGCGTCAGTCCCCGCCTACCCTGTCGATGTGCCGTCCCGAAACTGGTTCGCTCGAAACCGAAGGCTTCTCGGCCTCGCCGCGATCGTCGTGACCTTCTCTTCGATCGGGGGCGCTCTCTTCACGCGCTCATACGTCGCCGTGCTCCACGACGGGTTTCGAGGGCGAAGCCTCGCCTACGCCAAGGCGTTCGCGGCGACCGCGGCCTCGTGGATTGACGATACGGATCCGGCGATGCTGCGATCGGCCGCGCGGCTCGTTCTTGCCGGAAGCGCGCTTTACGTCCAGATCGCGGCCGAGGACGGCCTGATCGTCGACGAGCGGTCGGCGGCGGCTGAGGGGCTCGACCTCGAGTGGGAGGCCGAGTTCGACGCCGCACGGTCGGAGACCGTGTACCGGCGGCACGGCGCCTCTCACCTGGACCTCCTCGTCCCGCTGACCGCCGAACGGCGCGGCAAGTACGTTCGGATCGGGATCGATCGAACCTCCCTCGTCGCGCAGTCGAACAGCGCAATGGTGATTGCGGGCGGAGCGACGATCGGATTCGACGCCCTTCTGATCCTCGCCCTGGCCGTCGCTCTCCGCTCGAGACGTCGACGTTGGCCTATGGAAACAGGTGCGGACGTGGCCTCGCCCGAAGGGTCGACCTTGACGGCCGGTCGGCTCGCGATCGACCGGTCGCGAAAGACCGTTCACTTGGACGATCGGCCGGTCCCCGTGACGCCGAAGCAGTTCGCTCTCCTCGAACTGCTCGCGACTCGGCCGGGCCACGTCTTTTCCGAGGAGGAGATCCTCGATGCGGCGTGGCCGGATTCTCCGTATGCCGACTCGAAGGACATCAAGCAGTACGTCTACCTCATCCGCAGGCGGCTTGTGCGGATCGACTCGGAGGCGAGGAGCTTGATTGAGACGGTCCCGGGGTTCGGCTATCGGCTGACCGCCGAGGACGTTGACCGGGAATTGACGTGATGGCGATGGTTGGGATCGGCCGCATCGGCCAGACTCGTCGACGCGGAAAGGAGTCGGAGATGCCCAGACGGAATCGATACGCGGCCGTTCTTCTCGCCGCGTTGGCGTGTGCCTCTCTTCTCGCTCACTCCGGGATGAGCCAGAACGAGAGCGGGGCGATCGAGGGTCGATTGATTCGATTCGCCGGAAAACTTCGACTCGGCCTCTCGATCGCCTCGTTCGGCGTCTACGCACCGTCGATCGGCGATCTCCGCGTGCACGCCCAGCAGCTCGTCAATCTGCTCGAGGGGAGCGAGGGGAGGCACTTCGTCCAGCCGGGCGAGGCGGAGGAGGCGGTCACCGGACTCCGACGCGACGTGACCGATCTGGCCACGCGGCTTGCGTCGGCCGCTCCGGAGCAGGAGGTCCGGCTCCGCGTAGCCTCGGCGATGAAGAACGTGAATGCGTATCTCCAGATGGCCGTCGATGCCGCCCTCGCCGGCCTCTCGGAGCGCCGGCTGGAGCGAGCGACAAACGAGATGCTGCGCGCCTACGCCTTTCTCGCAGCCGCGTACGAGATGCCGACCGAGCTTCCGCTCGTCCCCGGCTTGCGAACGATCCTTCGCGCCTTCGAAATCGTCGATCCGAGCGCCGACGCCTAGCCGAACGGGCTATCTCGAAGCGCCGTCTGGCGGCGCAGAGTTGAGATCCGACAACGAAAAGAACCGGACCCGCGTGAAGCGGGTCCAGCTTCACTGAGATCGTGCGCATAGGACGGCCTGAAGGCCGTCGTCAGGTCATTCGTACCGCAGCGCGTCGACGACCGGCAGCTTCGACGCACGCCAGGCCGGCCAGAGGCCGGCAAAGGCACCGAGGGCGAACGACCCGAGAAGCGTCACGAAGATGAGCGTCGGGCTGGCGACCACGATGAGCGAGATGTCGAACAAGCGACCGATCAACCATGAAGCAATCGCACTCAGGCCCAAGCCCGCCAACGTTCCGACGATTCCGCCGACCAATCCCATCAGACCGGATTCGATCAAGAAGATCGTCCAGACGTGGGCGTTCTTCGCCCCGACCGCCTTCATCACGCCAATCTCCTTCGTCCGTTCGAGGACCGAGGTGAACATCGTGTTCATCACCCCAACGCCGCCGACGAGGAGGGAGATCCCGGCAATCCCTGCGAGGAACGCGCTGATCGTCGACATCATCGTTCCGACCATTTCGCTGATGTCGCTGTAGGTCACCGCAATGATCTCCGAACCGCGTTCTTTCAACGCTTTCTCAGCCCGATCGGCGACCTCGTCGACATCGTAACCGGGCTCCGTCTTGACCAACGTAACCAGCACGTCGTCGGCCGGACCCCAGAGCAGCTCCATCGTGTCGTAGGGGACGTTGATCGTGTTCCCGTCCGAACTGGCCTCGAAGCGAACGCCGAACCCGGCCTCCGATCCGTCGTCCTCCTCAACGTCCTCCGGCGGCGCGATGATGCCGATGACCTCGAGATTCAGCTCGTTGCTTCCGTCGCCGGCGATGAGAATCGTGTCACCCGGCCCGACGTTCAGACGCTGCGAGACCTTGTAGTCGAGAACGGCGACCTCGACGTCACCCGGCTCGAACAGCCGGCCGCCCGGCATCGGCTTGAGCTCGCCGGTGAACGACTCGAATTCGGTCATCAGTTCCGGCGACAGGCCCATCACCGGATAGATGCCTTGGATCGCCCTCCCGTCATCATCGAGGCCTCCTTCAACGAAGCCGTTGTGCTCGCGTAGCGCCGCGGCGACCTTCACACCCTCGATCGACTGAAGCAGGTCGAGGTCGAGCGCGTATTCTTCGGCGCTCCCGCCGTGAGGGCCTCCGCCGAAGGTGCTCTCGTTCATGATGACGAAGTTGTCGACGCCGAAGACGCCCGCGACTTGCTCGTTGATCGTCCGCTCTAGCCCAAGACCGATCGAGATCAGCGCGACAACAGCGGTGATCCCGATGAAGACGCCGATCACCGTCAGCCAACTTCGAAGCTTCCGATGGAGGATGCTCCGCCCGGCCAGCAGGAAGAAGTCGAGGAGCTTACGCATGGCGGTCACTCCTGCCGGGTACGACACAGCCATCCCGCAGCCGAATGACGCGATCGGCGATCTCGGCCGCCTCAGGGTCGTGCGTGACCAGGATGACGGTCTTTCCATCCTGAACGCTCAGCCCTTTCAGCAACGCGAGGATGGCCGATCCGCTTTCGGTGTCCAAGTTCCCGGTCGGCTCGTCGGCGAGGACGATCTCCGGGTCGTTGGCGAGCGAGCGCGCGACGGCGACCCGCTGACGCTCGCCGCCGGAGAGCTCGTTCGGCTTGTGTCGAATCCGATCGCCGAGTCCGACCCGCTCCAGCAGGGACCGAGCTCTCCGGCGTCGCTCGCCCGCCGGCACGCCCTGGAAGATCATCGGCAGCTCGACATTCTGCAGCGCGGAGAGGGTCTGAACCAGATTGAACGTCTGGAAGACGAAGCCGACCTTCTTGCCGCGGAGGGCGACGAGCTGATTCTCCCTCAGGCTCTCCAGATCGGCCCCGTCGATCCTCGCCGTCCCGTTGGTCGGGGTGTCGAGGGCGCCGAGGATGTGCATCAACGTCGACTTTCCAGAGCCGGACGGGCCCATGATCGCAACGGTCTCTCCGGAGGAGATCTGAAGATCCACCCCGCGGAGGGCTCGGACGATCGTCTTGCCGAGCTTGTAGTCCTTGGTGACCGTCTGCATCTCGAGGACGGCCACCGCTAGCCACGACTCTCTTCGACGGTGTATTCGACCAGCTCGAGCGCAAAGACCTCGACCCACTCGCTGTCCCGGTACTCCTCAGCCCGGATGCGAGGCGAGATGTAGACCGGATTGCTGAGGGCGAACGCGACCACCATCCGTGAGTCGGCTTCATTCTCGTCGAGCAAGGTTCCTTCAAGGCACCAGACGTCGGCAATCGTCACGCCGACGATGTCGGTGAACACGCCGCTCGGAAGCTGGTATTCGGCGCCTTCCTGTAGGCGATTTCGTTGGTCCATCAGGGCTTCGAGGGACGAGTAGCTGACGTCGTGTCCTCCTCCGGACGAGACCCGCGTCGCGCCGAAGATGAAGCCGAAGCCGGTCGCCAGCTCGTCCTCGTCTCCGGTCTGCTCCGTGGTCATGCGGAGGGTGTAGCGCCCTTCTCCGTAATTCGTCACGACGAGCTCGAGGATCTGTGGTTCACTCATGTCCTCAGAGTTCACATGGTAGACCATCGTCGTCGTTCCGTCCGGAAACGCGTCGAGGTCGGCCTGCGCGACGGCGCCGGCCCCGAAGACGATCATTCCGATCAAGACTGCAAGGCTGCACTTCCCTTTCACGTCTCCTCCTTCGATTCCGTTCGTCGTGGATCTCGATTCTCTCGTTCGCCCGTGTGGATTCTATGAGGACCGATCGCGCCGTGCGACGAGAACCGGCCGTCGGACCCTCGCACTGCTCGTCGAATGACGCTTCGAAAGGGCGTTCCTCGGCTTCATACTCCTTCTCAATACCCCGCTGCAATTGCCGGATCGGCCTGTCCCCGGAACTGGCTCGTGTAGAGACGATGGTAGGCGCCGCGATCGGCGAGCAGCTCCTCGTGCGTTCCTTGTTCGACGATCCTTCCTTCCTCGATGACCACGATCCGATCGGCGTTCCGGATCGTCGACAGACGGTGGGCGATGACAAAGCTCGTCCGCCCCTTCATCAGCTCACGGAGCGCCGCCTGAATCTGCACCTCGGTCCGCGTGTCGACCGAACTGGTCGCCTCGTCGAGAATCAGAATCCTCGGATCGGCGAGAATCGCCCGGGCGATCGCGATCAGCTGGCGCTGTCCCTCGGACAGGTTCCCCCCGCGCTCGGAGAGCTCCGTCTGATACCCGTGCGGCAGGCGACGGACGAACTCGTCAGCGTTGGCCAATTTCGCCGCCTCGACGACCTCCTCGTCGGTCGCGTCGAGACGTCCGTAGCGGATGTTCTCCATCACGCTCTCGGCGAAGAGGAACGACTGCTGGAGCACGACGCCGAGCTGTCGCCGGAGGGACGCCTTCGTTGCGTTCCGGATGTCCGCACCGTCGATCCGTGCCGCACCGTCCTCGATCTCGTAGAACCGCGACAGGAGGTTCACGATCGTCGTCTTCCCCGCCCCGGTCGGGCCGACGAGTGCGATCGCCTGACCCGGCTCGGCCCGAAGGCTGACGCCCTTGAGAACGGGGACCCCGGGAACGTAGGCGAAGGTGACGCTCTCCAACTCGACTTTCCCGTCGATCCGGTCGAGATCGGCTACGTTCGGGCGATCGGTGAGATCGGGCGATTCATCGAGCACCTCGAAGATGCGTTCGGCGCCGGCGAGCGACTGCTGGACCTGATTGTAGAGACCGCCCAGCTGTCGGAGCGGCTCGGCGAATCGGCGCGAGTAGGTGATGAACGTCGCGATCAGCCCGATCGTCACGATGCCGCGGATTGTCAGCCAGCCGCCGATTCCGGCGACGACCGCGACGTTCATGTTCGACAGAATGCCCATCATCGGCATCACGAACAGGGCGTAGGTCATCGCGTGAATCCCGAGGCGCCGCACCGTGGCGTTGTGTTCGTCGAACCGCTCGAGCACGCGCTCCTCTTGACCGAACGCCATCACGACCCGCTGACCACTGTAGGTCTCCTCGAGGGTTCCGTTCAGCATTCCGAGATTCGCCTGGTAGGCACGAAACGCAGACCGGGTCTTCTTCCCGACCAGGACGACCAGCCCGAACATCAGCGGGAGGACGAGCATCGACGCCAGCGCAAGCCACGGGCTGAGAACGAACATGACGATCAGGATTCCGATCATCGTTAGCAAACCGGAGAAGAGCTGCGTCACGTTCTGGCTGAGCACGCGGCTGATCGCATCGATGTCGTTGGTCAGCCGGCTCATCGTCTCGCCGGAGTGTCGGCTGTCGTGGAATCTCAGACTCAGTCGCTGCAACTTGTCGAACAGGTCGCCTCTGAGGACCCGCATCGCCCTCTGTGCGACCGTGGCGACCAACACGCCCTGCCCCGCGTTGGCAATCCACGCAATCACGTAGGTTCCAAGCATCACGCCGATGATCGACAGAAGGGCGGAGACCGACTCGCGAGCGGCGATCTTATCGATCGCGAGTCCCATGAGATACGGGCCGGCGAGACTCATCACTGTCCCCACCGTCGCTAGGACGAAGACGATCGCAATCGTCGCTCGATACGGCTTCATGTATTCGAGGAGACGTCGGAGCGCACTGCGAACGTCCTTCGGCCGCTCGCCGCCAAAGGCGGGGCCGCCCCGACCCGGGCGGAGCATCCGCGCTCGGTGGACCGCCTGCGGAGGAGTACGATGTCCGTCACGTTCGCTCATTGGACCCTCCGTGCCGATCGTCCGTCTCTTCGCGATTCGAGCTTTCGCCCGGTCCGAGTTGCGAGTTGTAGATCTCCCGATAGACGGAGCTTCGGTCCAGAAGCTCGGCGTGGGTGCCGCACGACTCGATACGTCCTTGGTCGAGGACGAGGATCTTGTCGGCGAGAAGGACGGTGGAGATGCGCTGAGCGACGACGAATCGCGTCGTCCGATGCTGTGCCTCGACGATCAGTCGGTCGAGGGCGTCCTGCAATTTCACCTCGGTCTCGATGTCGACCGCGCTCGTCGAATCGTCGAGGATCAGAACCTTCGGTTTCACGACGAGAGCGCGAGCGATCGCGATTCGCTGACGCTGTCCACCGGAGAGCGTCACGCCTCGTTGTCCGACCGTCGTATCGTAGCCGTCGGAGAGCGCCTCGATGAACTCGGCCGCCTGAGCCGCCTCGGCCGCTTCCCGTACCTCCTCCTCCGTCGCGTCCGCACGTCCGTAGGTGATGTTCTCGCGAATCGTCCCGCCGAACAGGACCGCCTCTTGGAGTGCGATCCCGACGTTCGATCGAAGGGAATGGAGGCGAAGGTCACGCACGTCGATCCCGTCGAATGTCACCCGGCCGCCGCTGACGTCGTAGAACCTCGGAATCAGATGAATCAGCGTCGACTTCCCCGACCCCGTCGCACCGAGGATCGCCACGGTCTCGCCGGGCTCTGCGACGAAATCGACGTCGCGGAGAACCGGCTCGGCCCCGTTCTTCCCGTATCCGAAGCTGACCCTCTCGAACGCGATTCTCCCGCGAGGTTCGTTCAGCTCTCTTGCGCCGGCCCGCTCGAAGACGTCCGGTTCCGCATCGAGGACCTCGAGAATGCGCCCGGCCGACGCGTTCGCGGCAGCGATCGGACCGAGCATCCCGGCGAGCATCATCAGCGGAAACATCGCGAATGAGAGGTAGTTGATCGAGGCGACCACTTCGCCGACCGTCATCTCCCCGGCGAGCGTCGCCGATCCGCCGATCCAGATCGCCCCAACGACCGCGAAATTCAGGATCAAGACCATCAGCGGCAGGAGAAGGGCGACCAAGCGCATGATCCGGATGTTCTTCTCCATGAGTTCGACGTTTGCGTCGTCGAACCGCTCGATTTCGTGACGTTCGCGGACGAACGCTTTGACGACGCGAACGCCGGCCAAGTTCTCTTGCAACACCGTATTCAAACGATCGAGCTTCTCTTGAACCCAACCGAACATCGGCTGTGCCTTCCGGGCGAACCAGACGATGAACACGCCGATCACCGGGAAGAAAGCGGCGACCATCAGCGCGAGTCGAGGACTGGTCAGAATCAGCATCGCGATGGCACCGATGATCCAGACCGGCGCTCGGGTCAGAATGCGAAGCGACATCATCACGATCATCTGAACCATGTTGACGTCGCTCGTCGACCGTGTGATCAGGTTCCCCGTCCGGAGTTCGTCGAGATTGGCGAACGAGAAAGACTGAACCTTGCGCACGAGTGCATTTCGGATATCGTGGGCGAATGACTGAGCGACGCGCACGGAGAAGTAGTTGTTTCCGAGGGCGAAGAGGGCCGCCAGAATCGCCGCGCCGAGCATCAACAGCGATGTCGTGAGAATCACGTTCAGGTCGCGATTGGCGATCCCGACATCGATGATCCTCTGCGTCAGCCTCGGGATCAACAAATCGCTCGCCACCATCCCCAACAGGAGAGCCAACGCGATCAGCGCGTGCAGTCTGTACGGGCGGATGAAATGCAGAAGACGTCCGATCGATCTCACTCCGGCTCTCCTTCCTCGCCGAGCTCGTCGAGAAACCGAGGCGAATGGTGGGCGTCGTCTGCCGCGAAGCGATCGTGCAGCTTCAGCAACAGGCGATGAAGAGTCACGCGCTCCTCGTCCGTGTAGACGGCGCTGAATTCGTCCTCCACCTGGCGGAAGGCCGCTCCGGCCTCACGGCGCATCTTCTTCGCCTTCTCCGTGATGAAGACCCGAACGACGCGTTGGTCGTCCGGATCCCGTTTGCGGCGGATCCAACCGTCTCGCTCCATCCGCTGGAGCATGTTCGACACAGACGCCGGGCTCAGATGCATCGCGCGAGCGAGTTCGTGTTGCGGAATCCCGTCGTCGTGCCACAGGTGGACCAGAGCGAACCCCTGTCCTTTGTGCAGGCCGATCTGCTCCATGTGACACTTCAGGCGGTGCCCCGTCATTCGACAGACCTGAGACAGGAGTTGGCCGACCGTCAGTTCCTCAGCTCGCTTCGGCCTCCTGCGCATCACTTACCTCCCAAATAGTATCTATCCTAATCGTTAGGTCGTGAACTATATGGGGCGGATCCGATCGCGTCAAGGCGCCCGCACAGACGAGCTCTCCAGATTACGAGTCCCCGGCGAGTTCCCTCTCGAACCGCAGCCGCCCGATGTCGTCTTCGAGGAGACTACCGAGGTAGAGGAACCCGTTCCGATGGACGACGCAGGAGATCCCGCCGTAGTGGTCGCCGGAGGGGTCCTGGAGGTTGTTGATCACATTCCCGTCGGTGTCGAGGGCGAGGACGAAGCCATATCGCGGAGCCGCCCCGGCGAACCCAGAGAGCGGAAGACGGGCAGCGACCTTCCGAATCCACGGTCGCTCGAGGGCCCAATCGACGAACTCGTTCCGTGGATTCATCAGCGCGAGCCAGAACGTCCCATCCGCGTCGCACGAGATCCCGTCCGGAAATCCGGGCAGGTTATCGATGAAGACGTCGTCCTCTCCACGACGCGGTCCGTCGAGCCAGAGACGTCGGACCCGATACTCGGTCGTCTCCGCGACGAGGACGAACGTTCCGTCACCACTGACGGCGACCCCGTTGGCGTAGTAGAGGCCGTCGAGGAGGACTCCCGTCTCTCCGGTGTCGGGATGGTAAGCGAGCAGACGCCCGTTCCCGCGATGTTCGAGAAGGTCGAGGACGGTGTCGGTTGTCTCGGTCGATGACTCGCTGAAGTAGATCGTCCCGTCGCCCGCGATGTCGAGGTCGTTGACGAGGCCGAGCGGGCGACCGTCGATCGCGGTCACCAGTTCTTGCGGCTCGCCTTGTTGGGGAATCGAGAGGAGCCTCCCGTGGAGATCGCAGGCGATCAGATTGCCGACCGAATCCAATCCGACGCCGAGCGGACGCCCATCAATGCGAGCGACGGTCTCCGTGATTCCGTCGGACCATCGGACGACCGAGCCGTCGTCGAGGCCGCAGTAGACGTCGCCGGACGGCGTCACGGCCACCGACTCTGGTGCGAACCCGACCGGGAGTCGTTCCACGTCTGCCAACGCATCGTTGACCGCGTAGCGTCCGGACAACTCAGGCGCTTCGGACGGAGTCCAACGGGCCGGATCGACCGAGACCGGCCAGAGGAAGAGGTAGGCGGCGAGCACCCCGAGCGCCGCCGCCACCCCGAGAAGCCAAGCCTTCGACATCGTCCTCACCCTCCGTCGCTCAACGTCATCCGTACGGCATCTTTCCGCGCTTCCGACGCAGCCGGCCGACGATCCGGTCGAACTCCCCTCTCGACATTCCGATTCGCTCGAGGAGATACCGGACGGAGGTCTCCACCGCCTCCTCCGAAGGCGTGTTGGCCTCCAGGATCGAGTGCGCCTGCTCCTCTGTAATCGCCCCTTGTCGGAGCATCGCAGCGACATCGGGCAGAACACGATTCACTCCGTGATGCTGCTCGTAGAGAAAGGCAGCCGCATCGTGAATCAGGCAATCGCCGTGTCCGAGGATCGTGTGGTTCTCCGGCCGGCGATATCCCACGTCCAAGGATTCCAGGTGGTTGACGATCGCCACCTCGTCGTACGGCTCGAACAGGAAGAAGCCGAGGAACTCGGGGACCACGTCGCCGGCTCGAATCCAGGAGCTGAACAGCTCGCGGAGGATCCGTTTGCGGGTCCGCCGATTCGGCACCAGATAGATCAGAAGCAGACGCATCCGGCGGATGAGGGACCGATACTGCGCAAGCAACGCACCCGGGTCATGTGCCTCCAGATTGCTCCGGAGGATCCCGACCCCGAGATCGCGCGTCCCTGGGTACCAATGCCGTAGCATCTGCATCGGGGACCGACCGTGGACGAAGAACGGAATCCGCAGGTCGCGGCAGCCACGGACCGATAGGATGTAGCCGCCGACCGAACAGGCGCGACAGGGATCCCCTAGCTTCCGTACCGCCGCGCGGTAGAAGACGCTGTAGGCTTCCCAGTCGGGCTTGTAGACGAAGTGGTCGACCCCGGTCGCGCGTCCGATGGCGCGGATGTTCTTCCATGCGTAGTCGGTCAGGAAGCCGTTGTCGAACGTGATCGACAACACGTTCGCCCCGTAGCCCGTCGTGAGTCGGTGGAGGACGTAGGTGCTGTCCTTGCCGCCGCTCACGCCCACGGCGGCGTCGTAATGGAACCGTCCTCCGTACTTTTCGAGTCGGTCGGCAAGGAGCGGTCGGTTCCGCTCGAAGTCGAAGATCGAATCTTTCGTCTCGTCCCAGTGTCGGCAGTAATTGCACAGGCCGGACTCGTCCAGCCGAACGTTGAGTTTTCCGACCGGTAGCAGACAGCGGCGACAGTGCGAGTGTCTCGTGCTCAAACGGCTCCTTCTCGAACGACCTGGGTAGATCCACCCTAGCCTGCAGGATGGTCGCGATTCAAGGCGTTCACGCGGCGTTCTCCATCCCGCGCCACACCGAACCGCAGAAACGGAAGCGGGACATCTGAATCGCGCAGACGTCGGCGGAACGGCCGATCAGGGGGACTCGCACCCGGGAGATCCGGGGAAATCCAATCGAAGCCGAACGAGGAGTCCAACCGATGAAGACGATCATCTTCCACGGCGGCGCGGACTGGGGAACACGGAGACCCTCGGCGAGCGATACGAACCGATCGTGATCGGATTCGGCAGTCGGTCGCACGGTCGAGTCGCTCCCAGTCGAGCGAGCGCCTACGCGGCGGTCGAAACGAGGGTGGCGCCCACGGCGACGAGCACGACGCCGATCCATGCAGCGCGGTTCGGCCGCTCGCGCAGGAAGAGGATCGAGTAGACGAGCGCGAAGACGAGGGTAGAGCCTCTCAGTGGGGAGATGAGGCTCGCCGGCGCGAGGTGGAGAGCCGAGAGCCAGAAGAGCCAGCCGAAGAATGCACCGCCGACGCCCGCGAGAATCGTCAACCCGACACCGACGCGATCGATGCGAACGGGGAACCGACGGCGTAGGAACGGGGTGAAGATCGCAATCGAGCCGACGCTGGCGCACGAGAAGACGAACAGGAGCGTCGCCGGGGAGAGACCGGCCTCGAGGGCCAGCTTCGACGGGATCGTTTCCGCGAAGCCCCAGAAGAAGCCAGCCAGGAGTCCGAAGAGAGATCCGAGGGCGTGATCGCGGAGGCGGATGCGGCGACCGGCAAGAAAGTAGGCTCCGGCGACCGCGAGGGCGGCAGCGACCAGCACCTGCCAACGGAGCGGCTCGCCGAGAATCAGAATCGCCGTCGAGACGCCCCAGAGCGGGGCGGTGCTGGCGAGCGTCGCCGTTCGATAGGCCGGAGCACGTTCCATCGCGAGCAGGTAGAAGAGCCCGCCGAGCGTCGAGTCGACGAATCCGGCGAGGGCCGCCATCCCGATCGCGTATCCGCCCGAAGGAGGAAAGCCGAGTGTGCCGCTCGCGACGGCGTAGAGGAGCGCAAGGGGCGCCACGAGGGCCCACCGCGCGAGGATGTAGGTGAGGAGATCGACGTGACGAAGGACCGGCTTGGCGACCGTCATCCCGATCGCCCACGTCCCTCCCGCTGCGATGGCGAACAGAATCGCGAGGCTCATCCCGATTCCTCCGTGGCCGGGAGTATACGCGCCCGCGTATGCTTCTCGTCATGAGCAAAGCCTCGGACGGCAACGAACCTGGCGTCTTCGAGACCGATCGACTTCGCATCCGACCTGCACGGCCGGACGACGCCGCCCTCGTTCACGCACTCTGGATCGACCCCCGCGTGATGACGTTCGTCGGGTTCCCGCAGGGACTCCCGACGACGCCCGATCAGATTCGCTTGCAGATCGACCGCGACGCGGAGCGACCGCTCGTCCGGCTTCTGATCGTCGAACAGACACACGACGGCCGACCGATCGGCCAATGCAGACTCGGGAAGCCAGACGAGGAAGGGATCGCCGAGCCGGACATCAAGCTCCTGCCTGAATCCTGGGGTCGACGCTACGGACGTGAGGCGTGGAGCGCGATGATCGATCACCTCTTCGGCGAGACCGACTGCCGCATCGTTCAGGGGACGCCGAATCTCGAGAACGTACGCTCGATCCGGATGATGGAATCGTGCGGCATGCGGCGTGTTGGCGAGGGCGTCTTCCGACCGCCCGAAGGAATGAAGGACATCATGATCCCGGTTCCGCATGTCGTCTATCGGATCACCCGTGGCGAATGGTGCGAGGGGCGGACCCTCCGCGATGGGTGATCCCGGAGGCGACCGATCTCTGAGGAAGGGCGAACCGACCGGAGGCTCGAAAGATCGCACGCGCTCGCGGAGACCGGTCGAAGCGAATTCCCTCCGTCGGGGTTGATTCGACCGGCGCTACCCTTCCGGAATCGATTCGGCTAGGGTAAGGCGAGGTGAGTACCATGATCCGACAGCCTGGTGGTGTCATCCGATTCGCGTTGATCCTAGGGCTCGCGCTCGGCCTCTTCTTCGCAGCCGGCTGCGAGGACGAGGAGCCGGAGGAAGCGACGGGGACGCCGGTCGTCACGCAGCACGAGTCGTCGACGGGCGAGGATACGGTGCAGTCCCTCGCGGCGGCCAATTCGGCCTTCGCCTTCGACCTCTACAACGAGATTCGATCCGAAGGCGACAATCTCTTCTTCTCGCCGTACAGCGTCTCATCGGCCCTGGCAATGACGCTCGCCGGCGCCGCGGGCGACACGGCGACGCAGATTCGAGCCGTCCTTCACTTCGATTTCCTGGCAACTCCGGTCCATGCTGCGTTCGGTTCCCTCGATGAGACGCTCAACGAACGAAGTACGCTCCCCGAAGCGTACGAGGGAGAAGGATTCGAACTCCACGTCGTCAACGCGATCTGGCCCCAACTCGGCTACGCGCTTCTCGACGCCTTCCTCGAGACAGTGACGGAGAACTACGGGGCCGAGCTTCGCGATCTCGACTACGCGACCGACCCGGACGGCGCCCGACGGACGATCAACGATTGGGTGAGCGAGCGGACCGAGGAGAAGATCGAGCATCTCATCCCCGAAGGAGCGATCGACCCGGAGACCCGGCTCGTCCTGACGAATGCGATCTACTTCAACGCCCCGTGGATGAACCCGTTCGACCCGGATGACACGGTCGTCGAACCGTTCACGCTCCTGTCCGGAGAGACGGTCGATGCGGAGATGATGCATCTGACCGAATCGCTCCCCTACGCCGCGTGGGACGATGGCATCGCCTTCGAGCTTCCGTACAACGGGGAGGAGCTGGCGATGGTCGTCCTCGTCCCGAATGAGGGGGCGTTCGATGCGTTCGACGCGTCCCTGTCGCCGGAGGTCTTCGACGGAATCGTCGAGTCCTTCGACCGACAGCGAATCGCCCTCGGATTCCCGCGATTCGAGTTCGAGTACGCAGAGTCCCTCGTTCCGGCCCTACGCGACCTCGGGATGATCGATGCGTTCGATGGGGAGCGGGCCGATTTCTCGAGGATCACCGGATCACGCGACCTCGCGATCTCGGATGTCCTGCACAAGGCGTTCGTCTCGGTCGACGAAGCGGGGACCGAAGCGGCCGCCGCCACCGCCGTCGTCTTCCGCGCCACCGGAATGCCGGCCGAGCCGTTGCCGATCACGGTCGATCGCCCATTCCTGTTCGTCATCCGGGATCGACCGACCGGGACCATCCTCTTCGTCGGCCGCGTGCTGGATCCGTAGCGCTCGCCGCCTTCCGAGGTTCCCATGAAGAATCGAACGCGCGCGCTCGAAGACCTGGCGGCCAGCGTCCAGCGGTTTGCTGAGACGATCGAAAACCTGCCCTGCGAGCTGCTTCGAACGTCCATGAACGGATGGTCACCGGGTGACGTCATCGCCCACCTGATCGGATGGAACCGCTTGACGATCACCGGATGCGAGGAGATCCTACGAGGGGATTCCCCATCGTACCTCGAGGACGTGGACGAGGATTTCCGCCACGTGAACGCGCGGTTCGTCCGCCGACACGCGACGAAGAATCGAGAGGAGCTTCTCGCCGAGCTTCGTGCATCCGCGGCGGACGCGGCCGCCTACGTGCGATCCTTGACGCCGGCCTCGTGGGCGACGTCCGTTCGCTTTCGACGGTTCACGATCTCGGTCGCAGACTGCATCGACGGGCTGCAGCAGGACTACGAAACGCACCGCCGTCGCATTCTGGACTGGTCGGCGAAGAGGTAGAAATGGGAGGTTCGATGATCCGATATGCCGAATCACTCGATGACATCGCTTCGGATGCGCTCCGGGGCTTCTTCGTCGGTTGGCGCGCACCGCGAACCCCGGAGGAGCATCTGAAGATCCTCGAACGGAGCGATCACGTTGTGATCGCGATCGACGGCGGCCGGGTTATCGGCTTCGTCACCGCCCTCTCCGACGGGATCCAGACCGCGTTCATTCCACTGCTCGAGGTCCTTCCCGAGTATCAGAACTGCGGAATCGGCACCGAACTGGTGCGCCGAATGCTCGAAACGCTCGCCGCAATTCCGTGCGTCGATCTGACGTGCGATCCAGACCTACAACCATTCTACGCCCGCCTCGGGATGCACCCGGCGGTGGGAATGATCCTTCGGCGCACCTGAGATCGTGTCACCGTCCGGTGATGGAACGGGGCTCTTGTCCGGTCCGCACGGCCAATCGCTCCACCTCGACACAGATCGCGAGAGCCTCACTCAAGCCACGGCCGATCGAGACGACCCCGTGATCTCGAAGGATCACCGCCTTCGCGCGTCGTTCGACCAAAAGCCGCGCCGCACCGTCGGCGAGATCCTGGGTCCCGGGAGGCCGGAAGGGCGCAACTGGAATCGAGGCGGACAGCAATCCACTCTCACCGACGTCGAGCTCGCTAGCTGAAGACGCGTATTCCACAGCGAATGCGCTGTGGGTATGGACGATCGCTCTGACCTCGGGACGTCGGGCGTAGATCGCCACGTGCAACCGAAACTCGGAGGACGGCGCTCGATCTCCGGCAAGAACCTCTCCCGTCACTCGAAGCAGGACGAGATCCGCCGGGTGCATCGTTCCGTACTCGAGACCCGAGGGGGTGATCAGGATTCTGCCCTCGGTCTGACAGCTGACGTTGCCGAACGTTCCGGTCACCAGATCGAGTGCGAGCATTCGTCGAGCGGTCGCGATCACTTCATCGCGTGAGCACATGGGCGATCGCCTCGTCGTACGGCTCGGTCAAGATGCCCCGTTCCGTCACGATGCCCGACAGAATCGCGTGCGGGGTGACGTCGAACGCCGGGTTTCGGACGGGCGCCCCATCCGGCGTCACCAGAGCGCCGCGAAGGGTCCTCACCTCGTCCGCCGGGCGCTCCTCGATCGGAATCGAACGACCGTCGAGACAGCTCGGGTCAATCGTCGAGATCGGAGCGGCGGAGTAGAAGGGGACTCCGTGATAGTGCGAAACGACCGCAAGGGAGTACGTTCCGATCTTGTTCGCAACGTCGCCGTTCAGCGCAATCCGATCGGCACCGACGAGGACGAGATCGACTTCGCCCCGCGCCATGAGGAAGGCGGCCGCGCCGTCGGCGATCACTTCGTAGGGAATCCCCTCCTGCGCCAGCTCCCACGCCGTCAGGCGTGCGCCCTGCAACCTCGGACGCGTCTCGTCGACGAAGACCCGGGCGAGCCGCCCGAACGCCCAGGCTGCCCGAACGATGCCGAGGGCCGTCCCGTACCCGGCGGTGGCGAGCGCTCCGGTGTTGCAGTGGGTCAGGACGGAGCCGCCTTCCGGAACGAGCGACGCGCCGAGTTCGCCAATCCGGCGATTCGCCGCCGCTTCGTCCTGGTGAAGATGCGCCCCTTCCACCTCCAACGCCGCGACGAGATCGGCCTGCGACGCGCCGGGGTGCCGGTTGAATGCCACTTCCATCCGATCGAGCGCCCAGGCCAGGTTGACGGCCGTCGGCCTCGTTGCGGCGAGGAGATTTCGGACGCGCTGAAAGCGCAGCCGCAGATGCTCCCCGACGGACTCGTCACGCATTCCGAGAACAACGCCGTAGGCGGCGGCGACGCCGATCGACGGCGCCCCTCGGATCGCCATATCGCGAATCGCTGCGGCGACTTCCTCGACCTCCGTGATTCGAAGGGTGACGAGTTCGTCCGGCAGCCGCCGCTGGTCGATCAGCTCCACGGCTCCGTCGCGATAGAGAATCGGCTCGATCGGCATGGCGATACCTCGTCGCCATCATGCCCGACAGCCGGCGGTCCGCCAAGGCCGGATTGCTCGCCGGCCCACGGCGTGGCAGGATGAAGACCATGGATCACATCGAGGTCGTTCGCGCCGACATCACGACGCTTGACGTGGGCGCCATCGTCAACGCCGCTAGCGAGCGGATGCTCGGCGGGAGCGGCGTCGACGGGGCGATCCACCGAGCGGCGGGGCCGAGTCTTCTAGCCGAATGCCGTCGCGTCCCCGAGGTCCGGCCCGGTGTTCGCTGTCCGACCGGCGAAGCACGGATCACGAGCGGAGGGAACCTCCGCGCCCGCCACGTCATCCACACCGTCGGCCCCGTTTGGCGCGGCGGAACGGAGGGCGAGCCGGCGCTCCTCGCCTCCTGCTACCGATCGGTCCTCGATCTCGCAGCCGAGCACGACGTCCGAACGATCGCCTTTCCTGCGATCAGCTGCGGCGTCTACGGCTATCCGATCGATGAAGCCTGCGCAATCGCCGTCGGGGAGGTGTCGGGCTTCCTCGTCTCGCACGAGATTCCCGAACAAGTCCTCCTCGTTGCGTTCTCCGAAGCGGTCGAAGCGGCCTGTCGGAACGCCCTCGAATCGCGCGGCGGCTAGCTCGACGGCCGATCGGCAACGAAGACGGCCGAACGGGCGGTTCGGAAGGGAACGCGAATCGACAAGAAGCCGGCCTCTCCGAGGAGCCGGGTCTCCACGTCAACCGGAAGCGGCATGTCGACGTGGACGAGGTCCTCACTCTCGCCTGCCGACGCACCGGGGAAGGTCGGCAGCGGATCCCGCTGGCCGTCCGAGAAGACGTAGTCGCCATTGACGAACCGTCTGCCGGGACGAAGCGCCACGAAGATCCGCCGGTAGAGGGTCGCCTTCACCTCCGGAGTCCAGTGGTGAAGAGCCATCGTCGAGAGAACGAGGTCGTAGACACCCCGGCCGAAGTCAACGTCGAGAAACGACGCCTGAAGGAGCCTCACCCGATCGAGCCGGTCGGCGAGCCGGCTCCGAAGCCGGGCGAGCATCTCGGAAGAGACGTCGATGCCGGTGATCCGCGCGTTTGGGACCTTCTCGAGAACAGCCGGGAGCTCGAGGCCCGTCCCGACGCCCAAGTCGAGGATCTCGATCGGCTCGTCCGTCACCGGAACGCCGTCGGCAACCGCCGCATAGAACGCGTCGAACGACTCGACGTTCGCCCGCATGTGCTCGTCGTAGTCGTCCGCTCGCGTGTCGAAGAAGTCGGCCATCCGTTCCGGTTGCTTCGATGCCGTCATGTGCCGATCGTAATCGGCTAGGATGGACCATGTCGACGTGGGAGCCGTGGGAACGGAAGGTCCTCGAGACCTTCCTCGACGGGGAGCAGATCGTCCGACTGCCCGCCCGATGGAAGAAGCGGATGGTGATCCTCCGTTGGCTCGTCGAGAAGTTCGAGTTCGATCGCCGGTACGCGCAGGCCGAGTTGAACGGGATCCTCACCCGACACCATCCGGACGTCGCCACGATTCGTCGGGAGTTCGTCATCTACGGATTGATGAAGCGTGAGAAGAGCGTCTACTGGCGAATCGACGAGACTCGATCCGTGGCCGGCTGAACCGATCGCCTGGAGACGGCGACCCACCCTTGATTCGTAGAATGACGAAGAACAGATCCCGTGCCGACGCGTCCAAGGAGGCCAGCATGGAATTTCGACCGATCGAGCTGCCGCGAGACTTCGGCCCGGTTGGCGAGATGATCTTCGAAGCGTTCCAGTACCCCGAGAATCCGGGGTGGAGCGTCCAAACGGACGAGCAAGAGGAGCTGTCTCACGCGATTCGCACGTTTCAGCGTCTGTGGATCCTTTTCCGACTCGCGCAGATCGTTTCCCCGCCGTTGCGCGACATGTTCCGAGGATACGTCGCTGTCGAAGACAGGAAGGTCGTCGGTTTGACGCTCGTTCAGCGTCGCGGATCGACGAGCGCCTGGGTCGTCGGGACGGTCGGCGTGCTTCCCGACTTCCGGCGTCGTGGATTGGCGCGTGAGGGCCTCGAGAAGTCACTCGAGATGATGCGAACGCGCGGCGCGACGAAAGCGTGGCTCGGCGTGATCGATGGAAACACCCCGGCACAACGCCTGTACGCGAGCCTCGGCTTCGAGGTCTACGCCGGAACCGGAGATTACACCCTGACAGATCCGGTCGATCCGTCGGTCCCCTCGCTCCCCGCCGAGTACTCGATCGCCAAGCTGAAGCGTTCCGACTGGCGAACCCGACTCGACCTCGAGAAACGGATCGCTCCGGAAGAGACGCGACGCTACGAGCCGATCGAGAAGGGGCGCTTCCGAAAGCCGCCGATCCTTCGCCTTCTGATTCCGATCGTCAACCTCGTCCAGCGCTGTCAGGAGGAGGACTTCGTCCTTCGTGAGACCGCGAGCGGCCGAGTGATCGGACGGTTCGGATACAACGCGTCGAAGCGAGGCAAGGGCGTGAACTCGATCCGTGTTCACCTCGACCCGGCCACCCCGGATCTCGCGAGGTATGTCGTCGCCTCGATGCTGCACAAGGTCGTCTCCTTGAGTCCGGCGCTTCGCGTCGAACTGGGGGTGCCGCGCTGGATGCCCGCGGTTGCCGAGGCAGCCGAGTCGTACGGATTCGAGAAGCGGGTCGAGTACCTGAAAATGGGGCGGATGCTGTAACGTCGGACTTGAGGTGCCTCGATTCAGATCGTAGACTCCGTCTAGTCCATCACGGAGGCGGCGCATGACGGAGTAGTCCGCGCCAGATCGGAATCGTTGGCTGCGAGGTTCACCCCTGCAGTTCGGCGTCGCGTGCGGAGTACTCACACCTCACATCCCTCGAACACCCTACCGGCCTGATCTCTCTTCGCGCGGCAGAAGGCTCCACCGGAAGGAGAGACGATGGCCTCGACCGTGTTCAACGGCGTCTGCTTCGCCTACGACGCCTCGACCGACGGGTTGCTCGCCGACGTCTCGTTCAGCCTCTCTGAGGGCTGGACCGGCGTGATCGGCGCGAACGGCACCGGAAAGTCGACCCTTCTGCGTCTCGCGTGTGGAGACCCTGAGCCAAAGGCCGGGGTCCTCGATCGTCCGGCGTCCGCCCTCTACTGCCCCCAGCGAACAGACGAGCCGATGGCCGCATCCGCTGCCTTTCTCGACGCGGTCGATGGAGAGGCCTACCGGATTCGCGGACCGCTCGGAATCGAGGACGACTGGCTCGATCGCTGGGAGGGAGACGCTCAGTCACGGCGAGCGAAAGCGCGTCCAGATCGGTACGGGTCTCTGGCTTGCACCGGAGCTTCTGGCCGTCGACGAGCCGACGAACCACCTCGATCGTCGTGCCCGTCGGATGGTCGTCGACCCGCTGCGCACCTATCGTGGGATCGGTCTTCTCGTCAGCCACGATCGAGATCTCCTCGATGAGCTCTGCGGGCACTGCCTGTTCGTCGATCCGCCGACTGTCGCCCTGCGCTCCGGTGGCT
>CAZUIM010000011.1:0-52324 GCA_964620325.1 uncultured Thermotogae bacterium
GTGCATGAACCTCCAGAGTGCGAACTCTGTAAGTCTATTGCAAAACCAACCGCTACGTGCTTAGACGAACCGGCATGCAGACGTAGAGGAATCCCTGATCGCCTTCGGCGATCTTGTCGCCGGACGGCTCGATCAGACCGGCCTTCTCCGGCGCGGCGAGCCAGAGGGCGATCTCGTTGGAGTCGAGGCGCTTCAACGCGTCGACGATGTACTCGCCGCGGAAGGAGATGTCGACGCTTTCCGACGGGACCTTCTTCAGTCGGACACGCTCCTCGGCGCGCCCTTTGTCCTTCGACGAGGAGTTGATCTGGACCGCGCTCTCCTCCGAGATGGCGCGAAGTGTGATCGCTCCCGAGTCTTCGGCCGCGGTGATGTCGATTCGCTGCAGTGCTTCGAGGAGCGCGCGCCGATCGAAGCTGAGGGCGATCGGATTGTCCTTCGGGATGACGCGCTCGAAGTCGGGGAAGTCCTCGGCGATCGTCCGCGCCATGAACGTGACACGACCGGTCTGGAAGAAGAGCTGCCCCTCCCCTCGGTAGAGGTCGACCGCGGGCTCTCCCACTTGCGACAGAACGCGGTCGAGATCTGTGAGGACGCTCGCTTCGATCAGGTACTCGCCTTCCTCGTGGATCTCGTCGACGTCGATCGTCTTGACCGCGAGGCGGTACCCGTTCGTGGCGACCATCCTCAGGTGCTCTCCCTTGAGGACGAGGTTGACGCCGGTCAGGTTGAGTCGGGTCGTCTCTCCGGCGCGCAACGCGGAGAACGCGGTCTGTTCGAGTCCTCGGTGGAATTGCGTCGCTTTCACCGACGCGATCTTCGTGTTCGGAAGAGCGGCGATCTCCGGGTAGTCCTCGAGCGGGAGGGTCGGCAGGTCGAAGGAGGCCTCGCCGCACCGGACCTTCACTGTCGTCCCGTCCTCCGTTTCGGACTTCAGGCTGATCTTGTCGTCGGCCGGAAGGTGCGAGGCAATCTGGTTGAAGACGGCACCGTTCAGGACGACCGCTTCGTCGTCGGCCTCGTTCTCGATCGGGAGTTCGCAGCGGACGGCGCGCTCGAGGTCGGTCGCCTGGAGCCGGAGTAGATTGCCGGCGATCTCCATCTTCAATCCTGCCAGAATCGGCATACTGCTCCGCGTTCCGAGCGCGTAGCTGGCGAGTCGAACGCCGCGGACCAGATCGTCCTTAAGACACACGAAGTCCATCGATGACCCCCTTGTTCACGTGATGCCGGATCGATGATACCCGATCGGGCTTCGAGCCATCAAAACGCCTCAGCGAGCAGATTCTCGATCACCTCGGCGACCCGCTCGATCGACCCGGTTCCGTCGACGACCTGGGCCCGGGGATCGTCCGCCGTGAGCTCGAGATATCCGGCTCGAACGCGCTCGTAGAAATCTCGATCCTCTCGTTCGATTCGGTCTCCGCGATCGCCCTTTCGCGCCAGCGCGACGTCCACTGGGACGTCGATGAGGAACGTGAGATCGGGGCCCCGCCCCTCGGTCGCTGCGTCGTTCAACTGGCGAATCAGTTCGAGATCGATCCCGCGACCGTATCCCTGATACGCCATACTCGACAGGCGGTATCGACTCGTCAGAACGGTCCTTCCCGCTCGAAGGGCGGGGAGGATAACCTCGTGGACGTGCTGTGCGCGGCTGACCATGAACAGAAGGAGCTCCGAGAGCGGCAGCATCTCCGTGTGATCGAGGGCGAGGAGCAGGTGCCGCACCTGTTCGCCGACCGGCGTCCCCCCCGGCTCGCGACTCGCGACGACGCGATGTCCTGCCGCAAGAAGGCGACGCCGAAGGATCTCGATCACGGTCGACTTCCCCGTATAGTCCAGCCCTTCAAGGGCGATCAGTTTGCCCGCGAGATGAATGGCCCTCACCTCCGAACAGGATGTAGACGACGATCAGTACCGCGCCGACTGTAACACATGCGTCGGCGACGTTGAACACGAAGTCGAGACCGAGCCCGTGCAGCGATCGGTGGATCGTGACGCCGAGGGCTCCGATGAGACCGGCCGCCGTTCCGAGCCGCGCGGCGAATCCACGAACACGGCCGAGAAACGAGAATGCAGCGAGACAGACAACGCCGACGAACGCCACGAGAGCGAGGCCCGGGATGCGGACCTCGAGGAAGTCGAGGACGTGCCCGATTGCGATGCGGTCGATCAGGTTCCCGACTGCGCCGGCGAGGAGGATGAGCAGCCCGAAGCGCAATACGAGGCTTCGAATGCGAGGACTGAGGATCAGCCCGAAGATGACGACGGCGACGAGGGCGGAGACGGCGATGAACAGGGTCCCGGCTCCGGGGAAGATCCCGAATGCGCCACCGACGTTGTGAACGCGGGTCAGGTGGAAGATCTCACCGAGCAGCGGTCGCGACTCCCCGAGGGTGAGCGCGTCGGCGGCCCACAGCTTGGTCAGTCGGTCCAGAAGAAGCAGAAGCGCGGTGGGAAGGAACCAGAGGAGACGTTTCATGCCGGTAGAGCCTATCGGTCGGGAGAACCTCGGTCAAGGAGACGCGACAAGGCGTGGAATTGCCGGGCGATCATCGATCGGATAGGGTCTGATGTGCAGCCGTCGATCGAAGGAGTGATGCGATGAAGCTGGTGCGGTTTCGCGTCGGAGACGAAGAGCAGATCAGGTCGGGAGAACTCGACGCTGGGGTCGTCCGGTCCGGCGGGGATCGATTCGCGCTCGACCGGGTCGTCCTCTGCGCTCCCTGTCTCCCGTCGAAACTGATCTGCGTTGGGCGCAACTACGCCGACCACGCGAAGGAGCTGGGAAACGAGACGCCGACGAAGCCGCTTCTCTTCTTCAAGCCCCCGTCGGCCGTGATCGGACCGGAAGAGGAGATCGTCCTACCGGGCGACGGAGAGATCCACTACGAAGCGGAGCTGGCCGTCGTCATCGGCGAACGCTGCCGGAGCGTTTCGGCGGACGAGGCGCAGAACGTGATCCTCGGATTCACGTGCTTCAACGACGTGACCGACCGGACGGCACAAGCGTGGGAGAAGAACTGGGTGCGCGCGAAGGGCTTCGACACGTCGGGGCCGCTCGGGCCGTGGATCGTCTCGCGTGACGAAGCCGAGGGACCGTTTCGTGTGCGGCTTCGCCTGAACGGCGAGGTCCGGCAGGACGGGTCGACGGCGTCGTTCATCTTCGGGGTCTCGGAGCTGATCGAGACGATCTCGCGGACGATGACGCTCGAGCCGGGGGACGTGATCGCAACTGGAACGCCGGCCGGCGTCGGCGCCCTCGCCCCCGGCGACGTCGTCGAGGTGGAGATCGACGGGATCGGCGTTCTGCGGAACAAGGTCCGAGACGGACCGGATCGGTCGGCGCGGTGACGCACAGGAAGGTGCGACGATGAAGTGCTGGTGCATCCGACTCTGTCTGGTGGCGGCCGTCGTGGGATCCTTGCCGTCGATCGTCGTCGCGGTCGAAGGGATTCCGCAGATCGTGTTGAACGAGGTCGAACTGAATCCCCCCGGCAGGGACGCGGGGAAGGAATGGATCGAGATTCTGAACGTGAGCGACGAAACGATCGATCTGGCCGGGTGGACGTTGACGTGTACCTACCGGTCGATCGGGGCCCTGCCGATCTCGGAGGGGGCACTCGCACTTGGTCCGGGCGAGCGTTACGTCTTTACGTACCCGAGCCTGATGCTGCGGAACGCCGAGGAGACGGTGATCGAGCTCCGAGATCCGAGCGGGCTGGTCATCGACGCGACCTCGCCGTTCCGTGACGAGGCGAACGACGGCCGGACCTGGCAGCGGTATCCTGACGGCGGCGACCCGCTCTATCCCGGTCTTTGGCTGTTCGGTGACAGCACGAAAGGAAGACCGAACGAGTAATCTCGACGCGCTCCGTTCGGTCTAGCGCGAGGCGCGCCGATCCTCCTCCGCCTTTGCCGCGGCGAGAACCATCCACGCCTCTTCGTCGACGTAGACGGTGACGGCCCCGAAGACCCCGTCGTCCGGCCCCCCGACGAAGACGCGCCCGATGAACTCGCGCTGGTAGATGCTCAATTGCTCGAGCAATCCGGGGACGCCATTCTGCTCCGGAACCGGAAAGACGTAGAGCATCGGCACGATGCTGAAGGTCACCGGGCTGTCCGACGGACCGAAGGGGCTCTCGTCACCGACCGCCGGGATCACGAAGACCGTCACCGGGAAGGCGTCGGTCGTGGAGGCGTGATCGGCGAAGAAGGCGTCGATTCTCACGTCGTTCGCCTCCTCGGTGTACTCCGACAGAAGCGCGTCGTACGCGGTCGCCATCTCCTCCAGTTCCTCGTCGGGAACGCCTGAGAGATCCCACTCTTCCGTTTCGTTGGTCCCTCGGAGGTGGATCCCGACAGGGAGGGACACCGGGGCCGTGTAGTCGATGTCGCGTTCGTAGTGCAAGTCGTTCGCCGCATCATCGACGATCACGTGAGCTCGATAGAGGGTCCCCGCCTTGATCGGAATCCGGTCGGAAGCGAACGAGATGCGGAGTGCCCCGCCGGGAAAGCCGGTCGATCGGTAGAACGTGTCGATGACGGCCGTCTCTCCGTCGGCGCGTTCCTCGACGGTCCACCCGAAGGAAAGGTCGGCCTCGCGCGGACGGGCATCGTATTCGAGTTGGACGGAGAAGATGACGGCCGGTTCGCCGGACGAGCCGGTCGTCGCCGTGGCGAGTGCGGACAGCTCGGTCCACTCGAGCGCCGTGGCGCAGCCGCCGAGCAGGAGGAGCATGACAGACAGCGTGGTCGCGATACGCATGGTCGAATCACCGGAGCCATTATAGTCTCAGCGCGGGCCGCTTTGGCATCTCGCATGCACGGCCAGGCGCCCCCGCGGTCCACCGAGACGGGCGAGGGTGCCTACGGGCTGTGCGGGATGACGGGCGATGCTCGGAGGAATCCAAACCTTCCGGTCGTCACTGGGGATCGCCGTCTCCGTCGATCCGCATGATTCGCCCGAATCCGCCGGTCTTGGCGGTCACGGTCGGGTCTCCGCGGAACCTGAGCTTTCCGAAGCCGTCAATCCGGACGTCGAGGGACGCGTTCGCCCAGACGGCGACCTTGCCGGTCCCGTCGATTCGGATCGTGGCGCGCTCCGATTCGAGTTCCTCGAGGCGAAGTGTGCCCGTTCCGTTCAGCCCGGCGCGTATCTCGCACATCGTGCCGGACGCGTCGATCGTCCCCGCCCCATCCACGTCCGTCGTGAGTGTATCGCCGTGCGTCTCTTCCAGAACGACATGGCCGGCGCCGCCGATGTTGATCCGCTGACGCGGGACGTCCGACCGGCCGATGTCGATCGTCCCCGCTCCATCGATCCGAAGCGTCAGCGCGTCGGCGGCAACCTCGGGAATCGAGATCTTGCCGGTGCCGTCGATCTCGAGTTCCAAGTCTCCGCAATGAAGCGGCCCGGTGGTGATCGAGCCGGCCCCGTAGATGCCGAGCTCTCCGACGTCTCGCATGCCGACCTCGTAGCGGATGCGGACCTTCCCGACGTCGTGGCGGCGAAAACCTGCGCGGAGGGAGAGCCGCAGGGTGTCGCCGTCCACGCGGGTTTCGATCCATTCGATCAGCTGTTCGGGCGCTTCCACCGTCAGCGACTCCTCGGTGCCTTGCGCGACATGAACGTGACCGATCCCGTCGAGTTCGAGCCGGGTGAATCCGCTCACCGAACGTGTCTGTCGAACCTGGGAGCCTAGGTCCCCGGTCAATACGCTCATCGGTACCTCCTTCTGTGGCGCCCGTCGAGCATGTCGGCGCCGGGAGAACCTCACACTGTTATGTTACGGTACGCGGCGGCGCCCGACAAGCAACGCCTCCCTCCAACGGGGCGGTCCGGTTCGCCCGGTGTCCTTGGGAGCGGGATTCCGGTAGGATGGCGGTCGATGTGAAAGGAGTCATCATGCCGATTCAGTTGAGTCCTGCCGAGTACGCGCGGCGTCGAGTCGAGATCGCCGATCGGCTGTCGAAGCGAGGTCTCGACGCCCTCTGTCTCTTCTCCCCGACGCAGGTCTTCTACCTCACCGGTTTCGCGTTCATCGCGACCGAGCGACCGATCGGCGCCATCTTCGTTCGAGAGCAGAATCACGTCACCCTGTTCGTCCCGCTCCTCGAACGGGAACACGCCGCGGAGGTCGAGGCGGACGAGGTCCGGACCTACGTCGAGTATCCCGACGAGGTTCACCCGATGAATGTTCTCGTCGACGCTCTTCGAGAGCTCGGAGTCGACGGGGAACGGATCGGCGTCGATTCGGACGGCTACGGCGGGGGGTACGGCTACGTCGGCCCCCGGCTGGGCGAGCTCGTCGACGGCGAGATCGTCCGAGCCAAGGATTTGATCGAGCGAATGATGTGGGTCAAGTCCCCGGAAGAGATCGGGCTGATCCGCGAATCGTGCAGGTGGGGCGACCTGGCGCATCGGTACTTGCAGGAAGGCTCGGCGGTCGGGACGCTCGAAACCGACGTGGCCGTGCGCGCGTCGCATCGCGCGTCGCTGGAGATGGTCGCGGCGCTCGGTTCGGGGTATCGCGCGATGCGGTCCGGCGCCTTCCCCGCGCACGCGGGATTCCGGGGGCAGATCGGAGCGCATTCGGCGGTCCCACATGCAATGACGACCAATGCCCTCCTCCAAGAGGGGGACGTCTTGGTGACCGGTGCGGCGGCCGAGGTCGGCGGCTACCTGAGCGAGCTGGAGCGGACGATGATCCTCGGGGAACCGACGGCGGAGCAGCGGCGATACTTCGAGTTGATGGTCGACCTTCAGGATCTGGCGTTCGAGCAGATCCGTCCGGGGCGGACGTGTGCCGAGGTCGATCGGCCGGTGCGGGCGTTCTATCGCGAGCACAGCATCGAGGAGACGTGGCGGCACCATACCGGACACGCGATCGGCTACGGAATGCACGAGTCGCCCTTCTTCGACGTCGGTGACCAGACAGTGATCGCGCCGGGAATGGTCTTCACCATCGAGCCGGGGATCTACGTCCCCGGACTCGGCGGCTTCCGTCACTCCGATACGGTGCTTGTCACGAGGGAGGGCATCGAGCGTTTGACCACGTACCCGCGCGACCTGGAGAGCCTCACGCTTCCGACCTGACCGGAGCGATTGCGACGCGGATCCGGCGCGAGTATCGTTTCGCCCGACCATGCGCAACGGGAGCCTCTGCATCTTCGATCTCGACGGAACCCTCTATGAGACCGCCTCGTCGTTCCTGCCGACGATGCGGCGGGTTTACGACGAGTCCGGGGTTCCGTCGCCGGGCGACGAGGAGATCCTCGCCATGGTCGGTGAGACCTACATCACGTTCCTCGAGTGGCTCGTTCCGCAGGGATTCTCCGAGGGCGTGCAGCAGATCGGCCGCCGGATCACTGCAATCGAGCGCGACTCGATCCGGGCCCAGGGGCGGCTCTATCCCGGCATCCACGAGACGCTGGCCGCTCTGCACGATCGCGGAAGCCGCATCGCCCTCTGCACGAACGGGGATCGTCGGTACGCGACGCACGTTCTCGAGACCTTCGATCTGCTCCCGTCGTTCGATGCGTTGAAGACGAACGAGGAAGACCGCGCCACCAAGTCCGAGCTGATCGCCGAATTGCTCGCCGACTTTCGGCCCGAGAGGACGTTCGTGGTCGGTGATCGGTACCACGACATCGTGG
This sequence comes from uncultured Thermotogae bacterium, assembly GCA_964620325.1. Classification (GTDB taxonomy): domain Bacteria; phylum Bipolaricaulota; class Bipolaricaulia; order UBA7950; family UBA9294; genus CAZMYM01. The sequence continues at coordinate 7,660 of CAZUIM010000011.1, forward strand.
CAGGGCGGGCGAACGGGTGCATCACGGTCGGTGCTGCGTACGGGTATGCGCGGGCCGGCGAACTCGCCCCCGCGGCGCACGTCATCGACACGTTCCCCGCGCTCCTGCGCATCGTCGACGATCCGACTCGGTAGGGAACGGATCTCACTCAGACTATCCGAGGTCGATCCGAAACCGGCATTCGTCGTCTCCGGAGACGATGGATTTCACGCGCCGGACACCGATCGGCGGGTCGAGCGCGCTCTCGAAGACCTGCTCCACCCAGCCGACCGAGCAGCTGCAGTACGCGTCGCGCACGTCGTCGACGGGGATTCCCTTGATCTGTTGGCAATAGGACGTCGGGTAGACGACGTAGACGTTGCCGTCCTCGAGCCGGAGTGCCTCGAACGCGACGCTGAACGGGGCGAGGAACTCGCCGATGTTCTTCGATCGCCGGTAGATGTCACGCGCCGTCCGGATCAGGCCTTTCGGCGCACGCTGACGACCGCAGGCTTCGAGGGTCTGCGCGCAGGTTTCGGGGTCCGTCTTCTCGTCGAGCCCCTCGACGATTCTCACGATCCAGCGCTGCGTCCGCCCGGCCATTCGCTCCACCTCGTCCGTCAGGGGGGCCGAGATCATACCGCCGAGCTGTCTCCTGTGTCGCCGGAGGGGCGTCGATGCGCGGTACACTTTCGCGCGAAAGGAGCGACCGCGCGATGAATCGAGCCGAACGTGGTAGCCGCGGCGATAGCTCCCGTCGGGTGATCGGGATCGGTCGGACGGCGGAGATTCTCGCGTGGGGAGAGGATCGGGCGATGAAGCTCTATCGCGAGGGCAGCCCGCGAGGCTACGTGCAGCGCGAAGCGTTCGTGTCGCGGTTTGTCCACCGCGCCGGATTGCCGGCTCCGGCCGTCTTCGACGCCGACACCGACGATGGACTGCACGAGCTCGATGGCCGACTCGGAATCTTGTACGAGCGCGTCGACGGGCCGACGATGCTGCGGGACGTTGGGAACCGGCCTTGGATGGTCGTCTCGCACGCGAAGACATTGGCGGCGTTGCACGCAGGGGTTCATTCAGCCTCGGGAGACGGGCTTCCCACTCTCCGCGTACGACTCGAACGGGCGATCGACGAGGCGGCCGAATGGCTGACGGGCGATGAGCGCGCAGCGGCGGCTGCGGCGCTGGATCGACTGCCGGACGGGCGGCAGGTCTGCCACGGCGACTTCCATCCGGACAATGTGCTGCTGGGCGCGAACGGCCCGACGATCGTCGATTGGGGGCCGGCCTTCGCCGGCGATCCGGCCGCCGACGTTGCGTGGACGATTCTCCTCTTCCGCCGCGCCGGCTCGCCGATCGGCACATCGCCACGGTTACGAGTTATCGTGACGTTGATCCGTCGGATCGTTCTTCGCGTCTACCTGCGAACCTACTCGAGGCTGTCCGGGATTCCGAGAGAGGAGATCGAGGCGTGGTTGGGAATCATTGCCATCCTCCGTCTGACCGATCGGATTCCCGAAGAGCGCGAGTCGCTGCTCCGGCTGATCCGTCGCCGCTTCGGAAGGGGCGGGTGAGTCGGCGTGGGGATTGCGAGCTTCCGCTTCTACGAGGAACTGAACGACTTCCTGCCGCCGGCTGCGAGCAAGCGCGAGATCACGTTCGAATTCCGGGTGGCGCCCTCCGTCAAGGACGCGATCGAGTCGCTCGGCGTTCCGCACGTCGAAGTGGACCTGATCGTCGTCAACGGACTCTCCGTCGGTTTCGACCACCGCGTCGATGACGGGGACCGCATCGCGGTCTATCCGGTCTTCGAGTCTCTCGACATCTCGCCGATCGTTCGCCTTCGTCCCGAGCCGCTTCGTCGGACGGCGTTCGTCGCCGACGTGCATCTCCGGAAGCTGGCGAGGCTCCTGCGGTTGCTCGGATTCGACGCGCTGCATTCGAACGACCTGGACGACGCCGAGATCGTCGAAATCGCGCGAAGCGATCGACGGATCATTCTCACCCGCGATCGCCAGCTGTTGAAGCACGGCGCGGTGACGCACGGGTACTGGGTGCGAAGCACCGAGCCGGTCGAGCAGGCGAGGGAGGTCGTCCGACGTTTCGACCTGTCCGGTCGGATCGAACCGTTCACTCGGTGTCTCGCGTGCAACGGAATCCTGGAACCGGTGGAGAAGGAGGCGGTGTTCGAACGGATCCCGCCGAAGACGGCCGCTTGGCTCGACGAGTACTACCAGTGCGCGTCCTGCGGGAAGCTCTACTGGCCGGGAACCCACGCGAAGCGGCTCCGCGGGACGATCGATCGAATCACCCGGATGTGACGGCGTTCCTCGCCCGTCCGTCGGAAGGGATTCGATCGTTCGCGAGCGGGTCGATGGCATTCGCGCTCAGTCGCCGTTCGGGAAGCAGAGGACCTCGCGGATTCGCGTATCGAGGAACGCGTTCATGTGCGCCGGTCTCAGAACCACGGCGGTGTCCGCTCCTCTTCCCGTCCCGCCGACGCAGATGACGTCGCAGTCGGTCGGAATCCGGCCGGCATCGGCCGCCATCACCGCGATCTCGACACAGGCCTTCATCCCCTGTCCGAACAGGCGAAGCGTGTGGGCGACGACCTCGGCGATCGATGTCCCGCCGAGTGTCTTCGAGAACGATCGTGGGACACCGCTCAACGCGTGGGTCGCGGTGACGATCGCCGCGCCGATCTCCTCGAGTCGCGCTCGGTGCGTCGCCTCGAGCTGATCGACATCGCCGTCGCCGAAGCCGACATGATGCGTCACGCAGACGACCTCGACATCTCGCTCGGAGAGCGCCTCGGCGAAGCGGACGCCGGTCGCTCCCGACGTCGTCGCGACGACGACGTGTTCGATCCCACCGACGTCGAGGCGATCGCTCACTCGGTCGATCACGCCCTGTGTAAGGTCTGCTGACGTCATTCTGGATCCTCCTATCGGTGGTGTCCCTGACTGGTGGCGCCGAGGCCGGGAACGCGAACGCGGTTCTCCAGAACGCTCAGCAGCTTCGACACGACGATGACGATGACGAGGTAGATCGCCGCGACGACCAAGTATGCCTCGAACGTCCGCGCCGAGCCAAGCGCGATCTTCTTCCCGGCGAATGTCAGCTCGGAGAGCGAGATGAAGTAGGCGAGCGACGAGTACTTGATGCTGTAGATCAGCTCGTTCGACCAGGACGGGATGACCAGGCGGAGCGCTTGCGGGAGGATCACGTAGACGATCGCCTTGACGCGGCTCATGCCGATCGAGCGTGCCGCCATCATCTGGCCGCTTCGCACCGCCTGGATCGCGCCGCGGAAATACTCCGCTTGGTACGCCGCACTGTTGAGTCCGAGTCCGATCACCGCGGCGACAAGCGGCGTCAGCTTGACGTGAATCATCGCGAGGTACGGCGACAGGCCGTAGTAGACGATCAGCAGTTGAACGAGCAAGGGCGTACCGCGGAAGAACTGGATGTAGCCGTTGGTCAGCCAACGGATCGGCCGGGCGCCGTAGACGCGGCCCAGAGCCAGAAGAATGCCGACGACGAGTCCGAGGACGACCGCACCGGCCGTGAGCTCCAGCGTGACGGTCGTCGCCGACAGCAGTCTCGGGAGGATGCCGGCGGCGAATTCGAAGAACTCCATGGGCACCTACTCCCCGTACAACTCGGTGATCTTGTGGAGGAACTCCTTGGTGCGCGCCTCGCGCGGGCTGACGAACAGCTGGTCCGGAGGCCCTTGCTCGAGGATCACACCGCCTTCCATGAAGATGATCTCGTCGGCGACCGAGCGTGCAAATCCCATCTCGTGAGAGACGACGAGCATCGTCATCCCGTCACGCGCCAGGCTGATCATGACGCCGAGTACTTCGCCGATCAGCTCGGGGTCGAGGGCCGACGTCGGCTCGTCGAACAGGATCAGTTGCGGGAACATCGCCAGCGCCCGAGCGATCGAGACCCGCTGTTGCTGGCCGCCGGAGAGCTCCGCCGGATGGGCGTTTGCCTTGTCGGCGAGCCCGACGCGTTCGAGTTCCTCGTGCGCAAGCCGTGTCGCGCTCGCCTTGTCCATCTTCTTCACGCGCATCGGCCCGATGCGCACGTTCTCCAGCGCGGTCAAGTGCGTGAACAGGTTGAAGTCCTGGAAGACGAACCCGATCTGTGCTCGGACCGCGTTGATGTCGCAGTCCCTGCAGGTGATCTCCTCGTCGCCGAGCCAAACGTGTCCCGAGTCGGGGATCGTCAGCTGATTGATGCACCGAAGCAGCGTGCTCTTCCCGGTGCCGGAAGGACCGATCACGACCTTCGTCTCGCCGCGCTTGAGCTCGCACGACACGCCTCGGAGAACCTCGTTGGCCCCGTACGCCTTGTGAAGGCTCTCCACGCGTAGGATCGGGTCGCTCGCGTTGTTCGCGCTCATCCTATCGTTCCACCTTCCCTCCGAACTCGAATCCGGGGAGCCGCAGGCGGCGCTCCAGCATGCCCAATCCCCAGTTCCCGGCGTAGGTCAGGACGAGGTAGATCGCTGCAGTCAGGATGAGCAGCAGCAAGATCCAGCGCGCTCCCTCCCGATACTGGACCGTCGGCATGAGGAGCATCGTCTTCTTCATCAACTCCATGACGCCGATCGCGCTCGCCAGCGAGGTGTCCTTCAGCACGCTCGAGTATTCATTCGTCCAAGGCGGGATCGAGAGGCGGAACGCCTGGGGGAGAATGATGTGCCGAATCGCTTGCCACTTGCTCATCCCGATCGACCGGGCCGCGACCATCTGACCACGTCCGACCGACTGGATCGCTCCGCGGAAGATCTGCGACTGATACGCCGAAGACCGAAGGCCCAATGCGATCAAGGCCGACGTGAACGTGGGAAGCAGAATGTGGAACGATCGCGCCAACCCGCTGTGAAAGATCAGGATCAGAACGAGGGCCGGGATGCCGCGAAAGAATTGCTCGTACCCTTTGCATAGCCAGCGAAGCGGCCGATAGCCGTAGACCTGCGTGAACGCGATCGGGAATCCGAGTAGGAGGCCGACACCGAGGAGGCCCACCGTCAGGAAGATCGTCGTCGGAAGGCCGTCGCGAAGAATCGGCCAAGCGCTTCGAAGAATCGTGTCCACTGGTTTCCGATCGCCCCGGGATCGCGACGAGGGACGCAAGGAAGATCCCGCGTCCCTCGTCGACAGCCAATCGTCAGCTCAACGGATCCTTCAAGTCCGTCCTACGGGTTTGCGAGGTCGGCCAGCGACTGCGCGAATCCGTCGACGTCGCCTGCGTCGAGCAGATGCGCGCTCGCCTGCCAAGCAGTCTCGACGGTGGCCTGATCCGTCCCCATGTACGCCTTGATCAGATTGTCCCAGGCTCCGGAGGCCTGCAGGGCCCTGATTCCGGAGTTGATTCTGGGCAGCAGCCCGTTCGGATCGCCCTCCGCGACAAAGAATCCGAACTCCTCGCCGGTCACGACGATCCCCACGATGATGATGTCGTCTTCTACCAGCGCGCTGGCGCCGGCCGCCGGCTCATCCTGGATCACCGCGTCGATGTTCCCGTTGATCAAGTCGAGGACCGCCAGCGGATAGAGAGGATACTCGGCAAGCTCGACGTCGATCCCCGAATCGATCAGGTCCTCGATCCATCCGGCGCCCGTCGTCTCGATCTGCGCGCCGACGGTGCTGCCGCCGGTGAGCGCGGTGACGATGTTCAGCCCGGAATCGGCATGAACCATGATCGCTTGGTCCGACGTCCAGTACGGGTCAGAGAAATCGACCTTCAACTGGCGATCCGGCGTGATCGTCGCGCCGGAGGCTCCGATGTCGGCACGTCCGATCCCGACGTCGTCGAAGATGATGTCCCAATCGTAGCTCATGATCTCGATGTCGAATCCTTCGACGATGGCGATGCATCGCATCGCGTCGAGATCGAAGCCGTAGAGATTCCCCCCCGCGTCGGCCCACTCGAACGGGGGCCACGTCGTGTCCGAGGCGACCGTGTACGTTTCGGCCCAACCGGCGAACGAGAGCAGTCCGACCAACAGAATCGTGCAGCCCAAAAACACCTTCCTCTTCACTGCGCACCTCCTTCTTGGAGTCGAATCTATCACGAGAACCGCTCCACGGTCAATTCGCGTCAGGGGCTCTCGGCGTGCGACGCCGGGGCAGTGGCGAAGTGACTCGACCGATCGGGCGGTCTGTCGGGCAGGCGCAGGTGAATCACATTCAGGCGGGCGTTCTCCGGTCGGGCGAGGCGCTCGGCGATCGCCCGGGCGACCGTCGACTTCCCGATCCCGTCGTGCCGACAACGTTGATTCGTCGTGCCGATCTCGGTGGATGTGACGGCCGCCCTCATCGGAAGGACGCCTCGTGGACGCACGCGTCGACAGAAACGGTCGCGCCTTGCCTATGAAGCGTTGATGAGGTCGCTCCTGCTTCCTCGACGGGGCTACGGTGCCTCTTCGATCCAGACGGAGCCGTTGCTCGTTCGGAGGTCGAGGCTCGTCGTCGCCGGCGCGTTGAGGGTCGCCGACCAGTCGTCCCCCTCAGTATCGCCGACGAGCGGCAGGGCGGTCCGAATCCGCCCGGAGCTCACGTCTACGTCGAACGCGATCGATGCGTCGACCGGGACGCGGGCGGTGATGCTTCCGTTGCTCGTCCGGAGGCGATTCGCCACGCCTGCGGCCGGGATCCCTGAGTAGAGGATGCTCCCGTTCGACGTCTCCGCGTCGACCGCGCCGATCGCCCGGTCGATCCAGACGTCGCCGTTCGACGTATTGACGCGAATGTCACCGACGAACTCGACCACGGTGACCCGCCCGTTCGACGTACCGGCGGCGAGCGTTCCGCTCCCCGATCGGATCGAGATCTCGCCGTTCGACGTGTCGAGCGTCTGGACGCCGTCGACCTTCAACAGGTCGATCCGCCCGTTCGACGTGTTGACGGAGACCTGCGTCGCGGCCGGCACGACGACATCGAAGTCGACGCCGCTGTATCGTCGCACGTCATCGTTCTGGTCGGCAGTTCGATAGGCGAGCGTCAGCTGAACGCCATCCTGTTCGACGACGACCCGGATCCGATCGAGGCGATCCTCCGCCGCCTCCAACGTGTCGCCGCGGCTCCGCCTTCGGACGGTGACCGAAGCCGTTTGCACGTCCTCACGACCGACCACCGATACGGCGCCGTTCGACGAGACGACAGTGAGCGAGAGCGGTCGCTCGATTGAGAGTTCCCGTACCTCGGTTCGAGTTGCGGTCACGTTCGCCCCGCCGAGGAACTCGGCGACGTCCTCTTCCTCGCAGCCGCCGAGCGCGAGCGCCGCTGCGATCAGGGCGACCAACCCCGCTCCGAGAATCACTCTTCGCTTCATCATCCCCTCCATGATCCACCTCGAGCGCGTGCAGCCGTTCTCCCGCGTCTTAGAGCCGCCCGCCGACGATCTGCCAGACGAGAACCGCGCAGGCGAGCATACCGACACCCCGCGACGTGAAGCTCCGCGTTCCCGTCCAGAGACGATACCCCCAGTACCCGACGAGTGCGACCAATCCGACCCGTACGACGATCAGGAATGCCTGGGTCATGCTTCCACCTCCTGCCAGATCCGACCGGCGAGCGCGAGCAGCACGACGGTCAGCGCGAGCATGATCAGAAGCGGCTCGATCGGCAAGCCTTTGTAGAGCGCTTCGCTCATCGGGATGGTCGCCTCCGGATCGCCCGCGCGTAGCCGCTCGACCACGGGATCCGGGATGTTGGCGAGGAGCCGCCATCCCGGAAGGCTGTACGAGACGCGAACGATCCCGTTGATCAGCCAGCGCACCGCGAACGGGGTCCCGAGGATCATCACCGTCCCCGGAATCCATCCCGGTCCCGAGATCCGGTAGGCGCTGATGAAGACCATGAGCAGAAGCGTCCACGCCAACAGCGGCAGGATCGTGACGCTGGTGGCGTAGAACGGGACGGCGAGGGTCAGCTCAAACAGGCTCCTCGCGTCGAGGTGGATCCCCGCGAGGGCCATGATCCACCAGCAGAGGAAGCCGATCGCGATCGTGTAGCCGAAGGCCACGCCGGCGGCGTAGAGGTACCGAGCGCCGATGTGCACGTGCCCGCTCGGTGGGGTCAGAAGCAACACCTGATACTGCCCCTGACGCGTCTCCGAGCGGATCCGCCCGACCATCAGGCAGAGGACGAGTGCGCCGATCGCGCCCGCCACGAACAGGAGTCCGCCGCGGATGCCGAGCCGCTCGGACACGTCCATCACGCGAACCTGCTTGATCCCCCAGGCCCAGAAGGCGAGTGAGCCGAGCAGCGACACGGCCCAAATCCAGCTTCGTCGGTGCTCGAGCCAGAGGAGGGTCTTGAAGCTTCTCATGCGAGCACCTCCTTGAACGTCTCGACGACGCTCCTCCCCCGTTTGCGCAGTTCCTCGGCTCGCGCGTCGAAGGCGAGCCGCCCCTCACGCAGGTAGATCGCACGCTCGAACAGCCCCTCCGCCTCGGCAACTTCGTGGGTCGAGAGCAGAATCGTCTCGTCGGTGTGCCACTCGCGGACGAGCGACATCAGAATCCGCTCGCGCGAGATCAGGTCGATTCCGGCGAGCGGCTCGTCGAGCAGGTAGAGCTTGGCGCTTCGCGCGAGAGCCATCGCCAGGCGCAACCGACCCCGTTCGCCCTTCGACATCGCCTTCGTCTTCCGGGTCGGAACCGCGAGCGCGTCGAGGAGCTCGTGAAACTGGCCCGGAGCGAAATCCGGGTACAGCCCAACCATGAATCGCTCCGCGTCCGCCGGCGTCATCCACGGCCAGAGGGTGTCCGTCTCACCGAGATAGACGACGCGGCCGCGATTCCCCCGTGCGTCGCCGCCGAATACCGTGATCCTCCCCGCTGTCGGGAAGAGGAGGCCGGCGAGCAGCTTGAGCATCGTCGATTTCCCGCTCCCGTTCAGTCCGAGAACGCCGACAATCTCCCCCGGCGGGAACTCGATGTCGAGATTCCTCACGCCCTCGGCCGTTCGGTAGTGCTTGGTGACGTTCTCCAAGCTAGCGAGCATTCCATGCCTCCTTCAGCGCGCCCATCGCCTCGTCTCTCTCGACGCCGAGTTCGCGAACCTCGGTCACGAACGTCTCGGCGGAGCCTGTCAGCATTTCATCCTTCATCGCTTTCACCGGCGCGTCCTCCCTGACGAACGTTCCCAGTCCACGCCGCGTCTCCAGGATGCCCTCCGCCTCGAGCTGCCGGTACGCGTGAACGACCGTGTTCGGATTGACGCTCAGCGTTCCCGCAAGATCACGCGCCGACGGAAGCTTCTCGCCCCGACGCAGTTCCCCGCGTGCCAACAGCCGGCGCACGTTTCTCCCGATCTGCTCGAAGATCGGTCCCGCGTCCATGTCGAGGAGCCAAACAGCCTTCGTCGTCATAGTGTACGAGTGTACTAATGCACCCCGAGACCCGTCAACTCCTGGACTCAACGAGCGGACGGCATCGTGAAAGCGAGAACAGACGGTCTCTTCCCGCCGACGATGCGGAGAACCCGCCTCGCACGGAGGAGGTTGCTTCAATGATTCCCACGCGGTCTTCCCACGGCACGCGCCCGCACGGGCGATTCCGCGAGCCTCTCGCGAAGCGGCTTCGGCCATACTGCGGGCGAATGCGGACGGGAAGAGCCGCGGTGGGGGCAGGATGCCTGCTTCTTGCGGCGGGCGTGGTGGGCTGCTCCCTCTCCAGGATGCCGCCGGAGGCCGTTCTCGTTGTGGAGCGGCCGGATGCTGCAACGTTTTCCGCTTCTCGGGGCTCGATTCGCGCGACCCTGATGGTGCGGTCGTCGGGAGGCCCCATCCACATCGGCATTGGCGTTCGCACAATCGTTGAGGAGAACGCGTTCAGCGGGAACACACCGAACGACGTGGCCTACGAAGACGTCGGGCCGGGAGTCGCACGGCCCCGCCCGCGTGAACCGAGTTTGCGAATCGAGCAACCCGCGAGGCTGCACTCGATCGCACCGGGCGTGCACCTCGCCCCCGATCTGTTGACTGGGAGCCGGACGGTCGAGCGCGTGGATGAACGGGGCCCGCACGCAAGAAACAACGTGCACTCCAAGCCGTTTCCCAGCCGTCGCAACGCTTCTCTCCATCGGAAGCTTCGAGTGTCGTTCGCAGCCGGTGGGCGTCGCGTGCGGCCAGCGTGGAAGAGCGCGACACAAGGTGGCGTGAGTTGGGGCGGGGAGAATGCGGTTCTCATGGTTCGCGGCGCCGGCAGATCTCTTCTGGAATCCCGTAGCGGGAGGCATTCACTCCACAGCGCTGGGCTCTGGCAGCCACACTCAGTCCGCGCTCACTCGATCAGCAATTCCCGTATAGGAGACAGTGATGTTTCGCGCATTACGCCATCAGATCCCGCTTGATGCGGTCGAATTCGTCCTTGGAGATCTCGCCGTGGGCGTAGCGGTCCTTCAGGTGATCGAACGGTGTCTTCGGGTGATACGTTCGGTCGTCTCGGCGGTCGGCGAGTCGACGGACCGACCAGACGACGAGCACGATGATGCTCCCGAAGAACAGGAATCCGCCGAGGATCATCGGCCATCCTCCCGAGTGGTAGTACTCGCCCACATGTCGATCCCTCCTCGTCTTCGGATCGAGCCAGATTCTCGCTCCGGTGTGGCGACTCGGTGAGGGACGCGTGAGACTGGCATGTCGGTGATGTGGATGGTCTCGATCCCTGTGCCTCGATGCCGGTTCGCGCCGACAGGGAGTGATGCGGTCCGCGGCTGTTCCCGTAGTTCTCCCATGCAGGCCTAACAGGCGGCCGTGCGGTCCAGCGTCGCCTGGGCGGGCCCCGGTCCGGCTTCATTCCGACCGGTTCGCGGAGGCCGCGCGGCTCGGAGCTCTCGTCAGGGAACACAGGAGCGGCCTCGAGGGGCGTAACCTAGAATAGACACGGAGAGCCTGCGGAGTCGAACGGGGGGCCTGCCGCGGTGTCAACCAAGCGCCAGCGTCGCCGCCTGCCAGTAGTCGTAGATGGTGCGAACGACGGTGACGAATTCCTCCTCGTCGACCGGCTTGGTGAAGAAGCCGGCAGCCCCGTGGTCGTACGCCTTGACCATGTCCTCTTCGCGCTCAGACACTGTCAGGACGATCACGGGAATCGGGGCGAGTTGCTCGTCGGCCTTGATCCGCTCGAGCAGCTCCTGTCCATTGAACTTCGGCATGTTCAGATTCGTGATCAGAATGTCCGGTCTCGGGACGTTTTCGAAGCCGTTCTTCGTGGCGAGGAAGTCGAGCGCTTCCTCTCCGTCTTTCGCGTGAAAGATCTTCGGCCGTTCGTCGCACCGGCGGAATCCACGTTTGATGAGTCTTACGTCGTTCGGATTGTCCTCGACGACCAGAACCCGCATCGGGACCGAACGCATCGGTCCATCCATCGCTGCCCTCATCCGCGATCACCCCACAGGAACGATACCCGGGGGGACGGTTTGCTCGAAAGACGGACGGCCGCTTGGAACACGTGGCATTGCGCACCACCGGGAGGTTCTCGCCTACGTGATCCAGTGGATCGTCCGCCACAGCCCGAGGAACAGGTCCGCTCGCCGAGCGGGACTCATGTAGTTGCGGTACGGTTCGCCGAACTCCCGGACGAGGTCTTCATCGGGCTTCATGATCGACAGGCGGTTCGCTGCAACGGTGATTGCGCCTGAACGAACCGACCGAGAGCCGCTCACTCGAGCGGGCCGGGTTCGAGGCTTCTGCGATCAACAGCGAGACCCTCGCGGCCTCGATCAGTCGTAGACTCGGCGAATCTCCTCGGTCGCCAGGAGGCCATCCATGTCCTTGATCACGGACCAGGATGGGAGCCGCTTGTGGACCGTGTAGTACTTCTGGGGGATCGGATGGGTCCCGACGACCACAGGGACGCCGAACTTGGTCTCGATGTACTCCTTGAAATACGCACGTCGCGGACACGGCGGGTAGCCGACGACGAGACCGGTGGCGAGATGGATCGCCTCGGCGCCGTTCCTGATCATCTCCTCCGGGACGTACTCGACATTGCCACCCGGACAGCCGCCGCACGACGAATACCCGACGATCTCCAGCGGCTCGCTCTCCGGGTAGCGTTCGAAGCCTCCGATCCGCTCTTGCATAGCGCGGAAGCACTTGCCTCCGCCGCACGAGCGGTATCGATCACAGATGATAATTCCGATCTTCACGTGAGCGACCTCCTTGGCGCGAAGTGTAGTTGCTCGGCGTCTGCGCTTCGAGGAGAGGTCAGCGTCCGGGCCGATCGACTGCGCGTCGTGCGTGGGGATCTTCGGCCTCTTGGCCTTCCTCTTGGCGTGGAACGGGCTCGGCGCGACCGAGCGATCCCCTGAGTCGCGCACACCGCTTCGCTCGGACGAGATGGGATCTGCGCTACGGTCGTGCAGCGGTTCTCGCGCCATTGCGACGGAGGAGTCCTCCGACGAGCATCACGACCAGCCCGAGGGTCGCGATCCCGGCCATCAACAGGAACATCCCCCGGAACTCGATGAGCGGAACGGTGAAACCGGCGACGAGCGGACCGAACAGACCGCCGAGACCGCGGGAGGATTCGTAGAGTCCGAGCATCTGCCCGTGACGCTCGTGCGGCACGCGATCTCCGATGTGGGCCGCCGCGCCCACGTAAAGGGAGCTGAACGAGAACCCGAGCGTGACGTACCCGGCGACCATGCCGAAGACGTTCGCCGCAAAGACGAAGACGCACGGTGTCAGCACGGAGAGGGCGAACCCGAGCATGAAGATCGGTCGGCGGCCGACCCGATCGGCGAGCCAGCCGAAGAGAAGGAGCGCCAGGACTTGCGTCGCCGTGTTCGATGCGCTGACTGCCCCCATGACGCCCGGCGAGATGCCGATCGAGTCCATGTAGACGTAGAGCAAGGAGAACGTCCCGAGGATCGCCATCTGGCGAAGCATCGTCGCCGCGTACAAGTCGCCCATTCCGGCCGCGAAGATCGCCGTCCACGGCGCGCGCCTATCTTGGGGGCGAACCGGGTTCTCCGCCGGCAAGAGCATCAGAAGCGCCAGGCCGACGAGGGGGAGCGCGGCGGCGAGGGTGAAGGCGAAGCGGAACCCGAGGAGCTCGAGCGCGTACCCGGCGGCGATGTTTCCCACAGCGAAGCCGAGAGCCCTCGACGACGAGATGTAGGAGAGGTTCTTCCCCCGCCGGCCGACCTGGCTCGCGGCGGAGATGATCGCGACCGAGACCGCGCTGTATCCGGCGAAGAACAGGAACCGGACGAGCGCCGTCCCGAGGACCAGAGCGGTCGACGGGAGGACGGCGAGAAGGCCGATCGACGCGGCGAGGCTGATCGACAAGAAGGCGAGCAAGCGGCGCCGCTTCACGTAGTCGGAGACCGTTCCCCAAAGCCAGGAGCCGAGGAGCAGGCCGGCGGAGTTCAGGGCTGCAACCACGCTGATGAAGGACGTCGAGGCGCCGAGCGACTTCAGGTAGAGCTGGACGAGGAGACCGAGTCCGCCGACCGAGGTCGAAATGAAGAGGGAAGACACCGCGAGCGGGATCGCTCGGCGCCTCCCTGCACCTACGGGTTGGGTCTCGGGAATCGGTTCCACCGCGGCCGGCAGGATACTCGGCTCCGCCGGTCCCGTCCACGAGACACCTTCCGTGTCCCTGGCAGCGTCCGTGTTGGCTCGGCGAGCCCGGTGGGTGACCGAGCCGCGAACGTTCGAAATGGCCGCGAGGTTGTTCGCGGCCCGTCCGGCAGCAAACTAGGAGCTTCCGAGTTGGATGAGGAAGCGACTCTCCGCGTCGCTTCCGACGTTGTTCAGGTGCGGCTCCTTCAGCTCGTAGTAGGGGGCCTGCTCCGAGCCGAGGGTCGTCGACCATTCCTTGTAGTCGATGTCATCGAAGACGAGATGGGTCCCTGCACCGACGATCTCGTAGTAGCGCTCGCCGAGAATCGTCTCGCTGTACGGGATGTTCTCACCTTCGATCTCGAAGTACTCGAACCATTCGCCGTAGATGTAGTTGCGGAGCTGTCGCGCGTAGAAGTACTCGATGTTCGTCTCATCAGCGCTCAGCCAGATCTCCACGTACGTGTTCGAGTAGTCGCCTCCGTCCCAGGTCGAGGTGAACACCTTGGCCTGCTCGTCGTAGTCCCCACTGACGGCGTAGAATCCCGTTCCCAGTGGTGTGTTGGGCTGATCTGCACCTTCGCAACGGACCGTTCCGATGATGTCGAACTCGAGTCGGACGTTTGCCACCGGCCCGGTCGTCGGCGTGCCCCCGTTGCCGGGTCCCTCGATCCACCCGGTGATCGTGTCGATGAAATCCTGGAACGTGCACGCCGACAGAAGCGCAACGGCGCACAACAGCGCCACAACCCACGGCCATCGTCTCATCTGATTCCTCCTTGTCACCCGTCCACCACTCCATCCTAGAGGCGCCGCTCAAGCGGGCCAAGTCGGGTCGGCGTACCCCGGTTCGGTGTCACGCGACGCGAGCTCTTCAGCCGTCAGGTCGGTGATGAACATGTGCCCCGGGGCGTGGGTGATCATCCGCGGAGTCCTGCTGTGGATCGCGGCGGCGAGAGCCGTAACGCCAGAAGCCCAGAAGACGGGGATCTCGCCCGGCTCGATCGGGACGCGCTCTCCGAAGTCGGGTGAATCGAGATCGTCGATCCCCAGGTCGAGAGGACGGGCGATGTGGATCGGCTCTCCGTGCGCGAAGCCGAACTGCCGCGTGGCCGCGATGACCTGCGGTACGTCGCGCTCGCGAATCGGCCGCATCGACACGACGAGCGGTCCCGAGAAGGCCCCGGCCGGCTTCGTCGCCCGATCCGTGATGTACATCGGAACGTTTCCTCCGGCTTCGAGGTGTCGGACGGGCGTTCCGCCGGCGGCGAGCGGTGCGTCGAACGTCAAACTGCAACCCAGCAGAAAGGCGACGGAGTCGGCGTGCCAAAGAGTGACGATGTCGGTCGCTTCCTCGTCCAGCTTCCCGTGGCGGTACACCCGATAGACGGGGAGGTCGGTTCGCAGATCAGCGCTGGGTGCGAGCTTCTTCGGAACCGGCGAGCCGGGGTCGGTCCGATCGAGGAGCGGGAGCGCTCGCGGATTCGCTCTGCAGAAGGACTCGAAGTCGTCGGCGAGATGCGCCGAGACCACGGCCAGGCTCGCCTGGATGTATCCAGGGGCCAGATTCGCCGTCGGTCTCGTCCACAGACCGGCGCGAATCCTCGCTCGTGCCTTCGCTGCTGGAGTTCGTTCTCCGCCTGTCACGCTCCGGCCCCCTCTTCCAAGTTGTGCGCGTCGCTGTACGTGTCGAGGCCGTGTCGGCGAGGCGTCACGGAAGTGATTGTATGGATGCGGTGGCTCGCTTGCCCGTTCCCGCGTTCTGGTCTACCCTGACGGCGGTAACAGGACGGGAGGAGAGTGGTCCCATGGAAGAATCGATGATCGCATACTGCGGACTGGTCTGCACAGAGTGTGACGCATACAAGGCGACGCAGGCCGGGGACACCGACGCGTTGGAGCGAATGGCGGAGGAGGCGGCGGACCGATTCGGCGTCGAGATGACGGTCGCCGATGCGATGTGCGATGGGTGTCGAGCGGCGACCGGTCGGCAGATTGAGTACTGCCACGAGTGTGCGATCCGTCTGTGCGCCGTTCAGAAGCACATCGAGAACTGCGCCTATTGTGAGGACTACCCGTGCGAGAAGATTGATGGGTTCTCCAAGCCGGGTAGTGGGCACCGCCAGAGGCTCGACGACATGCGCGCGTCGCTTCGTCCGGCGAGCTGACTCGGTCGGCTCTTCGTTCTGGCTACTCCGTGGACCGAGCGCCGACGTCTCCGATCAACCCCGAGATGAGGAGATTGAGGTCGATCGCCACGGTCGCCTCGAGCATCGGACCGCCGAACGGTCTCATGTCGTGCGGAAGCGTCACTCCTTCCGCTCTCCAGGCGCATCCGATCGTGAAGAGGTATCCCGCGCGAAGCCTCAAGGTGACCCCGTCGCACGGCGCCCCGTCGGCCGAGACGAACGGTGTCACCGTGTAGAGCCAGCGGTCGATCTCGGTTCGAAACGGATTCGCCAAGGCATCTTCGAAGCTCTCCGGGCGGTGATCGACGAGGCTGATCGCGGAGGTCCCGCCGCCGACGGCGAGTCCGACCGCCGTCAAACCGCCGCCGGGTCGCCATTCGACCGAACCGGCGCCGAGCGTGAGCCCGAGTCGAGCGGTCCGCCGGACGCCCGATGTCGTCGTTTCGCCGGTCAGGAGGCAAACGCCGACACGAAGGTCGTCGGAGAGGTCGATCGTCGTCCGTTGACCGTAGAGAAAGGCGAAATCCGAGAGGTCCGGGTAACCTGCCTGTTCGAGCGCGTCGTTCAATCCGGAGAGATCGGCGTGCCAGACGACCCCGGTGAGCCCGCTGAAGGTGTCGGTCGGCTGGAGTTCCGGCGCCGCCTGTGCAACGACGGCCAGTCCGATGAGGATCAGGCCGACGGCAATCTGTGAAGTGGTCTTTGGGTTCATCGATCTCCTTCCTCCTGCCGGACTACGTCGTGTACGCGTCGACGATCCGTCCGTGGACGATCATGTGATGGTCGCCCTGCGGATAGTACTTCTCGAGGATGGGCCCGGCCCGGTCGCCGAAATCGGCCCGCGTCTGCTGGGTTCGTGAGATGATCTCACACTCGTAGTGCAGTCCGCAGTCCTCGACGATCGGCGCGTCGATCCTCTGCGCCGGAACGAGCCTCAGCCCTGCGGCGGACGCCTTGTCCATGTCCCGTCCGGACTTCGATCCGCAGAGGCCGAGCGCCTGTTTGAGTTCCCCGGGCCGCGGGACGCAGACAGCGAATGACTCCGAGTGTCGGATGCACGGGTGCGTGTACCGGCTTTCGCGGACGAGGACGGACAGGACCGGGATTGACCAAACGATTCCGACTTGGGCCCATCCGATCGTCATCGGGTTCGCCTTCCCCTTGTCGTCCTTTGCGACGACGAATGCTCCGCCGCCGCTGAGGGCGGCGCCGAGCCACTCGGTCTCCTGATACCACTCGACTCTTCTCATCGCGCTCCTCTCGTTCTCGCTCGACACACGCCCGTCCCCGCGGTTCGGATATGAGGCGCACGGGGCCCATCCTGCGGCTTCGTCGTTGACTCTACCGAGCCGGACGGCCGCCGGCAACGGACGATCGATCCGGGCTCGAAATGGATGAACCCTGCCGCGACGTCGTAAGAACGGGCCCTGTCCGGACTTGCGATGGACAGACCCTGTCCGGACCTACGATGGACAGGCCCTGTCCGAAGTCACCGTGGACAGGCCCTGTCCGGACCTACGATGGACAGACCCTGTCCGAAGTCACCGTGGACAGGCCCTGTCCGGACCTACGATGGACAGTCCCTCGCCGGATCGGCGCCGATCCGCTACAGTAGGCCCATGACTCCGGGGGTGCAGGATCTATCCTGGCTCGACGATCTCAATCCAGAGCAGCGATCGGCGGTGACGCACGGCGGCGGGCCACTCCTCGTCGTCGCCGGAGCCGGATCGGGAAAGACCAAGACGCTCGCCTACCGCGTCGCCTATTTGATCTCTCGAGGCGTCGATCCGAGCAGGATCCTTCTTCTGACGTTCACGCGGCGGGCGGCGAACGAGATGCTCCATCGCGCGGCGAGCATCGTCGCTCGCGGGACCTCAGCGACCGGCCGCGTCTGGGGCGGGACCTTCCACTCGATCGCCAACCGACTCCTCCGGACCCAGGTGAAAGCGGTCGGACTGCGTCGGGACTTCACCGTTCTCGATCAGGCCGACGCCGAGAATCTGATGAATCTGATCCGTCACGACATGGAGCTTCACAAGGTGGAGAAGCGCTTCCCGCGGAAGCGGACCTGCCTCGCCGTCTACTCACGATGCATCAACACCTCGGAGGATCTACACCGCGTCCTCGAACGCGAGTACCCGTGGTGCATCGAATGGGAGTCCGAGTTTCGCGAGATCTTCAGCCGCTACGTCGCTCGAAAGCAGGAGCGGAACGTGCTCGACTTCGACGACCTGTTGCTCTACTGGGCGCAGTTGGTCTCCGACGTGGCGATTGCGGCCGAGCTGTCGAAGCGTTTCGATCACATCCTGGTCGACGAGTATCAGGACACGAATCACCTGCAGGCCGAAATCCTTCGCGGGATGCGGACGACATCGGACAACATCATGGTCGTCGGGGACGACGCGCAGAGCATCTATCGCTTCCGTGGGGCGACGGTACGCAACATCCTCGACTTCCCGGACCAGTTCCCGGGGACGAGGGTCGTAACGCTCGAGCAGAACTACCGATCGACGACCTCGATCCTGGAGACGGCGAATCGGGTGATCGCGCAAGCGAAGGAGCGCTACACGAAGGACCTGTGGTCGGACCGGGGCGGGGGCCAGACGCCGCGGCTTGTCACGTGTCGGGACGAAGCACAGCAGGACGACTACGTCATTGAGCGAGTGTTGAGTCACTACGAACAGGGGATTCCGCTTCGCCGTCAGGCCGTCCTCTTCCGGGCCGGCCATCTTTCGGATTCGCTCGAACTGGAGTTGACGCGACGGAACATCCCGTACCACAAGTACGGCGGGCTCCGGTTTCTCGAGGCGGCGCACGTCAAGGACCTGGTCGCGTTCTTGCGCATCATGGAGAACCCTCGGGACGAGCTTGCCTGGTCCCGCGTCCTCGAGTTGTTCGACGGAATCGGGCCCGTGACGGCGACGCGAGTGACCGATCACGTCGCGGCGAATCGGAACGATCCGCGGTCGGTCGGCACGTTCGACGCTCCTCCGGCGGCGCGCGAGGTGATGACCTCGTTTGCGAGGCTGATCGAGGAGTTGGCGCCGATGGGCGTCAACGAGCCGTCGGTGCAGGTCGAGCGGATTCGCAGATTCTACGATCCGCTCCTTGAGCGAACCTACGAGAACCCGGCAGCGCGGAAGCGCGATCTG
The DNA here is from genome assembly GCA_964620325.1 of uncultured Thermotogae bacterium. Lineage (GTDB taxonomy): Bacteria > Bipolaricaulota > Bipolaricaulia > UBA7950 > UBA9294 > CAZMYM01. Next base: position 26,573 of record CAZUIM010000011.1, read on the forward strand.
ATCAGTCTGGAGCAGATCGCGTCCGGGTATCGTTCCAGGCGGCAGTTCCTGGTCGATCTTCAGCTCAATCCCCCGACATCGACGAGCGACCTGGCCGGCGCTCTGATGAAGGACGAGGACTGGCTCGTCCTCTCGACGATTCACTCCGCCAAGGGATGCGAGTGGGACGTCATCTACCTAATCCACGCGGCCGACGGATTCCTCCCGTCCGACATGTCGACCGGCTCGGAGGAAGAGATCGAGGAGGAACTCCGACTGACGTACGTGGCGCTGACGCGTGCCAGGGACTTTCTCTACGTCACGTGGCCGTTCCGCTACTATCACAAGTGGTACGCTCTGTCGCAGTCGCACAGCTACGCCCAGCTGTGCAGGTTCTTCACCCCGCACGTACTCGAGACGATCGACGATGAGCAGATCCTCGGACCGGAAGAGCCCGAGGTGGAACGGCCGATCGACATCGACGTCGACGTGGCCGAACGAATCCGCCGGATGTGGAATTCCGGGCCCGGCTGAGCGATCGAGCGAAGCGGCCGGATCTGAGGTGCCTTGACGACCGGAGGGTCGGCCTATACTGCGTTGGGGGCCGCTCAGGAGAAACGTATCCCGAAGGACGGCGTGAGACGCATGGAGCAACAGCGTGCCCCGGCGATGGCAAGCCCGGTCGTGAGTGAGGGGGCGGGCGGTCCGACGTCCGGGGGGTGTGGCGGTTCCAAACTGAGTCGGGCGTGACCTCCGCCGGAGCCGGAAGTGCGACTTCGCCTCGAGAGTCGGTCAGAGACCGAGTCGGCATTCTCAGTCCTCCGGTCTGTGCGGGGCGGCCGGAAGAACGAGAGGTGACCCACCGGATGGGAATCGAGCGGCTCCCGCGAGGGCAGCGATGGCTCGACGAGCCGATCGTCTACGACATCGGCCCGGTTCCGCCGGTCGATCTCGATACGTACCGGCTTCGGCTGTGCGGTGCCGTCGCAAAGCCGCTGACGCTCCGTTGGAAAGAGATCCTCGCTCTGCCTTGCGTGGAGCTGATTCGTGACTTCCACTGCGTGACGACCTGGAGCGTCCGGGCGATCGCGTGGGAAGGCGTCCGCGTGCGAGATCTTGTCGATCGGGTGGTGCCCGATCCGGAGGCTCTTTGGGTCCTCGCGCGCGGGCGGGACGGATACTCCACGAACGTCCCGATCGAGGATTTCGTTCAACCGGACAACATTCTCGCGTTTCGGATGAACGGTCGGCGCCTTTCGCCCGAGCACGGATATCCGCTGCGCCTCGTCATTCCTGCGTTGTACGCGTGGAAAAGCGCCAAGTACGTGGAGGATATCGAGTTCCTGACGCATTTGCAGCGCGGGTTCTGGGAGGAACGCGGGTATCACGACCGCGGGGATCCGTGGCGCGAGGAGAGATTCCGAACCTAGATCGCCTCTACAGGAAGACGTAGTAGCATACGTGCCAGACGGTGTTCGCTGTGAACATGATGGCGATCGATGCGTTGAACGCGAGCGCGATACGTTTCCCCTTGGCGATGATGTAGATCGGAACCACAAGGGCGAACACCCGCAACAGGATCAGGAAGGTGAGCTGCCATGCTTCGCCCTGGAACCACGGAAGGTAGACCATGCCGTGGACGAGCCATCCGAGGGCGGACATGCCGATGAAGACCCACGGGTTAAGATCGTGAACCTTGGCGAGCTTCCATCCGCCGGTGAAGATCCGCACGATCGAGCGTGCGAACCGCCCGGGGAGGAGCAACGGGAGTGGAAAAGCGGCTGTCGTTGTCTGTTGCAGTTTCGTCACCACCGGATCTGTGGAAGCTCCGACGTCGGAGCTTCACTGAATCTATCCAAGCCGGCTCATCGGGTCCGAGCCGAATGATACTCGACAACCAGAAGTATGTCCTGCAGATGTGTGGGGCGTGTGAAGACCGTCCGCCGATTCGATCCATCGTACAACCTCTTGACGGGGCGACGTTTCCGTCGTAGTCTGGCGCATCCAGACGATCACACGGAGGTGAGCGATGTGACGCGACATCGGTTCGAGCCCAGAGGTGATTGCGTTTGTCCGCCGCTCACCTCGTCCGAAACGGCCTAGTCCCTCGACAGCACAGACCGAAGCCGAGAACGTCATGACGGCGTATTCGGGAGGGCCGGCCCTCCGAACCCGATCTTCCTTGGCGTCGCGGCCGTGGTCGGCGCGAAGGGAGTCCTCATGAAGACCTCAAGATCGATCCTCGGACTCATCGGAGGGACGCCGCTCGTAGAGCTGTCGGCGGCCGAGCGAGGGCGCGCAGGAGCGATCTACGCGAAACTCGAGCGATTCAATGCGTCGGGAAGCGTCAAGGATCGCATCGCGTTGGCGATGATCGAGGACGCGGAAGCGCGCGGCGCCCTCCGGCGCGGCGGTGCGATCATCGAGCCGACGTCGGGAAACACCGGGATCGGCCTGGCGGCGGTCGGCGCGATCAAGGGATATCGAGTGATTCTCACGATGCCGGACACGATGAGCGTCGAGCGACGCCGACTCCTCGGCGCGCTTGGGGCGAGACTCGTGCTCACGCCCGGCGCGAACGGGATGCGTGGAGCGATCGACGAGGCGCAGCGGCTCGCCGAGCGAACACGGGACGCGTTCATTCCTGACCAGTTCAGGAATCCGGCCAACCCGGCGATCCACGAACGAACGACCGGTCCCGAGATCTGGGAGGCGACCGGAGGGACGGTGGACATCATCGTCGCCGGGATCGGAACCGGCGGGACGATCACCGGCGTCGGCCGGTATCTGCGAAGCCGCAAGGTGACGGTCCGGGCGATCGGTGTCGAGCCGGCGGAATCTCCCATCCTGACCGAGGGGCGGGCGGGGCCGCACAAGATTCAGGGGATCGGTCCCGGTTTCGTGCCCGAGAATCTGGACCTCGACGTCGTCGACGAGGTTCTCTCCGTATCGTTCGACGATGCGGCACGCTGGATGCGGCATCTGGCTCGACGAGAGGGGATCCTCGCCGGAATCTCGTCGGGGGCGGCGCTGGCGGCAACACTCGAGATCGCCGGTCGATGCGACGCGGACGGCGCCGTCATCGTCACGATCCTCCCCGACGGAGGGGAGAAGTACCTGTCGAGCGCGATGTGGGAGGTGGGGACGGATGACCGGCCGCATCGTTGAGGACATCCGAGCGCTGAAATCGCGGGATCCGGCGGCGCGATCTACCCTGGAGATCCTGTTGGCCTATCCGGGGCTGCGGGCCATCTGGTGGCATCGGATCAGTCATTGGCTGTGGCGGCACAGTGCAAAACTCCTCGCCCGTGTCATTTCGCACGTGGTTCGCCGTCGGACGGGGATCGAGATCCACCCGGGGGCGAAGCTCGGACGGCGCGTCGTCATCGACCACGGCATGGGCGTCGTGATCGGGGAGACGGCCGTCGTGGGGGACGACGTCCTGATCTACCAGGGGGTCACCCTCGGTGGGGTCAGGGCGAACCACGGGCGACGCCATCCGATCGTCGGAGATCGGGTGATGCTCGGAGCGCATTCGGCCCTTCTCGGGCCGATCGAGATCGGCGACGACGCCAAGATCGGCGCCTGCGTCACGTTACGCCGATCGGTCCCCGCCGGGACCTCGGTCCGCGAAGAGGTCACGATCACGATGAGGCCGCACGACGACCCCGGCTACGTCATCTGAAGACGGAGCGGGGGGGCCGTCCGGAGGAACTCCGGGAAGAGCTTCGATGTCGGGGTCAGAGCCGGCGGAGTCGCTCGGCGAGGTCGTCAATGCCGCGGTCGCTGATCTCTCGGGGATCGACGCGGAGAGACACGTCGAGGGGATGTAGTGCGTAGTCGCGACGCAGGAGCGCCTCGTTGTTCCCGGTGACGTTCAACAGAACCGATTCGTCGATCGGGATCTGTCCGCCGGCGACCGCGTTCGACAGCGCGGCGACGGCCGCCCCCGCCTCGGGACTGATCGGGACGCCTTCGGTCTCCGAGAAGAGAGCTTGCGCCGCGGCGATCTCTTCGTTCGTCACGGCGTAGGTGCGGCCGGACGTCGCTCGGAGGGCGTCGCGGACGCCGCCGGGGATCGCGTACGGAGGATTCCGGTTTGCGAGGACGTCGCCGACAATGGAGCGAATCCGCTCGAGCTGACCCGGCACGTCGGCCTCCGGACGAATCGGCGTTCTCGCGCTCCAGGCGTCGTGAATCGGCGTGAATGGGGCGTTCTGGACTAGGTGAAGGGCGGGGAGCGACGCGCCGAAGCCGCCCGCCCGGAGCAAGCGAAGCGACGCCTCCCAAGCGGCGATCGCTCCGGTTCCGCTTCCGACCGCCTGGACGTAATGCTGCGGGAGCTCCTCCGTCGTCCGGGCGAACTCGAGGACGCAGGTGCCCATTCCGTCCCTTCGAGCCACGTTGCGCGCCCCGCCCTCGGCCGGGAGGTCGAGGCGTTCCGACAGGAGCGACGCGAGGCGGATCGCCGCCGCGTAGTCGCGACTTCCCGAGACGGCGATCACCCGAATCGCCTCCGTCGGTCGAACGGGGATCCAGAGCTTCTGCAGCATTGCTTCGGGAACGACGATGTAGATCGGGAAATCGAGGATCGCACCGGCGTACGCAAAGGCGCGGGCGGTGTTCCCCGCCGAGGCGAGGACGATCGACCACTTCCGCTGGTCGCGGAAGTGGAGGAGCGTCGGAAGGGCCTCGAAGTCCTTGAATGACCCGGTCATGTTTCGGGCGCCAACCTCCGGCGCGTACCCGTTGAACCCGATGTACAGATCCGGAAGGTCGAGTCGATCGGCGAGTCGCTCGGAGCGGTAGACGACCGGGCCGATCGGGGTTTCGATTCCATCGGAGGAAGGGAGCCAGTCGAGAAACCGGAAGATCCCCTCCCGCTCGGTCGGCGCGAACGCGGCGGCTCGGTATTCAGTGCGGAGGAGGGCTTCCGGGCACCGGGGGCACCGGGACTCGGCGACGGCCTCCCCGCAGGCGGTGCAGACGAGTCGGTACTTGTCGGTTCTCTCTGGTCTCGGGGGGGTCCCGTTCATCGGTCCTCGTTCATTTCGGCGCGCGCAGATGGCGAGAGAATCGGCGAACGGCGCAGCGAGCGCAACGGCAGGAGATACGATCGCCCGCCTCGCTCCTCCCCGCGGCCTCACTTCGGTGAGCACCTCTCTGGCGAGATCGCTCGAGCTCATGCGACGTATCGTGGCCTGGCGCATCGTCGAGCCTTCGCGTCTCCGACGGTGGCCGATTCGGGGCGCGCGGCTCAACAGGAGACGATGGGTCGAGAGCGCCCGATCGGCTAGACTTCCTTCACTTCGTTCGAGGAGAGAACCGTTGGAGTATCGATTGCGGGGTGCGCGTTGAACGTTCGACATCTGATCCTCCCGCTGCTCGTTGTCGCCTTCGCAACGGTCGCATCCGCCGAGGCGAGTCCGCCGGTGTTGCTCGTGTATGGGTTTCAGGCGCTGCCGGGATTTCACCCGCCGCAACTCTGGGCGGAGATCGGCGAGGCCTTGAGCGGCCGTCGACCGTCGCAGGCCGAGACGATCTGGCTCGACGCGTGGCACCGGATCTACCACCTTCCAGCGACCGATCCGTCCTGCCGAGACGTGTTCATCAGCGACTACGCAATGCCGTACGAGCCGACGGTCCGCGACCTACGATTCTACGCCTCCCGCTTGGCCGTGGAGATCGAGTGGATCAAGGAGACCGCATCGACCTCCGAGGTCGATCTGGTCGCGTTCAGCTTGGGGGCGTTGGTGGCGCGATCTTACCTGGAGGCGTCGGACTTCGACGGTGTGCTCGGGCGCTCGGACTTCCGCGACTACGGCACGGTCTACGGAGGCGACGTCCGCACGTTGATCACGATCGCCGCGCCGCACCACGGAGCGGACTTCGCAGCGATCGGGCCGTGGTTCGGCCCGCTCCCCCGGCAACTCGACCCGGCGAGCGAGTTCCTTGCCATCCTGAACGCCGGCGAGGCGTCGGAGACGACCGGAATCCGGTCGGGTGTTCGCTACGTGTCGCTCGCCGGACAGAGTTGCTTCGGCTACGGGTGCTCGATTCGGGCCGACGTTGACGCCTGCCGTCGAAGGTGTATCGAAGAGGGCCTCGCATGGGCCGGTCACGATCTGGTCGTTCTGATGTCCTCCGCGCATCTTGCCGGGGCGGAGAACATCGCCTGCATCGGGCTGAATCACATCGAGATGCGGACCGACCCCCGGACCGCAGAGGCCGTGGTCGAGCTACTGGACGACGGCGAGGTTGGGGACGTCATCTACGCGTCTGTGGAGCTCGAACGGGTCGGTACGGCTCCGTAGATCGACGGCGGGAATCACATGAGGCCGAAGCGGTTGAGCGGCCAGACGCGCAGGTACGGAACGCCGATGATGTCTCGCTTGTGCACGAAGCCCCAGTAGCGGGAGTCGAGCGAGTTGATCGAATTGTCCCCGAGCATGAAGTAGTGATCTTCAGGTACGAGGGTCGGCTCGACGCCGAAATTGAACCCCCGTCCTTCCGAGATGTAGCTCCGGTCGAAGCGCTCTCCGTCGAGGAGCTCGCCATCGACGTAGATGTCACCGTCCACGATCTGAACCGTCTGGCCCCCTGTCGCGATCAGACGCTTCACGTACCGCATTCGCCGTTCGCGTACGACGATGCCGAGATCCTCGAGCGACGTCACATCGGTCCCCTTCGATCCGAGGCTGTATTGCTCGCCGGCGAACGTCGTCAGGCGGAGAGAGGTGCCCTCCGCCCAGGAGGCGAGCTCGCCCTCGATGAACGCCTTCGTATAGACGGGGGAGGTGTTGACGTACCACAGCCTTACATCCGGCTCGACTCCGGCTCGGTCGGCGACCGAGCCGTCGATGATGCGATCGACCCAGACCTCCTCGGGGTGCCAGAAGACCACGATGTCTCCGGGCTTCGGTTCGCGAAAGTGATAGGTCAGCCGGTCGACGAAGAAGCTGTCGGCCTTGAAGATCGACGGATCCCCGTTGATCGTCGGCCACATCGAATCTGTCGGAACGTGCATTCGTACGGTGATGAAGCTCATGATGATCACGGCCATCACCCCGGCAACGGCGAGGACCTCGATCCACTCGAGGACCTCGCTCATGACGCGGCCGGGCGTGTACCCGAGTCTCCACGCGAGCCGGACGACGACCGCCGGCTTCTTCGGCTTCTTCTTCCTCTTCCTACCGAACATGCGTTCCGTTCCTCCAGAGTGGGGCGTCGTGAATGCTACTTGATAGCCGATCCGGCGATTGCGAACAAGGAAGGTCGTCTCGGGCGCACTCAGCCGCTCCGCGCCCACTCGGCCTGCGCCGCAGCGACGCCCGCGCCGAGTTCGACCTGGGCACCGGTGCCCCGAAGCCCGATCTCGAGGGCGCCGATCGCCGCCAAGAGATCGCCCGAGTTCGTCGCCCCCATATGACCGATCCGGAAGTACTCTGATCGGATGTCGGGATGGAGGCCCCCGGCGAAGATCGCGCCGGCCCGGCGGACCCGCGGGAGCAGGTCGCTCCCTTCGATGCCGGCCGGATACCGCGGCGCGCTCAACGTGTTCGCGGCGTGGTCCGCCGAGACCGGAACCTGTCCGAGTCCGAGCGCGGCGATCGCTGCGCGGCAGGCGCGCCCGAGGCGCTCGTGCCGCCGCACGCGTGCGTCGATCCCCTCACTCAGGATCTGTCCGAGGCTCGCGTCGAGCGCCCAGACCAGGTTGACTGCGGGCGTTCCGAAGTAGCCGGTCTTGCGAGCCTCGTAAGCCTCCATGATCGGCAGCCACTTCCCCCAGTCGGCGTAGTAGTTCGCAACCTTCGAGGTTCGTCCGCGCCACACGTCGAGAGCGTTTCGGCTGGCTACGAGAAGCGCGAGGCCGGGGGGAACGCCGATCGCCTTCTGCGATGCGGTCAGGACGACGTCGATCCCCCAGTCGTCCTGTCGGATCTTCTCTCCCGCGACGGAGCAGACGCCGTCGAGAATGGTCAGCACGCCGTACTCGCGGCCGAGGGCACCGAATCGCTCGGCGTCGACGCGAACGGCGGTCGACGTGTCGACGTGGGTCGCGGTCATCAACTTGTACGTGCCCCTGCGAAGCGCCGCCTCGACCTTCGCGAGGTCGACCGTCTCGCCGACCGGGTGACGAAGTGTCGTGACATCGGCCCCGTAGCGTGCGAGGAGGTCTTCGAACCGGTCGCCGAAGACGCCGGTGCTCAGCACGAGGGCCCGGTCGCCCGGTTCGATCAGATTTGCGCCGGCTGTGTCCATCGCGAGCGTTCCCGAGCCGGCGAGGATGAACGGTTGTCCATCCGGGGCTCGCCACACGTCGCGCATCCGCTCGAGTGAGCGTCCGAACGCCTCGATGAACTCCGTATCGAGGTGACTCGTCGTCGGCGCGCCGAGCGCACGGAGCACCTCCGGCTCGAACTCGATCGGTCCGGGGATCATCAAGAGAGTTCTATCTTTCATTGGGCCTCCTTCAGAATGGCAGCATCGATCAGGATCTCCCGCAACGCGGACCGGCGGTCTTCGCTCAGAGGTAGGAGCGGCGGCCGGGGCGGTCCGCCGGCGAGCCCGAGAAGGTCCATCGCTCCCTTCAGCCCGGGGACGCCCCATCGTCGAGTGACCGCGGCGTTGGCTCGGATGATGCGACGTTGAAGTTCCGCCGCCTCTCTCCAATCGCCGCGTTCGGCCAGTCTGGCGATTCTCGAGCAGACCTCCGGAGCGATGTTCGCCAGGGCGAGGATCCCCCCATCGGCGCCGATCGCGAGCGCGGGGAGGAGGAAGCTCGCCGATCCGGCGAGGATCGCGAAGGCGGGGTCGGTCGCCCGGCGGATCTCTCCGAGCTTCGCCACGTTCCCCGAGGAGTCCTTGATGCCGGCGATCCGCTCGTGTTTCGAAAGCTCGACGACGACGGTCGGATCGATGTCGATCCCCGTGTTCGCCGGCATGTTGTAGAGGAGGATCGGAACCGGGGAGCGGTCGGCGACGGTGGCGAAGTGGGCGACGAGCGCCTCGGCGGTCATCTGGCTCTTGTAGAAGAACGGCGGGAGGACGAGGGCGGCGTCGGCCCCCGCCTCCGCGGCGGCCGTCGTCAGGTCGACCGTCGCTCCAGTCGACGCGAGGGCCGTTCCGGCGATGATCGAACGGGCGTCGGGCAGCGCGGCTCGGACGCGTGCGATCAGGGCGAGCTTCTCGACCTCTTCGAGATGGACCGCCTCTCCATTCGATCCGAGGAGGACGTATCCGGTGAGGTCGTGTTCGTTCCACCACGCCAGATTTCGGTCGAGAGCGTCCACGTCGAGACCTCCGGACGCGTCGAACGGCGTCGGAATCGGTGGAAAGATCCCATGAAACTTGATCATCTCTCCCACCCCCCGTGAGACTGTACCGCAGAGCGATCGGACGTGCGAGCGGATCGGCCGACGGTTGCGGCGGAACCTCCCGGCGTGGTACCGTCTCATCGAGGTATGCCAGGCAAACGCCATCCAGCCTCGAGCTGGGTGGCGTTTCTGTCATCTGGGAGGTGTGCATGGGAATCAGGATTGCAGTCGTCGTCGGATACTTCGTCGTCCTACTCGGCATCGGATGGATCGCGCGCGCTCGAGCCCGCCGTGGGTTGGAGGATTATTTCGTCGGATCGCGGACGACGCCGACATTGATTCTCTTCCTGACGATGGCGGCGACCAACTTCAGCGCATTTACCGTCTTCGGCTTCTCCGGTGCCGCGTGGGAGGCCGGATACGCCTACTACCCGATCATGGCCTTCGGCACCGGCTTCATGGCACTCACGTTCCTTCTGATCGGGCTTCCGGTGTGGAGGCTAGGAAGAGAACACGGGCTGATCACCCCGCCGGAGGTGGTGTACCACCTGACGGGAAGCGCCGGCCTTCAACTTCTCTTCTTCCTGGTGATGACCGTCTTCACCCTCCCGTACCTTGCGATGCAACCAATGGCCGCCGGCTACGCCCTCGAGACGCTTCTTGGCATTCCGTATTTCGCCGGCGCCGCGCTGATCACGGGCGTAATGCTTCTGTACACCTTCCTCGGAGGGTTTCGCGGGGTGTCGTGGACGGACGCGTTGCAGGGCGGGATGATGATCACTCTCCTTCTCGTCGCCGTGGCGGTGATCGCCGGGCGTTTTGGCGGACTGACGGCGGCGAACCGGGCCGTCGCCGCGTCGGTTCCGGAGCTCTTCTCCCGTCCGGGCTTGGGGGGGCTCTATTCGCCCGGAGTCTGGTTCGGGTACATGCTCCTCTGGTTCCTGGCCGATCCGATGTTTCCGCAGCTGTTCCAGCGGTTCTACGCCGGACGCGGGCCGCGCGCGCTGTCGGTCACCGTCTCCCTCTATCCACTGCTGACCGGCTTCCTCTTCCTGCTCCCGATCACGATCGGCGTCCTCGGGCGGTTGAGTTTCCCGGTCCTTCCCCCCGGCGCCGCGGCCGATCAGATCCTCCCGCTGATGCTCGCGGAGCACGTTCCCGCGGCCGTCGAGGCACTCGTGCTGACCGCCGCCTTGGCGGCCTTGATGTCGACGCTCGACTCGCAGCTGTTGACCCTCTCCTCGATGTTCACACGCGACGTCTGTGCGCCGATCTGGCGGTGGCGGCGGAGAGGCGGTTCGATCGAGGGGAGTGAGGATGAACCAGAATCTCTCCCGCCGTGGATCGGAAAGGGGTTCGTCGTCGCCTTGGCGTTGATCGGTCTCGCGATCGCCTACCGACCGCCGGCGACGTTCCGGGTGATTGCGACGCAGACATTCACCGGACTGGCGGTCCTCTTCCCCGTCGTCATCGGGGCCCTGTACTGGCGGCGGATGACGCCGATCGGCGGGGTCGCGTCAATCCTCATCGGCGAAGGGCTGGTGGCCGCGTACTACTTCGAGCTCCTCCCGCGATTCGGAACATTGCCGGTCGTCCCGATCCTCTTAGGGACCGTCGTTGTCCTCGTTCTGGTCAGTCTCGTGACGCGGTCGCAATCGCCGATGCAGCGAGCGAGACCTCGATCGATTCCGATCAGCCGCCGGGGAAAGCTCGGATGGGCCACCGCGTTCGCCGGCCTCTTCCTCGTCGGCCAGGACGTCTGGAACTGGGGGGACGGCCGCCTGTCGTTTCTCGGGTTTCCGTGGTGGGTGTGGGGGTTCGCCGGCCTCTGCGTCGCGACGTCGCTCGCCTTCTGGGCCTTCTCGCGGCGGGTGACGGCGGAGTCGCGAGACGAAGCGTGAGCGGCCCGGGCCGCCGACCGGATGACCGGACCGGCAGGAGAATCGACGCTCGTTTGGGCTCCGTTGCGAGCCACTCGCTCAGTCGGAGGTCGAGATCGGGGGGTCGATCGTGATGTCGGCGTTGACGTCGGTCAGATCCATTCGCCAACTCACCGTGCCCCGGTTTCCGTCCTCGTCGGCTCCGGCCGCCGTGAAGTCGTACCGGACCGGGTAGCCTGCCTCGGCGATCCATACGTCGCCGGACGCATTCTCGAGCTCGCCGGCCCAGTATCCGCCCCACCTCGCGTACGTCGAGGTGTAGTGGTGCGCCGAGACGCCGTTGATCGTCTCTTGTCCCACGTACGTGGCGGTCGGCTCGAGTTCGCCGAAGATCCCGCTCCAGGCGACCGACGGGGCGTAGATCAAGACGGCCTGACTCATCGCCTCGGCGACCATCACCGGCGCGTCCTGCCATCCTTCCTCGTCGAGAATCCAGGCTTCATCCTCGATCTGGATCACCTCGAATCGCTCGTCGGCTTCGAGGTCGTGCCAGATCAGATGCTTCCGGTTCGGGGCGGCGACGACGCCGGTCAATTCGATCGATCCGGATTCGATTTCGCCCTCCTCCTCTCCGGTGAATGTGAAGTACGTCGTGTAGCGATAGCTCTCGAGCTGTTCCAGCGCGCTCTGGGCGCCGATGAACGCGCCCGCCGGCCCGACCGGCTCCTGCTCGATCGCAGAAGCAGGTTCTTCCGCCGGTTCCTCGACCGTCGCCTCCGGCTTCTCTGCCGTCGCCGATTCCGCCTGCGTCGTCTGTTCGACCGCGGGCGTCTCCGTCTCAGCCGGCTCGGCCTCGCGATCTCCGGAGCAGGCCGCGAGGCCCACAATCAAGACTGCCATCAACAAGAGAGACCACCCTCGTCTTCGCATCCCGTACCTCCTTCGCCCGGCCCCGGAAACGGGGCGCCGGACGTTCCACTCTAGCCGGTCGGCCCTGAACCGAACAAGCGCAACGACGTGAGAGGCGGGCGGGATGATCGAAGCCGTTCGGAAGGAAGGCGAACGGACTGAGCGACTGAGCCGGCTACTTCAGCGCCGCTTCGCCTTCGAACGAGCGATAGGGCGAGAGACCATCGAGGATCGGGTGATCGTCAGTGCTCAGGTCGTCGCGGATGACCCGATCGAGAAGTTCGCCGAGGCCGGGACCGAGCATGAAGCCGTGTCCGCACATGCCGATCGCCATCAGATACCCTTCGACCTCTTTCGACCAGCCGACGAGGGGGGCGCCGTCGGGCGACATCGGGTAGAGACCGCGCCACGTGCGGCGGACGCGGAGGTTTGCCAGCCGTGGGATGAGGGCGATCATCCGCCTCGAGACGGTCGGGAGGAAGCCGCTCGTTCCCCGGCAGTCGAACCCGGGGACGATCGGGTCCGGCGTGAGCGAAAAGAGGACCTGGCCGGTCGCGAGTTGGAAGAAGTAGCAGTTGGACGCCGTCTCCGACGGCTTGATGTCGACGACCATCGGTCCGAGGAACGGGGCGACCGGCTCGGTGATCCCGGCCTCGTGCGCGTCGGGTTGAATCGGATGGTCAAGGCCGATCATCGCACCAACCTGCCGCGCCCAGGCGCCGGTCGCGTTCACAACGACGCGGGTCGCGTAGCGCCCGGCGTCCGTGACCACGGCCCGGACGCGGTCGCCGCGCGTCTCGATCCCGGTCACCGTCTCTCCGAATCGAAACTCGACTCCGGTGTCCCGTGCCTGCTCGTAGATCGCGTGGCCGAGGAGGAGGGGTGAGCAATGGCCGTCGCCGGGGGAGAAGGTCCCGCCTTTCAGTCCGTCCCGGGCGAGGTCCGGGATGATCTCGGTCAGTTCGTCTGCGTCGTGCCAGTCGATGTCGAGTCCGTTCTCCTTCTGCGTCTTGAGGAGATCTTTCAGGATCCTCTCTTCGCGATCTCGGTAGGCGATGAACGAGTATCCCCCGGTGGTCCATTCGATGGCGTCTCCGTACGTCTTCTCCCAGGTCGATGCGATCTCGAGCGACCGAAGGCAGATGCGGATCTTCGCCGGTTCGGAGTGGGTCGCGCGGATTCCGCCGATCGCCGTCTTGTTCGATCCTTGACCGGGACTCGCACCGCGATCGAGGACGAGAACGTTCAGACCCGACCGGGCCGTCGACCAGGCGGCGGGGAGTCCGACACTGCCCGCACCGATGACGATGACGTCGAACGGCCGAGTCACTCGACACCCCGCTCTCGGACGTCGGCCTCGGCGAACGTTCCGAACGGAACTTCCACGAACAGAGGGCGGGGGACGTTCTCGGTCACGTCCTCCCGCGGCACCCCTTCTTCACGGAACAGCCGCTCGATCAACGTCTGACAGGTCTTTCCGCCGCAGGCGCCCATTCCGGCCCGCGTGATCGCCTTGATCTCATTGACGTCGCGGCAGCCGGCGCGGATCAGGGCGCGGATCTCGCCCGCGGTCACCCGTTCACAACGGCAGACGATGTCCGCGTCCTCGAGCGGCCGGAGTGCCTCGGGAAGTCCCTCGGTGACCGATGGGGACTGGATCCGAACCCCGGCGATCCGTCGCGCGATCGCCCGGGGAACGCGCAACTTGAGCAAGGCGGTCCTGTCGTTGGTCGGAATCTCCTTCACGTCTTCCACGGGGACCGTGCCGAGAACGTCTCCGACCTCGTCGAGGACCGTGACGTCGTCTTCGACGTCGACGCGACCGGCATGGAACTCGAACGGAACGGTGACCAGCGGGTGCTCGGGCTGCTCACGCTCGTCGACGAGCGTGATCGCCAGACCGGGGCAGACGGTCACGCAGCGCTCGCACCCGACACAGGTCTTCCCGATCTCATCGGCGACGAATCGGGGCAGTCCGCGGATGTCCTCGTCATCGATGCGGATCAGACCCTGCGGACAGACCGACGTGCACGGATTGCACGGGATCTCCTGTGAGCAGTGAAAGACGGGATAGACCGCTCCCGCGGAGGCGTCCTCGCTGCGTGCTGTGCCGACGGCGGAGCTCCCGGTCGGAGGCGGGCGGTCGATGGTCGTCCGATCGATCACTCGACCGGGCCTCGACTTCAAGATCTCGGCGGTCCTTCGCCATTCGGCGGGAACCTCCTCTTGCGTTGCGTCGAGCGCGCGAGCAACCTCGAGCCCGACGATTCTGCCGGAGAAGATGGCGGCCGAGGCCTCGGCGATCTCCTCCGCGTCACCCGCGGCGAAGGCCGGCAGACCCGCGGCACGCGCCGCGTGAAGGAATTCGTCGACCGGATCGAGCCCGACGGCGATCAGGATCGTGTCGCACGCGAACGAGCGTTCGGTCCCCAGCACCGGGCGGAACCCCTCGTCGATCCGGGCGATCGTCACCGACTCGACCCCTTCGTCGCCGTTCGCGCTCAAGACGGTGTGGGAGGTGTAGATCGGCACGTTCATCCGAGCCAGCTTGTCGCGGTGAACCTTGTAGCCGCCGCACTCGGGGAGCGCCTCGACGAGGCCGACGACGTCGATCCCCGCCTGGAGGGCGTGGTATCCGGCGATCAGCCCGACGTTCCCTCCGCCGACGATGAACAGGCGATCGGCGGCGCGGACGAGGTCCCGGTTGACGAGCGTTTGGAACGCCCCGGCACCGTAGACGCCGGGGAGGGTGTTCCCCTGGAAGACGAGCGATTTCTCGCGAGCCCCGGTGGCGACGAGGAGGATCTCCGGCTCGACGAGGACGTAGCGGTCGCCTCGCAGCACACCGATGCGCCGGTCGCCGAAGACGGCGAGCGCGGTGCTGTCGAGCCAGACTTGCATCGTATCGATCGTCGCCATCTGCTCGGCGAGGCGCGCACCGATATCGATTCCTCGCGTCCCCGCGTAAACCGCGTCGATCGACCCGAAGAAGCGGTGCGTTTGAAGGACGAGCTTCCCGCCCAGCCGATCCTTGTCGTCGACGAGAATCGTCCCGACGTCGTGCTCGGCGAGTTCGACCGCCGCCGACATTCCGGCCGGGCCGCCGCCGAGGATCAGGACGGGGACGCGGACGATCTCCGGCTCGGCCATCTCGGGAACAGCGGCGGCGGCCGGGAGCTGGGGCAGACGGTCGAGCGGTTCGACGGTCATTCCGGGACGCACCGGGGTCATGCACGCCTTCAGCGGGCGGCCGTCGACGAGGACCATACACTGCGAGCACTGCCCGTTGGCGCAGTACAGACCCTGTGGCGATCCGTCCTTCGGGTGATGGCCGAAGACGCGAACGCCGTTGGCGAACAACGCGGAGGCAATCGTATCGCCCTCGATGCCCCGCATGTCGTTTCCGTCGAACGTGAATCGGATCTGGCGCCCCTCCGCTCGACCGAGGATCGGATGGTCTTCGATGCGCGACATCGATCTCAGCTCCTCTTGCCGAAAGGCTCGATGAACCGTTGGGTGACGGCCATCAGGACACGGGCTCCGTCGTCGGCCCCGGTGCGGTAGCCGTGCGGTTCGGAGGCGGAGATCCTGTAGCTGTCCCCGGTATCCAGCCGGTGAAGCTCCCCGTTGACGACGAGGGCGAGATGTCCCTCGAGGACGTATCCGAGTTCCTGTCCCTCGTGCGTTGAGTCATCCTGGCGGAATCCGGGTGGGAACTCCGCGATCAGGAGCTCCTCGATCGGGCCGTCGGGCAACTGATTCGATAGGTAGCGATAGGCGATCGGGGCGCTTCCGATCTGGATCTGCAGTTGGTCTACGCCCTTGGTGACACGGGGGGCCGTCCGCTCGATCGGCCCGCTCGCCGAGAACAGATCCCCGATCGGGACGTCGAGCGATCGGCAGATCGCCGAGAGAGAGACGATGGAAAGGGTCGAAAGACCCCGCTCGACCTGGGAGAGGAAGCCGGTCGACAGGCCGCAACGTTCGGAGAGAGCTTCGAGTGTCCACCCGCGGCGGGTTCGCTCTTCTCGCAGTCGTTTCCCGAGGTCGTCCATACCGTCTTCAGTATATCGAAGCTCCGTTTCGATATTCAAGCAGGTCGGTCCTACCCCGCCCGTGCTGCGCCGAATCGAGTGGAGTCCCGCCCTGGCCCGGAGTAGACTGTTCGACAGGCGACTTCAAGGAGGAATCACTGTGAAGAAGGCGCAGATGGAGTTCCTGGAGCAGTTCATGGGTACGTTCTGCCCGACCGGATTTGAGCAGGAGGGGGCGGCGGTCTGGAAGGCGGAAGCGGAGACGTTTGCCGATCGGACGTGGAAGGACGTGCTCGGCAACACGTTCGCAGCGATCAACGAGTCCGGAAGCCCGAAAGTGCTCCTGGCAGGCCACGTCGATGAAATCGGCCTGATGATCACCTACGTCAACGACGAGGGATTCCTGTCGTTCCAGACGCTCGGGGGGTGGGATCCGCAGGTCCTTCCGGGTCAGCGGGTCCGGATTCGTACCCAAAACGGCGACATCCTCGGCGTCGTCGGCCGAAAGGCGATCCACGTGATGACGCCCGAGGAGCGGAAGAAGGTCGTCCAAGTCGAGGACCTGTGGATCGACATCGGCGTCGCCGACAAGAAAGAGGCGGTGTCGCTCGTGGAGATCGGAGATCCGGCGGTCCTCGACTACGGCTTCGCGTCGCTGCGCAACAACATCTACGTCGCTCGCGCGTTCGACGATCGAATCGGGGCGTTCGTCGTCCTCGAGGCACTCCGCCTCCTGTCGGAGATCGACCCGTCGGCTGCGGTGTACGCCGTCGCGACGACGCAAGAGGAGATCGGGGCGCGCGGAGCGACGGTCGGCGCATTCGGGATCGATCCGGACGTAACAATCGCCGTCGACGTCGGTCAGGCGACCGACACGCCGAAGATGAACGATGCGAGGATCAAGCACGGCGAGCTGTCGCTCGGCAACGGGCCACAGGTGACGCGGGGGCCGAACGTCAACCCGGAGCTCTTCCGCCGGATGATGGAGGCCGCTTCGACGAACGAGATTCCGGTGCAGATCGAGGGCTTCCCGCGCGCGACGCCGACCGACGGCGGTCGGATGCAGGTCGTCGGAGCCGGGAACGCCGCAGCGGTCATCGGGATTCCGAACCGGTACATGCACAGCCCTTGCGAGCTTCTCCACCTCGACGACGTGGAGAACGCGTCGAAGTTGATCGCCCGGACGGTCGCCGGCTTCAACTCCGACACCAGTTTCATCCCCGAGTAGGCGGCGAGACTCGAACGCGGATACGGTCTCCGCTGCGAGTGAATCGGTCGAGGGCGACGTCGTCACGCTTGTTCAAGAGCCGATCGTCGTGTAGGCTCTTCGTTGCGGGGAGCTCAGGATGCTGGGCTGAGAGGAGGGAAACCTCGACCCACTGAACCTGATCTGGGTAATGCCAGCGCAGGGACCGAGGACGAATCCCGGAGCTCCCGCGGAGCGCCGGGATCATCTCTTTCCCTGGGAGTCGGGAAGCCACCTGAGCCGACCGCCTGACGATGGCAGGCGAAACGATTCTGATCTTAGCGAATGGAGAATGGTCCGGGACCGACCGGCTCCGGACACTCGTGGCGGCGGCTGACTGGGTGATCGCCTCCGACGGCGGTTGCGCGAAGGGACTCGAGCTCGGCCTCCGGATCGACGAGGTCGTCGGGGATCTCGATTCGATCTCCGAATCCGATCGGGCCCGCCTGATGGATGCGGGATCGCCGGTCGTTCACGTCTTTCCCCGAGACAAGAACGCGACCGATCTCGAACTGGCCATCGACCACGCCCTCCGCCGCAAGCCGAAGCGGATCGTCCTGTTCGGAGCGCTGGGCAATCGGATCGATCAGACGATCGCCAACCTCCACCTGCTGGAACGGGGGCCGACATCGGGCGTCTCGATCCACCTGGCCGCGGGACGGGAGACCCTCTTCGCCGTGGACGGGGACGTCACGATCGATGCCGCCCGGATCGGCGACCGGATCTCGCTGATTCCGGTCTCAGCGACGGCCCGCGTGTCGACCGAAGGGCTCCGCTACCGGCTGCACGACGAGACGCTCTATCGAGCGGCGTCGCGCGGTATCTCGAACGTCGTCGCGGGTCTCCCCGCTCGCGTTCGCGTCACCGAGGGCGTACTCCTGGTCGTGCACGCCGGATCGGGGAGCGTCGATGACTGATCGGGCACACGGCCGACGGACGGGATGGGCAGGCCGACTGCGAGTGCATCGCTGGATCCTCAGTCTCATCCTGTTCATTCTCCTCTGGCAGTTGGCGACGTGGGTCTTCACGATTCCGGCCTACCTGCTCCCCTCTCCCGCGGCGACCGTGCGTGCCGTCGTCGACGACCTCTCGTTCCTCGGTCCGCATCTTGGGATGACGCTCCTAGAGACCGGGTCCGGGTTTGCCGTGGCGATTGCGGTCGGCCTGTTCCTCGGAACGGTGATGAACGCATCGATCCTTGCGAAGGATCTCCTCTACCCACCTCTCGTCCTGTCGCAGGCCGTCCCGCTGATCGCCATCGCGCCGCTCGTGCTGATCTGGTTCGGGTTCGGCGTTCTGTCGAAGATCCTGATCGTCGCCTTCGTTTGTGTGTTTCCGATCGCCGTCAACACGTACGAGGGGTTCCGGACGGTCGATCCGGCCTACCGGGAGCTGCTGACCACGTTTGGAGCCTCGGTCGGCGATCGCTATCGGCACTTGTACGTCCCCGCGACGCTCCCCGGAATCGTCGCGGGGGCGAAGATCTCGGCAACGTACAGCGTCCTGGGCGCGGTGATCGGCGAGTGGCTCGGTGGGTCGAAAGGAATGGGGGTCTACATGACTCGAGCGCTCAGCTCGGTCCGAGTCGATCGGATGTTCGGAGCGATCCTGATCGTGATGCTACTCAGCTACGGGCTGTTCAAGTCGATCGACGGAATCGGACGATCGATCACTCCATGGATGCAAAGGGGGAACGGATGAGGCGAATGTTGGCTGTTCTCGCCGTCGCCGCCGTGGCGTCGGCGACCTGTTGGGGGACGGAGGCGGTGCGCGTCGCGCTCGACTGGACGCCGAACACGAACCACACCGGGCTTCTGGTCGCGCGCGATCGAGGATTCTACGAGGCGGAGGGGGTCGAGTTGCGACTCGTCGAACCGGGGCCGACGGTCGCACTGCAGCTGGTTGCAGTCGGGCAGGCCGATTTCGGGATTTCGAGCCAGGAGTATGTCACGATGGCACGCGCGCAGGGGATCCCGGTCGTGTCGGTCGCGACCTTGTACCCACACAACACGTCCGGATTTGCGGCGGCGGCGGATCGAAACATCCAGACGCCGAGCGATCTGGCCGGAAAGACGTACGCCGGATGGGGGAGCGAGATGGAAGAGGCGATGATCCGCACCGTCATGGCGCTTCACGGTGAGGATCCGACGACGGTGAACGTGACCAACATCGGGACGATCGACTTCACGACCGCCGTCCGGCTGGGCATCGCGGACTTCTACTGGGTCTTCTACGGCTGGCAGGGGGTTCACGCGGAGCTGGAGGGGATCGACTTCGACTTCATCCTGCTCTCCGATCTGGCCGAGGTCTTCGACTACTACACGCCGGTGTTGATCACGAGCGAGCGGCTCCTCGGGCGAGATCCCGATCTCGTCGCCCGCTTCCTGCGGGCGACAGCGCGCGGCTACACGACCGCCGCCCGGGAACCGGAGACGTCGGCCGAACTCCTGCTCGACTACGCGCCGGAGCTCGATCGGGACCTCGTCATCGCGTCGCAGCGCTGGCTGACCGACGTATCGATCCTGAGCGTGGAATCCTGGGGTTTCCAGGAAGAACGGGTCTGGAGGGAGTTCTCGGCATGGGCGCTCGAGGCCGGTCTGATCGGGAATCCGATCGATCCGCTCGGCGCATTCAGCAACGCGTACCTTCCAGGACAGGATGATGGAGACCGATGATCGCCGTCGTGAAGGGCCTGTCGAAGTGGTTCGGCGATCTCGAGGTGCTGCGAGACATCACCTTCGAGATCGAGAAAGGCGAACAGATCGCCCTTCTCGGGCCGTCCGGGTGCGGAAAGACAACGCTTCTGCGGATCCTGCTCGGTCTCGAGTGTGCGAACGGCGGATCGGTGGAGAGCCGACTCTCTCGCGCCGGTTACCTCCCGCAGGACGCTCTCCTGTTCCCGTGGAAGACGGTGGTCGAGAACGTCGAGCTGCCGTTGCAGATCGCCGGGGTCGCCCGGTCGACGCGTCGCCGGGCCGTCGCCGATCGTCTCCCGCGCTTCGGGCTGAGCGGGTTCGAGGATGCGTATCCGCACGAGCTCTCCGGTGGAATGAAGCAGCGCGCCGCGCTCCTCCGCGCGGTGATGACGGGGGCCGAGTCGCTTGTCCTCGACGAGCCGTTCGGCGCGCTCGATACCCTCACTCGACATCGCCTGCAGGGATGGCTCTCCGATCTTGCATCCGAGCTTGCGAGCACCCTCGTCTTCGTCACGCACGATCTGGAGGAGGCGATCGTTCTGGCCGAACGGATCGTCGTGTTGACGGAGCGACCGGCCTCCGTCCTGGGCGTCTGCTCCGTGAGGCTCACACCGGCCGAGCGCGAGGACCGGCTCGGCCCGGCGTTCGCGGGGGCGAAGGACGGTGCGATGAGACTGATCCTGCAAGGAGTTCCTGATGAAGCAAGACAACCCATTTGAGACGCGATTCCGAGACTACGACGCGTGGTTCGACCGGAATCGAAACGTCTTCGAGTCGGAGCTTCGGGCGATTCGCGCCGTTCTGCCGGCTCCGGGGCGTTGGATCGAGATCGGCGTCGGATCGGGCCGATTCGCTTCGGCGCTCGGAATCGGCGTCGGGGTCGAGCCGGCCGACGGGATCGCGTCCTTGGCCGGGGAACGCGGCGTTCGGGTCCTCAAGGGGTTCGCAGAGGATCTCCCACTGGGAGACACGTGTTTCGACGCGGCGTTCATGATCACGACCCTCTGTTTCGCCCGACGGATGGACCGTGCCCTCTTTGAGCTCCATCGGATCCTGATTCCCGGTGGGACTGGCATCATCGCGTTCATCCCGTCGGACAGCCCGTTCGGCGCTCTCTATCAGAGCGCGGAGACGAAAGACCCGTTCTTTCGGTGCGCCTCGCTTCGCCCCCGCGCCGAAGTGATCGGAGCCGTCGAGGCCGCGGGGCTCGTCGTCGATCGGGCGGTGCACACGCTGACGACCGACGTTTCGGCGGCGAACGATCGGGTGGAGGAGCCTCGCGAGGGGCCGGAGGAGGGCTCGTTCGTCGTCCTTCGAGCGATCCGGCCGGCCGTGCACGACGCGGGACTCTCGACGGAGGGGCAAGAGCTCGGAATCGTGCTTGACACGGACGAGACGGGGCGCGTAGCATGACGTCATGGACGACCAGAAGTTCTTCCTGATCGTCAACCTGATCGCCGGTCACGGTCGATGCAAGGAGCTCTTCCCGAAGATCCGCGCCGAGCTCGATCGGCGCGGGATCGACTACGAGCTCCACTTCACCAACGAACCGCTCGAGGCGACCGACGTCACCAGAATGGGGCTCGAGGCGGGCTTCTCTCGCATTATCGCGATGGGCGGTGACGGAACGGTCAACGAAGTGGCGAACGGGTTGAACGGTACCGATGCGACGCTGTGTGTCATTCCGGCCGGCAACGGAAATGACTTCGTTCGAACGATCGGGATTCCAAGCAACCCGATCCACGCCCTCGACGTGCTCACATCGGGCACGTCCCGAACGATCGATCTCGGGCTTGTCGACGACGACCGTTGCGTGGTCAACGGACTCGGCGTCGGCATCGACGCCCAGGTCGCGCGGGACGTCCTGGCGATGGAGCGTCTCCACGGAGTTCCCGCCTATCTGACGGCGGCGATCAGGGAGGTCTTTCGGTTCAAGGCGTTTCCGGTGACCCTGAGCGTCGAAGGGTGGAATCTCGAGCTTGAGTGTCTCTCTCTCGGCATCGCGAACGGCCCGTATTGCGGGGGCGGCTTCAAATTGGCGCCGCGAGCCGAGGTTGACGACGGACGAATCGACATCGCAGCGGTCGGAGACTTTCCCCGTCTCGAGCGGCTCATCCGGTTGCCGCAGGCACGGGCCGGGAAGCACTTGAACCTCGCTCGCGTTCACTATCGGCAGGTCGATCGCGTCACCGTGTCGTCGCCGGCGAAGCTCGTCGCTCACATCGACGGTGAGCCGTATCGACTTCCGACGGAGCCGTTCGAAGTCACTGTCCTTCCGCGTGCGTTGCGGGTTCTCGTTCCTCGCTAGGTTCTGCGGAATCTTCGATCGAGGTCGTCCCGTTCGATGAAGAAGATGATCGGCCGCCCGTGCGGGCACGTGTACGGATTGTCGAGCATCATCAGGTTCTCCACCATCCGCTGAGCCTCCGTCAGGGTGAGGCGTTCGCCGGCCTTCACCGCTGCACTACAGGCCATCGCGCTCATCAGTCGATCGAACAGGGCCGACTCGAGGTCACCGTCCTCGTCGAGCGCGTCCGCCAGCTGCTCCGCGAGCTCTTGGAAGTCACGCTGGGACTGAACCTCGGCGAGCATCCTGGGGTACTCGCGAAACAGGAACGTTCCGCCCCCGAATTCCTCGAGGACGATGCCGACGCTCTGGAGCCGTTCGCGATGTGCCGAGAGGACGGTGGCGGTCTCGAAGGAGACCTCGACGCGGACCGGAAGGAGGAAGATCTGTCTCGGGATCCCGGACTCCTGCGCCTGCTTCCGGAGGCGCTCGTACAGGATGCGCTCGTGGGCGATGTGCTGATCGATGATTTCGAGTCCATCGGGTGTTTCGACCAACAAGTAGGTGAATTGCAGTTGCCCGATCACGCGACGGTCGCCCTGGACCCTCACTCTCTCCGCCTCTCGCTCCCGGGCGGTCGCGCCGACGGCGGAGCGGAGATCAAACGCTAGAGGCCTGGCGTTCACGTCGCGGACTTCGCTTGCGGCGCCGGTCGATCGACGGTCTCCCGCCTCCGGATGGAGGAAAGGGGCGACGACGTGCGACGAGGAAAGCGCCCGCTGGAGGGCGGCGGCGAGCGTGTCTTGTACGTGGCGCGACTCCGCAAAGCGGATCTCCTCTTTGCGAGGATGGATGTTGACGTCGACCTTCTCCGGCGGAACGTCGATTCGAATGAAGCCGATCGGGAACCCCCCAGGTCGGAGGAGGCCGCGATAGGCGCTGGCGAGAACGTAGGCGAGTCCGCGATCGGTGACGAGGCGCCCGTTGACGATGAACAGCTGGTCGCGCCGATTGCCCCGTCGAAGATCGGGCCGGCTGACGAATCCGGAGACCGACGTGTCGCCGCGGCTCGCCTCGACCGGGATGAGAGCCTTCACCACTTCCGTCCCGTAGAGCTGACCGATCCGCTCGAGCAGGGTCGAGGCAACCGGCCCATCGAAGACCGATCGACCGTCGTGGGTCAGCCGCCAGCCAACCTCGTGCGCCAGCAAGGCGGTCCGCTGACAGACCCGGTTGACGTGGAGGAACTCCGTTCTCGGTGTGCCGAGGAAGCGCGCGCGCGCTGGGAGATTGAAGAAGAGATCGCTCACTTCGATGGTCGTCCCGGGACCGCGCGCCTCCGGCCCGGCGCCCTCGACCGAACCGGCGGCGACGTGAAGGGCAAACGCCTCGACCGCGTCGCGCGGGCGGGAGACGATGCGGATCCTGGAGACGGCGGCGATGCTCGCCAACCCCTCGCCACGGAACCCGAGGGTGTGAATCGCCCCGAGGTCGTCCTCGGTCCGAATCTTGCTCGTGGCGTAGCGCTCGACGGAGAGGCGCAAGTCGTCCTCGTTCATGCCGACCCCGTCATCGCGAATCGTAATCGATGAGGTCCCACCGGCGACGATGTCGATCTCGACACGCTCACTTTTTGCGTCGATTGCGTTCTCGATCAGCTCTTTGACGACGGAGGCGGGACGCTCGATCACCTCTCCGGCAGCGATCTTCCGGGTCAGCTCCTCCGTCAGACGTACGATCGCCATGGCGAAAGAAGGCTACTCGATCGCTCCGGTTCTCACAATCGGCGTTTGCCCCCCGTCAGGCACTTGCGTATCGTTTTCGGCAGAATGCACACGATTACGAGTCTCAGGAAGGCCCTCGACCTGTCAACGACAAACCAGGTCCGCAATCGGATCGATGCCGTCAAAGACGTGCTGGCCGATCATCTCCGTCGAGGACCGAACAACCAGATTCTTCTCACCGACGAAGGCCTCGGAACCCTCCGGCGGTTGCAGGAGTTGTACGATAGTGGACTAACCATGGCAGAGGCGAGTGAAGTTATACGCACTACGGCCGATCGTAAGGGTATTCGGAACACAGAGGAATCCGATCGTTACGCATCAAACCCGACTATTCCTAGTCCGCCGGGTGTTCTCATCGACGCACTTCGCGATGAGATCGCATTCTTGCGCAAGCGGGTCTCGTTCTTGGAAGAGGAACTCCGCGCTCGCGCCCGACGCGAGGGTGAAACGTCGGAGGGCTCGGCATGGTGGGAGCGATTGCGAGGTGAGGTCGATGCATCTTAGGGTGCCAACGCGTGGAAACGAGACCCTCGAGCGGTTGGTCGAGCGCCTCGCGAAGTCGCAAGCGCTCGACGCGCTCTGGACTGCGTCGAACGTCACCGCGATCGATCGGATGGAGATCAACGATCACGGGCCGATCCACGTCCGGATCATCAGCAACATCGCATTGAAGCTCCTTCGCCTCCTCGTCGACGCGGGCGTGACGCCGAGCGTCGTGAAGGATCACGAGCTTCGTGTGGATGACGCCGAGGTCGTCGTCATCCTCGCGTCGGCGCTGCACGACATCGGCCACGTGATTCATCGATCGGATCACGAGGCCCTCTCCCTCGTACTCGCCGCCCCTCTCATCGATGAGCTTCTGGACGGGCTCTACGGCGAGCGGACGAGAACGATCATCAAAGGGGAGACCCTCCACGCGATCTACACGCATCAACGAGAGCTTCAGCCGCTCACCCTCGAGGCGGGGATCGTCAAGGTCGCTGACGCGCTCGACATGGAGTCGGGACGAGCGCGGATCCCCTTCTCGATCGGCCGGCTCAGCATCCATTCGGTCTCGGCGATGGCGATTCGGAAGGTGACCCTCACGGCCGGCGAGGCTCGCCCGATCAAGATCTCGATCGAGATGTCGAACTCCGCCGGCATCTACCAGCTCGACAACCTTCTCCGGGAGAAGTTGAAGAACTCGACGCTCGCCCCATACGTCGAGGTGATCGCCGAGATCGCCGGAGACGAGGAGAAGATCGTCGAGCGGTATTCGATCGACTGAGAGGCCCGTAAACGGCCTCGACCGGCTCCGGCCGACTTCACTACGGGTCACTGCTGCCTTGTCACTCCATCGGTACGCGCGCGTCGGATGGAGACAGTGTCGTTCGGTAGGCCCTTTGCGACGCGTTCGCGCCGATGTCGCAACAAAAGTACCCTTTTGTTGCGACAGTCATCACCAGCCTCGTCGCTCCAGCGACTTACCCTTCCGGGCGATTCGGCCGACGCGGGACCGGACGCCGCCGCGTCCAACGCTACGCGAGGACGAGGCTCCGTCCGAGGCGAAGCGAGGAGGGACTCTTCCGTCCGAGGCGAAGCGAGGAGGGACTCTCCGTCCGAGGCGAAGCGAGGAGGGAC
>CAZUIM010000011.1:52424-78868 GCA_964620325.1 uncultured Thermotogae bacterium
CCGTCCGAGGCGAAGCGAGGAGGGACTCTCCGTCCGAGGCGAAGCGAGGAGGGACTCTCCGTCCGAGGCGAAGCGAGGAGGGACCATGCCACTCGAAGTGACCCACGAGGATTTCCTCACGCCCGATCAGGTGATCGCGCTGAAGGAGTTCTGTCGAGCGCGGGCCGAGGAGGCGGTCGTGGACGGTCGCGAACACCCGATCCGGGACTGGGCGATCTTGCACGTCGCGCTCGACGCCGGACTTCGCGTCTCGGAGATCTGCGCGTTGGAGATCCGCGACGTGATCCTCGATGCTCACCATGCCTCCCTCATCGTTCGTTGCGGAAAGGGAGAGAAGAAGCGAGGGGTTCGCGTCGGTTCCTCGCTGCGCGATCACCTGGCGGCGTTCATCGCCTGGAAAGAGAGGGTCGGGGAGTCGACGGGCGGTCGTGCGCCTCTCTTCGTATCGTCACGGCGCGGACCGCTGACCAGAACGGCCATCTACCGCATCTTCCGGAACCAGGCGGAAGCCGTGGGCATTCCGAAGCGCTTCTCGATCCACTCGTGCCGGCACACCTACGCGTCGATGCTCTATCGAGCGTCGAACTTCAATCTGCGTCTCGTCCAGAAGCAGCTGGGACACCGGTCGATCCAGACGACGCAGATCTACGCCGACGTGCTCAGCGAGGACGCGGCCGTCGCGGTAGAGAGTCTGCCGCAGTAGCCGGAATGGCCGTCGGCTTGACATCTCTTTCGCAGACAGCATAATCTCCACCGGTTGGGCCCCCCTTAAGCGTGTCGCAGTCTCCTTTGCTGGCGCGCGGAAGAGGGATACGCATGCTCCGAAGCGATCGCCGCCTCCGACGAGTCCTCACCGTGGTGATTCTCCTCTCCGCCAGTTGCGCCGGCGGCGCGGTGCCGACGCTCGATGCGAGGATCGGTTTCGCTTCCACCGTCGTCGCACGCTTGAACGCACCGGTCCGGGTGACGGTCTCCGGCCTCGAAGAGACGATCTCCGGGTCCCTCCGGATCGTTCAGTACGTCGGGATCCTCTCCGAATCATCCGAGGAGGTGTCTATCGAACTGACGTCGGGGACGGTCGATGCGGCGACCTACGAGAGCTCGATTCCGATCTACGATCCACTGAACCCCGTCGACGTGATTCTGACCGACTCCAACGGCCACGTTCTGGCCGCACAGCAGCTGAACTTCCGCCTGTTCACACGTTCAGCGCCGTTTCCGCTGGTCTGCGAGACGGCCCTCGACCTCGGAGGCACCGAGATTCGCGTCGGGCCGGCGGAGCTTCCCTGGGAATGGTGGGCGTACGAGGCGGTCGACAGCCTGTGGCTCGGCGGAGCGTCGATCTCGCGCCCCGCCTGGGAAGCGATCTCGCGATGGGTGCTCGCCGGCGGGTCGCTCGTGATGTTCACCGGATCGGATGTCTTCAAGTTCGACCCGACGTTCCTCGAGGCGCTGTTCCCTCTCGAGGGGGCGACGCTCGAAGCGACCGCCGAGGGCGTCCCATTCGTGGAGGCCCGGCTTCCGGCGGACGCGGAGACGCTGTTGTGGAGGGACGACGGGACGCCGCTCGTCCACGTAAGATCATTCGGTGCCGGGTCGGTAGCCGTGGTGACGGTCCGCGCGGCCGACTTGACGGTCGAGGAGACGCGGAGGCTCGCCTCGCGCACGCGCTCGTCCGACCTCATCTCGATGCAGCTGCCATCCTGGACCTTGCAGGGGCAGATTCGGGTCCCCAGGCCGAATTACCTTGTTGCGCCGATCGTCGTGATGGCGATGATCGGAGGGCTCGTTGGAGGTCGCGCGATGGCTCGCCGGCGGCTCCACGTCGGAGGACGAGCGGGTCGCGGCGGGCTCGTCGTCGTCGCGATCGTCGCGGTAGCCGCGTCAGTCTTCTCCGGTTTCTATACAAACCGGGCGAAACAGCTAGTCGAACTTTATCAGTGCAATACGATATTGGACGTCTATGTCTCTGTCGGTACACGCATTGTTTCGCACACTATCTTCGCGCCCGGGTTCCCGTTGGACATCGGACTACCCCGCGAGCGGCTCAGCGTCCCGACCTACGCGCTGATTCGAACGGTCAGGCGCGCCGCCTTCGGCTCCAGGGCGACGGCCGACGTCCTCGAGGTCCCTCTCGCCGCCGGTGAGAGTCGCCACCTTCGATCGTATGGGGACGCTCGACCGTCGATCGAGTTGACGGTCTCCGGCCGGGAGGCGACGATCGAGAATCACCTCGAACGGACGCTCGATCGAGCCTATGTGATCGTGGACGGTCTGCTGTACCGCGTCGGAGAGGTCCCTCCGGGAGTGCGAACCGTCGCGCTCCAGGGGGGAGTGGCCGCCTGGTCGCTTCGAGGCGTCGACCGGTCCGGCTACGCGGACGGGCTGAAGGCGATCGAGGCGGCGTTCTCGTTCGAGCAGGGGGGTTGGGTCGTCGCGGTCACGGACGAGACGTCGATTCGATCCGGCGTGCAGACCGAGGAAAAAGTGAGGGACGTTCACTACTACGTCGTGCAAGGAGTTACGGAATGATGAACGATTCCAACGTCGCGCCGGGCCAAGGGAGCTACACCGCGTATGCGTGGCTTCTGGCGCTTGTCGGCGTCGCCCTCGTCTTCTCGATGCCCTCGGCGACGTACGTGCGTGAGCTCCTCGCCTCTCCGCTGCGTCGTTCGTCTCCGACGGTCTTCTTCGCGGCGTACTTGGTTGTGTTTGCGATGTTCGGACTCAACCGAGGTGCTGCGGGCGTTCCCCTCCGCATCGGGGCTCACCAGGGCGTGAGGACCGCGCTCTTTCAGGTTCTGTTCGGGCAGTTTCTGCTTTCGCCCTACCTGATCTACGTCCGAATCATTCTCCTTCCCAGCGATCAGCCGGCGATCGCGCTGATCGCCGTCTACGGCCTTGTAGTCGGTCTGCTCTGCACGTTCGTCGGGTACACGCTCGAAGTCTGGGGAACCGGGCGGGGGATCCACACGGCGGTGCACCGCTACACGTTCGGGCTCGTGTACTTCGCCGCTCCCCTCCTCGCGCTCCTCCTGGAGGAGCCGATCGCCACCGCCGTGGTCCTCAGCCCGTATGGATTTCTCAGTCGAGTCTTGGACAGCCCTTCGCCCTCCGAGCTCGCGCTCGCTTTCACGGTCCCTGCGACCGCGGCGCTCTTGGTCTGGGTGGTCGCGCGCAGGATGGTCATGAGGTATCAGAGTGTCTGACGTTGACCGCCTGTTCGAAGCACTCGGCCGAAAGGCCCGCCGCGTCCAACTGGCGAGCGCCTTCGCGGTCGCACTCCCGATCGCTTCCGGAGGGCTGATTCTGGTGACGTTCGCCCTGCAGCTGTTCCGATTCCCATGGGCCCTCGCGGTTGGGTACGGCCCGGCGGCCGCGGCCGCGGCGGCCCTCGCGGCAGCCGGGTGGGCCGTCCTCGTCGGCCTTCGCCCGCTTCATCTGCCGCGGTTGCTGTACGCCCTCGACACGCAGATCGAGTCGGGCGCCCGTCTCAGCTCTCTGTACGAGCTTCGGCGGAGCGGCGGAAGTCGCGTGTTCGAGCGGGCCCTCGCCCCGCTCGTCGAGGCCCGCGCTGAGGAGTACGTCGAGCGGATCCGCGTCGGAAGAGGCCATCGCTTTGCGATCGTGCTCGGTCTGATCGTCCTCGGTGTTCTCATCTGCTCGCCCTGGATCGCCGGTGCGCTGCGCTCCGGCGACGCGCACGACGCTATCGAGGTGGAGACCGCCGGAACGATCGTCGCCCCGACCGAACAGGAGTCGTCGGCCGCGCCAGAGGCTTCCGCGGCACGCGAAGATCAATCGGACTCGGCGTCCGACGAGGGACTCGTGCTCGATGACGTCCTCAAGAGCTTGAGAACGAGTCGCTCGGGTGAGGAGCAGCAAGTCGACGAGCTCTCCGCATTCGACGAGGCGGAGGACCGCGCCCGTCGGGGAGCGCCGTCGTTGACCGAGACCCTGACCGAGATCTCCGAACGGATGCGAAGCACCGGAAGCGGCGCGCTGACCGACGCCGAACGCGGAGCGATCAGCAAGATTCAGTCGGAGGCTCCTCCACCGGTCGCGTCGGAGTTGGAGGGACTCCTCGACGAGACCGACCCGGAGGCGACGGAAGCCCGGATCGAGCGGTTGCTCGAATCCGGAACGGCCTTCCCTGAGAGCGAGATGGACGAATCGACCTCGGCGATGGACGCCGACGGGGGCGATCTGGAGACGGGCAGCTCGACCGCCGCAGACGGGAGTCCCGGGGAGGGAGCCGAATCGGCGGCATCGACGGCGACCGACGGCCTCGAGGGCGGATCGGGCGAGGGAGAGGCGGCCCAAACCGGAGAAGACGACGCACCATCTTATCCGATAAGCGATGTAGAAGATGCCGAGGGGGGGGGGCCGGACCTCGTCGAGGCCGGACTTCCGTCGCGGTTCGGCGAGCGTGGGGAGATCATCGAGTACATCACGAAAGGCGTGCCGATCGAGCCACCGGCAGAGAGCTCGGCCGAGTCGGCCTCGTTCGTCGTCGACTTCGAGCGGATGCGATCGATCCTCGACGATCGTCCGATTCCGACCGACGCATACGAGATCGTGAAGCGGTACTTCGAGACGATCAGTGAGGGAGGACCATGATAACGGAGAGAGACCTTGAAGGTGCGCAGACGGCGTTCCGCCGACTGAGACAGGCGATCGGAAGCGTCATCGTCGGACACGACGACGTCGTCGAGATCGCGTTGATCGCCCTGTTATGCCGGGGGAACGTCCTTCTCGAGGGTGTGCCCGGGCTCGGCAAGACGCTGCTCGTTCGCGTCCTCGCTGGCGCACTCGGGCTGCGTTTCTCGAGGATTCAGTTCACCCCGGACCTGATGCCGGCCGACATCATCGGGACCGATATCCTGACGGAGGAGGACGGGCGTCGCGCGTTCCAGTTCTCGGCCGGGCCCGTCTTCGCGAACATCGTGCTCGCCGATGAGATCAACCGAGCGACCCCGAAGACGCAGTCGGCCCTGCTTGAGGCGATGCAGGAACGGACGGTGACGGTGCGCGGGAGGACCTACGATCTCGAGGAGCCCTACATCGTTCTCGCGACCCAGAATCCGATCGAGATGGAAGGAACCTACCCGTTGCCCGAGGCGCAGGTTGACCGTTTCCTGCTCAAGGCGACGGTCGGCTTCCCGTCGGTCGACGAGATCGAGGAGATCACGGTCAGGAACACCGAGGGGAACGGGATCGAGATCCCCGAGGCCGCCGCGAGCGCCGCCGACGTTCTCCTCGGGCGGAACGTGGTTCGGGAGATTCCCGTCGCACAGGCCCTCCGCAACTACGCCGCCCGGCTGGTCCTCGCGACGCATCCGGCGGACGAGATCGCCCCACCTCGCGTCCGGGACTTCGTCGAATACGGTGCCAGTCCGCGGGCGGCGATCGCGCTGATCATGGCGGCGAAGGCGAAGGCCTTCCTGGCGGGCGAGGTGAACGTGCGCCAGGAGGACATCGATGCGGTCCTCGAGCCGGCACTGATTCACCGACTGATCCTGAACTTCCGTGGAGAGGCGGAGGGAGTCACCGTCTCCGACCTGCTGGGAGATGTCCGCGAGCGGGTGACGGTCCTCTGATGGAGCGGCTCCTCGACGAGGCCTTCCTTCAACGTCTGGCGAACCTTCGCTTCATGACGGTGGGGCGGCAAGGTGGGAGCCTCTCCGGCGGGCACACGTCACCACGCGCCGGGATGAGCATCGAGTTCGCCGACTACCGCGAGTACACCCCCGGAGACGACTTCCGATACATCGATTGGAACATCTACGGACGCCTGGGACGCCTTCTTGTGAAGACCTTCGTCCACGAAGCCGACCTTCCGATCTACCTGATGATCGACGCGAGCGCCTCGATGGAGCTCGGAGCGCCGAGCAAGGCTCGCTACGCCGCCCGTCTGGCGGTTGCGCTCGGCTACCTCGCCCTCCGCAGTCTCGATCGTGTCGGTCTCTTTCCGTTCTCCGACCGGCTCCTCGATCCGGTCCCGCCGCGGCACGGGATGCGTCAGCTCGGGCGCATCCTCTCCTCGCTGACTGATCTGGCGCCGAAGGGCCGCACGTCCCTCGACGCCGCCGTTACCGAGTTCCTCTCCGTAACCCGCGAGAGCGGCCTGGTCGTCCTATTGAGCGACCTGTTCGACGCCGACGGATTGGAGAGCGGGATCGCGCGACTCCGCTACCGAGGCGACGAGATCGTAGTGATCCAGGTTCTCGATCCCGAAGAGGTCGCACCGTCCGGATCCGGCTACACGCAGATCGTCGACGTCGAGTCCGGTCGGCGACTGACGCTGAACCTCGGTCGACGCGCGTTGGCTCAGTACAAGCGACGATTCGAAGACCATCAACGTCGGCTGAGCGGATTCCTGCTCGAGCGAGGGATTCCGTACTTCGTCGCCCCGACCGATCGGCGCCTCGAGCGCGTGATCTTCGAAGATCTTCGCTCGGGGGGAATCCTGCATTGATCCTTGGGAATGCTGCCGCCTTCTACCTCGCGTCGTCCGCCGCGTTCATCGCGGTCCTCCATCTCCTGCGGACGCGGATGCGGCGGCGTACGGTGTCGACGCTCCTCCTCTGGGAAGGGTTGCGCAGCGATCCGCACTCGCGATCGGTCCGGCTCCGCCAGCTGATCGATCCGCTCTTGTTCCTCCAACTGCTGATCCTTGTGGCATTTGCGGTGGCGATTGCCGAACCGGCCGCCGTGACGCGGATTCGAGGCGTCGACGCCCTCGCCATCGTGGTCGACGGGAGCGCCAGCATGCGGACGGTGACCGAAGACGGACGAACGCGGTACGAACGCGCTGTCAATGAGGCGGACTCTGCAACGCAGCGCGACTCCGCCGCCGCGGTCACCGCCGTTCGGTTGACTGCGCGCCCCGAGGTGGTCGGCGAGGCTGGAAACTCCCGAGGGGACGCGATCAACGCGCTGTCCGCCTCATCGCCGACTTGGGAGTCCGACGGAACGATCGACGATCTCGCCGACGTCTTGGCCCCGCACGGTGGTCTGGCGTCGTTCGATCGCGTCGTGCTGATCTCCGATCGAGCGATCGCCGACCTGCCGGATTCGGTCGAGGAGGTCGGCATCGGCGGAGGCCGCAACCGTGGAATCACGGCCTTCTCGGTTCGGGAGGATCCGACCGGGCGAGGCGCAGTCGCTTTCGTCGAGATCCTCAATCCGACCGAGGACCACGAGGAGGTGACGCTCCGGATCGGGGACGGGTTCGTCGAGCAGTCACTGCCGATCGTCCTTTCGCCCGCGTCGTCGGAGTCCTACGTCTTCCCGTTTCCCACCTCGCGCGGCACGACGTTCACGGCCCGCCTCGCTCCGTCTGATGACTTCGTCGGCGACGACGCGAGATATTTCGCTCTCGACCGCCCACTGAGCCTTCGAGTTCGCTGGATCGGAGAGCGAGAACCCTACATCCTTGCGGCCCTCGAGGCTGTCGTCCCGATCAGGTTGGTCGGAACAAGCGACGAGGCGGATCTGACCATCGTGCGAAACACGTCCGTCCCGGCGTCTCTCTCGGGAAACCTTCTCCTCGTTCACAGCGAGATGCCGGGGAGGTACGAGCTGGGGCGGGAACGCGAGACGGGATCGGTGGCGATCGAGGCGCTAGATCACGCGGCCCTGCGTGGACTCGATCCGGCCGGGATCCGCGTCTTTTCTGCCCCCGAAATGAGCGTTCCCGACGAGGCCGCCGTCCTTCTGTCGTTCGGCGGCCTGCCGCTGTTGATCGAGGAGGTCACGGCGGAACGCTCGATCTACGCCCTCGCCTCCGACCTGTCATCGACGAACCTTCCGGTCACCGTCGATTTCCCGCTTCTCATCCGGAACATCCTCGGGCAGATCGCTCGGCTTCCGGCGTCTCTCTCCTACGGCTGGGCCACCGTCGGATCGCCGTTCGACCTCACTGGGCTCGGAGACGTTCTTCGCCTCTCCGATCCAGACGGTGCCGACATCGCGGTCGGCTCCACGCAACGGTTCTTCCTCCCTGAGCGGCCGGGGCTCTACACCCTCGAGACCGATCGAGGTGTCTTCCCGATTGCGATCAACGTTGCCTCGGAGGAGTCCGCCACGCACGCGGCAGGCGCCGAGATTGCCGTTTCGTCGGAGACCGACCGGGTTGCGCATGGGCTGCTCCCGTTGTGGCCGTACGTGGCGGCGCTGTTGACGCTTGCGTTGCTCGCCGAAGCGATCGCGCGTGACGGTGGCTGGATTCGGGAACGGAGGGACGAATGATCCGCTTCACCACTCCGTGGGTTCTCGCCTTCTTCCCCGTCGTCGTCCTGTTGATCACCCTGTTGACGCGAGGACCCCAGCGTCGGCTCGTTCCACGGTATTTGGCGCTCTTCCTGGTCCTCCTCGCGATCGCCGGCCCGTCGATCTCAATCCGCGAGAGCGAGCGTCGCGTCGTCTTCCTGATCGACCGGTCGGCGAGCGTTGCGAGTACCTCGGACGAGACCGAGACGCTCGCCCGTCTCCGCGACATTCGCGACGCACATCCGGAGACGCAGTTCGGCTCGATCGAGTTCGGACAGAACGCAGTGTTGGTCTCTCTTCCGGGCGAATTCGATCCCGCGCTTCCGCCGGGGAGGGTCGACGCGTCCGGATCGAGGCTCGGGCCGGCCATCTCCCTCGCCCTGAACGTCCTCGCGGATGCGCCGGGGGGCCAGATCCTACTGGCGAGTGACGGCCGCTTCACCGACGACGCGACCGCTGCACTCGCGCTCGCCGAGATCGCTGGTGTCGGCGTCTCGGTCTTCCCGGTCGGTCGGGCGATCGATTCGGACGTTGCACTTGCGTCGGTCTCGGCCCCGGGCGAGGTTCCGGTCGATCGGGCCTTCAGCGCCGTCATCTCGGTCACTTCGAGTGTGGCAGGAACGGCGCAGCTCGCCGTCTACCGAAGTACGGAGCTGCTCTCGCTGAAGCAGGTCGATCTCGACGAGGGCCTCACTCGGTTCACCGTCGCTGACTCGTTCTCCGAGCCCGGATTCACCACGTATCGCGCCGTCGTTCGATCGATCGGCGACCCGGTTCCAGAGAATGACGCGCTCAGCTTCGGGATTCGTACGTCCGAGCAGCCTCGCGTCCTCGTCGTGGAAGGGAGTCCCGATTCGGTCGTTGAAGAGCTTCTCGACGCGATCGGCGTCGACTACTCAGTTACGGACACCATGCCCAATCTGGCGAAGCTTTCGACCTATCGTCAGCTGATACTCTCCGAGGTGCATCTGGGGGAGCTGACCGACGCGGAGGCGCAGGCGGTCGACCGTTTCGTGCGAAATGCGGGCGGCGGCCTTCTCGTCATCCAGGGGGAGGATTCGGTGCGCGGATTCGCGTCGACCAAGCTCGACGACCTCCTCCCCGTCTCTTCGACGACTCCGGAGACGGAGGAGGAGGCGAGCCTGGCCCTCGTCTACATCCTCGACCGGTCGTCGAGCATGTCGGCGCTCGTTGACGGAACGGCGAAGATCCGGATTCTGCGCGACGCGACGGCCGCGAGCGCCGTCCTCCTTCCCGGACGGGCCTTGGTCGGCGTCATCGGATTCGACACGGAACACGACTGGCTGATCCCGATCTCGCAGGTCGGCAATGCGTCGACGGTCTACGCGATGCTTCGCCGGTTGAGGACGTCCGGCGGGACCGACCTGTACTATCCGCTCGCCGACGCGGTCGACGCGTTGAAGGACTTCGAGGCGCGATCGAAGCACATCCTGCTGATCACCGACGGGAGGACGACGAACGAGCCGAGGGACTACGCCGGGCTGTTCGCCGCGTTGACGGAGACCGAGGACGTCACCGTCTCGGCGATCGCACTCGGCGACAACCCCAATCTCGCGCTTCTCTCCGATATCGTCGAGGCCGGACGGGGCTCGCTGTATGAAGTGGCGGACTTCCGAGGCCTGCCGGCGGTGACCCTTCAGGTGACCCAGCGACTGAGTCGCAGCCGTTTCGTTCTCGATCCTGAGGAGGTCGGCGGGCCGTTGATCGAACGGACCGCGACCGACGGTCTCCCGTCGATCGGCGGCTACGTCCTGACCTACCGCCGGGCCGCCTCGCAGACGCTCCTCACGGCCGACGAGGATCCGCTGGCGGCGACGTGGCAGATCGGGCTCGGCGCGGTCACCGTTCTCAACACCGATCTCTCCGGAACGTGGACGGCCGAGTGGGTCGCGTGGCCCGGCTTGAGCACCCTGTTCTCAGAGCTTCTGCGAACGACGGAGCCGCTCGTGGCAGCGTCGACCGGCCTCTTCCCTTCGATCGAGTTGGCCGAGCGCAAGATGTCCGTCCTGATCGACGCTCGCGACGGCGCGGGTCGATACGTCGATCACCTTGCGATCGAGGCACAGCTTCTCCCAGATGAGATCCGATCGGTCGCCTCTCAGGTTGCCGCCGGCCTCTACCGTGCCGTCTTCCCGCGGCCGACCGAGGGAGCGTACGCACTTCGGATCGACGATCTCACTCGCGGGGGCTCAGTGACCCTTCCGGTGACGATCCCATACCCGGCGGAGTACCGGGGGACCGGTCCCGACCTCGAGAGCCTGCAGTCGATCGCATTGTGGACGGGCGGCGGCGTCCTCTCGGAGGCGGAGAGCACCATGCCCGAGATCGCCCCCGACCGACTTCGCGTCCGGGCTCCGATTCACTTCCCGCTGTTGCTCGCCGCACTGGGAATCTACTTCGCCGAGCTGGTTGCGAGGAAGTGGCCGTCGCGCCTTCCGGAGCAACGTTCGGATCGCGTTTGACGAGGTTGTCCGGCGGCGAATTGAGGGCGGTACACCCCGTTCCTATAATGACGATCGGACCCGGGGAGTGGCGCAGCCTGGTAGCGCGCCTGCTTTGGGAGCAGGAAGTCGCTGGTTCAAATCCAGTCTCCCCGACATGAGAGGGGGCAACGAATTGACCGATCAGGGGACACGTCTCTCGCTCTATCGTCGGTGGCGTCCGCAGCGATTCGCGGATATCGTCGATCAGACCGAGATCGTTCGTACGCTACGCAACGCCGTCGTCGCCGGGGAGGTGTCGCACGCCTACCTCTTCTCGGGCGAGCGCGGAATCGGCAAGACCTCGGTCGCGCGGATTCTCGCGCGCGCCGTCAACTGCGTCAATCCGCAGGATGGGGAACCGTGCAACGCCTGCGGGAACTGCACCACCGTCCTCGCCAATCGGTCTCTCGACATCGTGGAGATCGATGGGGCGTCGAACCGGGGGATCGATCACATTCGCCGGCTCCGCGAGGAAGTCAGCTTCTCGCCGACGGATCTGAAGAAGAAGGTCTACATCATCGACGAAGTCCACATGCTGACCAACGAGGCGTTCAATGCTCTCCTCAAGACCCTGGAGGAGCCCCCGCCGCACGCCATCTTCGAGTTCGCGACGACCGAGCCGCACAAGGTTCCGAGCACGATCGTCTCGCGTTGCCAGGCGTTCGAGTTCCGAAAGATCCCCGCGGCGATGATCGCCGGGCGCCTCGCTCTCGTCGCCAAGGAGGAGGGCGTCGCGTTGACCGGAGAGGCGCTCGAACTCATCGCGCAGAGAGCGAACGGGGGGATGCGAGACGCGTTGGTGATGCTCGAACAAGCGATCAGCTACGAGCGTGAAGAGATCACTGCCGACACGGTGCTCGACATGCTCGGTCTCGCAGGCCGGGAGACGCACGAGGCGTTCATCGCGGCCCTCGAAGCCGGCGACCGAGCGGCGGCGCTCGGGATGATCGACGCCCTTGTCGAGCGGGGAAAAGACCTGCAGTTCTTCCTCGCCGACGTGATCCACCTGATTCGCGACCGACTGGCCGAAGGGGGAACCGATCGCGAGATCGCCTTCGCCAAGGGCTTGCTCGACGTCAAGTCGAGCCTCTTCCGCGCGCTCGACCGACGGATTCTCCTGGAGATCGGCGTCCTCGACCTGATGACGCGTCTGTCGGGGGCGGGCGAACCCGCCTCCGTGCCGACAACGAGTGAAACACCGACCGCGGTGCCCGTGCAGAGCGCCGCCGGCGAACGCGCGACGTCGGCGAAAGGAGAGAGGGTCCATCGACCGGCGTCCGAGCCGGCGAGCCCGCCGGTCGGCGACCTCCATGCCGACGGGCGCCCTCCCGAGAAGGCGCCCCTCGAAGGGTTCGGAGATCCCGACCTCGATGGGAAGTGGGCGGAGTTGCTCGAGGAGATTCGCCGCGAGCGCATCGCCATCGCCGCCTTTCTCACCGAGTGCCGCCCGGTCCACCGCGACGGAAGGATCGTCCTCCTCTTCCATCCGTCGCACACCTTCCATAAGGAGAGCCTCGAGAAGGCGGCCAACCTGCAGTACCTCGCGGGCGTGACCCACCGCCACTTCGGAGAGGGGGTCTACGTCGAGTTGGAGTACGATCCGGCCGTCGAGCGGAAGCCGACGGCACGCGAGCTGTTGCGAGAGAAAGCCGAATTGGTCCGGCGTATGTTCGATGGAGAGATCGTGAAGGAGGAACTGTGAAGGGCCTCGGGAACGTCGGGAACATGATGAAGCAGGCGAAGCGCTTGCAGGAGGAACTGGAGAAGACGCAGGCCGAGATCGCCGAACTGAGAATCGACGGAACCGCCGGCGGTGGAATGGTGACCGCCACAGTGAACGGGCGAGGTGAACTCGTCGATCTGGC
This sequence comes from uncultured Thermotogae bacterium, assembly GCA_964620325.1. Classification (GTDB taxonomy): domain Bacteria; phylum Bipolaricaulota; class Bipolaricaulia; order UBA7950; family UBA9294; genus CAZMYM01. Next base: position 65,068 of record CAZUIM010000011.1, read on the forward strand.
CATCGAGCGTGAGGTGATCGATCCGGAGGACGCGGAGATGCTCGTCGATCTGGTGATCGCCGCCGTGCAGGATGCGCAGAAGCGAGCCCAGGAAGAGGCGCAGCGCCGCCTTGGACCGCTGACTCAGGGTCTCGGCCTTCCCGGGTAGCCGAAAAGGCGGGCGGCGACCCTCCCCCGGCTTCGCTCGGTCTTGCGACACGCGCGGCCGACCCGTATAGTCGTCCGAACCGACGTTCCGGCACGAGGAGATAGTGCTTGCGGAGATCAGACAACTACTAGAACTCCAGAGAATCGATGAGCGGGTCGTCGACGCGACGGCTCGCCTCGCACGTCTTCGGAACGAGTGCCGGCGACTGGAAGGCCGGATCGAAGAGGAACGGACCTGCTTAGACTCCTCGCGTGACGAACTCGCTCGACTCCGCCACGAAAGCCGGATGAAGAACCTCGAGGTCGACGAACTCGACGCACAGATTCGCAAGTACCAGAACCGGCTCGACAAGGGGATCATCAGCTTCAAGGAGATGGAGGATCTCCGGGCGAAGATCGAGAGCGAGCGAGGTCGGATCAGCCGTCTCGAGGACGAAGCGCTCTCGTTGATGGACTCCGTCGAGGATCGCGCACGTCAGCAGGACGAGGCGGAATCGCGAACGTCCGAAAGCGAGGAGGCGCTGCGGCGGCAGATTGCGGAGACGCTCAGAGAGATCGAGGAGACGGAGCTCAGACTGAGCGGATTGTCGGCCGACCGGGAGCGCGTCGCCGGCGAGATTCCCTCGTACCTTCTCACCCAGTACGAAACCCTACACGCCAAGCTCGCTAATCCGGTCGCCGAGATTCGCGGCGGCACCTGTGGCGGGTGCAAGCTTCGCCTCAGCGACACCACGGCCGAACGAGCACGCAGCGAGATAGGGGTCGTCGTATGCGAGCACTGCTCCCGCATCCTGTACACCACTTGACCCTCCTTCTCGCCGCCGGGTCTCTTCTGATCGCAGTTGGGTCCCGAGGATTCGGTCAGATTCCTCGCTCGATCGGTCCGATCTCCGACTACGGCGCCGTCCTCGACCGACACGGGAGGGAACGGGTCGGGGAGTTGATCGACGAGACTCGACGGACGCACGGCATCTCGGTCAACATCCTCGCCGATTGGGAGAACCCCTACGCCGACGCCGCGTCGCTCGCCGCGATCCTGCTCGACGAGTGGGGCCTCGCGTCGCAGCCGGCATCGCTCCTCGCCGTCTTCATCCGAACCGAAGGTCGCTGGGACCACGCCGTCGTCGGAAGCGAGGATCTGTCGGATTCGGCCCTCGCCCGTCGCCTGACCGACGGAATCGCAGATTTGGTGTCGCATCGACGGATCGAAGAGGCGATGGTCGCCCTGTTCGATCTGATCAAACAAACGATCGAGCCGATCGCCGACACGAGCGTTGACCAGGCGGAGGGGAGGGCGCCGATCGGCTGGATCACGGGGGGAATCCTCCTCATCGCCGCGGTGTTGATCGTCGCGATTCATCGGCGGATCTGCCCACGTTGCGGTCGCATCCTTCGCGTCGAGCATTCGTCCGGGCCGCCCGAGGCGCGGCAAGCGCATCGGGTATACTATTGTCGTTCCTGCGGGTTTCGTCGGTCGCGGCCGTAGGTCGGCGGAATCACACATGGAGATGTCATGGGAGAGGGCCAGAGGGACGCTCGGTGCCGGCGAGCAGCGAGAGGAAAGTCCGGACTCCACAGGGCAGGTCACTGAGGAAAGCTCAGCGGGGGCGACCTCGGGAAAGTGCCACAGAGAACAGACCGCCGATGGCTCGGGCCCTAGCGCTCGAGATCAGGCAAGGGTGAAACGGTGGCGTAAGAGACCACCAGCGGCCCGGGCGACCGGGTCGGCTCGGCAAACCCTGACCGGAGCAAGGCCAAGTAGGAAGGCGTTCGAGGGCTGCCCGCCCGAGCCTTCGGGTAGGCCGCATAGATGGATGTCTCTCCGCGACAGAATCCGGCTTATCGGCCCTCTCCGAGCTGTACGTACAGCCTGTTCGAGCATGAAACGTCGCGCTCCTTGGATTGTCGCACTCGTCGCCTACGCTGCCGCGATCTTCGTTGTATCCGGACTGCCGCTCGGTCCCGTCGGCCCGTTCGACCGACTGCCGCACGGTGACTGGCTCCTTCACGCCGCCGAGTTCGCCCTCTTCTATGCCCTCGCCTACAGGGCGACCGGGCGAGGCTGGGTTGCGCTGTTGGCCACGGCCCTGTACGCAGGGACAGACGAGATGCATCAAGCGCTCGTTCCGGCCCGCGACGCGAGCCTCGCCGATCTAGGATTCGACCTGGTCGGCGCGCTCACGGCGGCAGCGGGAATCGCCGCCTGCAGGCGATTCGGCTTGTTGGCCACCGTACGCCGTCGTATACTCGGCGACCGGGCGGGACGGTGAAGAAAGGGGAATTGACATGCTTCTAGGGACGGCGTTCTTCCTCGGACCGAGCATTTGGATTCTGCTGCCGGCGATCGTTCTCGCGATCTACGCGCAGTGGAGAGTCCGATCGACCTACCAGCGATACGCGCGCGTCTCGACGTCGGGGGGGATCGCCGCCCGTGCCGCCGTTGTTCGGATTCTCCACGGGGAGGGAATCTCGGACGTCACGATCGGCAAGGCCGGGCGCGCGTTGGGCGATCACTACGATCCGCGGAAGCGGGTCCTCAAGCTCTCGGCCCCGGACTCGGATTCGATCGCTGCCGTCGGTGTGGCCGCACACGAGGCCGGACACGCGATCCAGCACGCGAGAGGCTTCGGGCCTCTCGCCCTCCGGACGACCATCGTACCGATCGCCAGCTTTGGTTCACAGCTGGCCTTTCCTCTGTTTTTCGTCGGGCTGATCTTCCAATTCGAGCTGCTGATCACCGCTGGAATCCTCCTGTTCTCAGCGGCCGTCCTGTTCACACTGATCACGCTTCCGGTCGAGTTCGACGCGAGTCGCCGCGCCGTCGTCGCCCTCCGAGGGTCTGGTCTCGTGACGACCGAGGAACTCGGCGCCGTGAAGGAGGTCCTGTTCGCGGCCGCTTTGACGTACGTTGCGGCCGCCGCGGTGGCCGCGCTCCAGCTCGTGGTCATGCTGCTCGCCGGGCGGAGACGATGAAGCTCTCTCCGTCCCTCCTCTCGGCCGATTTCGCCGATCTGCGCCGCGAAGCGGAGGCGGTCGCACCGCTATCCGATCGATTCCACTGGGACGTGATGGACGGCCACTTCGTTCCGAATCTGACCTTCGGTCCTCCGATCGTCAACGCCCTGCGCCGAAGACTCGGTCAGCCGTTCGACATTCATCTGATGATCGAGCGCCCGACCGTCTACGCACGACGATTCGACGTTCGACCTGAAGACACGCTCATTTTTCACGTGGAGGCCGAAGACCCGCCGCAAGCATCGATCGACGCGATTCGTTCGGCCGGTTGCCGGATCGGTCTCTCGACCCGGCCCGCGACGCCGCTCGACGCGATCGAACCATTCCTGGCCGAGATCACCTACGTGCTGGTGATGAGCGTCGAGCCCGGATTCGGAGGGCAGGCGTTCCTCCCCGAGGCATTGGAGCGGATCGCAGATTTGAAGCGGCGCATCGCCGGCAGACCGATCGAGATCGCGGTCGACGGCGGGATTCATGCCGGAAACGTTCGGAGTGTCGTCGAGGCGGGAGCGGACATCGTCGTAGCCGGCTCGGCGATCTTCGATGCCGACGATCGCCTGCGGGCGATGCGCAAGATCCTGGAGGCCGGCGGTGACCGACGCTGAGGGGATGAGACTCGCCCTGCAGCTCGCGCTGCTCGGGGAGGGGGACGTCAACCCAAATCCGCTCGTTGGGGCGGTTGTCGCGCGAGACGGACGGATTGTCGGGCGAGGCTACCATCGTCGCTACGGCGGCCCGCACGCCGAAATCTTCGCCCTCGCGGAGGCGGGCGAGGCCGCTCGCGGCGCCACCCTCCTCGTCACGCTCGAACCGTGCTGCCACCACGGCAAGACGCCTCCGTGTACGCGGGCGATCATCGACGCGGGAATCGCCCGCGTCGTCGTGGCGCTTCGAGATCCGCACCCGGCGGTCGACGGCAAGGGCATCGAGATGCTTCGAGGCGCAGGCATCGTGGTGGAGGAGGGACTCCTTCGCGAAGAGGCGGCGCGCCAGAGCGAGATCTTCACGACGTTCGTGAAGACCGGGCGGCCGTTCGTGGCCGTCAAGTTCGCCGCCAGCCTCGACGGGCGGATCGCAACTCGGTCCGGCGACTCGAAGTGGGTCACCGGCGAAGCCGCACGGACCGAAGCGCATCGGCTTCGGCGACGGTTCTCGAGCGTGCTCGTGGGAATCGGCACAGTTCTGGCCGACGATCCCATGCTGACCGTCCGTCGAGTTCCCGGCCGAAGCCCGCTGCCGATCGTGATCGATCCGGAGGGCCTGATCCCGCTCGAGGCGCGGCTGCTTCAGACGAAGCGCGTCGCCCCGATCGTCGTCACGGTGTCGATGGATCCGACCCACGAACGCGCCCTCGCCGCCCTCGGAGCAAGGATCTGGCGCGTCCCGGCAGTCGAGGGACGGATCGACCTTGCCAGCGTCCTGGCGCGTCTCGGCGACCAGGGAATCGATTCGGTTCTGGTCGAGGGGGGCGGAGAGACGGCGGCCGGCTTCGTGGAGTCCCGTCTCGTCGACAAATTCGCCGTCTTCGTCGCCCCAGTCCTGATCGGCGGTCGGTCGGCCATTCCGGCGCTCGGTGGAGAGGGAGTCGACAGAATCTCGGAGGCGATCCGACTGCGCGATCTTTCCGTCGAGCGGCTCGGCGACGACCTGTACGTCACCGGATATCCGGAATAGCAGGTGCGCGGGCAGAGCGTCGCGTGGCCGTTCTCACCCCGCATGACTCCCCAATGATCCACGGGACGGCACAAGTGCCGCCCCCCTTCTTATTGGGCGATGCAGGGCTCGAACCTGCGACCTTTCGGATGTGACCCGAACGCTCTCCCAGCTGAGCTAATCGCCCGCTCGCCCACCGGCCCGCTCACGCGCGCCAGAGCGACGCATCATTGTACCAGGAGTCTCGCCCGAAGGGGAGAGGCTCGCGAATCCGCCCGGCGCAAGGCCCCGAGCGGCTTCAAGCGTCGAATTGGGCGCCGTCGAGCATGTCGGCCAGGCTCTCTCCCCGTCGCTTCCGGGTGATCTCGACCAGTCCGAGGGCCGTCATGTCGACGAAATCAGCCGGAACGCGGTCCTTCTTCAGCTCCTCCTTGATCTTGTCGATCAGCCGCTGCACGTTCTTTGGATCTTCCATGTCGACGAAGTCGATGACGATGATTCCGCTCACTTGCCGCAATCGAAGCTGTCGAGCGAGCTCCGAGGCTGCCTCGAGATTCGTGTTCAGAATGGCGTCCTGCTGGTTCCGATGACGAACGTCGGCTCCGGTGTTGACGTCGACGGCGATCAGCGCTTCCGTCTCGTCGAAGACGAGCGAGCCGCCGCCGCCGAGCGGAACGCGGCGAGACAGACTGGCTTGGATCTGCTCCTCGATGCGGTCCCCCTCGAACAACGGGCGCTTCCCCTGATGCAGGCGAATGCGATCCTTGTACTCAGACATTCGCATGTAATCGAGGAACGAAAGGATCTTCTCGTGGAAGAACGGGGAGTCGACGATCACTTCCTTCGTCTCCGGATCGAGCCGGTCACGGAGAATCGATTGCACCATCCCCATCGTCTTGTAGAGAAGGCGCGGCTTCTTGGTCGATGTCGCTGCAGCTGCAACGCTCTCCCAGGTCTCGACCAGAAGGGCGTGATCACGCTCGAGGTCAGCCTGGCTCGCCCATCGGGCCGCGGTTCGGGCGATCATCCCCTCCCCGGGTCGTTTGATCGCACGTGCGATCCGACGGATCCGCCGCTGCTCCCGGACCGCCTCGATCCGGCGCGAGACGCCGAGCCGGTCCTCCGTCGGCAGGTAGATCCAGAATCGGCCGGGGAGACTGATCTTCATCGTCCCCTGCGGGTTCTTGTTGCCGATCCCGTCGCGGCGAACCTGCAGCGTGATCATCTGCCCCGCCTTCAGCACCTTCGCGATCGGGATGTTCGCCTGCCACGGCTTGAACCCTCGCTCCACGAGGATCTGATCGTTCAGCTCACCCTGCGAGAGGAAGAGATTCTGCTTCTCGCCTACATCGACGAACGCAGATCCCAATCCGGGGAGGACATCCTCGACGCGACCGCGATAGATGTTGCCGACGATCTTCTCTTGCGACGGGTGCCCATAGTGGATCTCCATCAGCCGATCGCCGTCGAGAAGGGCGACGCGAGTCCGCTTTCCGCCCTCCTCGGCCACGTCGACCGAGATCAGGATTCTGTTGACGCTGATTTCAGCACCTTCTTTCCCTCATCGAGTCCGTTCAACACCTCGCAAAACGGTCTTCCGGTACGGGGATCACGCAGGTGCGGTGCGATCTCCACCAGGGGAACGAGAACGAATCGCCGCTGGCTCATCCGTGGATGTGGGATGACGAGTCCGGGATCTTCTCGGGTTTCGTCTCCGTAGAGCAGAATGTCGATGTCCAGCCTGCGCGGACCGTAGCGCCTTCCGGAAACCCGCCCGAGATCCGACTCGATCCGCTTGCACAGTCGAAGGACCTCGTCGAGTGGAAGAGCCGTTCGCGATTGAACGACCATGTTGAGAAACCACGGTTGGTCCTCGACGTCGACGGGCTCCGTCTCGTAGATGGACGAGCGAGCCACGGCGCGCAGGCCCGCCCGTGTCAGCGCGGCGACGCCATCCTCGAGCGCCTGACGGCGATCGCCGAGATTCGATCCGAGCGAGAGGAAGAGATCGACCCCCTCTACTCGCGCCCCATTCGGACTTCTGCTGTTGCGCACGTTGTGCTCCCCAATCCTGGAGGAGACAGCTTCCGGACGCGGACGAGCACGTCATGAACCCGGGGAAATCGTTTCAGCAAACCATCCGAGATGGCCGCGGCGAAGGACTCGATGAGGTTGAACTGCCGCTGGCTGTTGATCTCCTCGACGATGCGGACGATCTCCGCGTAGTCGATGGTGTCTTCGACTCGGTCGGTTGAAAGTGCCGCTGCAACGTCAGGTTGCATCTCGACGTCGATGCGGAAGCGATTCCCGCGTTCGCGCTCCTCCGGATAGACGCCGTGCCGTCCCTCGAGCTGGATGCCCTCGACGATGAGCCGAACCCCCTTCGTTCGCTCATCCATTCACGCTGACTCCCGATCCTGGATTGTCGAATGGAACGACCATGCGTCCGCGAAGCCGAGCGTCTCTCACGTTCCCCGATCGGGGACGAGACGCGCCGCCTTCCTCATCCCTTCACTGCCTCTTGCTTCGCCATGTCGGCGAGTGCGGCGAACGTCGCCTCGTCACTCACCGCGATTTCCGCGAGCATCTTTCGGTTCAGCGCGATCCCACGTCGCTCGAGTCCGCCCATGAAGGCTGAATACGATGTTCCGTTCAGCTTTGCGGCGGCTCCGATGCGTGTGATCCACAGGCGGCGGAAGTCTCGCTTCTTCCGACGCCGATCGACGTAGCTGTTGCGCAGCGCCTTCATGACCGCTTGCTTGGCGATGCGGTGCGACGTTCCTCGCTTTCCCCTGTATCCCTTCGCGAGAGCCATGATCTTCTTGCGGCTCTCTTTGCGCTTGCTCCCGCCTCTCGCTCGTGGCATTCCACGTCCTCCGTCTCTGTCTCCCCGAGAGCTACTCCCCGAGCATGCGTTTGATCGTCTTCGCCGGCCCACCCGTGAGTTCTTTGGGAGCCCTCGCCTGGCGCTTCGCCTTCGGCCGTTTCTTCAGGCTCTTGTGCACGTAGTTCGACATGTGGTGGAGCAGCTTCCCGCTCTTCGTGAGCTTGAATCTCTTCTTTGCCGCGGAGTGCGTTTTATGCTTCGGCACGCTCTCCCCTCCCATTCATCTAGGATTGCTGCGTGGGGACCAACATCATCTGCAGGACGCGCCCCTTCGCCGACGGCTGACCTTCGACGCGAGCGATGTCCTGCACCTTCTCCTCAACGCGCTTCAGCAATTCGCGTCCACGGGAGGCGTGAACGACCTCCCTCCCTCGGAAGAAGATGCTCACGCGCACCATGTCCCCGCGTGAGAGAAAGTCCCGGGCTCGGTTCAGCTTCGTCTGGAAGTCGTGCTCGCCGATCTTGATCGTGAACTTCACTTCCTTGAGCTTCGTCCGATGCCGCTGCTTCCGATCGCGTTTCTCTTGCTGATAGTGGTACTTCCCGAAGTCGATGATCCGGCAGACGGGCGGGTTCGCCTGGGGGGCTACCTCGACGAGGTCGAGTCCCTTCCCCTTCGCAATCTCCCGTGCCTCAGCCGCCGAAATCACCCCGAGGTTCTCCCCAGCATCGTCGATGACGCGGACCTCTTTCGCGGTGATCCGCTCATTGACTCGCATTCTTCTGCCTTGTATCCTGGCCTCCTTCTTCCCGGCTATGCCTCGTCGGCGCCTCGATACAATCCGTGATTTCGAATATACTTCGAAACCGCCTCCGGAACCGCTTTCTCGATCGATGCGCCCCGGCGCACCCGCTCTCGGAGCGCGGTTGAGGATACTTCGACTTCCGGCATGTCAAGTTCGCAAATCGAAGCCTTGCGAAAGCGATCCGAATCCAGCGCGCCCAGTTCGACGTGCACACGGGGCGCAACAACGATCGGCAGGCTGGCAAGGATCGCGTCCGGCTCTCTCCACGTATCGATCTCCATCAGGCAATCCGCCCCGACAATGAGGCAGATCCCTTCCGGGCAATCATCCTTCAAAGCGCGAATCGTGTCAATGGTGTAGGACGGACCGTCCCGATCGACCTCGATCCGTGAAACGGAGAACGCCTCCTCCCCGTCGATCGCCGCAGCGACCATCCGGAATCGATGCTCCCTTCCGGGATCCTTCTCGATGCGCTTCCCCGGAGGGGTTCCGTTCGGCACGAACAGGATTCGCGACAGCGCACACTGCTCGAGCGCCGCTCTCGCGATCAGCAAATGCGCGTTGTGGATCGGATTGAACGTGCCGCCGAGAACCCCGACTCTACCCTTCAAGTTCAAACTCCACCTCGCCGATTCGCACGGTCTCCCCCGCCTTGAACCCGCTTCTACGAAGCTCCCTCAAGACGCCCATCTTCTCCAGCCGGTCCGTCAGGTACTCGATCGCGTCGTCGTTGCTCAAGATCAACTTGCGAACGAGCTTCTCGACCCGCTCACCGACGACGACGAAACCGTCCTCGTCGCGTATCACCCGAAATCCCGTCTCCGGCCGGAGGCGGTAGACCTTTCGGCTCGGCCGCTTCGGTGGAACCGCGTCGCTGTCACGTACCTCCTCCTGTAGCGATCGATACGCCCGCACGATCAGGTCTTGCACTCCCTCGCCGGTTGCCACGGAGATCGGCCACATCTCGACTCCGACCTTGCGAAACCGATCTCGGGCGTCGGCTACCGAGGCTTCGTCGACGATGTCGATCTTGTTCCCAACAACGATCTGAGACCTTGCGGCGAGCGCAGGATCGAACGATGCGAGTTCATGCAGGATCCCGCGGTAGTCGGCCACCGGATCTCGCTCCTCCTCGGAGGCTGCAAGGTCGATCATGTGGATGAACAGCCGGGTGCGTTCGACGTGACGCAGGAACCGATCGCCGAGGCCTCTCCCGCTGTGGGCTCCCTCGATCAGGCCGGGGATGTCGACCGCGACGAATTGGCTCCGTCCGTCGACGGCCACGACGCCGAGGTTCGGGGTGATCGTCGTGAACGGATAGTCGGCCACCTTCGGGCGGACCGCGGAGATTCTACTGATCAGGCTCGACTTCCCGACGTTCGGATATCCGATGATGCCGACGTCCGCAATCAGCCGCAGTTCGAGTTCGAGGACGCGATCCTCTCCCGGGAGTCCACGCTCGCAGATTCGGGGCGCCTGACGGCGCGAGGTCGTGAAGCTTGCGTTGCCGCGTCCCGCCTCTCCGCCGCGTGCGACGACCACCTCGTCGTCCGGTTCGGCGAGATCGGCGAGGATCTCGCCGGTCTCCCGGTCTCGCACGACGGTCCCCGGAGGAACGAGGACCACGAAGTCCTCCCCCCGAGCTCCGTGACAGCCGTTGCGGCGCCCGTCGACGCCGTCCCCTCCGACGAACAGGGGGCGATTCCTGAATGAGTAGAGTGTCGAGATGCTCCGCGACGCGCGCATCACGACGTCGCCGCCGGGACCGCCGTTCCCACCGTCCGGTCCGCCCCGCGGATTGTGACGCGTGGAGTTGAAGTGGATCAACCCGTTTCCGCCCCGCCCGCCCCGAACACGAACGGAGGCTTCATCAAGAAACATCGACGTTCGCGGGTGGGAGCATCCAGTCTCAGGCCTCGAGTGACGGGAGGACGCTTACGTACTTCTTGTTGTTGCCCTCGAAGCGGACGTACCCGGGCGCCTTCGCATAGATGGTGAAGTCGCGGCCGATGCCGACGTTCTTCCCCAATCCGAACACGGTTCCCCGTTGACGGACGATGATCGTCCCAGGGTTGACCCATTCTCCGCCGAATCGCTTGATCCCCAGGCGCTTCCCCGCGCTGTCGTGGACGTTCTGGGTTGATCCGGTGCTCGTTTTGTGTGCCATCTCGACTCCCTGTCTAGACTTCCACGCCGACGCTCGCCTCTTCGACGACGAGATCGGCCGGGTATTCCTTCGCCAGCAACCTCAGACCGACGACCAGCGTCTCCAAGACGGCGTCCAGCTCTCGGTCCAAGTGCGTGTCGCATCGATCGATCACCAGCTCGGTGGCGTCGGGTATCGTCGACTCCACCCCAACGTGCAGGTAATCGACGAGCGTCATTGTCACCGCCTGCAGCAGATGGAGAGCGCTCGCGCCCGCAATCGTGCCGTCTGTGATCTCACAGACGGACAGACCGGTCACGCGATTCCGCTCGTCTCGCCGGATCAGGATATCTCCCACGGTCTCCCCTATTCTTCGATTCCGGTGATCTCCGTTGTCATCACCGTCTGACGATGTCCCTGCTTTCGGCGGTATCCCTTCTTGCTCTTGTACTTGTAGACGATGATCTTCTCGCCTCGTGCCTCTTCGATGACCCGCCCCTTGACGGTCACGCCGTCGAGATGCGGTGTGCCGACACGGACATCCCCATCCTTCACCAACAGCAGCACTCGGTCGAACGACACCTCGGAATCGACGGCGACACCGGGGATCCTCTCGTGCTCGAGACGAGTCCCCTGTTCGACTTTGTACTGCTTCCCGCCACTCTCAATCACTGCGTACATTCGCGTTCCCACCTCAATCTGAGCCGATTCTAGCCGTCCCCAACCCCCTTTTCAACGCCCTAGGAAACGGGCGTTCCCGGATCGACGGGCCGATCGACGACGACGAGCGACGACTCCTCGCCCTGCGCCGCGAGGAGCATGCATTCGGACTGTACACCACGGATCGATCTCGGCTCCAGGTTGACCACCGCGACGACGAGCTTTCCCACGACCTCTTCTGCATTGTAGAACTCACGGATTCCGGCAACACAGTGCCGCGAGTGGTCGCCGAACCCGACGACGAGATGCAGGAGCTTGTCGGCCCCCGCGATCTCCGTCGCCGACTCGACGACTCCGACTCGCAGATCGATCTTCCGGAAATCGTCGAACGACATCGCTTCCGACGCGGGGTTCGCGGCCTCAGCCGCGGCGTCCGAGGAGACGACCTGCTCCATGCGCTCCTTGATGTCCGCGATGTCGATTCGCTCCAGAAGAACGCGGTCGTCACCGAGACGCGCTCCACGGATCGTCCGCTCGATGTCCTGCCAGGTTGCGTTCTCGACGCCCAAGATGCGGAGAACCGCCGACGAGAACGTCGGAAGATACGGGGCCAGCGCAACCGCCATTCCCTTCACCAGGTGGACGGCGCTGGCCACGGCCGTCTCGTCCTTCGTCTCCCACGGCTCCTTGCGCTGGAAGTACTCGTTCCCGAACACCGCGAGATCACAGACGCTTCGCAGCGCCTGCCCGAGGAGTGCGTCGTCGATCGCCTGCTCGTACGCCGCCATTCCTTCGCGCAGCCGCGCGACGACTTCCGAATCCGGATCGACGTTCGGGACGATCCCGCCGAACTGCGTTTGGACGAACGACAATACACGGTTCATCAGGTTGGCGACGTTGGAGATCAACACGCCGTTGATCGCCTTCTCGAGCTCCTCCCACGAGAAGTTGGTGTCTCGGCCCTCCGGCCGGTTGTACAGGAGGTAGAAGCGCCACAGCTCGCCGTCCATCACCTCGAGTGCGTCGTCGCCGTACAGCCCGACCCCGCGCGTCTTCGAGAAGCTCTCACCGCCGATCCAGTTGAGGTACTCCGTCGCGGCGATCTGGTCCGGCAGATGATACCCCTGCCCGGACGCGATCAGCTGACCGGGAAAGATCAGCGTGTGAAACGCGATGTTGTCTTTGCCCAACGTGTAGATCTGATAGACGTCGTCGCCGTACCAGTAGTCCTTCCACCGCTCGTTCGAATCGAAATGCTCGATCGTCGCCGACACGTAGCCGAGGGCCGCCTCTCCCCAAACGTAGATTACCTTCCCTTCGGCCCCTTCGAACGGCGCGGGGATCCCCCAGTCGATGTCGCGGGTCATCGCTCGCGGACGCAGCCCCTCGTCGATCATCTGCTGGGTGTAGCGTTGAACGTTCCCCTGGAAGTCGCGGGAGTCGACGTAGGCCCGTAGCGGCTGCGAAAGCGTCGCAAGATCGAGATACCAGTGCTTTGTTTCGCGGAACTCCACGTTGCTGCGGCCACAGAAGCTGCACCGTGCTTCGATGAGCTCCTCCGGTTCGAGCATGCTGCCGCAGGCGTCGCACTGATTGCCGAGCGCGTTCTTCGATCCGCAACGCGGGCACGTGCCGGAGACGAAACGATCCGCGAGGAACTTCTCACAGTCACGGCAGTACGCGCGCTGCTCGACCTTCGTGCAGATGAAGCCACGCTCCTCCATCTGCAGGTAGATCTCCCGCACGAACGCCTTGTGGACCGTCGATTCCGTCGTCGTGTAGTTGTCGAACTCGATCTCGAATCCCTCGAGGATCCCGACGATACGCTCGTGATTGCGCCGGGCCCATTCCGCGGGAGGGATCCCCTTCTGCAGTGCCTCGAACTCGACCCGCGTTCCGTGTGCATCGGAACCGGAGACGTACAGAGCGTCCGCCCCGCGCAGACGGTGGTACCGCGTGAACACGTCGCCGGAAAGGAGCGAACTCACGATGTTTCCCAGATGAGGGACGCCCGACGCGTACGGCCACGCGCTGCAGACCAACACCCTCGACTTGTCCAACCGACAGCACCTCCGAACGCTCTGGTTCAGAGGAGGAGTATATCTTAGGGACTCCTTCGCTCCAACGGCGGCCCGGCCGCTCCCGTTGCGCGCCTCTGGCCGACCGGGTATCACTACGGCAATGGACGACGAGAGGCAGTCTGCGAGTGCGCAAGAGAGAATCGCGGTAACCGTAAAGGTCTTCGGCGCACACCGCGAGCGATTCGGCTCCGATCCGCGCCGGATCGAGATCCGGCCCGGTGGCACGCTTCGTGACGTTCTCGCGGCGCTGGACGAACTCGTCCCCGACCTCGCTGTCCAACTGCAGGACGGTCTGGATAAGGGATATCTGCAGATTCTCGTCAACGGCAGGAACGCGCAGTTTCTCGATCGCCTCGACTCCCGGCTCGCCCCCGATGACACGGTCGCCTTCCTCCCGCCGATCGGCGGGGGCTAGGGGTTGGTTTTGCAATAGACTTACAGAGTTCGCACTCTGGAGGTTCATGCA
>CAZUIM010000012.1:0-77911 GCA_964620325.1 uncultured Thermotogae bacterium
GCGACGGCGACATCGACAACACCGCCACCGTCTCGAGCGACCAGCTTCCCGACAAATCCGACAGCGAAGCCGTCCCCGTCTCGCCGAGGCCGGCCCTGGCCATCGTCAAGACCGGCGATGCCGGTCCGGTCGCTCTCGGAGAGATCGTCGACTACACGATCACCGTGACCAACACTGGGAACGTCACACTCCACGACGTGACGGTCAGCGATCCGCTACTGGGGATTACGCAGAACGTCGGGACACTGCTTCCGCTAGCATTCGAAGTGATCACCGGCACGTACGGCCCTGTCACCACGGACGATCTCCCGGGACCGATCGTCAATACGGCGACCGCAAACTCGGATGAAACCGGCCCCGTCAACGACGATCACACGGTCCCGGTCTTTGCCCCTGTCCCCCAACTGGCGATCGTCAAGGACGGACCGGGAACCGTTGAGCCCGGCGGCACGATCACCTACACCATCACGGTCACGAACAGCGGCGACGTGATGCTTCACAACGTCGTGGTGACGGACGCGCTCCTCGAGCTGTCCGAATCCATCGGAACACTCGCGGTCGGCGAATCGGTCACACTGAATCCGACCTACGGGCCTGTCACCGCGGACGATCTCCCGGGACCGATCAAGAACACGGCGATCGCCGATTCGGACGAGACCGAACCGGTGGAGGACGACCACGCCGTCTCGATCGACACCCCGTCGCTCATCGACCTCTCGCTGAGCATCAGCGTCGACGATTCAACCCCATCGGTTGGCCAGAACGTCGTCTTCACCATCACCCTGTCGAACGCGAACGGGTATGCGACGGCGACCGGAGTCGAAGTGACCGACCTGCTTCCCAGCGGCTACGAATACGTCGACAGCGATCCGGAGATCGGCACGTACAACTCTGTGTCGAAAACCTGGTCGGTCGGCGTCGTCCCGCCGGGCGTCACCGTAACACTCGAGATCACCGCTACGGTCTTGGAAGGCGGCGACCATGACAATCTCGCCGAGGTGTCGGCCGCTGACCAGGAGGACGTCGACTCGACCCCAGGGAACGCAGCGACGAACTCGGAGGACGACGACGATGCCGTCTCGGTGACGCCACCGGAACTTCCAGGCGGTGGAGGTGGCACGGCGGATGAGTGCCTGAATAGGGTCATCATCAGCGAGGTCGCCTGGGCCGGCACGACCGCCGATCCGATGCACGAGTGGATCGAACTGCGCAATCTCGGCTCCGAGCCGGTCGATCTGACCGGATGGACGCTGCAGTGGCGGAAGAAGAATCCGGTCAGCGTCGATGACTTCGACTGGAAGATCGTTCATCTCTCCGGAACACTCGAAGGGGCCGCCGTCTCGGCCTGCGAAATCGCACTGCAAGACCCGGAGCCGGCTGTGACGTTCGAGAAGCGTGAGACGGATGACGTCTCGTGGCTCGTCACCGCCAGTTCCGTGGAGGACCTGGGAAGCTACTACCTCCTCGAGCGGTTGAGCGACGAGACGATCACCGATCTCGCGGCGGACAACGTCTACGACACCATCGCACCACACCTCCTCGAGCTGTCCAATGACGGCGACGAGATCTACCTGCTGAACGCGGATGGCGTCACTGTCGACTCGGCGAACGCATTCGAATCGCCGAGCGACGGTTGGCCCGCCGGCGACGCATCGACGTACGGAACGATGGAGCGATCCGACCCGCTCGTCGGTGATGAGCCGGACAATTGGCACACGAACATCGGAATCGCCACGAACGGCACCGATGCCGACGGCCGCCCGCTGGTTGCGACGGCCGACGCACTCAATTCCGAAACCTTGGAGGAATGGGCTCTCTTCGCCGATCTCGATCCATCGAGGACTCTCGCCGGGCCGCGCATCGAGCTGGGCCTCGATCTGACCCCCGAGGTGCGTCGTGAGACGGGATGGCCGTGGATTCGCGTCACGCGGCCGCACAGCACCGAGATCGCAGGGGTCGGTGGAACCGTCGAGCCGGAACCGTCCGTCTATTCGTTCTCCAGCCGCTACGCGACGGACTTGTACTTGCTCGGGATCGACACGAGCGGGCTCGCGGCGGGCGACCACTTGATCTGGATTGTCTTCGGTGAAGGAGAAGCCGTTCTCGTCCCGATCACGATCCTTCCGTAACGGGATGTTTCGATAGGAACCGAACGGGCTCCGAGCTTCGGCTCGGAGCCCACCGATTTCACGCCTGTTGCCCCTTCCCGCGTTCAACCGTATGATCCCCCGATGCCGAGCGCGCGAAGGAACTTCCCCCTCGGCACAGCGGCAGAGAAGGAGCCACGATGAACTTGGCAGGGTATCTCGCCATCGCCTACCTACTCGGCGCGTTTCCGACCGCAATCGTCTTGGGGCTGCTCATCTGGAAGACGGACATCCGCGACCAAGGAAGCGGGAATCCAGGGGCAACGAACACGTGGAGGGTTCTCGGATGGCGGGCGGGACTCCCGGTTCTCCTCATCGACCTGGCCAAGGGCGCCGCAGCGGCGGGTCTCGTTCCGCTCCTTCCGCTCGGAGATCCTCCGGTCGATCCGGTCACGCTCGCGGTTCTTTGCGGCGTCGTCGCGGTTCTCGGTCACGCTTTCCCCATCTACGTGCGATTCCGAGGCGGAAAGGGCGTGGCGACCGCCGCCGGAATGCTCGCCGTCGTGGCGCCCGTCCCCGTCGGCCTCGCTGCGGGCATCTTCGCCCTTCTCCTGTTCACGTCCGGATTCGTTTCCCTCGGTTCGATCCTTGCCGCCTGGACGATCCCGATCTCCGTCCTTGTTCTCCCCTCGTCGCTTCAGGCAGATCGTCCGGCCGCCCTGATCGCTCTGGCCTTCTCGCTCGCGACGTTCATCACGATCACACACCGCTCGAACATCGTGCGCCTCCTGCGCGGCACGGAGAGCGCCTTCCCGAAACTTCAGCTCTGGCGGCGGCTTCGCCGCCGGTCGGGCCAGCCTCGTGGATGATCTTCGGAATCACCAGTCCTGAACTGCGTTTGATCCGCATTCTACCCGGTGCTACAATCGGATGTCACGCTGGAAAGGTTTGAATCATGGAACGAGACCCGATGCGAGATCTACGGAACAGGAACCTGCGGAATATCGCGTTCATTACGATCGTCGTCATTCTCGGCCTGATCCTCCTTCAGTCCTGGTTTGGACGCACCGACGAAACGAACGAGATCACCTACACCCGATTCCGGAGGATCGTCGAGCAATACGGTGTCTCGGAGGCGTACATCCGCGACGATGTCGCGACCGCGACCGTGCGGCCGCTCGTCGAAGTCGAGATGAAGATCACGGTAGAGAACCGCTCCGACCGGACGTTGACGCTCGTCTCCGTCGCCAACGATCGCTACGGCAATCTCGATGCATCGGAATCGCTCGGACTCCCCGTCGTTCTTCGCACGGGAGAGACGTTCGTCGGGACCCTTCGCAAGTCCGTCTATGGAGAGAGTTCCGATAGAGAGCCGGGAACCACGACCGCCGTTCTGGCAGCGGACGATGGAGCACGCGTTACGGTGACCGATACTCCGTCGACCCTCAATCCCGCGAACTCATCCGTGCGCCTCCAGAAGACCGAGACCGATCTGGGCCTGATCGATTCGGGCAGCGAGATCGAAGCCCAGCTTCCTCAAGACCAATCCCTCTATCACGATCTGTTGAACGAGTACGTCGACAGCGTCGAGTACGCCCCGCCGTCGAGCGGGAGCTTCCTGATGACGCTTCTGATCTCGCTTCTGCCGATTCTGCTTCTCATCGGCGTCTGGATCTTCATCATGCGCCGGACGCAGACCGGAGGCGGCGCGCTCTCGTTCGGACAATCGAAGGCCAAGCTCGTCCAACCGGCGACGACCCAAGTCACGTTCGCCGACGTTGCCGGGATCGATGAAATGAAGGAAGAGGTCGTGGAGATCGTCGAGTACCTGAAGGACCAGAAGAGGTTCGCCCGCCTCGGAGCGGAGGTCCCCAAGGGCGTTCTCCTCATCGGTGCCCCAGGGACCGGAAAGACCCTCCTCGCCAAGGCGATCGCCGGAGAAGCGGGGGTCCCGTTCTTCTCGATCAGTGGATCTGATTTCGTCGAGATGTTCGTCGGCGTCGGCGCCGCGCGCGTGCGCGACATGTTCGAGAAGGCGAAGGGGCAGGCTCCATGCATCATCTTCATCGACGAGATCGACGCCGTCGGTCGGATGCGGGGGGCCGGGCTCGGCGGCGGACACGACGAACGCGAGCAGACCCTCAATCAGCTTCTGGCGGAGATGGATGGCTTCCAGCCAAATCGCGGGATCATCATCCTCGCGGCGACCAACCGACCGGATGTCCTCGATCCCGCCCTGTTGCGGCCCGGTCGATTCGATCGACGCATCACCATCCCGTATCCAACGGCGAGCGAACGCCTCGAGATCCTGAAGGTCCACCTGAGAACACGCGTCATCGGAGAGGACGTCAACCCGGAGGTGATCGCGCGTCAGACGCCGGGTTACGTCGGCGCCGACTTGCGGAACCTGTGCAACGAGGCGGCCCTCCTTGCCGCCCGCCGAGACAAGGCGACAGTGGAGATGATCGACTTCGAGGATGCTCGCGATCGTCTGTCTCTCGGTCTGCGACGTCGAAACGTCGTCCAGACGGAGAAGGAGCGCAAACTGAAGGCGTACCACGAAAGCGGCCACGCCATCACAGCCCATGTCCTCCTGTCAGAGGATCAAAAGGTGCACAGGATCTCGATCCTCCCGCGCTCGGGCGGTTCGGGCGGCGTCACGGAGTTCCTCCAGCCGTTGCAGGAGCGATGGAACCCGACCGAGAGGGAATTGGCGAATCAGCTCGTCTTCGCACTCGGGGGACGGGCGGCGGAGGAGGTCGCACTCGGGGAGTTCGCCTACGGATCGCAGACCGATCTTCGCACGGCGACGCAGCTTGCGACCGAGATGGTGATCGAGATGGGCATGAACAGGGAGCTTGGCCCGATAAGCCTCGGGCGGGAGCGAACGAACGTCTTCCTCGGCGAGGAAATCGTTCGAAGCAGCGAGCACTCAGAAGAGATGAAGCGACTCGCCGACAAGGAGATCCAGGGCCTTCTAACCCGATCGTATGAGCGCGCGAAGGAGATCCTGTCGAAGTATCGGAACGAACTCGAGCGACTGGCAGCCAAGGTCCTCGAGGTCGAGGAACTCGCCGGCCCCGATCTGGACAATCTCCTCACCGAACTGATCCCTCTCCCCGCCGCCTGATGTCGAAACGGCCGCTCCGTCTCGTCGTCCTCGGTTCGACCGGATCGATCGGCCGTCAGACACTCGATGTTGTCGACCGCCTCATTCGAATCGGCCGACCGATCGACGTCGTCGGACTCGCAGCCGGACAGAACGTCGAGCTTCTCGAGCAGCAGATCGAGGTCTACCGACCGAGCGCCGTCTCCGTCGGGTCGGCCGAAGCGGCGACCGATCTCGAACGTCGGCGCCCGAACCTGCTCGTCAGCCACGGCAACGAGGGCCTCGCAGCCGTTGCCGGCTGCGAGGGTGTCGACCTCGTCGTCAACGCGCTCGTCGGAGCCGTCGGACTTGCCCCGACGTTGTCCGCCCTCGCGCTCGGTCGCGCCGTCGCGTTGGCCAACAAGGAGAGCCTCGTCGTCGGTGGTGAGCTCGTACGTTCCGCGATCGAGCGAAGCGACGGCCTCCTGTTTCCCCTCGACAGCGAGCACAGCGGCCTTCTTCAGTGTCTCGAGGCGGGGCGCCGTGAGGACGTCGCCCGAGTGACGCTCACTGCATCGGGAGGACCATTCCTGCGCCTTCCGGTCGATCGACTCGATCGGGTCCGTCCGCGCGACGCCCTCGATCACCCGAACTGGTCGATGGGAGCCCGGATCACGATCGACTCGGCCACGATGGTGAACAAGGCGTTCGAGGTGATCGAAGCACACTTCTTGTTCGACCTTCCGTACGAGCAGATCGGCGTCGTCGTCCATCCCGAGTCGATCGTCCATGCGATGGTCGAATACGTTGATGGATCAACGATCGCGCAGCTCGCCGCGCATGACATGCGAATCCCGATCCAGTATGCGCTGACCCATCCGGATCGAGCGGGGGCCGACCTGCCTCGCCTTACGTTCGACGAAGTTCGGGATCTCCGGTTCGAACCGCTCGAGCTCGATCGATTCCCCGCCTTCTCGACCGTTCTAACGGCCGGGCGAGTCGGCGGCACGGCGCCGGCGGCTGTAAACGCCGCGGACGAGATTCTCGTCTCACGGTTCCTCTCCGAGGAGATCCCGTTCACCCGAATCTCAGATGGCCTTCGGGTCGTCCTCGACCGATGGAGACGCGAGGCTCCGCGCGACGCTGCAACGCTCGAGGATCTCCTCGAAGTCGATCGCTGGGCCCGCAACGTTGCAGCATCGCTTCCCCTCGCAGAAGGAGCATAGGAGAAGGGGCGTCCCTCAGTCGCTCGGCGGCGGACGGAGCCCGCCGAAGCCCCCGATCAGCCACCACAGGTTGGTGAAGCGAGCAAAAAGCCCGTAAGAGACGAGGCCCGCAGCCGTCGGAACCGCAACTGAGATCGCGGGCGAGGCAGCTCCGAGAAGGCGATGACTCCCGAAGACAACGGCGAACAGCAGGGTCGCCCCGACCGCAATCGCGCCGAGCCTACGTCGCAGAAGGGCGTCCCATCGGAACGTATCTCGAAGCAGCACGAAGAGGACGGCCGCGTTGACAACACCGGCAATCGCCGTCGCCAACGCGAGTCCGGCCTCCTGGAGTGGTCCGACGAGCGCAAGATCGAGAGCGACGTTCACACCGACCGCAAAGACCGACGCAATGACTGGGAGGCCGGTCCTTCCAAGCGCGTAGCAGGCCCGCGTCTGGACGTAGACGAGCCCGTAAGGAAGGAGACCGACGACATAGGCGGAGAGGGCACCGGCCGTCCTGACCGTCTCGGTGGGGCCGAAGCTCCCGTGCTCGAACAGCAGCCGGATCACGTCCGCTCCGAGGACGAGGAGGCCGATCGTCGCCGGGACGAGGACGAGAGCACTCGCAGCGACCCCGTCTCCGAGGTATCCGGCGAATCGTCCTCGCTGTCCTCGAGCTCGCGCCGCCGACAGCCGCGGGAGGAGAGCGGTCGCGATACTGACCGCGAACACCCCGAGTGGCAGCTGGAAGAGCCGCATCGCGTACTGCAAGGCCGAGATTCCCCCGTCCGGGAGATGTGAGGCGATCTTGTTGTCGACGAGGAGGTTGATTTGGGCGACAGCGAGGGCAAGGACGGCCGGCGCCATTCGACGGACGAACGCTGAGATCTCCGGATGGATCGGCAGAAGCGCGAAGCGGAAACGGAAGCCGAGCCGACGCAACGCCGGGACCTGACTGATCAGTTGGCCGAACCCTCCGATCAGAACACCGAGGCCGAGACCGTAGACCGGCCGGTTCGGGAAGGCGCGGGAGATGACGAGAACGCCTACGAGCATCCCCACGTTGAACCAGACCGGCGCGAACGACGCAGGAAAGAACCGGTGACGCGCATTGAGGATCCCCATGAAGACCGCGGCAAACCCGATCAACGCGATGAACGGGAAGACAAGACGAGCGAGCGTCGTCGCCAGGTCGAGCTTCTCCGGAGAAAAGCCGCTCGCGAGGAACGGAACGTACACCGGTGCGAGAAAGATGCCGATCGCGACGATCACCGGAAACGTGACCAAGAGCAGCGAAAGAAGGTTCGACGCAAACGCGTCGGCATCCCGCTCCGCCATCTGTCGACGCGGCGGATCCGCGCGAACGCGCAAGCGCGTGTAGATCGGTACGAACGCCGTCGACAGCGCTCCCTCGGCAAGGAGGGACCGGAGGAAATGGGGCACGAAAAAGGCGATCAGGAACGCGTCGTACGCAGCGCTCGCTCCGAACCGATCGGCAATCGCCGCCTCACGGCCTAGCCCGAGGAGTCGCGAAGCACCGGTCGCCAACGCCATCAACAAGACGTCGCGCGTCAGCCGCCTCATTCGTCGATCGGTACGAGAACGAGTCCGACAGCCACCCGATCGCCACCACCGAACTCGTGGTACCCTCCATCCCACAGGAGCAGAGTGTCCGAAGTGCCCGCATTCAGCACGAAGGCGTCCTCGATCGGGACCGGGAACGAACGCAGGATGTCCACCAGTTCGTCGACCGTCGCGCCGGCGCTGGACGCGCTCCGCGAAATCGACAGGAGGGCCAACCCACCGTGCCGATCGGTCGCGACAACACTCCACCCGCGTGAGGACGTCGCGACGTCTCCCCCGTCGGAGGCGATCCCGTCGCGAAACAGGACCGAGTTGATCGTGACCGCGTTTGCCAGCGGTTCCTCGTGCGGTCCCGCGTGGTACTCGAGTCGAGCATCGTCCCCGATCGAGACACCGGAGAACGCCGCACGAGCCTCCCCGCTTGCGACGATCAGCGTCGCGGAGTGATCTCGATCGATGAAGGTTCCATGATAGACCGAAACGATCCGGCCGCTCCGTAGCTTGAGGACGGTGAATCCGCCAGGAACCCGATCAGCGATCGACCCAGTGTACCCGGGCGTGTAGGCGACCGATTCGCCGTAGCGCAGCGGTCGATTGACCCCGTCTAGGGGGATCTCGCCCCGCTCCACCCGAAGGAGGACAGCACCACGCACGCGACGGTCCGAGAGACGTCCGAACGAGTCGATCACCAACGCCGATACCTCGTCGGCCGACAGGCTGACGGGAACGCCGTCGATGACGAGCAGGTCGGGATCGACGTCGACGCCGATCGCTGCGATGCCGCCCCGTTCCGTGGCCATCGCATCGAGTGACACCGTCGCGGATGCGCTCCCCGGAAGCCACGCCGGCAGCAAGCGGAAGCGAGACCTCCAATCCTCGACGCGCACGTAGGCAAGACGGGTCTCGCCGCTCGAAGTGAGAGTCTCCGCTTCGTACAGCCGGATCCCGCGATCGACGACGGACACCGATTCGATGCACGGAACCTCGCCGACACCGACGGTTGCGGAGAAGAAGCCGGAGGCCTCGAACCGCGTCAGGCGGAGGGCACCCTCCCGTCGCAGCGACACGACAAGATCGACCGACCGACCTCCGCCGGACCGGGCCTCGACCCCCGCCATCGGGCCGCTCCCGAGCGCGACCGAACGGTGTGCAAACGGCGACACGCAGTGGTGGAATCGAAGGTGAAAGGACGCCGCATCGACGGAGAGGATTTCGATCGGAACGAATCGATCGAACCGGAGGACGATCCGCTCTTCGGAGACGTCGAGTTCGCTCAGCGAAGCCGGCTCGGTCTCGATGTGCACCGCGTTTCCGAGACGGCGGACGACGCCGCCGGACAGGTCGACGAGCCAGTCGAGCGAGACGTAGAGGTGCCCCTCGATCGACGGAAGCTCGCTCGGTTGCAGGCTCCCGCGGCCCCTATCCCACCGAAGGGCTACCGATCCGTCTGTTCCGTGGTCCACGTCGACACCGATGAGGAGGCCGAACTCGCGCAACGGGACGAGGAATCCGCCGTCGCCGGAGATCGCGGGCGTCCCGAGCGCGGCCGCCTTGCCATCGACGAAAAGAAACTCCTCCTCTGCGTGCGCCGTCGCCGCGAAGAGGAGGAGAGACAGTACAGCGAATCCCCGGAACCACCCGCCCCTCATCTGGGTTACTCCTCTCCTGCCTCCTCCTGTACCTCTCCCTGGTGCTCCCCTTGGTCCTTCGCACCTTCTTCGTCGACGCGAACCCGCAGGTCGACCGCGATGTCCTTGTACAGGTTGACCGTCACAGAGTGAGCACCGAGTGTCTCGATCGGACGCTCCAACTGAACCTTGGACGACTCGAGGTGCTCGCCGGCGAGCACCTCGATCTGCGCGGTGATGTCTTCGGTCCGAACCGAACCGTAGAGTCGATCGTCGTCGTGCGCCTTCCGCGTAAAGACGAGCGTCTGATCGGCAAGCTTGTCCCTCAGGAGGCGCGCCTTCTCCTCCCGCTCCAGCAACTCGGCCTCGTGTTCCGCCTTCGCCTTGGCGTAGCGGGCGATGTTGTGCTCCGTCGGCGCCACGGCCAGTTTTCTCGGGAAGAGGTAGTTCCTCGCATACCCGTCCGCCACGTCGATCACTTCGCCGACGTGGCCCACGTTTTCCACTGTCGTCGTCATCAGTACCTTAGCGATGGCCATCACTCCTATCTGTGCGCTTCCAGGGGATTGTAGACTCCCCCGCGAGGCCCGTCAAACGGCGATGCGATGGGCACGAACGGCGTGGTATACTTCCGTCGATGAACCGACTTGCCGAGTGGATGAGCCATCGCAACCGCGTCCTCGTCATGGGAATCCTCAACGTGACGCCCGACTCCTTCCACGATGGAGGTCGACACCCTCATCCGAAGGAGGCGATCGAGGCGGCCCTCGCAATGGAGGCGGAAGGGGCCGACATCGTCGACGTCGGGGGCGAATCGACTCGCCCCGGAGCCGAGCCGGTCCCCGCCGACGAGGAGATCGAGAGAATCCTTCCAGTGATCGAAGGATTACGAAGACGAAGCGAAATCGCGATTTCCGTCGACACGACGAAGGCCGACGTGGCGACCGCAGCGATTGACGCCGGCGCTCAGCTCGTGAACGACATCAGCGCGCTTCGATTCGACGATCGGATGGCGTCGGCGATCGCATCGTCGGGAGCCTTCGCAGTCCTTATGCACATGCAGGGAAGGCCGACGACGATGCAACAAGACGCGTCCTACGACGACGTGGTTCAAGAGGTCTGCGAGTTCCTCTCCGACCAGATTCGCGCCGCCGTCGCCGCGGGAATCGAGACAGAGCGAATCATCGTCGATCCCGGAATCGGATTCGGAAAGCGGCTTGAGCACAATCTCGCACTTCTTCGGAACCTTCACCGACTTGTCGAGCTCGGTCGCCCGGTGATCGCCGGGGTCTCCCGCAAGTCATTCCTCGGACGGATGCTCGACCTGCCGTCTTCCGAACGACTCGAGGGAACGATCGCCGCGAACGCCGTTGCCATTGCGAACGGAGCCGACGTGATCCGTGTACACGACGTCAAGGAGGGGAGGCGGACGGCCGACGTGGCCTTTCACCTCCGAAAGAATGGCCTTTAGTGTTCGGCGGTTCATCGACAATCCAGGGAAGCGATTCGCCGTCGACTTGAGCCTCACATGCAAGGGAGAGATCGACGACGGGCTCCGGACGGTCGAGTCGGTCCGCTTGGAGGGCGAAGCGTTCGCTCAGCTCTCGACCCTCTACCTGTCGGTGAAGATCACCGCTGTGATCATCCAACCCTGCCGACGGTGTCTCGAATCGGTGACCACGACTGCTCAGATCGACGAGGAATTCGACGTCTCGATCCCCCCGGGAGCGGAGACGGTCGATCTCCTTCCGGACGTGTTGAGGCTGGTTCTCTCGGCCCACGATCCGAACGTCCTCTGCCGGGAAGACTGCCGTGGTCTCTGCCCGATCTGCGGGGCCGATCTGAATCGCGAGCCGGATCACGTCTGCGAAGTCGAGCGGGACAAGCGGCGAACGCTGGGCGACCTTCTGACATGGCCGGACGACTCGTGATCATCGGATTCGACCCCGGTCTTGCCACAACCGGATACGGCGTCGTTCGAGCGACGGAGCGAGGTTGCGAGGTTGTCGCCGGGGGCGTGATCGTGACCGACAAAGGAATCCCACGCGCGATTCGACTTCGTGAGATCTACGACGAGGCACGCGCGCTGATCGACCAGTACGAACCGGAGGGAATCGCCATCGAGGAAGTCTTTCTGGCGACGAATGCGAAGTCCGCGATGCGGACGGCGGAGGCGCGGGGCGTTCTGCTGACCGCAGCGTCGTCGATCCAGGTACGCGGGTACACGCCGCTACAGGTTAAGAAACGGATCACCGGATACGGCCGCGCGACCAAACAGCAGGTCCAAGCGATGGTGAAACGGCTCCTCGCACTCCCCGAGACGCCGAAGCCGGACGACATGGCCGACGGGCTCGCTCTCGCTCTCTGCTTCCTCCTCGATCTTCGCGCTCCGGGATGTGATGAAGATGACTACCTATAGGCAGGTCCTCCGGCTGCCGGGCGAACCGGACGAGGGGCGCGTTCTCCTGTTCGACGGCCACTCCCTCGCCTACCGCGCGTACTACGCCATCCGAGACCTCTCGACCCGATCGGGGAAGCCGGTGAACGCCGTCTTCGGATTCTGGCGCGCCGTCCTCCGAACCCTGCGACAGCACCCGAGCGCGTTCGTCGCCGTCGCCTTCGATGCAGGAGGGGTCACATTTCGCCACGACATGTACCCGGAGTACAAGGCAACGCGGAAGCCGATTCCGGAGGAACTCGCTTCGCAGATCCCGCTGATCGAGCGGCTTCTCTCGGCTCTCGGAATCCGCATCTTCTGCGAATCGGGGGTCGAAGCGGACGACGTCCTGGCCACGCTCGCGCGACAGGCGGCCTCCTCAGGGCTGCAGTGTCTCGTCGTGACGAGCGACAAGGACATGGCACAGCTCGTGGACGAGCGAATCTCTCTCCTTCGACCGAGCGGGCGGGGCTCCTCGGCCGATCAGGAGGTTCTTGGTCCGAGGGAAATCGTCGGGAAATACGGGGTCCCTCCGAACCGGATCGTGGACTGGTTGGCGATGGTCGGCGACTCATCGGACAACGTTCCCGGCGTCCCCGGTGTCGGGGAGAAAACCGCCGTGAGACTGCTCGAACGGCACGGGTCACTCGACGCGCTCCTCGACGATCCTTCGATCGTCTCCAATCCGCGCCTCCGCGACAGCTTGGAGTCGAACGCCGGCGCTGCGCGCCTCGCCCGTCGGCTGATCACGCTTCGCACCGACGTCCCGACCTCCGAACTGAGTGCGTGCCGCCTCGGAGCGATCGACCCGATCGAGCTCGCCCGGTTCTTCGAGGAGGTCGAGTTCCGAACCGCGCTCGAGGAACTCGACCTCGAAGCGACGTCGACGCCGGCCGAACCGGGCTGCAAGGCCGAGTACATCACCGTCCTCGATGAATCGGCCCTCCGAGCAGTCGTCGACGCGCTCGCAAAGGTCGATGCGTTCGCGTTCGACCTCGAGACAACGTGTCTCGATCCGATGACCGCCGAGATCGTCGGATTCGCCGTCTCACCCCGCCCACACGTCGGCTACTACATCCCGGTCGGTCACGACGCCCTCGGGACCCCGGAGCAGCTTCCGCTCGACCTCGTCCTCGATGCGCTTCGTCCGCTGCTCGAAGGCCCGACGCCAGGAATCCTGGGCCAAAACCTCAAGTACGATCTGAACGTCCTCGAGCGCTACGGAGTCCACCCAACCGGAATCGCCTTCGACACGATGATCGCCTCGCACCTCGTCCGGCCGGACGAGCGGAGACACAGCCTCGAGGTGATCGCTGAGACCGTCCTCGGTCATCGGGTGACGACCTATGCAGAGGTCGCCGGAAAGAGCGGCTCGTTCGCCTCCGTCCCACTCGACGCCGCGACCGCGTACGCCGCAGAGGACGCCGAGATCGTCCAACGACTCCGCGCTCCTCTCGCGGAGGCGCTCGAGCGGGCCGGGGTGCGCCCTTTGTTCGAAGACGTCGAAATCCCGCTCGTCCCGGTGCTCGGTCGGATGGAGCGACATGGAATCCTTGTCGACCCGGAGATCCTCGCCGCCCAGGGAGACGAACTCCGGAAGGAGCTGGAGATCGTCGAAGCCGATTTGGCCGAGATGGCCGGAGGGCCGTTCAACCCAAATTCGCCGAAGCAGGTCGCAGAGATTCTGTTCGAGCGTCTCGGGCTTCCGATCGTCGAACGAACGAAGACGGGCCCGTCGACGAGCGCCCGCGTTCTGGGCGAACTCGCCGTCCACCACGCGTTCCCCGGGCGGCTGATGGTCCATCGAGAACTGAGGAAGCTGCTGACGACCTACATCGAGCAATTGCCGAAGGCAGTGAACGCGTCGACCGGAAGGATCCACACGTCCTTCCATCAGACCTCGACGGCAACGGGACGGCTCTCCTCCTCCGATCCGAACCTGCAGAATATCCCGACACGAACCGAGATCGGCGGACGAATCCGGCGCGCATTCATCGCACCGGACGGCTGCGTCCTCGCCTCGGCCGACTACTCCCAAATCGAACTGCGCTTGCTCGCGCACTTCTCCGGAGACGAGCGCCTGATCGACGCGTTCGAGGCCGGGGCCGATCTCCATCGATTGACGGCGAGCCACGTGTTCGGCGTCCCGGAAGAAGAGGTCACCGAAGGACAGCGGACGGCGGCGAAGCGGATCAACTTCGGGATCATCTACGGAATCAGCCCATTCGGACTCAGCCGAGACCTGGGCGTCCCGCAGTCGGAAGCGAAGGCGTTCATCGACCGCTTCTACGATGCGTATCCGGGAGCGAAGGCGACGGTCGACAAGCTCGTCGATCGCGCGATTGGCTGCGGCTACGCCGAAACGATCCTCGGCCGGCGCAGACCGCTCCGCGAGATCTCGTCGCGCAACGTCGCGCGCCGGAATTTCGATCGTCGAAACGCGGTGAATACGCCGATCCAAGGGAGTGCTGCTGACTTGATCAAGCTCGCCATGCTTCGTATCGACGAAGAGATCGGGGCAGGCCGCCTACCGGCGAAGATGTTGCTCCAGATCCACGACGAGCTCATCTTCGAGATCGAATCGACGGCGTGCGAGCGTGCGATCCCGATGATTGTCGAGGCGATGGTCGGAATCTCCCCTCTCGCCGTTCCTTTGGAAGTGAAGACGTCGGTCGGGAAGGACTGGAGCGAGATCTAGCGAGATCGCCCGCGGCGGAGAGCGGCTCGACGTGGTAGACTCCGGTCGCGGCCCCCGACCGCCGAGGTGAGGACGGCGTAGTGACACCAACGAGGAAACGACGTGTAGGTCTCGATGTCGTGACCACGAGAAGACCAAGGCATCCGCTGACCGCGGCCGGCTTGGTCGCTCTGATCTCTTTCATGTCGATCGGTTGGGCGACCTTTGCAGCCGCCGACTTGAGGATCGTCGATCTGACGATCGACCCGGCGTCCCCCCTTCCGGGCGCGGACGTTCTTCTCACAGCAACGGTGGAGAACGTCGGCGACATGGACGTGGAGGAGCAGTTCTTCGTGCGATTCGAGGCCGACGGCCGATTGATCGAGAACCCCGCCACCAGTGGCGGCCTTCGCGCCGGCCGACAGAAGGCGGTCACCGCATTGTGGATCGCGGAGGAGGGGGAGCACGCGCTCACGGTCGAGGCCGACCAGCCGTTCGACCGAATCCGCGAATCGAACGAATCGAACAACGCCGCACGGATCGTGGTCGTGGTGCCGTCGGCCGGCGAGATCGCCGGGCGACTGCGCGGCCTTCGCCTCGTCGTCGGACCGTTCGAAGACCGAAGCGGGTCCGGACTCGTCAACGTCGAAGATGGCGTCGCCGACAAGTTGAGCGAACGGCTGTCCGAGGCGGGCGCCCGCGTCATCGACATCGACAAGCTCGAGGACATCATGCGCCGGCGAGGGCTGAACCCCTACGCGCTGAGCGAGGCCGGAATCGCTGCGGAGGAGCTCGGGGCCGACGTTCTGATCACCGGTTCTATCGCCGGAATCAACACGTTCGAAGCAACGCTCAGCCTCGGTATCGTCAGTTTCGGGGGCGGATCGGCCGAGGTTTCGTTGACGGCGGCGGTCTTCGCTGTGCCGGGCACCGAGTGTCTGTTTGAGGTGACGGCCGCCGGAAGGTACGAGGGGCCGACCGAGTTGGCGCTCGACCTGGGCTCCATTCTCTCAGACGGAGCGACGACCGACGTCTGCGCCGGGGACGTAAGAACGGATCGCGATGGATACTATGGCGGAGAGCTCGTCTCGATCGGATACGTGAACGCGGGTCCGCCGACCTGGTTCAGCGCCGAGGTCCACACGTCGACGGGAACCTTCGTCCGCTGGCTCGGATGGCAGTACGCGGCGACCGGGGACTGCGGGCGATGGTTCTGGGACCAATGCGACTCGTACGGCGTGCAGGTCCCGGCGAGCGTCTACGTCGCCAAGATCTGGAACGGCACCTCGTACATCGCATCGACATCCTTTCAGATCCGCCCCGGGGTCACGCTCTTCCCGCTCGTCGAAGAAATCACCGTCGGATCTGAGTCCTTCGAGAACTCGATCGTCGGAGGGGCGGTGAACCGGGCCGTCGACCGGCTCGTCTCAACGCTGATCGGCTCACTGGAGACGATCGCGATGCGTTCCCGGTCCGATGCCGTCGAACGCGCCGCCGCCGAAGCGTCGGTCGGTCCGGCGACGAGCGGACAGGTCGCCGCGATCCTCCCGAACGGCCGGATCGTGATCACCCTCGGTGCCTCCTCCGGGGCTGCACAAGGCGATCTGTACGAGGTCGTGGACCCGGAAACCTGGGCGATCCGCGGAGAGATCGTCATCGTCGAGGTTCGAGATGACGTTTCGTACGCGCTGAGCACGGGCGACGTCGATCCGGCCGTCGGCGATTTCGTTCGACCGATCGATCCGTAGAGTAGCTGGTGCAGTTCGCAGAGACCTGGCGGCTCCGGTAGACTCCAGCCATGCACGTCTCCTCGAAGCACGCCCTCGTCGCGACGTTGATCGTCGTCTTCCTGGTCGGTTCAGCCGCGTCGGCCGAGGGCTTCGTCCGATCGGTCGGCCTGCGGGTCGTCCTTCCGTGGACGGGGCTCCCCTTGCTCATCGGCGTCGAGGCGACGACCGGCCTGGCCTTCGGCCTCGGCACCGCCTCGTTCTTCATCACGCCGGACGGTCGAACCCTGTTCACCATGGGAGCCGATGTCCGGCTGACCGAGGTCGAGAGCCGCGCTGTGACGTACCTCCGCCTGACGACCGGACTCGCCTACTTCGACCCGTCCGCCTTCGCTCCCGAACTCGTGATCGGGGCCGGCCTCGTCTACGAATTCCTCATCCTCGACCCGTTCGCATTCAGCTTCGCCGCCGAGTTCCTCCATCCGATCGCCCTTCCGATCCCGATGTTCTCGTCCTCCGCCCAATGGCTCTTCCCGTGACGTCCCTGTTCGGAACCGACGGAGTCCGTGGTCGTGCGAACGCTCTGCTCACCCCTGAACTCGCTGTTCGGATCGCCCGAGCGGCGGCACTCCGGATGGCGGAACCCGGCGCCCGTGCGATCATCGGTCGAGACACGCGAGAGAGCGGTCCGATGCTCGAAGCGGCCCTCGCGTCAGGCTTCACATCCGCCGGCGTCGACGTCCTCCTCGCCGACGTGATCCCGACGCCCGCCATCTCGTTTCTGATCAAGGACGCACGCGCCGATCTCGGTGCTGTCATTTCCGCCTCCCACAACCCGCCGGACGACAACGGAATCAAGCTGTTCGACCGCCGCGGGATGAAGCTCACCGTCGACGCGGAACGGGCTGTCGAGACTGCCCTCAACGGCGACTTGCCGGCCGCCGACCGGATCGGACACATCCGAATTCTCGACGTAGCGGCCACGCAGTACGCGGCCTTTCTCGCCGGGACGATCGACGCGGAGGAGATCGATCTCTCGAGTCACACACTCGCCGTCGACTGCGCGTTCGGCGCAACCGGCGCGATCGCTCCGCGCGTGCTCCGTCACCTGGGCGCCCAGGTGATCGAATTGAATACCGAGCCGGATGGAAGACGGATCAACGTGAACTGCGGATCGACGCATCTGGAGACGATCCGCCGCGCGGTATGCCACCATCGGGCCGATCTCGGAATCGCCTTCGATGGGGACGGCGATCGGGTTCTCTTGGTCTCTCCGAGTGGACGGACGATCGACGGCGATCGAATGATGGGGATCGTCGCACTTCACATGCTCCGAAGCGGGACCCTGTCTCCGCCGACCGTTGTGGCAACCGTCATGAGCAACCTCGGGCTCGAACGGACGCTGGCCGCTCGCGGAATTCGGCTGATCCGAACGCCTGTCGGCGACCGGAATGTATCACAGGCACTGGTCGCTCACGGCGCTCAACTCGGAGGAGAGCAATCGGGACACATCATCTTCGCCGATCACTCGCCGACGGGCGACGGGATCCTGACCGCGGTGAAGCTCCTCGAGATCGCTCACGAGACGGGGACCGATCTGGAGACGTTGGCCGACGAGATCCAGGTTCTTCCGCAGGTACACCGTACGATCCCGAGCGATCGGCCGACCGAAGCCCTAGAGAGAACGCCCGTCCGCGCCGCCCTCGCAGCCGCAGAGAGAGAGCTCGGCGACGGCGGCCGTGTGATCGCTCGTCCATCGGGGACTCAACCGGTCGTTCGATTGACGGTCGAGGCCGAGTCGGCCGAGCTCTGCGAATCGATCGCCTCGCGCCTCGAACGGGCGATCGCCGCGAGCGCCTGACGCTGCAGCGCCCGTCTCAGAGCGATTCGTCGAATCGGAAGGTCAAGATGGGATCTCGAGCCGCCCGTGTCTGATCGAGTCGCCGGACCGGTGCAGCGTGCGGCGCCGTCCGAAGGACGTCCGGGTCCGTCAGCGCTTCGGAGGCGATCTGCTCCATCGCCTCGACGAACCGATCGAGCGACTCCTTCGTCTCCGTTTCGGTCGGTTCGATCATCAACGCCTCCCGGACGATCAGCGGAAAGTAGACGGTGGGGGGATGGACCCCGAGATCGATCAGCCGCTTGGCGACATCGAGGGCCGTGATCTCGTTCGGAAGCCGTTTCGCCGACAGAACGAACTCGTGCTTGCAGAGCCCCTCGTACGGAAGCTCGAACGATCGTTTCAGTTCCGATCGGAGGTAATTCGCGTTCAACACAGCGTTCTCGCTGACTTCGCGCAATCCTTGGTCCCCGAGACGAAGAAGGTACGCATACGCCTTCACCGCCACCAGAACGTTCCCGTAGAAAGACTGGACGGAGCCGATCGAGCGCGGGTGGTCCCAGTCCAGGTCGTAGCGATCGTCGACGCGGGCGATCCGAGGGACGGGAAGGTACTCGACGAGAGAATCCGAGACGGCGATCGGGCCGGAACCCGGGCCCCCGCCTCCATGAGGGGTGGACAGCGTCTTGTGAAGGTTGAAATGAAAGACATCCGCCCCCATGTCGCCCGGCCGCACCCGGCCGAGAAAGGCGTTCAGGTTCGCTCCGTCGAAGTAGCAGAGACCGCCGGCCGCGTGGACCGCCTCGGTGATCTCGAGGATCCGCTCCTCGAAGATCCCGAGGGTATTCGGAACCGTCAGCATGATCCCCGCGACCGTCTCGTCGAGCGTCGATCGGAGCGCATCGACATCGACCATCCCACGATCGTTCGACGGAACCTCCTCGACGGAGAAGCCGGCCATCGCTGCCGACGCCGGGTTCGTCCCGTGCGCCGAATCGGGGAGAAGAATCCTCGTTCGGCCCGCGCTCCCGCGCTCCTCGAAGTACCGCTTGAACAGGAGCAGCCCGGTCAGCTCTCCGTGCGCCCCGGCGACCGGTTGCAGCGAAACCGCCGAGAGACCGGCGATGCCGGCCAAGAGATCACTCAATTCGCAGAGAAGGTGAAGCGTTCCCTGAGCCAAACCCGGTTCGGCGAGCGGATGGAGATCGGTGAACCCGGGGAGTCCGGCGAGCACCTCGTTGATCCTCGGGTTGTACTTCATCGTGCAGCTTCCGAGCGGATAGAAGCCGTCGTCCACGCCGAAGTTCGTCTTGGAGAGCTCGGTGTAATGCCGTACGACGACCGGCTCACTCACGGACGGAATCCGTGGGCCGGCGTCGCGGAGGAGGTCCCGCTCGAGCCCGACGTCGCTCGTTCGCACGGACTCGCTCGGTCCCGTCACGACGTCGGTCGCCCCGTCGGCACGCGGTCGCTCGAAGATCGTCTTCATCCCCGGTCTCCTTCCATGACGGCGACGAACCGATCGAGCTCTTCGTCGGTCCGTTTCTCCGTCACAGCGATCCGGAGGGCGCGATCAACGCCGAGTCGAGCCAGATCGTCCGGCGGCGCTACCAGAAACCCGGCCTCGGCGAGGCGCCGACGAAGACCGTTCGGATCGCCGCAAGTCCGAACGACGAACTCGTTGAAGAACGGGCCGCCGAACGCCGCCTCGAATCGACCGAAACGGATCAGTCGATCGGCCAGCTCGTGCGCTCGCTCGACGTTCCGACGCGCGATCGCTCGCAGCCCTTCTCCTCCGACCGTCGCGAGATAGACCGTTGCCGCGAGAGCACAGAGGGCGGAATTGGTGCAGATGTTCGACGTTGCTCGTCGGCGCCGGATGTGCTGCTCGCGCGTCTGCGCCGCCATGACGTATCCGACCGCTCCGTCCGCGTCGACCGTTCGACCGGCGATCCGTCCGGGCAACTGCCGGACGTAGTCGTGTCGTGTCGCGAAGAGGCCGAGAAGCGGCCCCCCGTATCCCATCGGAAGTCCGAGCGATTGGCCTTCCCCGACGACGATATCGGCCCCGAAATCCCCGGGCGGCTTCAGCAGACCGAGAGCCAACGGATACGTGGAGCAGACCAGCAGGGCGTCACCGATTCGTTCCTTCACCCCGTCGAGGCGCTCGATCACGCCGAACGCGTTCGGCGACTGGAGGATCAGCGCCGAGATCCCATCCGGAACCTCACGAAGGTCGCAACCGCCCGAGGGACCGAACGGCACCTCGATCACGTCGATTCCCGCCCCCCATGCGTACGTGTCCAGAACGCGACGGAGATGCTCGAAGAGCGATCTCGCAACGGCAATCCTCCCGCGACCACGAATCCGGTCGGCCATCAGCGCAGCCTCGGCGAGTGCGGTCGCACCGTCGTAGAGTGAAGCGTTCGCAATCTCCATCCCCGTCAGCTCGCTGACCATGGTCTGAAACTCGAACATCGCCGTGAGCGTCCCCTGGCTGATCTCCGGCTGATACGGGGTATACGCGGTCGAGAACTCCGAACGCGACGGGATGTAGGAGACGACACTCGGAATGTAATGATCGTAAATTCCGCCCCCGACGAACGGGACGAGGGAAGGTCCTTCGTTCTCCGCCGCGAGGCGCTTCAGGTCTCGCGAAACGTCGAGTTCACTCCTGCTGGAAAGATCCAACGGACGAAACCGCTCCAGAACGGCTGCCGGGATGTCCGCGAAGAGCTCCTCGAGTGAATCGCAGCCGACGGCCGCGAGCATTTCGCGCCGGTCGGCGGCGGTGCTCGGGACGTACCTCACGCCGCTATTCCTCGGCGAGGAGCGCCTCGTACGCCTTCGCGTCGAGGAGCGCGTCGGCTTCGGAAGGATCGGTCATCTCGAGGACGAGAATCCACCCGTCGGTGTGCGGAGCCTCGTTGATCATCTCCGGCGTCGACTCGAGCGCCTCGTTCACCTCGACGACCTTTCCTGAGAACGGCGCGAGAACGTCGCCGACCGCCTTCACCGATTCGACCGCACCGACGTTCTCCCCTCGGTCGACCTCGGTGCCGACCGTCGGAAGCTCTACGAAAACGATGTCCCCGAGCTCACTCTGCGCGTGGTCGGTGATCCCGATCCGTGCCCGGCCCTCGTCGACGCGCACCCACTCATGATCCTTCGTGTACCGGTACTCGGCCGGATAGGACATACTCCCTCCCGTCATTTCGTGCGAATGATCGACGCGATTATACGAGTGCAACGAAGACCGAGCCAGGGACCCGAGTCGGCCGGCGCGTGATCCCCGCCGGAAGAGCATCCGCCTTCGCCGGCGGCAATTGCTCTTCCCAGGGCCGGCCCTCGTCGCCGGTACGAGCCGCACTCCGCTGGAACGGAGCACGTCATACCTCACCGAACGCGCCTCGCCTTCGGTCCTCGAGTACTGAGAACGGGGGAAGCCCGTTTCGATGCCAGTTAGAAGGGAGCTTCTTCCGACGTTCGCGGATAGAAACTGGCGTAGGCCTTATTGAACGAGACGGTGACCGTTCCCGGAGGGCCGTGACGTTGCTTGGCGATGATGACCTCGGCGTCGGATCCTGCCCCCTGCCCGGAGACGTGCGCCTTCTCTTCGGGACGATTGTAGTAGTCCTCGCGGTAGATGAACATGACCACGTCGGCGTCCTGCTCGAGTGCGCCGCTCTCGCGAAGGTCGGAGAGAAGCGGCCGCTTCGACTCCCGCCGCTCGACCGCTCGACTCAGCTGTGACACGGCCAACACCGGGATCGACAGCTCGCGCGCCAGCTTCTTCAGCGAGCGAGAGATGTACGCGATCTCCTGCTCCCGGATGTCGGCGCGGACCCCGGCGTCGACGAGCTGCAGGTAGTCGACGATCAACATGTCCAGCCCGTACTGCGATGCCATCCTCCGTGCTTTGGCCCGAATCTCGAGGATCGACGCGCCGGGCGTATCGTCGATGACGATCGTCGCTTTCTGCAACTTCCCGGCGGCGGTCGCGATGTCGCGCCACTTCGGTGCCGGGACGTATCCGCCGCGCAGCCGGTGAAGGCTCACCTTCGCCTCGCCGCAAAGGAGGCGTTCGAGCAACTGCTCCTTGGTCATCTCGAGCGAGAAGATCCCGATCGCCGCCTTCTCGTGAATCGCGGCGTGGCGTGCCAGGCTGAGCACGAAACTCGTCTTTCCCGTCCCCGGACGACCTGCGATGATGACGAGATCGGAGCCCTGCATCCCTGAGGTCATTTCGTCCAACTCGCGGAAGCCGGTGCTGAGCCCTCGAATCGTTTGTCGATCCGGATCTCGGTGCAATTCCTCGAGCGAGTCGATGTGCTCGTAGAGAAACTCGTCGACCATGTAGTACGAACGGTCGAGGTTCGACGCGGTAATCTCGAAGATCAGCGACTCGGCCCGATCGAGGACCTCGTCCGCCTCGCTCACCTCGTCGTAGCCGAATTCAGTGATCTGCCCACCGGCGTGGATGAGCCCTCGAAGGACCGCCTTCTTTCTGACGATGTCTGTGTAGTACTCGAGCGACGCGGTCGTTGTGACACGATCGAGGAGCTCGTTCAGGTAGAGGCGTCCCCCCGCCCGCTCCATGTCTCCCCGCTCTTCGAGGCGATTGGCCACCGAGACGATGTCGGACGGCTCGCTGCGAGAGAAGAGCTCTCGAATCGCCCGAAAGATGACCCTGTGTCGTTGCACATAGAAGTGCTCGGGCGTCAACCGCTCGACAAGAATCGGGACACTTCGATCCGGATCGAGAAGCGCCGCGCCGAGGACCGATTGCTCGGCCTCCACGTTCTTGGGCAGCTCCCGAACGTCCGAGGAGTCCCTCCGGGGGAGGTCGGATCCGATCATAGGTCACCTGTCACGCGCGATTATACGATCTCGATGACCGCGTCGGCGAACGCGCCCGCCCGCGGGCATGGATTCCTCGGAATCGCCCGATTGAAGGTGTCTTGGCCACTTGCTATACTTCCTCGTTACGACACCCGACGATGATTCGGAGGATGATGTGGAAGTTCTAACGATGAAGGAGCTGCTCGAAACTGGCGTGCACTTCGGGCATCGAACGCGAAAATGGAATCCCAAGATGGCACGCTACATCTTCACCGAGCGGAAAGGGATTCACATCATCGACCTCGAGCAGACGGTCGAGATGTTCCGGAAGGCCTATTTCACCATCCGCGACTGCGTCGCAAATGGTGGCGAGATTCTGTTCGTCGGAACGAAGAAGCAGGTCCAAGCGACGATCGCCGAAGAAGCGCAGCGATGCGGCGCGCACTACGTCAACCGGCGCTGGCTCGGCGGCACACTGACCAACTTCGGCACGATCCGTCAGTCGATCGATCGGATGAAACGCCTGGAGGGTCGAATCGAAGACGGAACGGTCGACGCGATGCCGAACAAAGAGGCGAGCCGTCTCCGCCGGGAGTTGGCGAAGCTCCAGCGGAATCTCGACGGTCTGCGCGCGTTGGAGCGCAAGCCGGACCTCCTATTCATCATCGACCCGGACGTCGAAGCGATCGCCGTCCACGAAGCGAATCTCGTCGGAGTCCCGATCATTGCCATCGTTGACACCAACTGCGATCCCGATCCGATCGACTACCTGATCCCCGGAAACGACGACGCGATCAAGGCGACGAAGCTGATCACGGCGCGGATCGCGGACGCCGTCATCGAGGGTCGCGAGGGCCACCAGGACGAGACGCCGGCGGCCGAGGACAAGTCCGCCGAAGAGGCGGAGGCGGTCGCTGAGGAGCCCGAAGAGACCGACACGGCGGAAGAGCTCGCGGATGAACCGGCCGAAGAAGAGCCGGTCGCCGAGCCGCCTGACGAGCCGGATGAGCGAATCGGCAAGCTCGACGAAGAGGACGAAGAAGAGCGCAAGGCCAATCAGGAAGAGACGCCCGAGCCGGACGAAGAAGAGGACGAAGAGACCGACAAAGCCGACGACGAGGAAGAGGACGATGACGACGATTAGGGTCGAGGACATCAGAAAGCTTCGCGAAGAGACCGGAATCGGAATGATGGACTGCAAGCGCGCCTTGACCGAGGCCGCCGGCGACATCGAGCGAGCCAAAGAAATCCTGCGTGAGCAGGGGCTCGAACTGATGGAGCAGATCGGCCGCGAGGCGCACGAGGGACGGGTCGTCGCCTACGTTCATCATACCGGGAAGGTCGGCGTCCTCGTCGAGATCTCGTGCAACACCGATTTCGCCGCGAACAGCGCCGAGTTCGTTCAATTCGCCAACGATGTCGCAATGCATATTGCCGCCGAGAGCCCGACCTACGTGGCGCCGGAGGACGTTCCGGCGGAGGTCATCGAATCGGAGAACGCCGAGTTCCGAGCTCAGTTGAAGGAACAGGGAAAGCCGTCCCAGATCATCGAGAAGGCGATCGAAGGTCGGATGAAGAGCTTCTACGAGGATGCGTGCCTGATGAAGCAGGCGTTCGTCAAGGACCCTGAGGTCACAATCGAGGAGATGCTCGCCGATCTGCGGACGAAGACCGGGGAGAACATCGCCATCGAGCAGTTCGCCCGCTTCGAAATCGAGGTCGCGGGATGCGCGGATCCCCTCGCCGTATCCTCCTGAAGCTGAGCGGCGATGCGTTCAGCGGCCCTGAAGGCGCCATCTCCCCCTCCGCACTGAGCCGAATCTCAGGCGAGATTGCCCCCCTCAAGACCGTGGAGTTGGCCGTCGTCGTCGGCGGGGGAAACATCATCCGTGGTGGAAAGACCGACGCCTTCGAACGAATCGAAGGTGACACCCTCGGAATGCTGGCGACGGTTCTCAACGCGCTCGCCTTTCGCGCGTACCTCGAGCGCGCGGGCCGAACCGTCGTCGTGCAGTCCGCCATCGGCACCGAGCTGACCGAGACGGTTTCGGCACGAGCGGCCCGATCCGCCCTCTCGGAAGGCGCCGTCGTCCTGTTCGCCGGGGGGACAGGAAGCCCACTGGTCACCACAGACACCGCCGCTGCGCTGCGTGCCGTTTCGATCCGAGCCGACCTTCTCGCGAAGGCGTCGAACGTCGCCGGCGTCTACGACAAGGATCCAGCGCAATGCAAGGACGCGACCCTCCAATCGGAAATCCCCTACACGGAGTACCTCGAGAACCGCTACGGCGCGATGGACCAGATCGCCGTCGAGATCTGCCGAGAGCACGCCGTGCCGATCGAGGTCTTCGATTTCGGTCGTTCCGGTGCCCTGAGAGAGATCGCCTCCGGCAATCGGGTCGGAACGCGGATCGAATAGCCGAAGTTCGGCAACCCGATCCTTCGTCGCGCAAAGGATGTGCCGTCTTCTTCAGACGCGCAGCCACCTCAGAAGCTCGCCGAAGCGCCGCTCGATCTCGTCTGCGTAGGCGGCGGCGGCGCCCGCGTTGTAGACCGACCTGGCGGCCACCCTCGCTCGGCTCATCAACTCCAGATCTCCGGACAGATCGACCGCTCGGAGCTGCGTGAGAAACCCGTGCTGGTGCGTCCCGAGAAGGTCTCCCGGACCGCGAATTCGCAGATCCTCCTCGGCAATCGTGAATCCGTCATCGTAGGCGACGAAGGCTTCCAGACGTTTTCTCGCCTCCTCGGTCCTCGGATCGGCAATCGCCACACAGACGGCCGGCTGCCCCGATCGTCCGATCCGGCCACGAAGCTGGTGGAGCTGAGAGAGTCCGAATCGATCGGCGTGCTCAATGACCATGAAATCCGCATCTTGGACGTCAATCCCAACCTCGATCACCGTCGTGGTGACGAGGAGGGAGACCTCCCCACGAAGGAACGCGTCCATCGCCGCAGCGCGCTCGGTCGAGGAGAGTCGTCCGTGGAGGAGCCCGACGCCGACGTCCGGGAAGCGAAGGGTGAGCTCCTCGGCGACCTGGATCGCCGCCCCGGCATCGACCTTCTCCGACTCGTCGACGAGAGGGAGGACAACGTACCCCTTTCTCCTTTCTCGCAGAGCTCGCCCGATCTCCCGGTAGACCTCTTCGCGCTCCGATTCGCTCACCGAGCGTGTGTCAATCCTCCTCGGTCCCGTCGGAAGTGAATCGAGCGTCGACACGTCGAACTCGCCGTAGAGCGTCAGTGCGATCGTCCTCGGGATCGGCGTCGCGCTCATCACGAGCAGATCGACCTTGCTCCCTTTCTCTTCGATCGTCGATCGCTGCACAACGCCGAAGCGGTGCTGCTCGTCGATGATCACCAGACCGAGATCGGCAAACGCTACCGCCTCC
Organism: uncultured Thermotogae bacterium; assembly: GCA_964620325.1. Classification (GTDB taxonomy): domain Bacteria; phylum Bipolaricaulota; class Bipolaricaulia; order UBA7950; family UBA9294; genus CAZMYM01. The sequence continues at coordinate 26,511 of CAZUIM010000012.1, forward strand.
TGAATCAGCGCGTGAGTCCCAATGACAAGATCGACGTCGCCGCGCGCGATCGCGTCCGTCACTCGGTCCTTCTCCTTCGTCGCACCGGTCAGATGCGCCACCCGGATCGGCAGCCCTTCGAACAGACGACCGATCGTCACCGCATGTTGATCGGCGAGGAGTTCGGTCGGCACCATGAACGCGACCTGAGCGCCCGATTCCGCCACCGAAAGCGCGGCGATCAACGCCACGAGTGTCTTCCCCGACCCAACGTCTCCCTGAAGCAGCCGCATCATCCGGACCGGGCGGGAGAGATCGTCCCCGATCTCATGCAGTGCACCGGCCTGCGCCGCCGTCAGCGTGAGGGGGAGGCCGGCGAGAAAGGAGTCGACCCACTGCCCACTCGACCGCCTGGCGATCCCCGCCTCTTCTCGTGCAACGTCGAGAAGGCCGAGCTGCAGCAGGAAGAGCTCCTCGAACGCCAGCGATCGGCGGGCTCGCTCGAAATCGCCCGAATCGGTCGGTCGATGGATCGCCTCGATCGCGGCGCGTCTGGCGAGCACGCCGTTCTTCTCGCGGATACTTGCCGGGAGGACTTCGTCGACCTCGGCAAGGAGATCGTCGAGATGCTGCGCGATGAGGGAGCGAATCATCCGGTCGGTCAGGCCTTCGGTCGCCGGGTAGACGGGAACCAAACGCCCGACGTCGGTCCCCGACCCGGCCGGCTCCCAGATAGGAGACCGCATCTGAAGTTCTCCGTAGCTTCGTTCGATCTTTCCGAACATGTCGATCGACGTCCCCTTGCGAAGCTGGTCGGCGAGCCACGGTTGGTTGAACCAGACCGCGTAGAGGAAGCCCGTCCCGTCTCCGATCGCCGCCTTGACGATCGTCATCCGCCGCCCGGCCCGTCGACGGTCGACGGCGAGCACCTCCCCACGGACCGCCGCTTCGGTCCCTGGAGAGAGGCGACCGATCTCGACGAATCGAGCGCGATTCTCCAGCCGCCTCGGAAGATGGAGCACCAGATCCTCCACCGTTCGGATACCCAAGCCGCGAAGCGCGTCGGCCCGCTTTTCTCCCACGCCCGGAAGCACAGTGACCGGTCGTTCGAGCGCGTCCGATCGCTTCGTGAAGCTCGGCCCCTCCGCCTCGAGCAGGGTGAACAGAGAATCGACGATCCGCTGACGCGACTCCGGATCGGCGGCGCCGTAGCCGCCAACGATCTCGGCCCCCTCGGGAAACTGCCGCTCGATGAATGACTCCAGGCCGCTGGTCACCGCCTGATCCATGAAGCCGGTCGCGCTCTCCAACAGGAGTACCTTCTCGACCGTGTGCCTTGAAGCCCCGTTCCCTTGTGACATATCGACGTCAACCATATAATGGCTCGGACCGACAAACAAGGGGAGACCATGAGCATTCGAACCTACGGAGATCCCGTCCTCCGGCGGCTCGCCGAGCCGGTCGAGGCAATCGACGACGAGACGCGCCGAATCTGCGAAAGAATGGTCGAGGCGATGATTCGCTCCGACGGCGTCGGTCTCGCCGCTCCCCAGATCGGGATCTCGAAGCGAATTATCGTCCTGGACGTCGACGGGGACTTTCATGTCCTCATCAATCCCGAATTACTCGAAACCTCCGAGGAGACCGAAACGTTCACCGAGGGCTGTCTGAGCGTCCCAGGGGTCCATGCCGACGTCTCCCGGAGCGCACACGCGACGATCGAGGGAACCGCGCTCGACGGATCGCCCGTTCGGATCACCGGTGAAGGCCTCCTTGCTCGAGCGATCCAGCACGAGATCGACCATCTGAACGGGAATCTGTTCCTCGATCACCTGAGTCCCGTCCGGCGTCAGAGCCTTCTCAAAGAGTTCCAGCGCAAACGGAAAGAGGCGAGCGAGTGAGACTCGTCTTCCTCGGCACGTCGGCGTTCGCCCGTCCGGCTCTGAAGGCTCTCGCTGCGCGCCACGAGGTCGCCCTCGTCGTCACACAGCCCGATCGGCCGGCCGGCCGAAAGGGAGAGTTGCGCGAGCCGGCGGTCAAGGAGACGGCGCACGGTCTGGATCTTCCGGTCGTCCAACCGGAGCGCGTCAACCGAACCGAGGCGCTCGAGTCGATTCGAGAGACGGCACCGGACGCGATCGTCGTCGCGGCGTACGGACAGCTGCTCAAGCCCGTCCTGTTCGAGATTCCCCCTCGGGGAACGATCAACATCCACGCCTCCCTGCTGCCCGCGTATCGCGGCGCCGCGCCGGTGCACTGGGCGATCATCCGCGGCGAGCGGACGACGGGGATCACGACGTTTCTGATCGACGCGGGAATGGACACCGGCCCGCTGTTGCTGAAGCGATCCCTGCCGATCGAGGCGGACGAGACCGCGGGCGAGCTGACGGAACGCCTCGCCGAGCTCGGCGCGTCGGTCATTCTCGAGACGCTCAGCGGCCTCGCGTCGGCCACGCTCTCGCCGCTTCCTCAGCCGAACGAGGGGGTCTCGTACGCGCCTCCACTGACGCGAGACGACGGCCGGATCGATTGGACCATCGACGCCTCAACCGTTCACAATCTGGTTCGAGGAACGAGCCCTTGGCCGGGAGCATGGACACTCCTCGGCACCGACCGCGTCAAGGTACACCGGAGCGCCAAGACGGGAATCGGGAAGGGGAACCTCGCGCCGGGCGAGATCGTGCTTGCCGAGACGAAGCGGCTCCTGGTCGCGTGCACCGACGATCTGATCGAGCTTCTGGAACTTCAGCGTGAGGGGCGGCCGCGAGTCAGCGGACGTGCCCTGCTGAACGGACTTCGGAGCGAACACCGATTCGGATGATCGCGCCTCCTGTGACGGCGCATTCTACCGATCAGGCTCTCGGGTAGAGGCCGGCCAATCCGTTCGTCTCCATCCGTCGTTCCAGAACGATCCCGAGAGGAATGTGAAGGACGATCTCGGCCGTGTTCGCCACCGTCGCTCCGATCAGGTGTCCGCCGGCGACGGTCCCGTCCCGACGAGCGACCGTCACGTGGCAGTGCACGATCGCCTCGTCCTCGCGACGAGCGATGTTTCCCTGCATCGTGAGCAGCTCCGCCGGTTCGGAGATCTCGTGCTCCTCGTACTCAACCCCGTTCCAGTACCCGAGTCGAGCGTCCCGGACCATCCCGATTCCGCCGAGGATGACTGCTCCGTCGAGGTCGATGCCCAGCAGCTCCGCCAGCAGGTCCTCGCCATCGACCATTCGAAGAACGACCTCTCGATCACCGCGTGCCTCGATCATGATCCCTCCACGTCGATTCTACGTGAGATCCTCCTCCCTCCACCAGTTGCCCGCCTCCGCCCGGTCTTCTATCCTCCTCGTGTGATGAACCGAACCGAGGAAGCCCGCTGGATCGTCTCCCGCTTGGTCGACCGGTTCGGTCCGTTGGCCGACCGATCGAGGTCGCCGGTCGAGACCCTCGTTCTGACAATCCTGTCGCAGAATACGACCGACACGAACCGAGACCGGGCGTACGCGTCGCTTCGCGATCGTTTCGGCGCGCTCGATGCCGTCGCCGACGCGAACGAGGATGAAATCGCCGAAACGATCCGCATCGGCGGACTCCAGCAGCAGAAGGCACACACCATCCGGGAGGCTCTCCGACGCCTCCGCGACGAGCAGGGGGCGATCGACCTCTCGTTCCTCGGCGATCTCTCCGTCGAGGAAGGCCTGGCCTGGCTCCTCGATCTTCCCGGGATTGGCCGGAAGACGGCGGGGATCGTCCTCCTCTTTTCGTTCGGAAAGGCGTACTTTCCGATCGACACGCACATCCGGCGCGTTCTCACTCGCGTCGGGTGGGTCCGTGACCGCGAAGAACCCCATCGCCGCGTCAACTCGATCCTCGATCCGATCCCTTCCCTGTTGGCCGATCTGCATCTCCAGGTGATTCGGCTCGGCCGTACCCTCTGCTATCCGAAGAACCCGACGTGCGCCGAGTGTCCGATCGTCGAGCGGTGCGAAGAGGGCAGGAGACGGACCGAATGAACGACAAGGCACGCGAGATGGGGGAAGGCCTGCGTCGGAAGGGATGGACGATCTCGGTCGCCGAGTCGTGCACGGCCGGGGGACTCGCCCACGAGATCACGCGAATTCCTGGGTCGTCGACCTACTTCTTCGGTGGAATCATCGCGTACGACAACGCGGTCAAGACCTCGCACCTCGGGGTCCCCGCCGCCGACTTGGAGCGATTCGGAGCGGTCAGCCCCGAGACGGCCGAGGCGATGGCCTCCGCCTGCCGGCGAAGCCTGTCGACCGACCTCGCGGTCAGCATCACGGGGATCGCCGGTCCGGGTGGCGGCACCGACGAGAAACCGGTCGGCCTCGTGTACATCGCCGTCGCCTCGGAGTCGGGAGTGTACGTCAGACCGCATCGATTCTTCGGAGATCGCGAGAGCATTCGCTCTCAGGCGATCGATGCGGCGCTCGACGGAATCCTCGCCGCACTTGCAGATTCGGGCAACTGCAGCTCGGGGTAGGCGCTTCTCGGAGACGGAGACCGTCGCCTTGATCAGTTTCACGTTCCCCGGCTAGACTCATCCCATGAAGGGTCCCCGCAGATCCGGGTGGAAGATTATCCTCTCGGGCGTTGTCGGCTTCGGCATGCTCGCAGGCGTCCTCTATTTCGTCGGATGGCGCGAGATCCTCGGCGAAATGCGTGCCCTGGGAACTCATGGGCTCCTCGGTGTGATCGCAACCGTGCTCCTCGCGATGGCTGCGTGGATTGTCTGCTGGTGGATCATTCTGCGTTCCTACGGGATTCGAATCCCGCTGCGACGAATCATCGGCGCGCGAATGAGTGGATATGCCGTCAGCTACCTGACTCCGACGCTCTACTTCGGCGGAGAACCGTTCCGCGCCCTCCTCGTCACCGACTCGACCGTCGCCCCGACGACGCGCGTCTTCGCAACGATCATCGTCGAGCGCTTCCTCGGCGGATTGAGCATGATCCTGTTCGTCCTGATCGGCGGGTTCTACGCGATCGTTTCCAAGAACATCCCATGGGAGGAGAAACGCCTCTTGATCGCGGGAACGGCGTTCATCACGTTCTGGATTCTCGTTGGACTCATCGACTTCGCCGGGAACTTCAAGTGGATCAGTCGGGTCATCCGGCTGCTCGGCCGTATGCTTCCGCGCTGGACGGATTCCCTCGTCCGAGCGGCGGACAAGGTCTCGGAGACGGAAGACGAAGTGCACTACGCGTTCACGAAACATTGGCGCGGAACCGGCATGGCCTTTCTCATCCAGACATTGGCCACGTTCTTCATCTACATGCGGCCGCAGGTCTTCTTCCACTTCGGAAGCGACATCCGGTTCACGTTCCCCCAACTTTCGCTTCTGTTTTCGTTCAACATCCTGCTCTCGTCCTTCCTGTGGATCACTCCCGGTGGCCTCGGAACCAGCGAAGCCGGAATGATCGGGATCTTCCGGCTCGTCTCACCTGGAATCCCGAGCGAGGGAGTCGTCGCCTTCTCGCTCGTATTCAAGTTCGCCGAAACGATCCTCGTCGCTGCCGGCGTCTACTACCTGTTCAACCGAGGACTCACGTACTTCCAGAGACGTAGAGGTCAATCTGCTGCAGAGGCGATTGCCGCCAATCCGAAGGATTCGCCCCCCACCTCCGAGGAAGAGGCCTCTTCTAAGGAAGAGGCGAGAACTCGCGAGAACTGAGCAAGCTCGCACCGAGGAGACCGACGAGGCTCCCGAGGAGCAATCCGAGAATCAGATCCGCAAAGACGACCACGAGAACCCGTCCGCCGTTCGCCAGCTCGGAGACGGAGGACGCCCCCTCACCCAACGCATACTGGGCGATGTAGACGCCGACGATCAGGAGGAGCCCCGAGAGAAGGCCCAGCAGGGTTCCGAGTCCGACGACGGGCGGAACGATCCTCCGCTCGGACACGCCGGAGAGGCGCAGCACACGAATCTCGGCCTGGAATGTCTCGAGAAGGGCCCGAAACCCGCTTCGTGCAAGGACCAGACTCAAGACGACGCTCAGAACGAGAGCAACGAGGAGACCGATCCGAGTCGACCCGGTCAGCGTGAAGCCAGCTTCGAAGATGACGATCGTCCCAGCCTCGGCGCCGGTGATTCCACTCATCGACTCGACCGCGGCCAGGACGTCCGGCGTCACCTCGGGCGAACTCGTTCGGATGAAGAACTGCCCTCCGGTGCTTTCCGGGCTGACCTCCTGGGCGAAGCGGAAGGCAAGCAAGACGACGTCCGGGCGACGTTGGAGCTCCCGGTAGAGAGCGTTCACCGCGTCCGCCGACAACCTCGGAGAGAGGTCGACGACGATCTCGTCCGCCATCAGGCCCCTCTCTTCGCCTCCGGTCGGTCCGCCCCCGACCAGCAGAAGCGCGGCAAACGACGCGAGGCAAAGGAAGATGAGCAGCCCCGCAGCCCCGAGGAGCGCCGCACTCCGCGCCCGGATTGCGCCAAGAAGTTCTCGAAAGACGAAGAAGAACTCACTCATCGGCTCACCACCGTCCCGTCGGCCAGTTCCAGAACGCGGAACGCATGTGCCTTCGCCGGGAGAGGGCTCCGCGCCGTGGCGAGGATCGTCAACCCTCGTTCGTTGAGCCGCTCGAGCAGAGAGCAAATCTGCTCCCGCTCGTCGGACGCCAGCGCATCGAACAAGTCGTCGACCAACAGGAGAAGCGGATCGTTGCAGATCGAAAGCGCAATGCCAAGCCGCAGCCGCTCGGCGGCCGAAAGCTCTGAGGCCTCCGTCGTCTGCTGCCGAAGGAGACCGACCATCTCGAGCGCGTAGAGCGCCTTCTCTTCCGCCTGTTCGCGAAAGTCTCCGAGCGCTCGAAGTTTGAACATCAGGTTCTCCCGCGTCGTACGCGAAAGCGGAACGAAAGCCTGCGGCAGGAGAGCAATCTGACGACGCAGTTCGAGCGCCTTTTCTCGGGAGAGGCGCGCCACGTTCCGACCGTGGACGAGGATCTGCCCCTGCTGCGGCGGAATCTGGGCGGCGAGGAGTCCGAGGAGCAGGGTCTTCCCGACCGCCGCTTCTCCCATCAGGTAGACGAGTTCTCCCCGATCGACATGAAGATGTACGTCCTCGAGGACCTTGATCCCGTCTTCGGTTGTGAAGTGCAGCTCGGAGACCTGGATCATCACGGACATTGCGCCACCACGAACCTCTCGACGCCGGAGACGTCTTTCTCCACGTTCGTCTCGGAAATCCCCGCTCCGCGGAGCAGGTCGACGACTGCTCCCGCTTGGCCGTACCCGATCTCGAGCAGAAGAACGCCGCCGGGCGTCACGTGATCGCCGACGCCGTCGACCAACGCCTCGATTCTCTCCAGCCCAGTAGCTCCCCCGTCGAGTGCCACGAGCGGCTCGTGCACGCGGACCTCCGGCGCGAGCGACTCGATCTCGTCGGTCGAAACATAGGGAGGATTCGAAACGATCAGATCGAACCGGTCTTCGACGCGGCTGAACCAGTCGCTCTCGATGAAGGTGACTCGTTCCTCGACGCCGTTCGATCGTGCGTTCTCGACCGCGAGACGGAGGGCTTCGGGCGAGATATCGACCCCGGTCACTTCGGCCCGACGAAGGAATCGCGCGAGACAGACCGCGATGACACCGGCTCCCGTCCCCAGATCGACGCAGCGGATCTCACGGTCCCTGGGCGCGAGGTTCAGCGCGCGTTCGAGAAGCTCTTCCGTCTCCGGTCTCGGAATCAGCGCGTCCCGCCGGACCTTGAAACGAAGTCCGAAGAAGGTCACTTCGCCGACCAGATGCTGTAGGGGGGTTCCCGATTTGCGCTCCTGAATGACGGTTCGATAGCGGCTCCGCTCGTCGCAGGTCAATGGCTTGTCCGGAGAGAGATAGAGGTGAAGGCGATCGACATCGAGCGCATGGGCAAGCAGAATCTCCGCTTCCAAGCGCGGCTGGGTGATCCCCGCGTCTTTGAAGTACCCCCGGGTCCAATTCAGAACCTCGCGGATCGTCCACTCGACAGCCAGTTCGTTCTCCCCCCATCCAAGACGTCGAGAGCCCGCTTTCGCGCAATACAATAGCGAAATCTTGTGTCCAATACAAGAACTCCCTATACTGTGCGGTCTTCCGGGATTCGACGACGGAATCGGGACTCGATGCGACGTCGAATTCGATCGGAGAAAGGGGAGAGCGTGCAGAGAAGAATCTGGCTCATCATCGCCGCCCTGTCCGTCGTCGGAGCCCTCGCAGGATGCTCGTTCTTCGGGGACAGCGCCGCGGAACTGACCAACTGGGAACCGGAACTATCGCCCGACGGGACCACCCTCGTCTACGAATCGGCCAGCGACGGGTCACTGCAGCTCTACGCCCGCGACCTCGCGACGGATGAGGAACGACGCCTGACCCGCGACGAGTTCGAGGATTGGTCGCCGGACTGGTCTCCGAACGGCGAGCAGATCGCGTTCGCTTCGCTTCGCGACAAGAACAACGACATCTACATCCTTTCGCTCGAGACGGGAGAAACACGACGTCTCACGACACACGAGAGTGACGACATCAACCCGGATTGGGCGATCGACGGGCGAATCTACTTCAACTCGAATCGCTCCGGCGTCTGGGAGATCTACGCCATCGATCCGGACGGCTCGAATCTGGTTCAGATCACGCGAACGCAGCCTGCGGAGTAGCCGATGCGCGTCACCGCCGTGATTCTCGCTGCCGGACGCGCGCGGCGGATGGGCGCCGGCGAGAACAAGGCGTTCCTCCTTCTCGGAGCAGTTCCGATCCTGCGACGTGCAATCGGCGCGTTCCTCGAGTCAGCGCGGATCGGCGAGTTTGTCGTCGTCGCCCGCCCCGGCGAGGAGGAGCGCGTCCGCGGTCTTCTCCCGGCACTCGAGAAGTCGATCCGCGTCGTCCAAGGCGGCGAGCACCGTCGCGATTCCGCGCTCGCCGGCGTCGGAGCGGCAACCGGCGACCTGGTTCTCATCCACGACGGCGCGAGGCCGTTTCCCAGCCCCGAGTTGATCGAGCGAGTCATCGACGGCACCGAACGGCACGGAGCTTGCATCCCGGTCCTTCCGATCACCGACACCGTACGATTCAAGGGAGAGGGCGATCGCCTCGGCGATCGTACGCTCGATCGCTCCCGAATGGTGCGAATCCAGACGCCACAGGGATTTCGCACGTCGCTCATCCGTCGGGCGCTCGACCTCAGTCCGGCGACGATTCCCGATGACGCCGACGCGGTCCTCGCGCTCGGAGAACCGGTGTGGACCGTCCCCGGAGAGGCGACCAACCTGAAGATTACCTCGCCGGACGATCTTCTCCTGGCGAATGCGATCGACGAACGACTCGCCGAATCTTGAACCATACGATCTCCCGTTGCCGAGCGACGTGCGTCTGGGCTAGAATGCGTGAGATTTCGGTCCGGCAAGGAGGCCTACATGCTTCACAGGAAGAGCTTGTTTGTTGTCTTGGGACTCGCGTCGCTCGTGTCGTTCGCCGCGGTCGCGCAGGTCGATTGGATCCTCCCGTACACGAGTCCGGTGGGGAGCGAGGCTCTCGTGTCGTTCAGCAATACCACGGGCACGACCGTCGATGTCCTGCATCTCGAGTTCGCTGAGGAAGTGACGGTCACGTACTCGATGACGATCGGGGGCACGCTGACACCACTCGGCGCGGCGACCGGCACCGTCTTCGACTTCGCCGGTGAATTGGTCCCGCACGGTGAGCTCTTCGTGACCTGGGAGCCCGCTTCAGCGTTTCCGGTGTACGGAACGTGGCTGGTCGGACAGCGCCCGACTGGGATTCCGCTCGTCGGCTCGGTCGCCGTCCTCGGCCGCCTGTTCGGACAAGGGATCGTCCACGCGCGCGAAGCGGATCCGGAAGGACTGACCGCCGCGTTCGCGGCCTTTTTCGCGGACAACGCCGAATTCCTCGGGGAGCTCTCGGCATCGCTCGGTATGTCTCTGCAGGATTCGCTGATGCCAATCATCATGGAGGCCCCGGCTGAGGGGATCGAGAACTTCTTCAACACGATCGTCGGGATGCTCGGCGTGTCGTCCCTCGAGGAGGTCATCGGAGGCGACATGGACTTCTCGGCCCTGTTCGCGTTCCTCGGGCTGTAAGAGGGTCATTCACCGGCGCAGAGGGGAGGCGTCGCCCTCCCCTCTGTCCATTCTGTCCGTCACCGGCGGCCTCAGTCGTTCTCGATCAACGCCTTGACGTATTCCGGCGAGAGAGGATAACGAGCCGGATTCCGACCGACGGCGTGGGCGACCGCGCGTGCGACGGCCGCGTGAGCCGCCATCAACGGGACTTCCCCGATCCCCTTTGCTCCGAACGGTCCGGCCGGGAACTCGGTTTCGACGAAATCGATTCGGCTCTCTTGAACGACGTCCCAAACCGTCGGCACTCGATAGCTCGTGAGACCGTTGACGATCAGCCGTCCGTCCCGCTGCGGAATCTCCTCCATCAGAGCGAAGCCGATCCCTTGCGCAACCCCTCCCTGCACTTGTCCGATCGCCGACGACCGATTGAGGATCCGTCCCGAGTCGTGTACCGCGACGAAGTCGACGACGTGCGCCTCACCGGTCGACACGTCGATCTCGACCTCGGCAACGTGCGTCGCGTACGCGTAGATCGGATAGACGTCGCCGAGACCCGTCTCCGGATCCCAACTGACCGGCTCGGTTCGCGCCCACCCTTCGACCGACGGATCGAGGTTCCGCAACCAGAAATTCGCCGCAATCTCCGGAAGTCGGTCGAGGACCTCCCCGCGATCGATCCCCATCTCCGCGGCGAGCGCGTCGATTCGCCCGCGGAGTTTCGCCGCGGCATCGAGGACCGCCAGTCCGCTCATCATCGTTCCGCGCGACGCGACCGTCGGACCGCTGTCCGGAACGCGACTCGTGTCGACGGGCGCCATCTGCACACGGTCGATCGGCACCCCGAGCGACTCGGCCGCCAGCTGCAACATCACCGTCGTCAGCCCCTGTCCCATCTCGACCGTCCCGACGGCGACGCCGATCGATCCGTCCGCCTCGAGCTTCATCGTCGCCCCGGCCTTGTCGAGATACGGTGACTTCCCGCCGAGTCCGACACCGTAAATCACGCAGGAGAGCCCGACACCGCGGCGGCGATCGGACTGCGTCGCGTTGAATGCCTCAACGGCCGCGAGCCGGTCCTCCCATCCGGCCAACTCGACCGCGCGCTCGAGCGTGTCGAGCACACCCACGGAATCCTCCACGACCTGATTCGTCGAAGTCCGATCCCCGGGTCGAAGGAGATTCCGCCGACGGATCTCGGCCCGGTCGATGCCGAGTCGCTCCGCGACCCGATCCATCTGCGATTCATGGGGGAAGATCACTTGTGGGCTTCCGAACCCGCGAAACGCGCCGTTCGGGACCGTGTTCGTCGCGACCGACTTCGCATCGACCTTGACGTTCGGGACCCGATACGGGCCGGCGGCCGTACAGAGGCTCCGCCACAGAACCGCCGACGAGAGCGTCTGATATGCACCGGCGTCGAGGATGACGTCTGCTTCGATCGCCGTCAACGTTCCGTCGACCTTCGCCCCCGTCCGGTATCGGACGCGGGCCGGGTGTCGCTTGCTCGTCGTCAGGACGTCCTCGCCCCGTTCGAGAATGAGCTTCACCGGTCGCCGCGTCGCCCGTGCCATCAACGCAGCGAGCGAGGAGACGTGCGACGGAACGTCCTCCTTCCCGCCGAACGCGCCACCGGTCGCCGTCTGAACGGCACGGATCTTCGACAGCGGAAGTCCCAGCACCTTTGCGACCGCACTCTGGACGTAGAACGGGCACTGCATCGACGCGTAGATCGTCATCGATCCGAGGTCACCGGGGACGGCGATCACTCCTTGAGGCTCGATGTAGGCGTGCTCCTGGTATCCGGTCTCGTATTCCGACTCGACGACCACGTCCGCCTCGGCGAAGCCGCGCTCGACGTCCCCCTTTCGAAGGACCATCGCGTTGAACAGGTTTCCACCGCCCTCGGCGGCCATCTGATCGGCGACCAGAACCGGCGCATCCGGAGCGAGCGCCTCGATCGGATCACAAACGATCGGAAGCTCCTCGTATCGGATCCGAACCTTCCGAACCCCACGTTTGGCGGCCCGCCGCGTTTCGGCGACGACGAGGGCGATCGGCTCGCCGACGTAGCGAACGATGTCCGCCGCAAGGACCGGCTGATCGTCGTAGATCACGTGGACGACGTTCGCTCCCGGGATCTCCTCCGCGATCAATACGTCGACGACGTCCCGATCCTCCAGGGCCTCGGTCGGATCGATTTCGAGGATCCTCGCGTGCGGGTGACTGCTACGGACGACCGCCCCGTGGAGCATCCCCGGAAAGGCAAGGTCGTCGGCGAATCGCGCCTCGCCACGAACCTTGTCGACGGCATCGGGGCGCACGACCCCGGCGCCGATCAGCGTCGACCGCTCCTCGTTCACGCTACAGCCGGCCTCCCATCGTCAGCGTCATGATCGCCTTCTGCGTGTGGAGTCGATTCTCCGCCTGATCGTAGATCCACGAGAGCTCGTTGTCACAGACCTCCGGCTCGGCTTCGTGCCCACGATCGACCGGCATGCACTGCAACAGATACCCCGGATCGCCAAGCCGTTTCTGTCGATCGGCCGTGTAGCACCAATCCTTGTGCTTGAGCGCGATCTCGTGCTCGGCCTCCTTGCCGATCTCGTAGCGATCCTTGGTGAACCAATTGCGCGGGAAGACGACGGTCGCCCCGTCGAGGGCCTCTTCGAGATCGTTGGAGACCGTGAACCGCCCGCCCGATGCGGCCGCCAGGTCACTGCACTGGTCCATCACGTTCGGATCCATGTCGTACTCCGGCGGATGCGCAACGACGACGTCCATCCCGTACATCGCCGAGATCAACGCCGTTCCCTGCACCGAGCAGAGGCCGCGGATCCACGGAGTGTACGCCCACATGACGACGATCTTCTTTCCGCTGACATCGCCGCCGAGCTTCTCGTGCATCGTGTAGATGTCGGTGAGCGACTGGCACGGATGGTTGACGTCCGAAGCCATATTGATGATCGGAACCTCGGCGTACTCGGCGAACTTCCGCATCACTTCGTCGCCGAACCCGTACCGATCGATCGCGTCGTCGAGGAGCCGAATGCCGATCCCGTCGCAGAACCGCTCCATCGCCTTCGCGGTGTCCTTCACCGTCTCGCCCGCCCCCGGCGTATCCTCGAGCGAGAGCCGCATCGTCGACGGATTGATGAACTGAGCGTGGCCGCCGAGTTGCGTCATCCCGGACTCGAATGACATCCGAGTCCGCGTCGAGCCCGCGAAGAACATCATCGCGAACGTCTTGTCTTCGAGCGTGCGATGCGGCGTCCGGCTGTAGAATGCGGTCTTCAGCTGATCGGCGACCTTCATCGCGATGTCGTACTCCTCGCGCGTCCAGTCGATCTCGCTGATCAAGTCCCGGCCGGCCAAATCGAACCAAGTCATTCGTCCTCCTTAGAAACGACGCTCTACCGCAGCGGCCGCAGAGGAGCGCAGGGATTCCGGAAAGCCATTCACGACGCGTCGGATGCCGTCCTTCAGCCTCCCGGTTCGCCTCATCTCGCCCCCTCTGCGCCGATCTCTGCACCCCATCGACGGCTCGCGACTGGATCCCGCCCTACGCCATGATCACCGCCATCATCCCCTTCTGTGCGTGGAGGCGGTTCGCCGCCTCCTCGATGATCACCGAGTTCGGGCCGTCGATGACCTCATCGGTGACCTCCATGTCGCGATCGGCCGGGAGGCAATGCATGTAGATCGCGTCGTTCGTCAGCGCCATCTTCTCATTCGTGCAGATCCAATCCTTGTTCGCCTCGAAGACCGGCTTCGCCTTGCCTTCGTCCATCAGACCCGATCCGTCAGTCGGCTGAACCGTCCACGCCTTCGGATAGACGACGTCGGCGTCCTTGAACGACGTGTCCATGTCGTGTGAGATCCTGAATGCGCCGCCATTCTTGGCCGCCAACCTGTTCGTCGCTTCGAGGATTCTCGGATCGAGATCGAGTCCCTCGGGATGCGCCAGCGTGACATCCATCCCCATCATCGCGGCCGAGACGATCGCCGACTGCGGAACAGCGAGGGGCTTTGCGACCGAACCGGAATAGGCCCAACTCATGACGAACTTCTTCCCCCGCAGATTGTGCCCCAGCTTCTCCTGCATCGTCATCACGTCGGCGAGCGCCTGGCACGGGTGGTACACGTCGTCTTCCATGTTGATGACCGGAACCTTCGACCATTCCGCGAATTCCCGGACGATCCGATCGCCCTTTCCGTACTCCCATCCGGTCGGCTTGCCGTAGATCCGGATGGCGATCGCGTCTCCCATCTCGGCGAGCACACGCGCGACGTCGGAGATTCGCTCCGTCGAATAGGCGACCTCCTCTCCTTTGAGCGCCGGGGTATACACCGCCCCGGGCTGAAGGAAGTGGGCGTGTCCACCGAGTTGGGTCATCCCCGCCTCGAACGAGTTTCGCGTTCGAAGCGACGTGTTGTAGAAGAGCATGTGGAGCGTCTGCCCTTCGAGCACCTTGTGCGGTTCGCGGCGAATGAACTTCCGTTTCAGATCGTGCGCCGCATCGAGCATCGCCTCGATCTCGTCCCTGGAGAAGTCGAGCCAGGTGATGAAGTCCCGGCCTCGAAGCGTTGTATTCGACATCAGTTGGATCCTCCTTGATCTCTTGTCAGCCTTCTCTACGTCCGTGTAATCGTCGTGCCTGCGTTCCCGGTGAGCGCGTCGAACGCCTTGCCGAGTGACGTGATGATCGCTCTCTCTCCCCCGGCTTCGATGAACCGGATCGCCGCGCGCACCTTCGGCTCCATCGAGCCCTTGGCAAAGTGCCCCTCGGCGTGATATCGCTTCGCCTCGTCGAGGGTCATCCTCGACAGTGCCTTCTCCTCCGGCGTCCTGTAATGGAGCCGGACACTGTCGACGTCGGTGAGGACCATGAAGATCGATGCGCCCACGTCGGCGGCGAGTCGTTCCCCGGCGAGATCCTTGTCGATCACCGCGTCGACGCCCCTCAGGCCTCCGTTCTCCCGCACGACCGGAATCCCGCCGCCCCCGGATGCGATGACGATCGTCCGTCCGTCAACGAGTTGCCGGATCGCCTTCTTCTCGGCGATCTCGATCGGATCGGGCGACGGAACGACACGGCGCCATCCCCGGCCCGCGTCTTCTCGCACGTCGTATCCTTTCTCACTTTGGAGCGCTTGGGCTTCGTCCTCGCCGTAGAACGGCCCGACCGGTTTGGTCGGGTTGACGAACGCCGGATCGTCCTTGTCGACGACGACCTGGGTGACGACTGTGGCGATCGGGATCTCACCCTTCCCGTGCGCGAAGAGAAGGTTCCCGAGATTCTGCTGAATCATCAGGCCGATCAGTCCTTGACTCTCGGCGCCGCAGACGAAGAGCGGCATCGGAGCTGCGACATCTCTCCCCGCCTCGTTCTGAAGGAGAAGATTCCCGACCTGCGGTCCGTTCCCGTGCGTCACGACGATCTTGTAGGCGCCCGATTCGACCATCTTGGCCAACTCCTCGCAGGTGACGTGAACGTTCTTCATCTGCTCTTCGAACGTCCCCCGCTGGCCGGGCTGGAGGATTGCGTTCCCCCCGAGCGCGACGACGACTAGCTGCTTCTGGCCTTCCATCCGATCACCCTTCCGTGCTCCATTCGTTTGAGAACCCAGTGCCGCGACCGCGAAGTCGAGCTCCGACAGACCGACTCATACACGGCAAGAACCGACCGACTCGGCGGCTCAAGCTTCCCAGATCTCCCGCATCCGCGACCAGTGCTCACCCATCTTCTCCGAGGCCGAGACCCCGTCCCCTGCTTCGATCGCGTCGACGATCTCCGCGTGGAGATCGACGACCTGCCGTAGGTCTTCGACGTTCTTCAGGTAGTAATGCCGGGTGAATTCGCGATAGACCCGCTGATCCATCGTTCGAACGAGGGGAGCGATCGCCGCCGAAATCAGCACGTTGCCGATCCCTTCGGCCAATGCGACGTGAAACGCCTTGTCCGCCTCGAAATACGCGTCAAAATCGTCCCGAGCGGCGTGGTCGCGCATAATCTCGACCGTCCCCCGAAGTTCGGACAACGCCTCAGCCGATCGCTTCTCGGCCATCAATGCAGCGACAGGGGGTTCGAGCGCCTGCCGAGCCTCCATCACGTCGAGACAGCCTGACTCGCTCTCGATCAGGTGCACCGTGCGGGTTTCATCGTGCAGCGACGGGGCGCGAAGAACGTAATTCCCGCTCCCCGGTCGAGATTCGATGACCGACATCGCCTGAAGAGCCGAGAGGGCCTCACGAATCGACGGACGGCTGACGCCCATCTGCTCGGCCAGTTCGAACTCGGAAGGGAGTCTCCCGCCGACCGGAAAGTCGCCGCTCTGGATTGCCTCGACGATCTGCTCGGCCGCGATCGACGATACCTTACGCGGTTGGACCTTCTCGAACGGCATCGACCTTCTCCTTCGCACGAACTGGTAAAGCTGTATGATAGCTTGACTGCACGACCGACCGCAACCGACCTTTTCGCTCTTCGACTACGCACGGCGTGGAACGTAGGTGCCTCTTCCCGCCTCGCCAGCGACCGCCTCTTGCGCATAAACAACGGACCCGCGGGAGATCGTCGTTTCGACGCGTCCCGACACCTCCAAATCCTCGTACGGCGAGAAGTCGACGTTCATGTGGAGGTCGTCCGCGGCGATTCGCCACCGAACCGTCGGATCGAAGATGACCAGATCCGCGTCCGCCCCGACGGCTATCGCTCCCTTGCGGGGATACAGACCGAAGGTTCGAGCCGGCCCTTCCGAGAGGAGGCGCGGAATGTCATTCAAGGCGAGCCGTCCACTCCCGACGCCCTCTGAGTGAACGAGCGGCAGGAGCGTCTCCACGCCGGGAAGCCCGTACGGAAGATCGCGGAAGTCGCCCCGCCACCTCTTCTGCTCTCGCGTGAACGGACAGTGATCGGTCGCCACGAGATCGAGATCGCGGTGCCGCAGTCCGGTCCAGAGGGCGGACCGATCCTCGTCCGATCGGAGGGCCGGAGACGCCGAGTACAGATGTCCATCGGCGCGATCGTACATGTCGCGAGTCAACAGAAGATACTGCGGACAGGTCTCGGCCGACAGCGTCGCTCCGGCCGTCCGTCCCTCGCGCACCGCCTCCAGTCCGAGACGGGAGCTGACGTGAACGATGTGGGTCCGACACCCGGTCTCGCGTGCGATCCGAGCGACCTGGTGGATCGCCGATCGCTCGCAGAGGTCCGGTCGAGCCTCGGCCAGCGTTCTCATTCTCCCCAGGTCCTCCTCGGTCAGCCGCTCGACGATCGACGAGATGAGGCTCTCCTCTTCGCAATGAACGAGCGCCACGGCGTCCCACTCCGACAGCGCCCCGAACGCCGTCGCCATCTCGTCCGGCGGCGTCCTTCTCCCGGACGCCTCATACGCGGTGTAGAATTTGAAGCTCGTCACGCCGAGGCCGATCGCCTCGCGGAACTCCCACTCGCGCCCCGGCCTCCAGCCGATCACCTCGGCGTGCAACGCGTAGTCGATGAACGAATCGGCCGCGTCGGCCCGGCGGCGCTCCAAGTCCTCCGGGATCGTCGAGTCCGGTCCGCCGACCGTGAAGTCGACGATCGTTGTCACCCCACCGCAAGCGGCGGCGATCGTCCCGCTCCGGAAGTCGTCGCTCGACCGCGTCCCGCTGACGGGCAAGGCCATGTGTGTGTGTGCATCGATCGCGCCGGGAAGGACGAGCCGACCCGTCGCGTCGATCTCCCGGAGACCGCGCAGACGGGGTCCGACCGCGGCGATCGTCTCCCCGTCGATCGCCACATCGGCGACCTCGGATGCCATCGGCGTGACGACCGTTCCGCCGCGAACGACGAGTTCGAATGAGCGTGCCATATTGCCCTTCCCAACTTAGATCTTGCGGATCAGTCAGGCAGCATGATAGCATTACAGGAACAGGCACACAACGAACGGAGGAGCCCTTTGATCGATCTTACCGTCCACCCGGAGCAGCTCGAGCGAACCGTCACCCGCGCCCGCGAGCGCAGCATCATCATTCCCACCTTCGCGCAGATGAAGGATCCGACGCAGATTCCGACGGCCGTCGTCGACCGACTCCGCGACGTCGGTCTGTGGGACCTCCATCCGCTGAACCTGTTCCGGATTACATGGAAGAACGAGCCGACGCCGCGTGGCGGCGGGTTCGACGGCGTCAACTACGTCGAATTCCCGCCGGAGCTGACCGGCGTATCGGCGCGGATCATCGCTCTGGTCGGCAAGTGGTTCCCGACCGGGGCGCACAAGGTGGGGGCGACCTTCGGCTGCCTCGTTCCCCGGCTCGTCACCGGCCAGTTCGACCCGACGTTCCACCGGGCCGTCTGGCCGTCGACCGGCAACTACTGCCGCGGGGGAGCCTACGACGCGAATCTCCTCGCCTGTGAATCGATCGCCATCCTCCCAGAAGAGATGTCGAGGGAGCGGTTCGAGTGGCTGTCGAAGGTCGCCGGCGAGGTCATCGCCACACCCGGCTGCGAATCGAACGTCTGGGAGATCTTCCAGAAGTGCATCGAACTCGAGAAGACGCGGGACAACGTGATGATCTTCAATCAGTTCGACGAATTCGGCAATCACCTCTGGCACTACGACGTCACCGGTCGGGCGATGGAGGAGGTGCTCGACGCCGAGCTCCGAGGCGGAGACTACGCCGGGGTCGTCCTGACGTCCGGCTCGTCGGGCACGATGGGGTGCGGCGACTACCTCAAGGAGCGGTTTCCGCGGAGCCGATTGGTCGTCTCCGAAGCGCTCCAATGCCCGACGCTTCTAGAGAACGGATTCGGCGGTCATCGGATCGAAGGGATCGGCGACAAACACGTCCCGTGGATCCACAATGTTCGGAACACCGACATGGTCGTCGCAATCGACGACGAAGACACGATGCGGCTCGTTCGGCTGTTCAACGAAGAGGCCGGGCGAGCGTATCTTCAGACACAGGGCGTCTCGTCCGATTGGATCGAACAACTCGACCTGCTTGGGATCTCCAGCGTCGCCAACCTTCAGTCGGCGATCAAGTTCGCCAAATACTACGAACTCTCGAAGCGGGACGTCATCCTCACCGTCCTCACCGACTCGATGGAGCTGTACCAGAGCCGGCTGCGGGAGTTGCGCGAGACGCGCGGCGAGTACACGGAGATCGACGCCGCCGTCGACTACAACGGACGTCTGCTCGGTGCGAAGACCGACGTGATGGTCGAACTCGGCTATCGCGAGCGGAAGCGGATTCACAACCTCAAGTACTACACGTGGATCGAGCAGATGGGCCGCTCGGTCGAGGAACTCGACGACCAGTGGTACGACTTCCCCGCCTACTGGGATCGGATCCACGCCCTCGTCCCGGGCATCGACGAACTCGTCGACGCGTTCAACGAGCGCGTCGGCCTGCTGAACGAACTCGCGGGCGAGGGTTAGGGCGATGGAGTATCGCCGAACATCCTCGCTGGACGATCTCCTCCGGCGGATCCGGGCGATGGTCGCCGGCGACGAACCGACCCGACCGATCCTCGTGGTGGGAGGGATCGGCGCCGGCAAGACGTCGACCGGCCTGCGCCTCCTGTCACTCCTTCGTCAGTCCGGAATCCGTGTCGGCGGATTCCTCGCCCCCAGAATCCTGAAGAGAGACGAGACCGTCGGGTACTCGATCGTCGACCTGGCGACGAACGCGAGCCACCCGTTCGCCGGACTCGAATCGGGAGGGGTGCCGATCGGACGATTCTTCCTGTCGGAGAGCGGACTTCTCGTCGCGGCTCGCGCTGTGAAGACCGCGCTCGACGCCGCCGACGTCGCCTTCGTCGACGAGATCGGCCGGCTCGAGCTCGCCGGGGCCGGTCACGCTCCCGCCCTCCGCCGTCTTCTCGCCTCGAATCTCCTCCCGATTCTCCTCGTCCGTGACGAGTTCGTCGACGAGGCCGTGCGAGCGTTCGACGTCGAGAACCCGATCGTCTTTCGCGCCCGAGACGTAGTCGAACCGAACCCCACCGGGTCGGCCGGCATTGAAACGTTCTGGGAGATCGTCGATTCGAACCCCCACCCGCTCCTCATCACGATCGGCGAGCGGGGCTTCCCCGAGTCGCGTCCGATGTACCTCGTCGACCGCGACGGAGGAACCCTCTGGTTTCCGACGTCCCGAACATCGAGGAAGATTGTGCAGATCGAATCAGAGCCCCGAGTGACCGTCCTTTTCGTCGACTCGACGCGGTTCAACTACGCGTCGATCTGTGGGTACGCCGAGATCGTCACCGACGCGGGCCCCCGAACCACCCTCTGGCAGGACGAATGGCGCGACGATTGGCCGACCGGCCCGACCGATCCGGACTACGTCCTCCTCCGGATCGACGGCGTCTGCGGTCGATACCACCGCGGAACGACCGGCGAATCCGGAACGGTCGACCTCGCCTAGCGGGTCGAGACTCGCACCGCGCCGCAGACCTCAGGTATGATGGAGGAGCGACATCCCGGAGGGATTCAGCAGTGGATCTAGGGCTCGGCATCATCATTGGATTCGTGGTCGGAGGACTGATCGCGTGGTTCGTGGCGAGCACGCGGGCGGCGTCGCGGCACTCGAATCTGCAGATTGCTCGCGCGAAGCTCGAAGAGGAGCTCCGCGCTGAGCGTGAGAAGGCGGCCTCGCTCGACGCGATCCAGGAGCACATGCGGGAGACGTTCACGACCCTCGCCCACCAGGCCCTCACCTCCAACGCCGACCAGCTCCTCGCGCGATCGCGCGATCAGCTGGAAGCCCTGTTGAAGCAAGTTCGGGGCGACTGGGGAACCCACAAGGAGGAGCTGAAGGGCCTTGTCGACCCACTGAACAAGGCCCTCGAGGCGATCGATCGACAGGTTCACGACCTCGAACAGAAGCGGGAGGGGGCCTATCGCGCGCTCGGTGAACAGCTTCGCTCTCTCGGCGACGCCCAGAGCCAGCTCCGCCAGTCGACCGTCCGTCTGGAGCAATCGCTCAAATCGTCGACCGCCCGCGGCCGATGGGGCGAGCTACAGCTTCGCCGTGTCGTCGAGCTGGCCGGGATGACGAAGCACGTCGACTTCTCGGAGCAGGTGGCGGCCGAGCAGGGGAGACCGGACATGATCGTCCGCCTCCCGAACGAGGGGATCCTTCCGATTGATGCGAAGACGCCGGCGAACGCGTACCTGGACGCGATGGAACTGGACGGCGATCAACGAACGCAGAAGCTGGTCGAACACGCGAAGGCGATGCGCTCTCGCGTGCACGAGCTGTCGCGCAAGGCGTACATGGACCAGTTCGAGCGCGCCCCCGAGGTCGTCGTCATGTTCGTCCCGTTCGAATCGGCCCTGTCGGCCGCGTTCGAGCAGGATCCGGGCCTACTCGAGTATGGAATCGAACACAGGATTCTCGTCGCCTCGCCGGTCACCCTCCTCGCCCTCCTCCACGCCGCCGCGTTCGGCTGGCAGCAACACCACGTAGCGGAGAACGCCCGGCTGATCGCCGACCAGGGGCGGGAGCTCTACGGCCGATTCTTGAACGTCCTCAAACCGATCGGGGAGACCGGCGATCGACTCGGCAAGGCCGTCGACGCGTACAACCAAGCGGTCGGCTCGCTCGAGAGCCGACTCGTTCCGGCCCTCCGACGCCTTCGAGAATCGACGGTCGCCTCGAGCGAGATCCCCGACCTTCCGCCGATCGATCAGACCCCGCGCCTTCCGCTCGACGCGGAGGATGTGACCGACGACGACGACGGGACGACAGCGTAGTCGGTCCCCCGTCTCCGCGTTCGCTCCGGCCACGCCGGTTGGCGTGGGCGATCTTCGGCTCGAACTCCTTGCGGGGATCGCTCCACCGGGACCGAGCCACGTTCAGGACAGAATCGAGGAGTCACTGGGGGATTCTTGCATCCCCGGCCGGTGTCTCGTACGCTGATTCTGATTCCCGATGAACAGACGAGCCTCGTTCCTGATTCTCGCTTCCCTCCTGTTGTTCACCGCCTCCGGCCACGCCGAGTTCCGGAAAGAGCCGTACCTGATCTACCCGGGCGAGCCGGACGAGATGTGGATTCGATGGCAGACGACCGACAGCGGAACGTACACCCTAGATTGGGGGCGAACAACGGGCTACGAACTCGGATCGCAGCAATCGCGCCCGGATGAAAACCGATACCACACGGTCCGATTGGAAGGCCTATCGCCGACCTCTCTGTACCAGTACCGCATTTCCGGAGGAGCGGCAGAGTTCAGTGGATCCTTCCGGGCCGCGGCGCAGGACTCGGCACGTAACATCACGTTCTATGGCCTCGCGGACACTCAGTACACCTCTACCTGCAAGCGAGCGTTTGCGGCACTTGCGGCCCATATCGGGCTCCCCCCGGGTTCGCCGAGCTTCGTCCTCCTCGCAGGGGACTGGGTTCAGACATCGGGAGGGCGGGATTGGGATTTCGATCTCCTTTACGAAACGGGACTGAACTCGCTGATCGCCGCGAGCCATCCCCTGACCTCCTCGCTTCCCCTTCTGGGCTGTCTGGGGAACCACGATGTCGATCGCCTAGCGTTCCGAGGCATCTTCGAGCAATGCTGGTCGTACCCGACCGTCGGGTCGATGTACTGGTCGTTCGACTTCGGACCCATCCACATTGCCGTCGTCGACCAGTACACCGATCTCTCCGAGGACAGCACGCAACGAGCCTGGCTTCTTCAGGATCTCGCCGAGGCCCGGAGTCGCCCTTGGACCATCCTTCTGATGCACGACCCTTGGGCCTCGGTAACCTCGGCGCTCTGGACTCAGTACCGGGAGTACGGAGTCGATCTGATTCTTGCCGGTCACAATCACCGCCACTCGTACGGCGTCTTCGACGAGATTCCCCTCCTCGTGATGACGGCAGCAAGCAAGTGTGACAACTCCTCGTGCGACTATATCCACCGAATGTACTACGAGTTCGACGTCCACGACCCCATCATGACGATCCGAGCCTTCGACCTGCACGGAGCCCTCGAGTGGGAGGAACCCATCACCAGCCGCGACGCGGTCGCCGTCGCCGAGCCGGCGCCCATTCCTGAGCATGAGGATCCGGAGACCGAAGAAGCGCAATCCGTCTCCGAGGCACCGCCCGAGGACGACACGGACGAACCCCGTTCTCTCGACTTCGATCGGATCGAGTGGCTGGCGAGCATCAACTACGACGAGAATCCGAACACGCCGGGAAACGACGCATGGATCGTCGAAGGATCGGACGACTCCGGTCAGTACTCCGGAATGGCTTGGGAAAGCCCCGAGTTCACGGACCTGAGCCTCAACGAACTCGACCGGTTCGATTGGAGCGGCGCCCGGGCGATTTCGATCACCCTCGGCGCAGATCCACCGATGGATATTGACGTCCGCGTGAGCGTAGCCGGTGAGTACTGCGGAAGAACCTGGCGGAACGCCCTCCCCGATCGCCCGCTCTTCGTCACCTCCGAGCCCCGGGAGTTCCTCTTCCCGGCCTCGGCCTTCTCCGAAGACCCGGACGGCCGCTGCGACGGACGGCTCGCCGAAGATGCCCTCGAAGGGACCTACTCGATCGTCCTATTCCCTTTCCCGCGCGCCGGCGAACTACGCGTCTACGAGGTCGAGATCCTCGAGTCGGTTCATGGGTCGATCGCGGATTCCGCGATTCATGCATCGCCTACGGTAGTCTGGAACGGCGAGCGCCTTCCGGTCCTCGACGACTTCTCCCGGAGCGACGGCCGCTCCCTCGGTGGGACAACGTGGTCCCTCGACCCCGACGCGCGCCTCCAGCCGGCCACAGACGGTGGAGGACTCCTGAAGCTGGCGAGCAATGAATCGGGCTCGACCGAGGCGGAGCTCCCGCTCGCAGGCCTTCCGCTCGACGACTACGACGGGTTCTACGTCCTCGCCAGTGGTCCTCTCGGAGGGCTGCTGGAGGCCGAGATCTCGATGACGTGCGAAGAGGAGCGCGTTGAGTCGGCGGCAGCCTTTCCGTTGAACCTGAACGAACCGATCCGGGAGTTCCGCATCCCGTTCCGTTCCGGCACCGGTCCCGAGCCGACCGGCGAGGTTCTCCATCTCGAGCTGCTCTCCACATATGGCCCGGCCGAGGCGTCGATCTACGAGGTCGGGCTCTACGTCGAGGAAGCGCCCAAGACGGAGCGCGCGGAGGCCGTCGTCTGGATCACACCGTTACCCTCCCCGGACGAGTCGATCACCCGAATCCCGGCCGAGTCCGAAGCGATCGACGGGCTGACGTACTTGGGCAATCCGTTCGACCGTCGATTCCCCGATCGCTCCGGCTGGGAGAACGCTCGGTCGGTCTGGGACATGCAACGCTGGGGGGATCGGATCTATCTTGCACATGGGGACGCCTACAGCAATGCGGGACCGACGGACGTCTGGTTCTACGATCTGACTGGCAACACGTTCATCAACGAGGCAACGATCGATGAGGAGGAGATCAGGCGCTTCGTCGCTTCCGACGGATCGCTCTTCATCCCCGGCTTCGACCCTCGGGAGCCGGATGATCCTCGCGAGTGGGCATCGGGAAATCTGTACCTCCTCGACGAGAGCGTGTGGCAGAAGCTGCGGACGATTCCATGGGGCCTCCACGCGTACGACGCCCTGTCGACTGACGGGTTGCTGTTCGTCTCGGGGGACGGCTCGGAGGCGTTCGTCGAACGGGGGGAGGGCCGGATGGCGTTCGTTCATACCTCGGAAGATGGGGGACAGACATGGCAGCTCCACTATCCGGACGGGGTCAATCGAATCGAAGAGCTGTTCGAGCTGAACGGCTCGGTCTACGCCTCCGGCGCGTACGATTCGGTGTTCCTCCGATGGACCGGAACGTCATTCTCGGCGGTCGACGTCGAGCCCTTCCCCGGCCTTCCCGCCTTCACCGAGGCTCACGTCGCCGAATCGAACGCCCCTTCGCTCCCCCCCGACTGGAGGGGCGATCCCGCGGCCATGATCCGGGCCAGTCACGCCACACAATGGCTTGACGGCGTCCTCTATCTCTGTTCGTTCCCCCGCCGACGCCAGCCGATCGAGACGAATGACTTCCGATTCGTGCCGGAGACCCTTGGCCTCTACCACGCGACGGGATTCGCAGACGGCGAGATCGAACGGCTCGATTTCCTTCCCTCGGACATGATGGCCCGCGACCTCGTCGTCCGTGACGACGTTGCATACATCCTTGCGGTCGGGAAGGAGATCGACTCGGTTCGCGCTGCGGTCTACCGCGCGGTCTCTCCTGACTGTTGGGAGGTCGTCTTCGCGCCCGATCGGATGCCGGGGCCCGTCTTCTCGATGGAGGTCGTCGACGAGTCGATCCTCTTCGGCCTCGGCGGCCCGAGCGTCGAGAGCGGGGGGATCTACCGGCTCGATCTTCCTTGAACCCCTGAATCCGGACCGGACGTCGCCCGAGCGGCGTCGGATTGATCCGTGCAGTCCGGGAGCTAGAGGTCGAACGCGGCCAACATCGGCGCGTGATCGGACGGTCTCTCAGCCTCGCGCGGTTCGAGGTCGATCCACGCCTTCGTCGATCGATCGGCAAGGGGCCTCGTGGCATGGATGTGATCGATCCGCCAGCCCTTCCCCGCAGCGACGCCGTCCTTCGTTCGGTAGTCGTAGTAGCTGTAGCGGCCAGGCTCCGGAGCGTGTTTCCGGAAGACGTCGACAAACCCCCAACTCTTCACGTCGTCGAGCGCCTCGGTCACGCGCGGGTTGAAGCAGACGTGGCCCATCAACCGCTTCGGATCCCAGACGTCGATCGCCTTCGGCGCCACGTTCAGATCGCCGACCCAAAGGATCGGCCGCTCCGACGAGAAATGTGCATCGAAGAAGGTCCGTAGACGCTCGAACCACGCGAGCTTGTACGCGTACATCGGATGGTCGATCTCCCTCCCCTGAGGGACGTAGGTGTTGACGATCGGGATTCCGCAAACCTCGCCGACGATCAGCCGTGCTTCGTCGCTCGGTCCGTCGTCGTCGAACCCGAACCGGGCGTTCTCGATCGGCTCCCGCGACAGGATCGCGACACCGTTGTACGACTTCTCCCCTCGGAAGGTGACCCGATAGCCGACCTCCTCCACCGCCTCTCGCGGGAACTGCGGATCCTGAACCTTCGTCTCCTGAAGACAGACGACGTCCGGAGCGACCCGGTCGAGCCAAGGGAGCACTGCGTACAGGCGGGAGCGGATCGAATTGACGTTCCAGGTCGCGACGACGAAACGCATGCACCTATCCGGGAAGAATCCCGCTGAAGGTCGTGACCTCCAGTCCCTCGGATCGAAGCCGTTCGACGTACGGGTTGATCCCGATCGAGTCGCTGGCGATGTGCCCGGTGACGATCAGGTTCTTGTCGGAACCGACCTCCTGGCGCAGCCGTTTCGCATCCTCCGGGCGGCAGTGGATGTAGAGGACCGTGTCGACTCCGTGGTCGAAGTAAGCCCTGGCGACCGGATAGCCGCCGTTCGTTCCGGCCCCGTGTGACATCACAACCCGGCCGACGCGGTTGCCCGCGCTGCCGACGCGTACCTCGATCTCCGTCTCGGCGCTGCGGAATTCGCCGAAGCTCGCACGCAGGGTTTCGATCAGCTCCCCGACCGTCCGCTCCGGATCGAACGACTCCACCACCTCCGCCAATCGCCGCCTCCCGATCTCGTCGAGCGGCGTGTGGATGTTCAAGTACGGCATTCCGAGAAGCCTCGCCACGGACGGCGCGTGGTCGTAGTTCTCCATCGAGGCGAGGACGCGCCTCGACTCGACGGTCTCCTCCATCGTGGCCCGAGCGACGTCCGGCGGAACCCCCGCCTTCACCATCTGGTCGACGTGTCGGAGGAGCACCTCATGATACCGGAGGATCGACCGTCCGGCGCGCGGATGGTGAGCGATCGCGCAGTCGTACCCCAAATCCTGAGCGATCTTCAGCTCGGCCTGCTTCAGATCGATCCCGATCAAGATCCGCTCGATCCCGTCACCGGGATGGTGGATCGAGCTGTCTCCGGGAATCTTGGTCAAACCGGCCATCTCGAGCGCGATCGCCATCAATCGTTCCGTGTTCACGCATCTCCTCCTTCTGTAGACACTTCGCCATTCTCACACGGCTCGAACGGAGCCGGGCTGAATCCCCGGAGACTCGATCCCCCCACGAACTCGCGGACGATCGAGTTCGACGGAATGCTCTCCGTCCCATAGGGATCGAACCACCGGAGCAGATCGAGGAGGCGCTCCGCTTCCAGCCGCAGCCCGGACTCGCGGATCTGCAGCAGATGGGGTTCCACGAACGGCTTCAGCACGGAGAGCTCGTAACAGAGCGCCGAATTAAACATCACGTCGGCCGTCTCCTGGTTCGGGAAGATGTTCGCCTTCTCCCCTCGACGGACGTTCTCCCAGACGCTCAAGGTCTCCGATGCGGAGTACCCTCGGAAGACTGCGTCCCGAACGATCCGCCGGATCAGCCGTGTGTCGGTCGTCGAGACTCGGTTATGGATGTCGAGATTCAGCTGCGTCAACGCACTGACGAAGACGCGGATGCTCGTGTCCGGCATGTCGCGGGGGAGAATCTCCGGGCTGAGGGCGTGAATCCCCTCGACCAAGAGGATCTGACTCCTTCCGAGTCGGAGCGTCTCCCCCTGAACGCGTTCTCCGCTCCGAAAATCGAACCGCGGAAGACGCACGCATTCGCCTCGGACGAGCCGCTGCAAGTCCCGCCGGAACTGCTCGACATCGAGAACGTCGAGCGATTCCAGATCGATCTCGTCTCCGAACCTCGCGCGAAGCTGCGCGTGCGGAATGTAGTACTCGTCCATCCCGAGCGGGTATGGATGCAGGCCATCGGCCATCAGTTGGATCGCCAACCGCTTGCTGAACGTCGTCTTCCCCGAACCGGACGGCCCGGCGATGAAGACGACCTGGATCTCGCCGTCGATCCGATCTCTGACCCGCTCGGCAATCTCCGCGATCCGCTTCTCGTGGAGTGCCTCGGCGACGAGGATGACCTGCTCGATCCTCCCCGATCGAATCGCCTCGTTCAGGGATGCCACGTCTCGCATCCGCAAGAGCGTCAGCCACTCCCCGTACTCCTCGAAGACCTCCTGCAACGCCGTGAACGATTGGGCCGGCAGAAGCTCCGCCGGCGCATCGCGCCGAGGGAATCGGAGGATGAACCCAACCGGGAACGATTCGAGTGCGAAGGTCCTCAGCGGGCCGGTCGACGGCGCCATCACGCCGGGGAAGTAGTCGGAGACACCGTTCAGGGTGTGGAGGTAGAAGGTCTGCGGCTCGTGAGCGCAGAGGCGGCGGGTCTTCCACTCCTCGCCGCGATCGGCGAAGAACGTCCTGATCTCGTCGAGGGTGCAACGTCGCCGCTCGATCGGCCGATCCTCCTCGACGAGCTCACGCATCCGCCCCTCGATGCGCTCCAGCTCCTCCTCCGCGAACGGCCCGCGCCCGGCAACGCGGCAAGCGTAGCCGCCATACGGAACCGAGTAGTCGATGTGGATCGTCGCGTCCGGGAAGAGCTCGGAGGCCGCGACGAGGAGGACGAACGACAGGCTGCGGCGGTAGATGCGGATTCCGGCCGAATCGGAGACGAAGACGGGTTCGACGTCGAGGTCCCGCTCCACCGGAATCGTGAGGCTCTGGAGTTCACCGCCGATGATCGCCGCAATCGGCGGAACCTCGTCGTTCGGATGAGCGACGCGAAGGATCTCGACGAGCGGTGTCCCGCGCGGCGCATCGTAGATACGTCCGTCGGGAAGCCTTACTTGAACCTCCTCCCGGAGGACGCCGCGACGGACCTTGGAGGGACCGACGTCTTCCGCAGACATCGGGCTCACCGCCTCATCCACGCCGTCCCTCGCTCAACACCGGGAAGACGGTCGCCCGAAGTCGATCGATCGTGCCCTGCAAATCCTCGAGGACGGCCGGCGGCGTCGGCTCCGGCTCGGTCGGACCGCGAAGGTTCGAGATCGATACCCCATAGGCGGCCGCACGGGTCGCCCAGTCGGTCGGGATCTCGTCGGGGAGATCGACTCCGACCATTGCGCCCCACGCGAGCGTCCACGCACGGGCGACGTTCCCCACGTCATACCCGCCGCCTCCGAACGCAAGCCACGGGAGATCGAGCGCGCGGAACTGTTGTACCGAGCGCTCGAAGCATCGCAGACTGATCCGGAGGTTCGCCACGGCATCGCCGAGGATCGCGTCCGCACCGAACTGCGTCGCGATGACATCGGGCTCGTAGAGATCCAATGCCGGGAGGATCACCTGTTCGAAGACCAGATCGTACGCTGCGTCCCCTGCTCCCGGCTGCAGCGGCACGTTGACCGCATATCCCTTTCCGGGTCCGTCTCCGATCTCCTCGACGAACCCGGAACCGGGGAAGATCGTGAACCCAGACTGATGAACCGAAATCGTCAGAATGTCGCTCCGAGTGAAGAACGCGTGCTCGACACCGTCGCCGTGATGCGCGTCGATGTCGATGTAGGCGACCCGCTTCCCAGCTCGGAGGAGGGCGTGGAGCGCCAGCACGATGTCGTTGATGTGGCAGAATCCGGAAGCACGCGCAGGCATTGCGTGGTGAAGACCACCGGCCATGTTGAACGCCCTGCGAGCCCGCCCGGCGACGATCGCCTCGGCGCAGTCGATCGATGCCCCGGCGACGGACATCGCCCAATCGTAGACGTCTGGAAACGCCGGGTTGTCTGGCGTCCCGAGGCCGTGTGCAAAGAGGTTCGGAACCCACATCCCCGAGCTCGCCAGGCGGAGCGTCTCGAGATATCCTCGGGAATGAAAGACACCGGCCTCCTCTTCGGTCGCCTCGCGAGGCGCCAGAAGAGAAACGCCGTCCAATCGGGTCAATCCCAAGGACTCCAGAAGCTCGTACGTTAGCCCAAGTCGGTAGATCTTGAACGGATGCCCCGCACCGAAGTCGAAGCAAAGCAACGACGTCGGATCGACCAACGTCGCCTTCACCTCACTCGAAACTCGCTCCGTCATCACGTCTCTCCCTTCAGGGCACGGCCGGTCAGAACGACCACGTCTCGATCACGTCGCCTTCCTCGAGATCCCACGGGTCACATCCGAGCCCCAGAGCCCCCGACTCTACTGCAGTCTCGGCGACCGCGTGAAGATCCCCATCGAGTTCCAGCACCGTGATCGTTCCACCGCCCGCGCAGGTGAGTCTGCCCGCGTGGTCCGCCGTCACCGGGACCAAGGCCAACACGTGATCCGGGTTCCCGTCGTCGTCCGTGTCGACGGTGGCAAGACGGGACGAGACTCCCTCGGCTCGAAGGAGACTCACGAAGAGGATCGCGGTGTCTTCGCAGTCTCCGACCATGTCGACGAGCGTCTCGATCGGATACAGGGGCCACTCCTGTCCGGGCGGGTCCGGCTGATAGCCGATTCCCCCCTGAACGAACGCGAGCGTCCACTCGATGAACGCTTCCGGATCCTCCTGAGCCCGATTCCAGAGAACGCCGGCGAGCTCCTCCAGCGTCGGATCGTCGAGCGGATCGAGGACGTAGTCGCCGTATTCGTACCGCTCGGCATACGACGTGCGCAACCGACCTCGATAGATCTGGTAGAGGTCGTAAGACAGGAGCGCGTTCCAGACGCGCTCTTCACCCTCGTAGATCCACTCGTATGTACGTACGACGTATCCGTCGAGGACGGGGCGGGCGGTGATGACCTCGGTCGCCTCATCGATTCCACCGCGCGCGTCTGACACCCGCAACGTGACCTGATGCGTCCCTCCCTCGAATCTGTGGAGGATCGTCCGCCCGCCGGCGGTTTCGCCTCCTTCAAAGATCCACTCGTAGCTCAACACGTCCCCGTCCGGGTCGTACGTCCCGGTGGCGTCCAGGAGGACCGTGAGCGGCGCGTATCCTTCTCTCGGGTCGGCGCGAAAACTGGCAACGGGAGGGCGGTTCGTCTCCGGCGGCACACAGCCGACGAACATCGATCCGACCGCGACGAACAGCCCAACAGCGGCGAGATGCAGCACCTGTCTCATCCTGCGCATCGGACGGCCATTGTAGTCTCCGCCTTCGCTCAACTCAATGGCGACAACCCTTTTGCAATCGGCATTTCCGGACGCGCAACCGTTGACCGATCTTCTCATCCATGCTACCATCGGGGCCGCACAAGGGGGCTGGCCATGTACATGATCATCGTCGGCGCGGGGAGCATCGGTACGAGCCTCATCGACATTGCCGTCGCGGAGAAGAACAACGTGGTCGTCATCGACGCCAACGTCGATCGCGGCAGCAAGATCAGCGATCGATACGACATCACCGTCCTGAGTGGGAACGCCACATCATCGGACACACTCCGAGAGGCCGGTTCGGATCGCGCCGACGCCCTGATCGTCACGACGAGCGACGATGCCGTGAACCTGATGGTCGTCTCCATCGCCGCCGAACTCGGCGTCGCATCGATCGTGTCGATCGTGAACGACAAGGACCACGCCGAATTCTTCCGCAAACTCGGCGCGAACGTCATGGAGAACCCGGAGGAAGTCGTCGCCTATCACCTCTACAATGCGGTCAAACGCCCCAATGTGCAGGACTTCACCATGCTCCCGCAGGGCGCGCAGATCTTCCGCTTCACGGTGAGCGGTGAATCTCCGCTGGTCGACCGTTCGATCGCCGAATCGCGGCAACGTGATCGGATTCCCGAATCGATGCGCGTGGTGGCGATCACCCGGGACGGCGCGCCCTCCATCCCCGCGGATGACACCGTCATCCTCGAGAACGATGTTCTCACCGTCTTCACTCTCGACCGCGCCACCGACGAAGTGATCGAAAAACTGATCGGATGATCCCCTCGATCTTCCGCTCCCGGCAAGATCTCCATATCATCCTCCGCGACCTCGGACTCCTCGTCCCGGTCGTCGGCGTGATGGCGATCCTCTCGTTGAGCGTCCCCGGCGCCTTCGGTGAAGTCTACGCATTCGTTCCGATGCTGATCACGGCCGCAACGTCGTTCCTGCTCGGTGCTGCACTCTATTTTCCGTTCCGGAATGCGGGCGAGACACGCTTGAAGCATGGGATGCTCATCGCGGCGTTCGGATGGCTCCTCGTCGCCGCCCTCGGCTCCCTCCCGTTCGTGCTGACCGCCCTCTTCGCCGAATCGGCCGGGAACGCATCGCAGACCCTTCTCAACTTCAAGGATCCGGCGAGCGCCTTCTTCGAGTCGGTGTCGGGATACACGGGAACCGGTCTGACGATGGCCGCTCGCGCCGACCTGCTGCCGAAGACACTCCAGTGGTGGAGGAGCTTCATCGAGTGGATCGGCGGTATGGGCGTGATCGTCCTGATGCTGGCGATTCTCGCCGGCCCACGGCCGGGCGCCGCGACGCACAGCCTGTACTACGCCGAGGCCCGTGGAGAGAAGATCCACCCGAGCATCCGGGCGACCCTGCGCACGATGTGGTGGATCTTCCTGTTGTACACCTTCATCGGCGTGATCGCCCTCTGGGGGGCGGGGATGCCGATGTGGGAGTCGGTCAACCATGCGATGACCGGGATCTCCACCGGCGGCTTCAGCGTCACCGCCAACAGCATCGCAAGCTACAACAGCCCCGTGATCGAGATCGTCCTCATTCCGATCATGCTCCTCGGCGCGATCAGCTTTGCCGTTCACTACCAGATGATGCGCGGGGACGGGAGCATGCTGTGGCGTGACTTCCAGACGCGTTGGTTCCTGACCCTCGTTCTGTTCGGGATCGTCTTCCTCTCTCTCGAGAATCTCCTCCACATGAGCGGGGTCGAAGCAATCCGAGTTTCGGCATTTCAGTACACATCTGCGATGACGTGTACCGGCTTTCAGTCGGCCGACATCGCATCGTGGTCGGTCACCGCGAAGCTTCTGCTCGCCGTCGGCATGTTTATCGGCGGCGCGGCTGGGTCGACGGCCGGCGGGATCAAAGTGATGCGAATGCTCGTCCTGATCAAGGGAGTGCAGTGGCGATTCCGGAAGATCATCGCACCGCGGAAGGCGATCGTTCCGTTCAGACTCGGACCGACACCGGTCGCCGACGAGGCGGTCGGTCAGCGACTCGAAGACGCATCGCTGATCATGTTCCTCTGGCTCGTCTTCCTCGGCCTCGGAATCGTCGTTCTCCTCCACACAACGAAGGACACAAGCCTGTCGAATGTGATCTTCGAGGTGGCCAGCGCGCAAGGGAACGTGGGCCTGTCCGTCGGAGTCACGAGCCCAACCATGCCGCTTCTGAGCAAGCTCATGCTCTGCTTCAACATGTGGGTCGGCCGCTTGGAGATCATCCCGATTCTCATACTCCTCCGCGCCCTGTTCATCGGAATCCAGTAGTCGCGACCGCGTTGCCGCACGCGCCTGCGCCGCGCGCGGTATACTGGCGATCGTTGAACCGAACCTCCGAAGTGAAAGGGGAAACGTGATCAGAAGAGCCCTCGCCCTGTCCATCAGTTTCATTCTGCTCGGCGGTCTACTCGCTTCCGGGTACGAGCGGAGCGAATTCCTGTTTCTCGACGAGATCGAAGTCGGGATGACGGGGATCGGAAGGACCGTCGTCGCCGGCGATCGAATCAGCGAGTTCGCGGTCGAGATTCTCGGTATCCTCGATCAGCCCGGCACGTTCACCGACTTCATTGCGGTTCGCGTCAGCGGCGAGGCGATCGGGCGCACCGGCGGCATCGCCCAGGGAATGAGCGGGAGTCCGATCTACATCGACGGAAAGCTGATCGGCGCACTCAGCCGGGCCGCGAGTTGGTCGAAAGAGCTGACCCCGATCGGACTCGTCACGCCGATCGAGCCGATGCTCGACGTTCTCGGCGAGGCCGCCGCGGCTGGCGCACTCGCCGCGGCGAGCCAAGACGCCGTCCTTCGCGACGTTCGCCTCATCGAGCTCGACTCCGCGCCGACCGCGGATCTCGTCGCCGCGGCCCCCCGAACCATCTTCAGCCATCCGGTATCGACGCCGATCGTCACACACGGACTCTCCGAGCGTGCACGGGGAATCCTCATGGACGGATTGGCCGCGGGCGAGACGACGGAACTCCTCCTCCTCGACGACGTCCTGGAGATCGACGTAGGGCCCGGCGGGCGTGGGCTGTCGTCGTTCGGCCTCTCTCTCCTTCCGGTCTCCGGAACGACCGGCGCGGGTGCGATCGACCCGGCGAGTCTCGAACCCGGGAGTTCGGTCGGCGTCGCCCTCGCCACCGGTGATCTCGCAATCGGTTCGCTCGGCACGCTGACCTATCGAGACGACGAAACCCTCGTCGCCTACGGTCACCGGTTCATCAACAACGGATCGTCCCGATTCGCGATGACGACCGTCTCGATCGTCGACACGATCAAGGCCTACGACGCGTCGTTCAAGCTCGGCACGTTGGGTCAGACGATCGGGACGATCTTCGAAGATCGCTACGCCGCGATCGGCGGCCGGATCGGGACTCCGTTCGACGGGATCGACCTCGAGCTCGACGTCCTCGATCGCGACAGCGACCATCAGGCGTCGTTCTCGGTCGAACTGGCCGACGAACCGAGGCTGATGACCGAGCTCCTTCTTTCGACGGGCTTCGACGCAATCGACACCACCCTCGACCGAATCGGCCAAGGGACGGTCACCGTCACCTACACGATCGACGGACCGGGGATGCCAAGCCCTCTCGAACGACGGGACACGTTCTTCAGCGGATCCGATATCGCCGTCTACCCGCCGCTTCAGCTCGCCAACATCGTCGGAGCCCTGCAATACAACGCGTACGCCGACCCCCAGATCACGAGCATCTCGACCTCGATGGAGCTCACGAGCGAGATCCGTGGAATCTGGATCAACAACCTCCAGATCGACCGGTTCACGTACGGGTACGGAGAGACCATCCGATTCCGTCTGTCGCTGCAAACCTATCAAGGGGAAACGCTCACTCGCGAGGGCGAGATCACAGTCCCTCCGGACCTGTTCTCCGAACGGATCCTGCTTCGAGCCTACGGCGGACCGCGCTACCTCGAGTCGGGCGAGACGGCTGAGGTGTTCGAGAATCTCGGCGACATGATCGAGGCGATCGAAAGACTGCCATCCTACGAGACGTTGACGGTCGAGCTGTTCGCCGTCGATCCGTTCTCGACCGAATCCGACGCCCTCTTCGGCGTCGATGAAGTCGAGTTCGAATTCCCCGACCACGTCGTCTACGGTGAACGACAAGTCAACGCCCTCCTCATCAGTTCGAGCAACGAGTCGGAGGAAGGCGTGGAGCCGGACTGGTAGCGATTCGATGTTCTCTCTCGGCGAAATCGCCGCCATCGTTCACGGAGAACGGACGAACCGCGGCGGCCGAACGCCGAGGCGAATCGTCCAC
This sequence comes from uncultured Thermotogae bacterium, assembly GCA_964620325.1. Lineage (GTDB taxonomy): Bacteria > Bipolaricaulota > Bipolaricaulia > UBA7950 > UBA9294 > CAZMYM01. Next base: position 61,885 of record CAZUIM010000012.1, read on the forward strand.
GACTCGCGATGTGTAGAGCCCGGAGATCTGTTCGTCGCGCTCCCCGGAGCGCGGACGGACGGCCACGAGCATCTCGCTGACGCCTTCCGGCGCGGCGCCTGTGGGGCAATCGTCTCCGATCCGTCCCGCGCGCCAGATTCCGTTCACGGTCTCGTCGTCGTCCCCGATACCCTCGTCGCCCTTCAGACGCTGGCCGCCGCCTGGCGCGATCGGAGCTCGGCGACGATCGTCGGGATCACCGGGAGCAACGGAAAGACGACGACGCGGAGTCTCCTCGCACACCTTCTCCGAGACACGTCGTCGGTTCACGAGCCGCCCGAGAACTACAACACAGAGATCGGGCTCCCGTTGGCCCTCCTGGCCATGCCGGGAGACTCCGATGTCGGAGTCTTCGAATTGGCGACCGAGGCCCCGGGAGAGATCCGCCGCCTCGCCGAGATCCTTCGGCCGTCGGCCGCACTCCTGACCGGAGTTGGCCCGAGTCATCTCGAGGGGTTCGGCTCGATCGACGCGATCGTCGCCGAGAAGTGGAGCCTCGTCGACACCATGGCCCCCGAAGGGCTCGCGTTCGTCAACGCTGAATCGACTCCGCTGAGAACGCGCATCGCAACAGCCGGTCGAACGCTCGTGACCGTCGGGCTTCACGAGGGGGAATTCCGAGGGCACATCACCTCAGTGGTCCCGCGTCTGTCCGTCGTGATTGACGAGCCTCCCCTCGAGCTCCGAACGGGCCTTCTCGGAGAACACAACGCGACCAACGTTCTCCTCGCCGTCGCCTGCGCACTCCGGCTCGGGACCTCGCCGGCTACGATCGAGGAGCGTACGCGGACGTTCGAACCGATCCGCCAACGGCTCAAGGCGATCTCCGCCCCGTTCGGAACCGTTCTCGACGATACCTACAATGCAAACCCGGCGTCGACGAGGGCGGCGCTCCGTGTCCTCGCCGCCTTCGGCACTCCTCGATCTCGGCGCCTGTTTCTCTTCGGCGACATGCTCGGTCTCGGGGCGAGATCGGCCGACTACCACACGGAGATCCTCGGTTTCGCGCTCGGCCTCGGAGTCGACGTCATCCCGATCGGATCCCGCGCCCGGGCCGCGTGCACGACGGCCGCATCGGACCGGATCGCCCTCCTCGAGCCCGATTCGGTGAGCGAGGCGATTCGCCGGCGGCTCGCCGGCCCGGAGGACGTCGTCCTCGTCAAGGGATCCCGCGCCCTCGGATTGGAGCGGATCGTCGCCGCGCTGCTCGAGACCGACTAGAGCCCGGTCATCCTGAGCCCCGAAGCGTTACTCCGAATCGAGGAACAACGGGACGATCCTGAATCGATCGACGTCGACGAGGCCTCGATCGGTCAACTTCAGGTGAGGAATCACCGGAAGGGCGAGAAACGAGAGCGTCGCGAACGGAGCCGGCAGAGGCGATCCGAGCCGTCGCACCGCTTCGGTCAGTCGTCCGACATCGGCCGCCACCTCGGCGAGCGGTCGATCGGACATCAAGCCGGCGACCGGCAACGGGAGCGCCGCGGCGACCTCGTCGCCGTCGACGACGACTTGTCCTCCCCCGATGCTCACCACCGCCTCGACCGCTCTTTGCATCTCCGCGTCCGAGGCACCCGAGACGACAATGTTGTGGGCGTCGTGGGCGACCGACGAAGCGATCGCTCCACGGCAGAGGCCGAGACCGCGGACGAAGCCGATCCCGGTCGCACCCGACCCAGTGTGTCGATCGATCACTGCCAGTTTCAGCAGGTCGTTCTCCGGATCGGAGCCGAACTGGCCGTCCCGGCGTCGGATGACGACCTCGGAGGCCCCAGTGACCACTTGGTCGCCGGAGACCTCGATGAGCCGGACCGTCCGCACCTCCGCCCCCTCCGCCGCGACGCGGAACGAGATCTTCGCCGGATCGATCCGGACGGTGCCTCGAACGGATCGATCGACCGTCGACGGAACGTCGAAATGCGGGACGCCGTCCGCCGCCGCGAGGAGGCCGCCGACGTAGACCTCGCGAACCTCGAACGCGTCCAGATCCGAGAGAACGACCAGATCCGCCCGATAGCCGGGGGCAATCGCCCCGAGGTCGTGGAGCCCGTACGTTCTCGCCGGGTGAATCGTCGCTGCGGCGATCGCGACCTCCGGAGACACGCCGCCGGCGATCGCTCGACGGACCAAGCCGTCGACGTGCCCCTCGTCGAGGAGGGACTCGGGATGCCGATCGTCGGTGCAGAAGTGAACGAACGGAGCCGTCCATTCCGACAACACGGGAAGGAGCGCATCGAGGTTGCGCGCCGTCGTCCCTTCGCGAATGAGGATCGTCATCCCCGCGCACAATTTCTCCCGCGCCTCCTCGATCGTGGTGCACTCGTGATCGGTCCTCGGTCCGGCAGCAACGTAGGTCCAGAGCTCCGGCCCGGAGAGCCCGGGTGCATGTCCGTCGATCGGTCGTCCCCTGGCCGCTTCGAGCTTCGCTGTGACCGATCGGTCTCCGTGCACCACGCCGGGGTAGTTCATCACCTCACCGAGACCGAGAACCCGCTCCCACGTTAGAACCTCGGCGATCTCTTCAGCTCCGAGGACGGCGCCGGTCGTTTCGAACGGGCTCGACGGAACACACGACGGCGCCATGAACCGGGCGCGAAACGGAATCGCCTCCGTCGCCGCGAGCATGTACCGAATCCCATCGAGGCCGATCACGTTGGCGATCTCGTGCGGATCGGCGATGACACACGTCGTCCCTCGTGGGACGACGGCTCGAGCGAACTGCCCCGGTGTGAGCTGCGAGCTCTCGATGTGCACGTGAGCGTCGATCAATCCGGGGATCACCCACGCACCTCGGAGATCACGAACCTTCTTCACGTCGCCGGTCTTCGGCGCACGGAAGCCTCGAACCCGACCGTCGGAGACGGTCACGCTCCCCTCCCGGAATCGCCCCGAGAAGACGTCGAGAAACCGCGCGTTCTCCAGCAGTAGGTCGATCCCGGCCCCGCTCGTTCGATCACCCGTTCCCATCGCCGCTCAAGCCTCCCTTCGGAAGGTCTCCCCCTCATCGGCCGCGCCGACCGGCTCGAATCCGAGATCTCGAAGGACCGAGCCGTCCGCGTGCGGCACGAACTCCCCTTCGATGATCTGGTAGGACTCGTGCCCCTTCCCGGCGACCAGGACAAGATCGCCCGGGCCGGTCTGCGCAACCGCACGAGCAATCGCTTCGGCGCGGTCGACGCAAACCTCCCAATCGCCGCCGGCGTCGCGCAGGCCCCGCGCGATCTCGTCGATGATCGTCTCGGCAGGCTCTCCCTTCGGATTGTCGGCCGTCAGGATCGCCCGATCGGCCAGGCGCGCGGCGATCCGTCCCATCATCGGTCGCTTGGCGCGGTCGCTCTCCCCCGGGGCACCGAAGACGACGACGATCCGTTTGAATCCCGGACGCAACTCCTCAAGGATTCGCTGCAAGGCGTCCGGATTGTGGGCGAAGTCGACGATCGCCGTCCGACCTCGAGGGTGCCGGTAGACCGCCCCACGCCCCGGAATCCGCGGGACCCCCCGCAGGCGCTCGACGGCGACCGAGAGCGGAAGACCGGAGCAAACCGCAACCCCGACCGCGACGAGCGCGTTGTCGACGCTGTGTACACCGGGAGCCGGGAGTGAAACGTCGCAGATTTGGGTTCGATGCGAAAGGCGGAATTCGCACCGATCCAGTCCGGCGACGACATCGCTCGCCGTCAGGTCGGCCGCCCGTTGTCTCGCGACGGTGAACGCCCGCGCCCGCGTCGCCGCCAACATCGCCTCGCTGTGCGGATCGTCTCGGTTGACGACCGCCCACGCCGTCGGTGCGAGTCCGGCAAACAAGGCCGCCTTCGCCGCGCGATACCGAGGAAGGTCGCCGTGCAGGTCGAGGTGATCGTGGGTCAGATTGATGAACGCGGCAACGTCGAACGAGACCGCATCGAGCCGCCGTTGGGCGAGGCCGATCGACGAGGCTTCGATGATCAGATGCGCCTTGCCCGCGTGAACCGCTCCATTCGCGACCCGCTGTACGTCCGGACTCGACGGCGTCGTCATCGCGCGAATGCCGCGTCGCTCGTTCTCGACCGTCGTGATCATCTCGCATCGGTTCGATCCGAGGAGATGGGCCACCCAGTGGCAGACCGTCGTCTTCCCGTTCGTTCCCGTCACCCCGATCGTGTGCAAGTGCTCCGTCGGATCGCCGAAGTACCGAGCGGAAACGAGGGCGAGGGCGCGGCGCGCGTCGGAGACCACGACCGTCGGAACCGAAAGCTCCAAGGGACGTTCAGCGACGGCGGCGACCGCACCGCGCTCGACGGCGGCGGCGGCGAACGCCGCTCCGTCGAGCGTCGTACCGGGAATCGCCACGAACAGGTCACCCGGTGCGACGCGCCGGGAATCCTCACAGACGCCGGTGACGAGAACGTTCCCCCATCCGACCTCCGGCTCGGCGCCGAGCGCCGCAGTCAGTTCGGTCAAACGCATCGCCTCGGACACGGACCTCACATCCGGTACACGTAGATTCGATACCCGTCTCGCGCCTCGCCGACCTCGTCCGGCGTCCAACCCCACATCGGATGATAGTACGAAACGATCCGCGCGCCCGGCTTCAATTGCCGACGCAGACGCTCCTGCAACTTGAAGTTGGCGGTCGGCGACAAGAAGAGGATCACAGCATCTGCGTCCGAGACGTCGAACGTGTACATGTTGCCGCGGACGATTTGCGCTCGCCGCCGAACGCCGACGAGGAGGATCCACAGACGGCCCCAGAAGACGCGGAACGGATCGATCTCGACGCCGGTCGCGCGCGCGCCGAAATCGCGGGCCGCCGCGATGACGATCCGTCCGTCGCCGCAACCGAGATCGACGACGTGCTCGCCCTCCTGGAGTTCAGCGAGGAAGAGAATGCGCTGCAACGTAACCCGGTCGGTCGGCTGCCAGAGGGCATCGAGGGTGAGATTCCACGCGATCCAAAGGAGCGTGATCCCGCCGAGGACCACGCCGATCGCCCATCCCATCTAGAACCGCAACTGCAGCCCGGCTTCGTAAATGGGGCCCGTCGTAATCCCGGCCCCCGACCACCGAACGAGGTAGCGAACTTGCGCGTAGAGGCAGATCGGCTCCAGGGGGATCACCCGCAACCCGCCGACGGCCTCCATGACGACGCCGGTCGAGAACGGCGGCGGCGTCAGCGCGACCCCCGCCCCGATTCCGATGAACGGGTCGACCGGCGGAGCCGGGTAGTGGTACAAGAGCGTCCCGGTCGCCAGCATCAACCCGGCGATCTCGTCGGTGGAGAACCCGGCCTCCGCGCGTATCTCAAGTGCACCCGTGATCGACGTTTCCGTCAACGCGCTGATGACCACGAGTCCCGTCGGGTCGAATCCGATACCGAGACCGATCGTCGTCGCCGCCGCGCCCGTCCCGAGGAGAACCGCAACCATGACGGCACAGAGGATGACTCGTCGTCCCATGATGACCTCCTTCGCCGGAACCGCCTCGGCTCCGATCAGATGTCGAGCGCCGTGATCTTGTCGCTGTTCTCCCAGATGAAATCGCGGCGCAGCGCGACATCGCTTCCCATGAGCGTCGAGAAGATCTCGTCGGCCTCCAGCGCGTCCCGGATCTCGATTCGCTTCAGAATCCGATTCTCCGGGTTCATCGTCGTCTCCCAGAGCTCTTGCGGGTTCATCTCACCGAGCCCCTTGAACCGCTTCAGCGAAAAGCCGCCCGGATGCTCCTTTCGGTACGTGTTGAGCTCCTCGTCCGTGTGAAAGTAGTCCGTCTTCTTCCCGCTCTTGACCTGATAGAGCGGCGGTTTGGCGATGTAGACGAAGCCGTCCTCGACGAGCTTGTGCAGGTAGCGGAAGAAGAACGTCAGGATCAGCGTACAAATGTGGGCTCCGTCGACGTCGGCGTCGGCCATGATGATCAGTTTGTGATACCGAAGCCGATCGACGTCGAACTCCTCCCGAATCCCGGTTCCGACCGCCGTGATCATCGCCTTGATCTCCGTGTTGTCCAGAAGCTTCGCGAGGCGCGCCTTCTCGACATTCAGGACCTTCCCGCGCAGCGGAAGGATCGCCTGGAAATTCCGATCCCGCCCCTGTTTTGCACTCCCGCCGGCCGAGTCTCCCTCGACGATGAACAACTCACACGCCTCCGGATTCCGGTTCGAGCAGTCGGCCAGCTTCCCGGGCAGGGCGGTCGAAGCGAGCGGTCCCTTCCTGCGAGCCATCTTCCGCGCCTTCGCCGCCGCGACACGGGCGCGCCCTGCCTGAACCGACTTCTCGATCACCGTTCGAGCGATCTTCGGCTTCTTCTGGAACACGATCCCGAGCTGCTCCTGCAGGATGTTGCCGACGAGACTCGCCACTTCGGGGTTCCCGAGCTTCGTCTTCGTCTGCCCCTCGAACTCCGGTTGCGGGATCTTGACGCTGATGATCGAGACGAGTCCCTCGCGGATGTCCTCTCCCCGCAAGTTCGGATCCTTCTTCGTCAGGATCTTCTTGTCTCGCCCGTAATCGTTCATGAATTTCGTCAGCGTAGACTTGAACCCCGTGATGTGGGTTCCGCCGTCGATCGTGTTGATGTTGTTCGCAAACGCGTGGATCGACTCGTCGTACGAACCCGTCCACTGCAGCGCGATCTCGATCTCGATTCCCGACTCGCTCCCCTGGATGTAGAGAGGCTTCGGATGGAGTGGGTCCTTCTTGGAGGCCAGCTCTTCGACGAAGGAGACGATCCCGCCCTTGTTCTGGAATCTCCGCGTGATCCCGGCCGCCTCGTTCTCGAGGATGATCAGCAGTCCCCCGTTCAGGTAGGACAGCTCGCGCAGACGGTGTGACAGCTTTGGGAAGTTGTAGCGAATCTCGTCGAAGACCTGTGGATCCGGACGGAAGGTCGTCGTCGTCCCCCGTTCCTTCGTCTTGCCGACGACCTCGATCTCGCCCAGCTTCTCACCGCGCGAGAACTCCTGTCGATAGATCTTCCCGTCTCGACGGACCTCGACCGTGAGGTACTCCGACAGGGCATTGACGACCGACACCCCGACACCGTGCAGTCCACCGCTCACGTGATAGCTCTTGTTGTCGAACTTGCCGCCCGCGTGGAGGGTCGTCATCACCAATTCGAGCGCCGGGATCCCCGACTCCGGATGGACGCCCACCGGCATCCCTCGGCCGTTGTCGGACACCGAAACGCGATTGTCTTCGTGAACGACGACACGAATCTCGGAGCAGTATCCTTCGAGAACCTCGTCGATGCTGTTGTCGACGACCTCCTCGATCAGGTGCATCAAGCCGCTCTGACCGGTCGACCCGATGAACATCCCCGGCCGAAGCCGTACGGGCTCCAGGCCTTCGAGTACCTTGATTTGGTCGGCCTCGTAGGTCCCGGAGGCCTGCGGTTGCTTCGCCATGTCACCACCCGAACAGATTGTAGCGAAACGCAGTCTGGCTTTCAATCACAGGCGTTTTTCGGCCCCTTCGCGGGCGAGCGCAATCCGGGAGCGGCACCCCGCCGGGCGAAATGAAGGAAAACCCCCTTCAGAAGAGGAATCCCGCCGGGGACGTTCGATGGAGGGCGGCTCGCTCCCGAATCGCAGACTGCGGAGGCGACCGGTTACGCGAGCGCCGCCGCCAGTCCGGCGCTCGCGTGTAAGACCGTCGTGTTCAGAATCGGAACCGGAAGGTCGCCCTCGTCGATCAGCAACGGCAACTCGGTGCACCCGAGAACGATCCCACCGGCGCCACGGTCGACCAGCTGCATCGCGATCGATCGGAGCGCCTCCTTCGCTTCGCCCGTTACGGTGCCGCGAGTGAGCTCCTCAAAGATGATCCGATCGACCGCTCCCTGCGCTTCGGCCGGCGGAACGATCGTCTCGATCCCTTCGTTTGCCAGGCGACTCGGATAGAAGGAGCCGGTCATCGTAATCCCCGTACCCAGCAACCCGGCACGGCGACACCCGAGGTCGACGAGCCGTTTCGCCACCACGTCGAGAAGTGAGACCATCCGGATCGGCGTCGACGCCGTCGCTTCATCGAAGACGCGGTGAAACGTGTTGCTCGCGATCAGTCCGACGTCCGCCCCCGCCTCCGCGAGAACGCGGAGCCCATCGTCGATCGCCGCAGCAAGAGCCGGCCAATTCCCGACCCTCATCCACTCGACGAATCGCTGGAACGACACGCTGTAGATGACGATCTCCGGGTATCCGTAGTCGCCGAATCGCCGCGTGTACTCCCGCGTGATGTGGCGGTAGTACTCAACCGTCGACTCCGGAGAGCATCCTCCGAGGATGCCGATCCGCTTCAAGAGATCCCGTTCGATGCGCTATTGGTACGGCTCGACAACGGCGACCACCTCGGGGAGATCGATTCCGAGGTCCCGCAGCTTCGCGATCGTCGGAACCCCGTTCTTCGTCCATCCACGTCGCTTGTAGACCGCGTCGATCAGCTGCTCGTACTGACTCTCCCGGTACGCGCGCAGTCGGTCGACCTTCTCACGCGTCGAAAGCCCCGCCGGATCGACGCCGGCGTCTTCTCGAAGCTGTGCGTCGTACCGTTCGGTGCGCGATTCGTACTCCTCTTCGGTCACCGGCCCGACCGATCGATACGGAATCGCATCGTGTTCACGCGTCCCGAAGCCCATCCGAACCCCGAAGACGCGTTGGAACGTGTAGACGCGCTCGGACTGACGGATCAGATCGTCCGGGCTGACCGGAATGCCGGTCACGCCCTCGAACACCTTGCAGTAGTTGTCGACGTGTTCCGGCACCTTCGCCGGCTCGGCCGTCCGTGCGTTGTCGGCCGGCTCGATGTCGTTCCACGGAAGCTTGCAGTGCCCGACGAGACTGAACCACGTCCGCCACATTGGGAAATAGTGGAGTGCTTCCGCCTTGTCCTCGAAGGTCGGAATCTGCTTGTTGACCATGTCCATGAAGATCAGCCACGCCTCATCGTGCTGCGGCCCTTTCAGGGCGAGGCCGTAGCCCCCCTGCATCGCCAGGGACTCCTTGGTGACGTACTCCGAGTACTCGAGCCCTTTCGCCTCCATTCCGATGTCGCGAAGGAAGCTCGGATCGGCGCCGAACTCGCTGGCAAAGCGCGCCTTCATCCGCCGAATGCCCTGCCCGATGATCGTGCCGAAGCCCTCGCCACGCGCCATCTGATGAAGAACCTCCAACGCCGCGTCGCCGCTGCCGAACGAGAGATCCAGTCCGCCGGTCTTGTCAGAGTCGAGGATCCCGTTCTGGTAGCACTCCATGACGAAGGCGAGCCCAGTCGTGAACGAAATCGTATCGATTCCGTAGGTGTCGCAGTAGAAGTTGAGCTCGAGGACAAAGCTCGGATCGTGGATGCCCATGTTCGAACAGCCGGCCGCAGTCTCGTACTCCGGTCCGTCGACCAAGACCTTCTGCCCTTTGTACGGGCCGGTTCTCAACTCGAAGTCGTCGACCGCGTGCGAACAGGACATCGTGCAGCCGAGCCAGCAGCCGTCCGGCATCCCTTGGCCGAATCGCTCCCGCCAAACCGGGGAAGAGATCTCCCCTGCGTTCGGATGCGAGCCGAACTTGTAATTGTGCGTCGGCAGCAGGTCGTACTCGTCCATGATCTCGACCAGGTGCGCCGTCCCGACTCGACGCATGTCACACTGGCTCTCGTCGAGCTCGAGGATCTCCTTGTTGATCCGGGCGCCGATCGCCTGCACCTTGCTCAGATCGGCCGGTCGGTTCGAATCGGGGCGAACCCCGGGACTCTTCACAATGACGGCGGCGATCCCTTTTTCACGGAGGACGGTCCCCGTCCCCCCACGTCCCGCCTGCTTGACGCGGACCGCCTGTCGCTTCAGGTCATAGAAACTGAGGTTCAGGCATCCCCATCGAGACGTCTCGGCGGCGACTCCGGTGGTGACGGTCGAGACGGCCGCCACGTCGCGCGGTGCATCGGAATCGGCAAACGCGGTCATCAGCCGGTCGGCGAGAACATGCGTGTTGATGTCGTCCTCCGGGCAGGTCAGGAGTCGGACGACTCCTTTCGTCCCGTCGACGTAGACGACGACATTCTCCGTCGCCTTTCCCTGAAGCTCGATCGCGTCCCAACCGGCGAACTTCAGGTACGGCCCGAAGTATCCTCCGGCGTTCGAATCGATGACGTTCCCGGTGAGCGGCGACAGGCTGACGACGATCGATTTGCCCGATCCGGGATACGCCGTCGTCCCGGCGACCGGACCGGCAGAGATGACGATTTCGTTCTCCGGATCGTCCCACTTGGTGGTCGGCTCGACCGCGTTCCACAGACACCAGAGGCCGAACCCGCGCCCTCCGACGAAGACGTCCTTCATTTGCTGTGTGACCGGCCGGCTCTCCATCGAGCCCGTCCCAACGTTGACGTAGAGGGATGTTCCGGTGTATCCACGCTCCACTGCAGCCGGTTCGTAATTCATCTCCGCGATCACGCGGTATCCCGGCGGTGCCGTCATCTCGTCCTCCTCATGATTCGTGATCACCGGTCGGACTCCGCCTGCACCGGATCTTCTCTCTAGTGTAGAGGACCGACGCCTATTCCTCAAACGCCGTTCCTGTCTCATAAACAGCGCGGATGCGGCCGCCGGATCTTGTCGCCGGCCGCCCCCGCTTCTATCCTCTCGCGAAAGGGGAGAGTGACCATGGATCGAGACCGAATCGAACAAGCCGTCGTCGAGATCCTCGCCGCCATCGGCTCCGATCACGTCAACTCCGAAGTGGCCGAGAACACGCCCCGCCGGGTCGCCGCGGCCTACGCCGAGTTCTTCGCGCACATCGATCGGGATCCGGGCGACGTCCTCGAGGTCGTCTACAAGGAGCGCTACGAGGAGATGATCGTGATGAAGCAGATCCCGTTCCATTCGCTCTGCGAACACCATCTCCTTCCGTTCATCGGCACGGCCGACATCGTCTACGTTCCACAGAACGGTCGGATCGTCGGTGCGAGCAAGTTGGCACGCGCAGTCGACATCGCCGCGTCCCGGCCGCAGCTCCAGGAACGCCTGACGCAACAGATCGCCGACGCGCTCGTTCGAAAGCTCGATCCGCTCGGTGTCCTCGTCCGTCTGCAGGCGACGCACCTGTGCATGACGCTTCGTGGAGTCCGCAAGACCGGATCCTCGATGGTCACCTCGGCGATCCGAGGGAGCTTCTATCGGAATCCGGCTCAACGGACGGAAGCACTGACGTTGATTTCGTGAGGAGCCGATGTTCGCGGTTCACGGTGCGCAGTTCGCGGTTCACAGTTCGCGGTTCGCGAACCTGTAACAAACTATACCGGGAACCGTCGACCGTGGCCTGCGGATCCCGACCTTACTCAATCCGCCAATCGACGATCCGCGGATCGTCCGGCGAGAGCGGCTCGACCTCGACCCGGCGGCTTCGCCCCCCCGCAGTGACCTCGAAGACGACGCGCGCATCCTCCTCTGCGTCGCAGTAGCGAGCCGCGAGAGCGGCCGCCTGATGCACTTCGACATCGGGCACATCGCCGTCCGCTTCGATCAGCGACGTCGGCCCCATCACGTCCACCGGCTCAATCCGGATCCGACCGTCCGCGAATCCGGCGAGCGCTTCGTTCTCCCACTCGTTGCGTCCGACGATCACCTTCGTCCCGGGCGACAGCCGGAACTGACGACCGAGTTTCAGCAGCCGGAACCCCTCGAGATCGACGTTCTCCCTTCCGCGATGCTCGAACGCGTCGCGAACCCGCGCCGCATACGGCCGTTCGATCAGCAAGCAGCCCCCGGCCGGCTGCGGGTAGTCTTCGACCCCGAGTTCCTCGGCGAGCTTCATCTGAACGTCGCGGCTCCGCCCCTCGATCGCCAGCAGATCGTCCTTCCTGAGCCACCCTTGTTTGACCGGCAGGCTGTCCGGAAGCAGATTCGCCGAAAGCGGTCGAAGGAGTCGTTCTCCGAGACCGCTCTCCTCCTCCGCCTGAAGCAGAGCCCGCCGGTGCTGTGACTTCGGACGTTGGCCGAGCACCTCGCCGGTAATCACGAACTCGGCCTCCAACTCCTCCATCACCCGCTTCGCTGCCTTGAGTGTGAAGATGCGGCAGTCGATACACGGGTTCATTCCCCGCCCGTAACCGTGCTTCGGCGTGCGGACGACTTCGAGGTGCTCTTCCGAGGCGTCGACGATTCGCAACGGAAGGCCGACGCGCTCGGCGACCGCGCGAATCCTCGCTCGACCGCGCTCGTCGGCGCTGAACAGGTGCTGCACGTGAAGGAGCGTCACGTCGATGCCGCACCGGCGAACGAGAAGGGCGGCGAGGATGCTGTCCAGGCCGCCCGAGAAGGCCGCAATCGCCCGGATCTGACGTTCGTTCGAAGTCACATTCTCGTGCCCGGAGATCTTCACAGTCCCTTCACATTCCCGACGAATCATCAATCGGATGTATGGATCTAGATTCTTGCCAAGGAGGAATGCTATGCGCAAGTCGCTATTCATTGGCGTCGTGGCCGCCATCGTTCTGGCCGCCGGCGTGACGGTCACATGGGTGAGCCTCCCGGATGGACAGCTGTCCGTCGCCTCCGTTCCGGCCGTCGCACAGACCGCGGACTCCGACCAAGCGATCACCGAATCCGGCGAGACGGCGATCAAGAGCGCCATTGCAGCCGTCGGACCGGCCGTGCTCCTCGTCGACGTGACGGGAACCACGGAGGTTGCCAGTCCGTTCTCTGAGCTGTACGGGGATCCGTTCTTCCGACACTTCTTCGGGGACCGATTCCGAGGTCTTCCCGAGGAGCGCGAGACCGAGTCGGTCGGAAGCGGGTTCGCGATCGAATACGCGGGCGAGGTGTACGTGTTGACCAACGCACACGTCGTCCAAAACGCCGACACGATCACCCTGACCGCGGCCGACGACGGGTCCTGGCCCGCCGAGGTCGTCGGAACGGACGAGGTCATCGATGTCGCTGTCCTGCGCCCGCTGGGGGACACGTCGAACCTTCCGATCGCGCGCCTCGGCGACTCGAGCACCGTCGAGAAGGGCGACTGGGCGATCGCGATCGGCAATCCGCTCGGCCTTTCGTACACCGTGACGCTGGGGATCATCAGCGCAATCGACCGTGACGTCGCAAAGCCGTCGGGGATCGGGAACTACTATAACCTGATCCAGACGGACGCCGCGATCAATCCCGGCAACAGCGGGGGACCGCTCGTCAACTCGGCCGGCGAGGTGATCGGAATCAACACGCTGATCGCTCGGAACTCGTCGAGCGGGGTCTCGGTCGAAGGGATCAATTTCGCGATCGCGATCAACAGCGTCCGAGACATCCTGGCGCAACTCGTCGAGTCCGGATCGGTGACCCGCGGCTGGGTCGGCGTCAGCATCGCCGACGTCACCGCGGAGACCGCTGCGGAATTCGGTGTCGACCCGAACGCCACGGGCGCTCTGGTCGCCCAGGTCTTTCCCGGTGACCCGGCCGCGCTGGCCGGCATCCAGGTCGGAGACATCATCACCCGAGTCAACGACGTCGTCATCGAAGACGCGGACGAGTTCGTCCGTCAAATCGGTCTTCTCGGCGCCTTCACCGACGTCGAGATCGAGGTGATGCGCGGGGACGAGCCCCTGACGTTCGACGTAACCCTCGACATCCGTCCGAGCGAAGAGGAACTGGTCGGATACGAAGGGAGTACGCCAGAGATCGAGGCCGAATCGAAGTTCGGGCTGACCGTCGAGGCGATCGCCCCGATCGTCGCACGGCACCTGGGATTGAATTCGACTGATGGTGTCGTCATAATCGAGGTAGCTGCCGGAAGTCGCGCGGACACCGCGGGGTTGGCTGAGGGAGACGTGATCCTGGAAGTGAATCATCAGCCGGTCACGTCGGTGAGTGAGTGGAACGACACGTTGTCCGAGATCGATGAGGACACCGCGATTACACTGACGATTCTGCGCAATCGACAGCTGGGATTCGTCACGCTGTAAACGCCAGGCAAAGGAAGAGCTTGACCGGCGCCACGGCAGCAGCGGCGTGGCGCCGGTTGTCTTCCTCCTGCAGTCCGACGGAGAGTGGCGCAGCTTGGTCAGCGCGCAGCGTTCGGGACGCTGAGGCCGCCGGTTCGAATCCGGCCTCTCCGACCAGCGGGAGTAGCTCAATGGTAGAGCTCTGGCCTTCCAAGCCAGTGACGCGGGTTCGATTCCCGTCTTCCGCTCACCGACGATCCGCCCGGCGATTCGAGCGGCGCTCGAGGATTCGTGGGCCGGGTCGGTCGATGTTGACAAGGCGAAACGTCCGACGCACACTGGCTACGAGACGTCGATTCCCCGATTGGAAACGACGGGGAAACAACGTCCTCGAGCGGGAGTTGAAGCGGTTCCGCAAACCGGAGACCGCCCGGGAGTTCGCCGTGGGCGAGTTCCGCGGCGGGCTTATCATCGCCCTGGAGGCAAGCGGAGCGGCTTCCGCGGAGCGGAAACGTGATGCGTTTCGAAGAAACGCACATGCGCCCGTAGCTCAGGGGACAGAGCAACGGCCTTCTAAGCCGTCGGTCGGAGGTTCGAATCCTCCCGGGCGTGAAAGCGAACCATGGGGAGCGTGGCGCAGCGGCAGCGCATCAGGTTGTGGTCCTGAGGGTCGCGGGTTCGAATCCCGTCGCTCCTCCCAGCAAGACTCTTCCGTACTCACGGGCCATCGATGCCTGCAAGTACGAACGCGCCCGTAGCTCAACTGGATAGAGCATCGGTCTTCGGAACCGGGGGTTGGGGGTTCGAGTCCCTCCGGGCGTAGAAGCGAGCGTGCGGTCGCAGAGCGACCGTGCGTTCGCTTCTTGTCTTTGGAGTGCGAGAACGCCTATCGGACCGCGCAGCGGTCTCGACAAGCCGTCCAGTGGGACGGCCGGGGGTCTCGAGTCCCTCCGGGCGTACTGCCCCGAGGCGGGTCACTCGCTGATCCGCCTCGGGGCATTCGTCTGGGTGGCGATGAACCACCTGGAGTCTGCAGTCGCTCGATGAACCAGAGGCCGTAACCTGTCCGTAGGACAGGCGGGGTCTCGAGTCTCTCCGGGCGTACACGGAATCAAACATCCGTGTTTATGGAGTGTTGCGGACGAACCTCACGGACGCCTTTGAACTCCGGGGAGCTGAATGTAGAACGGGCTCGCCAACTGCTGTGTGATGATGGTTTCCAGCATCGGCGAGCTGCATGAACAGCGCCCGCATCAGTGCTTGTAGCCCTGTGTCTCCTCGTCGGAGAACTCGACGCCGAGTCCGACTGCCATCCGATTGACGAAGTTGAAGTAGGCGACGACGTGTGCAATGTCGAGGATGTCAAGGTCAGAGAGCCCCACGCGACGCAGTCTCCCGACATCGTCCTCTGTGATCTCGTCCGGTTGGCGCGTCAGCTTCACGGCGTACTGAAGCATCGCCTTGGCTCGAGCAGACAGCTCTGACATGTCGGGTCGCTCGATGAAGGCTTCTACCCGCTCGGCATCGCGCCAGTAGTGTTTGAGAGCTTCTCCGTGGTGGGCAACGCAATAGGCGCAATGGTTCGCCGAGGATACGGCAACGGCGATCATCTCGCGCTCTTCGCGTGAGACGTTCGATGGTCCGAACATGATAGCCTTGTAGAGATCAATGTGGGCCTCCATTGCGGTTGGGCGGAGGCTCTGTATCTTGAGGATGTTGGCGACTTTCCCACGGGCCTTCCCAATTCGCTCGTAGGCGTTGCGCAACGCCTCGTCCGCCTCCTGCTCACCGATGACGCGTATCCAGGCCATTCGAGGACTCCCTTCTGCTGCATCCAGGCTCGCAACTGAGCCGTAGACTCGAACCTCAATCCGAAGCGTGTCCATGCTAAGCGATCGTGTCCCGATTGGCGCGCGGTTCGGCTCTACGAGTGGGACCAGACGGCAACGGTAGAAGTGGTCAGACGCTGTATCGAAGGGCAACGGCAACTCAGAAGCTGAGTTGCTTACGAGTTCCTTCGGGACTCATGCTCGACGTTCGGAATTCCGGGGACATCTCTGAAAGCGCGCCGTTTGTCAAGGGGGAAGTCTCAG
>CAZUIM010000013.1:0-76303 GCA_964620325.1 uncultured Thermotogae bacterium
CGCGGCCTGCCGGTTTTCAAGACCGGTGGTTTCGTCCGCTCACCCACCCCTCCGAGCCGGATTGTACGAGAAGGTGGCTTCGCTCGGAACGTCAGGTGTTGCGAGTCGGGCGGGCGATCGTCCCGCCACCGAGGATGCGGTCCCCGGCGTAGATTGCTGCGATCTGACCGGGCGCAATCGCCCGTTGTGGCGTGTCGAATTCGAGTGAGAATCGAGCTTCGGTCAGCGGAGTGAAGGTCGCGAGGCTCGGGGGAGATCGATAGCGGATCTTCGCGTCGACGCGCGTTCCCGCGTCCGGTGGGCTCCCTGCAACGTAGCTCGCGTCGACGGCGGTCAGCTTCGAACGGACGAGCGCCGACGCTGTCCCGACGACTAGGGTGTTCGTCGTTGTGTCGATGTCGACGACGTAGAGCGGCTCGGTCGTCGGAATCCCCAGCCCGCGGCGTTGGCCGATCGTGTAGTTCGGTAGGCCGTTGTGGGTTCCGATCTTGCGCCCGTGGAGATCGACGATCGGACCGGGGGTGAAGTCGGCTTCGTCGAACAGGAATGCTGTCTCCCCGTGAAGGGCGAAACAGAGATCCTGGCTCTCAGGCAGATCCGCGCACGTCAGGCCACGTTTTCTCGCCATCTGCGTCACCTGTGCCTTCGTGCAATCGCCGACGGGGAATCGGAGATCGGCGAGCTCGCGTTGTCCCAGCCCGTACAGGAAGTAGGACTGGTCCTTCGACCGATCGGCTCCCCGGCAAAGGGCGAGGAGTCCGTCCTCCTGTCGGGTGATCCGAACGTGGTGGCCGGTGGCGACAGCGTCGAAGCCGCGTTCTCGGGCGTAGTCGAGCGCCCGGCCGAATCGGAGGAATCGATTGCATCGGCCGCAAGGGTTCGGCGTCTCCCCGTTCCGGTACCGGTCGACGAAATCGCGAACGACGAGATCCTCGAACGCGTCGCTTGCGTCGATCGTCTCGTGCGGGATGCCGATTTCGGCGGCCGCCAGCGCGGCTGCGTCCAGGGCGCAGCACTTCGTCCGCCCGGCGTAGTCTGGGGCATTCGAGAAGGACCAGAACCAGAATGTGAGACCGACGACCTCGTGGCCCGCCTGCTTGAGAAGCAGCGCGGCGACGGTGCTGTCGACGCCGCCGCTCATGCAGACGACGACGTGCTCAGACATCTCTACGACTCACCCTCCATCGGCACGACACAGAGGAATTCGAACGGAACGTCGCCAGTGTTGACGAACTGGTGTTCGTCCATCGGCGGCACGAAGGCGAAGTCGCCCGGTTCGACGGGGGCTGAGCCATCGGAGAACACGACCTCGCCCCGTCCGGCGAGCACGTAGACCTCGTGCTCCCACGGGTGCGTGTGGTCCGGGGTGTGGCCGCCCGGTTCGAGGGTGAATCGTCGCATGGCGAAGTTGACTGCGCCGTCGTCGGCCCCGATCAGAAGCTGCTTGTGTGTCTTGCGGACTGTCTCCCCGTCATCGTAGACGATCGGATCGACATCCCGGCTTTTGCCGATTGTGACCAACAGCGCCTCCTTCTCCCTTTCCACCTACAAGGATGCCGCGATGAGCGGAACGAGCATCTCCTCTTCGGTCAGTCCGCCGTGCATCCCGCGGAGGCGAGGGGCTCCGGGATACGGGTGGTAGAGGCCGGCGGACGCCGTGGAGACAATCAGTTCGTCGCCGATCCGATGGAGTGCCTCGGGGTGCTGCGGTCCGTTTCCGAGCAAGCCGGACGAGACGACGCGGTCTCGTCCGATGCGCAACAGCCCGTCGCGAAGCGACTCGACCCGTTGGGGCGATTGCTCGCCGTTCTCGAGGTGAAGATAGGTCGCCCGCGGCTCGCCGACCGGGAGGTGGGCGAGGCTCTTGGTCGGCGAGCACAGGTCGGCGAGCTCGATGTAGTCCGACGGTTCCATCGTTACGATGCCGTGATCCGAGGTGACGATCAGCAGGGTTCGCTCAGCGTGATCGACGAGTTGTCGTCCGAGGATCGAATCGATCGCCGCCGCCTCGGCGCGGTACGCCTCGGAGGCCGGGCCGCGCTCGTGCGCGACGGCATCGAGGCCGGGCCAGTAGAGCGTCAAGAATGTTCGGTCGGACGCCTCCGCAAGGATCCGGCGTGCCTGGACACACATGTCGGCCAGGCCCGAGGTCGGCTCGATGTGGCTGCACCCTCGGTAGAGGATTCGCGAGAGGCCGCTTCCTGCGATCGACCGCGGAAGGAGGACGTGGCTCCGAATCCCGTCGTCGGTGAATCGCTCGCAGAAGGTCGGAATGGAGAAGAGACGGCCGACATCGAGTTCCTCATCCGAGGCGGGCGTGCCGTCGTCGATCGGGCGCAGCCGGATCATGTCGGTGATGGCGGAGATCTCGCGCAGGTAGAGACGATAACCGAGCATCCCGTGTGCGATCGGGGGGAGCCCAGTGGCGATGCTGGTCAGCGCACTGACGGTTGTCGATGGGAAGACCGACGTGATCGGAAGATAGGACCCCCGCTCGGTCAACGCAGCAAGTGTCGGAACGGCCTCATCGTCGATCAGCCGGTTGAGCGTTCGGTAGCCCATCCCATCGATGACGAAGAGGACTACACGTGACGCCGGCTCCGGATCGGCGGCCAGCCCGAGCTGCGTTGTCTCGGCAGACGGCTCGAAGACTCGGCGAATCAGCTGCGGGATGCTGGCGATGGAGAGCCCACCGTGGTCTGGTAAGACGGCCTCCGGTGGGAAGCCGGACGGCTTCGGTCTCGACTTGAGCTTTTCCTCAATCTGTTCGGTTCGATTCACAACCGGCAATTATACGGAAGTCGGGACGAATCTCCGGTCGGAATCCGACTAGACTGGAGATTCGTCGAGCGAATGCGACAGGTACTGACGTAGAACCTCGGCCAGTTCCTCCGGCCATGTCGACGGTGCGAGCGGGGCGTCCGGTGGTTCGCAGGTCTCGATGGTCGTCGAATCGAAGACCTGTCCGTCGAGGTCGAATGCCGCCTCGCCGTCGACCTGCATCGCGAATTCGATTCTGGGAACCACGAAGCGTCCGGAGGCGGAGCCCACAGCGGTCCCACGAACGCGCAACCGCAGCGATTCCGTCGTCAGAGCGAACTCGAAGCGGCCGGCACCATCGCCGGCGGTTCCGCCCGACCCGCGGCCTCGGATCTCGTCGATCGTCAACCCGCCGCGGAGCGTCAGGGATTCCCCGTCGGCGGTTCTGCCGGTCGCATCGAGGACGATCCAAGCGGTCAGGTCGAGCGTCGCGAGGCTGACGTTCCCCACTCCGGACGCGGTGCCGGAGGCGGTGAAGCGGATCGATCGCCCGTCGATCTCGAGCGAGCCGGCCAGCCGGACCGATCCGGTGACCTCGGCGGCGATGCTGGCGGCGGAGAACCGGAGGACGACGTCACCGGTCGCCTCCCCGCTCGCCGTGAAGGCGCGCTCCGCCGAGACGGCGAACCCGGCGAAAAGCACGACGAGGAAGAGGCAGGCCGTTCGCATGGTGTCTCCTTCGGTGAGGCGATCCGCTGCATGGTACGCTGCATGGTACAAGGAAGGCGAAGCCTGAGCGAGAGCAGCGGAGACGGACAGGCGTTCATCGAACGGGTGCGCAGTGGCCGTTCGACGCGTGACGCAGGTGATCGATCGACGGGGAGCGATCCCGTTCCATGCTTGATGGTGATCCGCATCACGTTCTTCGGCCCGTCTCCGGGTGGAGGCTGAGGAGCGTGAGCGGACCGCGGAGGATACCACCTCCTTGACACGCAGCGGAGGCGTGCCCCATCGCAAGGCTGCCTGAATGCCGGTCGTCCATGAGGGGGACACGCTCGGCCCGGCCGATGGATCGCTTCCGCTGCGCCCTCTTTTGTTTTCGACCGATCGAGGCGGTGCGGTCGCCTTGCGCCGGGCCCCGGACTTCCCGCAGAATTGGCGGACCGTTGACATCGGGTCCGTCACGCTCGAACGCCGCTTGACGGGTACCGTCGGCGAGTCGCAAGAAGTTAAGGCTTGGGACGATTCGCGGAATCGACGGAGTCCGATGCGAGGGAGGAGCGGTGACGGAAGGCGAGAAGCTGGAGAGACTCCGGCGAGAGCACGCAGAGACGTTCGCCGCCCCTGAAGAGGCTTTCTCCTGCATCCACCGTGGCGCACGGATCTTCATCGGCACCGGCTGCGGCCAACCGCAGCATCTGGTCGAGCAACTGGTCGCGTACACCGAGGCCCATCCGAAGGCCTTCTTCGATGCGGAGGTCGTGACTGTCTGGACACTCGGGGTCGCTCCGTACCTGAAGGACGAAGTGAAGCGGAACTTCCGCCTTGATTCGTTCTTCATCAGCGACGTGACGAGGGATGCGGTGAATCGCGGGGCGGCCGACTACACTGCGATCTTCCTCTGTCAGGTCCCCAATCTCTTCTACCGTGGCATCGTCCCGATCGACGTGGCGCTCGTTCAGACGTCGTTGCCTGACGAGCACGGGTTCGTCAGTCTCGGAATCAGCGTCGACATCGTTCGAGCGGCCGTCGACTGCGCCGACACCGTGATCTGCCAGATGAATCGGTTCATGCCGAGGACGCACGGGGACACGTTCCTTCACCTTGACGAGATCGATTACGCCATCGTGCACGACGAACCCCTTCTCGAGTACCAGCCGGAAGCGCCCGACGACATCTGCGAGCGGATCGGTGACTACGTCGCCCGGTTGGTCGAGGACGGAGCGACGATCCAGGTCGGCTACGGTCGCATTCCGGACGCGATCCTCGAACACCTCAGGGATCGGCGCCATCTCGGGGTTCACACGGAGCTTCTGAGTGACGGGATTGCAGAGTTGATGAAGGCCGGCGTGATCGACAACGAGCGAAAGACAATCGATCGGAACAAGACGGTCGCCGCGTTCTCGATGGGATGCCAGCAAACGTATGCGTACCTTCACGACAACCCGTCCGTGTCGTTCCGGCCGGTCGATTACACGAACAGCCCGGCGGTGATCTCCCAGATCAGGAAGATGACGGCGATCAATACGGCGCTCGAGATCGATCTGACCGGCCAGGTGACGGCCGAGTCGCTCGGGAGCACGTTCTACAGCGGGATTGGCGGGCAGGCGGACTTCATGCGCGGCGCGATCCTCGCTCCGGAAGGGAAGTCGATCCTCGTCCTCCCATCGATGGCGCGGAAGGGGGAGGTCTCGCGGATCGTCCCGCGGCTGTCCGAGGGAACAGGGGTGACGTTGACCCGTGGGGACGTCCACTACGTCGTCACCGAATACGGGATCGCGTATCTCCACGGAAAGAGCGTTCGTGAGCGGGCGATGGAGCTGATTCGCGTCGCCCATCCGACGTTTCGGCCTCAGCTGCTCACGGCGGCGAAACAGGCCGGGTTCATCTACAAGGATCAGGCCTTCGTTCCTGGGAGGCGGGGCGAATATCCGGAACAGCTCGAGACGTATCGCACGACGCGGGCCGGGGTGGAGATCCTCCTTCGCCCGGTCCGGATCAGCGACGAGCCGCTCCTCAAGGACTTCTTCTACGCGCTCTCGGACCAGTCGATCTACCGGCGGTTCATCTCTGCGCGGAAGGACATGCCGCACGAGCGGTTGCAGGAGTTCGTGGTGATCGATTACACGGCGGAGATGGTCATTCTCGCCATTCTTCCGGACGAGGAGCGAGAGATTGTCGTCGGTGTAGGGCAGTACGGGATCGACGCGCAGACGCACACCGCCGAGGTCGCGCTGGTCGTGCGCGACGACTATCAACGGCAGGGGATCGGGACGGAGATCCTCTCGTATCTCACGTACCTGGCAAAGCGGGAAGGTCTCCTCGGGTTCACGGCGGAAGTCCTGATCGAGAACCAGGCGATGATGCATCTGTTCGAGGAGGCCGGGTTCTCGATCGAGCGAAGGCGTGAAGCCGGCGTCTACCAAGTGAAGCTTCTGTTCGGGTGAGAAGGGTGGTCAGGGGAATGAAGCGGCTGTTCGATCCGGAAGCGATCGCGGTGATCGGTGCGTCGACCGACCCGGTGAAGATCGGATACCGGGTCGTGGAGAACATTGTCTCCGGTGGCTATCAGGGCGACGTCTATCCGATCAATCCTAAGGGCGGTGAGATCCTCGACCGTCGGATCTATCCGTCGATCGAGGCGATCGACGCGGCGATCGACGTGGCGATCGTCTCGATCCCGGCCGGCGCAGTCCTTCCGGTGGTCGAAGCGTGTGGCCGAAAGGGGGTCGGTCATCTCGTCGTCTTGACGTCCGGATTCTCGGAGATCGGGAAGATCGACGAGGAACGGCGAATCGTCGAGGCGGCGAGGGAGCACGGCACACGGATCCTCGGTCCGAACGTGTTCGGAATCTACTCCGCGGCGGCCTCCCTCGACGCGACGTTCGGTCCCGGGGGGATTCGTCCCGGGCACGTGGGAATCGTCACCCAGAGCGGCGCCCTGGGGATCGCGATGATCGGGAAGACGGCGAGCGAGTCGCTCGGATTGTCGGCCCTCGTGTCGGTCGGGAACAAATCGGATCTCGACGAGTCGGATCTGCTCGAATACCTGGTCGACGACGAGCGGACGAGCGTGATCCTCCTCTACATCGAGGGGGTCAAGGGGGGCGAGCGCCTCGTCCGGACTCTGTCCGAAGTGACGCGACGGAAGCCGGTCGTGGTGATCAAATCGGGGCGCTCCAAACGCGGAGCCATGGCCGCCGCCTCCCACACCGGATCGCTCGCCGGAGCCGACGCCGTCTTCGACGATCTGATGCGCCAGTGCGGCGTCCTGCGTGCAACGAGCGTCCAGGAGGCATTCGACTGGGTCCGATATCTGGCGTCGGCCCCTGCGCCGTCCGGGGGCGAGGCGGTGATCGTGACCAACGGAGGCGGAATCGGAGTGCTGGCGACCGATGCGTGCGAAGAATACGGAGTCAAGCTGTACGACGACCAAGGCGTACTGAACAGCGCGTTTGCCGACGTGATGCCGGCGTTCGGTTCGTCGAAGAATCCGGTCGACCTGACCGGAGGTGCGAATGCGGAAGATTACGAGCGGGCCCTCGGCGCCGTCCTCGAGGAGGATCGAATACACGCAGCGATCGCCCTCTACTGCGAGACTGCGACGGCGGACGCGGCGCGCTTCGAACGCCTCCTTCGGGACGTCTATGCCGAGTATCGGGACCGGAAGCCGATCGTCTTCTCGCTGTTCGGTGGTGAGTCGATCGACGAGATCATCCGGACCCTCCGAGCCGAGGGCGTCCCCGTCTTTGGGGACGTCTACGATGCGGTCTCCCCGCTCGGAGCTCTGTACCGATCGTGGCGCGGAGCGAAGCGCGGAGCGGAGAAGGCCGCGGAGATCTCGATCGAGACCGAGACCGTCCGATCGATCCTCAGGAAGGCGAGTGAGGAGGAGCGCGGCTTCCTTCTCGCCCATGAAGCGGCGCAGGTTGCCGACCTGCTCGATCTTCCGTTGCCGGCTTCGAGGATCGCTCGAAGCCTCGATGAGGCGGTGGAGGCGGCGGAGGAGATCGGGTACCCGGTCGTAATGAAGGTCGTGTCGAAGGACATCGTTCACAAGAGCGACGCCGGCGGGGTGGTGCTCGATCTCGACGATGAGGGCGAGGTCGTTGACGCGTACCAGGCGATCCTGCGGCGGTGTCGGGCGTACAAGCCGGGTGCGGCGATCGCCGGGGTCGAGGTGGCGGAGATGGTTCGCCAGGGGGTGGAGACGATCGTCGGGGCGCGGCGAGACGCGTCCTTCGGGCCGGTGGTCATGTTCGGACTGGGGGGGATCTACGTGGAAGTGATGAAGGATGTGGCGTTTCGCGCGGCGCCGGTCGGACCGAGAACGGCAAGCGAGATGATCGCGAGCATCCGCTCGTATCCGCTCCTCCTCGGTGTCCGTGGGGAGAGTCGGAAGGACACGGACGCGGTCGCGGGCGTGCTCGAGCGGCTCAGCCACTTGGTCGTGGGGTGCCCGGAGATCACAGACATCGAGATCAACCCGCTCGTCGTCTACGATCAAGAGGAAGGGATCCGAGCGGTCGATGTGAGAATCCTGTTCGACGCTCCGAAGGAGGTGAACGGCCGTTGAAGTCACTGATCGTCGCATCCACGCGGGAGGGAGCCGGGAAGACGAGTCTGCTGGTCGGTCTGTCGCAGGCCATAGGAAAGCGGTTTGGCTATGTCAAGCCGTTCGGCGATCGTCCGCTGTATCGAAAGAAGCGGTTGTGGGACTACGACGCTTCCCTCTTCTTCACGCTGTTGGGGCTCGAAAAGGAGCCAGAGACGGCGAGCATCGGGTTCGACCACTCGAAGCTTCGGTATACCTACGACCGAACGTCGGCCTTCGATGCGTTGCGTGACAGCGTGAGCGCGGCGGGGCGGGACCGAGATGCGGTCATGATCGAGGGTGGGAAAGATCTGTCGTACGGAGCGTCCGTCTTTCTCGACCCGCTGACCGTCTCGAAGGAATTGGAGGTTCCCGTGTTGATCGTCGCCGGCGGTCCTGACGACGTGATCGCCGACGACTTGGCGTACGTCAAACGGTTTGTCGGGACCGAAGAGAGTTGCGTCGCCGGCGCGATCATCAACAAGGTGACGCATCGGGACGATTTTCGTGAGATCCATCTTCCGGAGATCGAAGCGCTCGGGATCGACGTCCTCGGCGTGATTCCTCATCGCGATGAGCTTCAGACCCGCTCCGTTTCGACGATCGCCGATCGGTTGTTCGCCCGCGTCCTCGCGGGAGAGAGCGGACTGAGCAACACGATCCGGAACGTGGCGGTGGGCGCGATGTCGGTCGGTGCCGCGATGTCCGACGAGCTGATCCGTGCGCCGGGGAAGCTCGTCATCACGAGTGGCGATCGGAGTGACATGATCCTCGCGGCGATCGACGCAGGAGGGACGGCGGCGATCGTCCTGTCGAACAACATCGTCCCGCCGGCCCACGTCGTCTCTCGCGCCGGCGAGGCGGGGGTGCCATTGCTCCTCGTTCCCGGAGACACGTACGCGGTGGCTCTCCAGGTCGAGCGGATCGAACCCCTTCTGACGGCCGAAGATCACGCGAAGATCGATCTGCTCCGCGATCTGGTCAAGACGCACGTCGATCTCGAATCCGTCGATCGCCTCCTCTAGCCGACCCTCCCGGCGTCCCAAAAGGAAGGGAAGCCGCCCGTAGCCAGGCGCGGCTTCCCGATTCGGTTCACTTCCTATGACGTGCGTGGGTGAGGGGCCGCCGTCCTCGTCGGAGGACGCGCTACGCCTTCTTCTCCTCACGCTCCAGATACTGGATGATTGCGTCGACCACGAGGTAGTTGATCGAGCGATCACGCATCTCGCCCAATTCGATTAGGCGCTCAACCGGCCTCTCCTCCATCTTCTTTTGGGGAATGTAGATCGACAGCTTGTCAAGGATTTCTTTCTTCGCCACGCAATTCACCCCCTCTCCTCAAGTGTTGCGTCCATTGCAGACGTTGCCTTCGTTTCTCAGTGAATGCATGAGCGAGTCAAGCGTACCCCGAGGCGGCGAAAGTTCCATGGAACCGCGCCGAAAGTAACATGCAAGAAGGATGGAAGACCGCGACGGAGGTCCGGCCGGCGATTCGGCCGCTTCGGTCGGGAATCGTGAGACCTCGCAGGCACCGTCGCTCGATTCACGGGCGCGGTCTCGCGGAGTTGCCTCGACACTACGTGCACTCTAGAATCCGCTCGATGAGGGAGGACGGGGGTTGATCCTACACAACGGAGTTCTTCCGTCGCGTCCGGACGCGGATGCGCTCGCCGTCGAGGGCGCTCGGATCATCGCGGTCGGTTCCGAGGCGTCGGTCTCGGCGAGCCGTCCGGAGGACGAGGAGCGTCTCGACCTTCGAGGGCGAGCGGTCCTGCCCGGCTTCGTCGATGCACATCTGCACATCTTCCACACCGGGCTGGCGGCGATCGGTTGGCGCGTCGATCTGACGGGACGGTCTCGCGAAGGGGTTCTCGAGCGTCTGTCGGCGGCGGCGGCCGAGCGCGGAACGTCGGCGTGGACGATCGGCACCGGCTGGGACGAAAGCGACTGGCCGGACGGGGGCTACTTGCAGCGCCGGGATCTCGATCGGCTCTCGACGACATCGCCGATCGGAGCGGTTCGCATCGACGGACACCTGTTGGTCGTCAACACGGAGGGGCTCCGGTTGGCGTCAGAGATGCTCCCCGAGGCCCTCCGCGGACCTCTGGTCGATTCGGACAGCGGCCAGATCCGGGAAGAGGCGTCGTGGGAGATCCTTCGATCGATCAGGCCTGACGAGACGGTTCTTTCCGATGCGTTCGCCGCCGCCGCGGCGCAATGCCATCGGCTCGGTGTCACCTCGGTACACACGATGACGCAGCCGGCGTGGGTTCCCGTCCTGATCAGCGCGGGAGATCGGAACCGCCTACGCGTTGCCGTCTACCAGCACGTGTCCTCCCCGGACGAGGTCGATCGGCTCCTCGCGCCGGATCGCTTCGACGGAACGTGGATCCGTTTCGGCGGTGTCAAGGCGTTCGCCGACGGGTCTCTTGGAGCGAAGAACGCCGCGGTGAGCGTCCCGTACACCGACGGCGGGAGCGGGGCGCTCAACCACACAGACGAGGCGATCGCGGAGATCGTCTCGCGGGCGGAAGCGCGGGGTTGGCAGACGGCGATCCATGCAATCGGCGATCGGGCGATCGAGCAGGTACTGCAAACGCACGTCTCGGTCGGGTCCTCCCCGGAGCGCCGTCACCGGATCGAGCACCTCGAACTCGCTTCACGGTCACAAATCGAGCGTGCCAGGGATCTCGGCCTCCATCTGTCGATGCAGCCCAATTTCATCGGGAACTGGTCCGGTCCCGGATCGATGAACGAGCGTCGTGTCGGCCGCGACCGCGACGAGCTGTCCGATCCGCTTCGGTCCGTCCTCGACGCCGGTGCGCCGCTCGCGTTCGGATCGGACGGGATGCCGGTCGCTCCGATCTACGGACTGGACTCGGCGGTCAACGGGCCGTACGCCGTCCAACGCGTGACCGTCGACGAGGCGATCGCGTGCTACACCGAGGGAGGAGCCCGCTTCTCGTTTGAGGAGGGGATCAAGGGGTGTCTCGAGGTCGGCGCGTACGCCGATCTCGTCGTCCTGGACGAGGATCCACGACGGGACCCGGCGCGCCTCGGCGAGCGGCGGGTCGAGTGTGTCTACGTGGCCGGGAGATGCGTATACGCGGAGGAGGTCTAGGATGCGAATCGGTCTGTTCACCGACGCGTATCTGCCGGAGATCAGCGGGGTCAGCATTCTCGTCCGGCGGCTGCGGGACGAGTTGGAGCGACTCGGGCACGACGTGCTCGTCTACGCGCCGCGTTACGATCGGCCGTCGGACGACGAGCGAGGGGTGTTCCGATTTCGGGCCGGGCCGGTCTTCGCGTACAAGACGGCGAGGATGGCCGTTCCGTACAGCCGCGAGGCGGCGCGTACCTATCCGACGCTCGACCTGGTCCACAGCCACACGCCGTTCTCGCTCGCGTACGCGGGGTTCATGGCGTCGTATCGTCGCCGGATTCCGCACGTACAGACCTATCATACGTATCTGAGCCAGTACCGGCACTACGTCCCGCGGCCATTGCGGCCGACGGTGAAGGGTGCGGAGCGGTACTCGGCGTTGCTGTGCAACCGGTGCACCGTCGTCACCGTGCCGACGCGTTCGATCGAAGAGGAGTTGCGTCGGTTCGGCGTGAGGCGGCCGATCTTTGCCCTTCCGTTCGGCCCGGACCTGACGCTCTACGACCGACCCACGGCCTGGTCGCCGCGAGTCGCACTCGGGATTCCGGACGATGCGATCGTCTACTTGTACGCCGGGCGCGTCGCGTCCGAGAAGAACCTACGGTTCGTATTGGACGCGTTCGCGCTGATCCACGCCGAGGACGCAAGATCGGTCCTCGTTTTCGCCGGGGACGGTCCGCTTCGATCGACCCTCGCCGAGATTGGGGCGGCGACCGGACTTGCCGAGGGGCTGCGGTTTCCCGGATTCCTCGATCAGCGAAGACTCGTCGACCTGTATCGGGAGAGCGACCTCTTCCTGTTCGCTTCGAAGACGGAGACGCAGGGGCTCGTACTGGTCGAGGCGATGGCGGGGGGAACGCCGGCCGTCGCCGTCGACGCACTCGGCGTGCGGGACGTCGTCCGAAACGGGGAAAATGGGGTTCTCGTCCCGGAAGACAGAGTGGTCTTCGCGCGTCGCGCGCTCGAGATCGTATCTTCCCCTTCGCGGCTCGCCCGACTCGCTGCCGGGGCGCGCGCAACGGCTGAAGAGATGTCGATTCAGGCGTCGACAGCGCGGTTGCTCGGCATCTACGAGGCCTGCCTGAGACTCCCGCTGCGAACGGGCGTGCGTCGTCGATCTTCCCGTGCGCGACGGAGACGGCGATGAGGATCGGTCAGGCGATGGGCGGTGACGCGTCGGGAATGAACGCCGCGATCGACGGGATCTGCGACAACGTCTCTCCGATTCGCTCGGATTCCCGCGCACTCAGCGCGCGGCTCACTCCACGGTCACCGTCTTGGCCAGGTTGCGCGGCTGATCGACGTCCGTTCCGCGCCAGACGGCCGTGTGGTAGGCGAGAAGCTGTAGCGGGATCGTGAACAGGATCGGGCGCGAGATCCCATCGATCCGCGGCACCGAGATCACGGCGTCGGCGACCCGCGCAAGCGAGGGTTCGTTCGTACGGTCGGTCACGACGATGACGAATCCGTTCCTCGCCTTGACCTCTTCGATGTTGCCGAGCACCTTCTCGTAGGCGACGCCCTCCGACAGCAGGAACACGACCGGGGTCTCGTCGTCGATCAGGGCAATCGGTCCGTGTTTCATCTCCCCGGCCGGGTATGCCTCGGCGTGAATGTAGGAGATCTCCTTCAGCTTGAGTGCGCCCTCGAGGGCGATGGGGAAGAGGGGGCCTCGGGCGAGGAAGAGAACGTCGGCCGCCCCGTGGAGCCGCTCGGCCAGTCGATGAATCTCGGCCTCCGCCTGTAGCCCTTCGGTGATCCGTCCGGGGAGCAGCGACATGGCCGCGATCTCCGACTCGATTTGGTCGCCCGATCCCTCCGATCTTCGACGGGCGAGTTCGAGGCCGAGCAGGCCGAGGACGGCGATCTGCGCGGTGAACGTCTTCGTCGCGGCGACGCCGATCTCGACGCCGGCGCGTGTGTAGACGCTCACGTCCGCTTCGCGATCGATCGTCGAGTGCTCGTTGTTGACGACGGCGACGACGCGCGCTCCCCGCTCGCGGGCCCGCCGGACGGCCATCAGCGTGTCGATCGTCTCACCAGATTGCGAGACGGCGACGACCAGCGTCTTCTCGGTGACGTGAGGTCGGCGGATACGGAACTCCGACGCGATCATCGCCTGAATCGGAACCGGGAGAACCTCCTCCCAGAGGTACTCGGCGGTGAGCGACGCGTGGTAGGCGGTTCCGCACGCGACGAAGTAGACGTGTTCGAACTCGGCCGCGGCCGCGCCCAGCGGCTCGAGATCGATGAACAGACCGCCGTGATCGGTCTTCTCTCGGACCGATTCTCCGACGGCACGCGCCTGTTCGTGGATCTCTTTCAGCATGAAGTGCTTGTAGCCGGCCTTCTGGATCGAGACCGGATCGACGGAGACCCGATGCGGCGGTCGCTTGACCTCGCGTCCATCGAAATCGAAGAGCCTGATCCCGGCGCGCGTCAACTCCGCGACCTCGTCGTCGGCGAGGAAATGAACGTCGGTCGTTCGGCCGAGGAGGGCCGGGATGTCGGAGCAGGCATAGCCTCCGGACGGCCCCATTCCGACGACGAGTGGGCTCCCGCGACGTGCGACGAAGATTCTGTCCGGTGTTTCGGAACTGAGCACTGCGACAGCGAACGCGCCGTCTGCCTGAGCGACGGCGGCGATGATCGCGTCACGAAGATCGCGATCGGCGGCGTTGGCCTCGATCAGGTGTGCGAGAACCTCGGTGTCCGTCTCCGACGCGAATCGATGCCCTTCGGCGATCAGGCGCTCACGGAGGACGTTGTGATTCTCGATGATTCCGTTGTGGACGACGGCGATTTTCCCCTCGCAGTCGAGGTGCGGATGCGCGTTCTCCTCGCTCGGAGCGCCGTGGGTCGCCCAGCGGGTATGGCCGATCCCGACGGTCGCCGAGATCGATTCGCTTCGAAGGTCGGCCTCGAGCTCCTTGACCTTCCCGGCCCGGCGATACCGAAGGATGCGGTTCCCTTCGAGAACGGCGATGCCGGCGGAATCGTAGCCACGATACTCGAGGCGTTTCAGGCCGCTTACGAGGAAGGGAACGACTCGCTCATCTCCGATGCAGCCGATGATTCCGCACATCTCGATCACCCGTGAGTCGGAAGTGTACCTGGGGGCACTGGAATGTCCAAACGGCCGTTGCCTGCGGCGACTTCGACCGCTATACTGCCTCACCGAAGGAGGACGAGATGCGGGAAGTCGTGATCAAGGCATTGCTGGTCGATCCGTCGAACAACTCCCCCGTCGTGCTCCTGAAAGATCGCGAGTCGAGGAAGGCCCTTCCCATTTGGATAGGAGACGCCGAGGCGATTTCGATTGCGTTCGGCCTTCAAACGGAGGACTTCCCACGGCCGCTGACGCATGCGCTCATGAAGGCGATGATCGAAGACCTCCATGCGAGCGTGGAGCGCGTCGTCATCAAAGGGATGAAGGATGGGACGTACTTCGCCTCGATCTTCGTGACGGACGACCAAGGGGAGACGCTCGAGTTCGACGCACGTCCGTCCGACTCGCTCGCGCTCTCCCTTCGGGTCGGCTGCCCGATCTACATCGACGAGGAGGTCTTCGAGACCGCCTCGATCGAGTCTCCGTTCGCGGAGGAAGACGAGTTCGGCGATTTCGTGGAATACGAGCTCGATCTCGGCGAGTTCCGGCGCAGAAGCCACGAAGAGGACGACGCAGACTGATCGGTCGTCAACCGCGGAGAATCTCGACCCCGCGCGGCAGCGTCAGAACGTCTTCCTCGGTCAGCCCTTGATCGACGCTGATGCGCTGAATCTGCACGGTCTTCTCGCGTTGGCCATCGCTGAAGAAGACGACCTTCTGAACGAGATACGACTCGCGATCGATCCAGATCATTCGGGCGAGCTTCCCCGACTTGGCGTCGCGGGCCTCCAAGATGTACTCGCCTCGGATCGAGCTTTCGACGGTGGCATCGCCGATGAAGCTGGCGTCGAGCTCCGGTTCGGAATCGTCACAGACGCCCCGAGAGAAGGACGGTAGCACGTAGCAATCGTCGGCGGTCAGCGTCCCTCTCAGGGTCACCGCAGTGGAGAAGGCGTCGGCCGTGAACGCCGGGACGCTCTGGAGTACTTGGAGCGTGAGCCTCCCTGCAGTCCAGTCCTCGCGAAGCTGTGCGAGGTCGAGGCTCGCGAGACCGACGGCGGCGAGGGGAACGCCGACCCAGCGCTTCACGACGGCCAATCCCTCGGACGGCGTGTAGTGGGTAAGAAGATCGTTTTCCACCGTGAATACCTGGCCTTCCAGGCCCGCGGGATCGAGGTACCGGACCGACAGGGCGGCGAGGGGCCGGTTCAACAGCCGGACGACCATCCGGACGCTCGGCCGAGACGGCGAATTCTCCGTTACCTCGACGACGGCTTCGAGGTCCTCGATCCTGGAGAACGCGTTCTCGACGCGCCAGATCAGCCCGTCGACCTCCGCAGGAGGGTGCTCCTCGAAGAGATAGTGATCGATTGCGGCGACGGCGACGATGAGAGAGACAAAGACGCCGATCGCCAGCAAGATGATGCTTTGATTGTTCATCGGAGGCGATTATAATCCCGTTCTGAAGGGCATTCAAACTGCGTCTACGCATCACAAAGGAGAGACTGGATCGATGACAAAGGAAGGGCCGCTTCGCAGGGTTCAGGACGCCGCCGTCGACGGGAAGACGGTGCTCGTGCGCGTCGACTACAACGTGCCGCTAGAAGGCAGGACGATAACTGACGACACGAGGATCCGCGCCTCTCTCGCGACCCTCTCGACGCTGCTCGATGGAGGGGCGAAGGTTGTGCTGGCGACGCATCTCGGGCGCCCCGGCGGTGCGGTCGTTGAAGATCTCAGGCTCGATCCGGTGGCCGATCGTCTGAGCGACGTGATCGGGCGACAGGTGAAGAAGCTCGACGACTGCATCGGGGACGCGGTCGTCGATGCGATCGACGCCGGTCGATCGGGCGACGTCTTCTTGCTCGAGAATCTGAGATTCCACGTCGGGGAAGAGGAGAATGACGGGACCTTCGCGCGGGCGCTGGCCGCACCGGCGGACGTGTTCGTCAACGATGCGTTCGGCACCGTCCACCGATCACACGCCTCGACCCTCGGTGTGACGGAACATCTCCCCGCGTACGCCGGGCACCTGATGCAGACCGAAGTCGAGGCTCTCTCCCGCCTACTCGACGATCCAGTACGCCCGTACGTCGCAATCGTCGGCGGCAAGAAGGCCGGGAGCAAACTGGGAGCGTTGCGGGATCTGATCGAGCGGGTCGACCGGGTCCTCGTCGGTGGCGGCGTTGCCTACACGTTCCTGAAAGGCCTCGGGGCGTCGGTCGGCGAGTCGATCGTCGATCTGTCCCTGGTGGACGAGATCGGCGACGTGATGCACGCGGCGGAGGCCGAAGGAGTGGAGATCGTGCTCCCGATCGACGCGGTGCTCGCCCGCAGTCTCGAGCCGGGTGCGGAGACGAAGGTCGGCGATTCCCGGGCGATCCCCTCGGGGTGGGCCGGGTTCGACATCGGGCCGGAGACGGTCCGTCTGTTTCGCGGGAAGATCGAGGACGCTCGGACGCTCGTGTGGACCGGACCGATGGGAGCGTTCGAGGTTGAGGCGTTCGCCGACGGGACGGCCGGGGTTGCCGAGGCGGTCGCCGCGTCAAAGGCGTACAGCGTCATCGGAGGCGGGGAGACGGGGGATGCGGTGGCGAGAGCCGGCTTCGCCGACGCCGTCTCGTACATCTCGACGGGCGGAGGCGCTTGCCTCGCTCTCCTGCGAGGAAAGAGCCTTCCGGCGCTGGATGCGCTTCGTGGCTAGTTTGCCGGGCCCGATTCGCTCGTGCTATACTTCGCCGATTGAATCGGCAGACTCTGCGGGCATAGCTCAGTGGTAGAGCATCAGCTTCCCAAGCTGAGGGTCGCGGGTTCGAGTCCCGTTGCCCGCTTTTGCCTTGCGCGTCGCGTGATCCGTGCGCGGCGTCGACGGGAGGCGACGATGGATCGACCGACATCCCCCGATGCGCTCACACTCGATGCCCTCCGCCCTCGCGTCGAGAGCTGCGTCCTCTGTCCGCTGCACGAGACGAGAACGCACGTCGTCTTCGGTGAAGGGAGCGAGAACGCCGAAGTGATGTTCGTCGGCGAGGGACCCGGGGAAGTCGAGGACAACACGGGGAGGCCGTTCGTCGGTCCGGCCGGACAGAAACTCGACGAGGTTCTCGCGTCGGTCGAGATCCGTCGGGAGGTCGTCTTCATCGGAAACGTCGTGAAGTGCCGGCCGCCGGGCAACCGCGTTCCATCGAAGGCCGAGATGGAGACCTGTTTCCCGTACTTGGAGGCGCAGATCGCGTTGATCCAGCCTTCGTTGATCGTGACGCTGGGGAACACCTCGACGCAGTGGCTCATCCCCGATGTCCCGGGAATCACGAAGTCGCGAGGGACCTTCTACACGTGGCGTGGCGGAATCCAGGTCTTCCCGATGTTCCACCCGAGCTACCTGTTGAGATACCCGTCGCGCGAGAAGGGAAGCCCGAAGTACTTGACGTGGCAAGACATCCAGCGCGTGAAGGCCTGGATCGACGAGCGGAGCGGTTGACGGATGCGCCGATCGCCGACCGGAGTTCGTCACGGTCGGCTCGCGGTGCGAGTTCGGTAGGTGTGCGGGAACAACCGTCTGAGTAAGGGTTTGACGTGTCTTGAGGGATCTCGTATAGTCAGATCCTCGCTCGTCTTGCGAACTTCATCGAAACGAAAGGAATGAGGCGTTGGCGCGGAAACGGATCTACGAGATTGCCAAGGAGCTTGACACGACCAGCAAGGAGCTGGTCGCGAAGCTCGACGAGATGGGGATGCCCGGCCTGAAGGCGGCAAACTCAGTCGACGACGAGGAGTACGCGCTCATCGTTCGCCTGGTTCAAGACGAGGCGGCACCCGAATCTGAGGGGGAGGAGACGAAGGGGAAGGTCGGGACCGAAGCGCCGCCTGCGAAGAGAGCGACTGCACCTCGGAAGGAGAGAGCTCGGACCGGGGAACCTCGCCCGCCGATCGTCTCCGTTCTCGGGCACATCGACCACGGGAAGACGACGCTGCTCGACGCGATTCGCAAGTCGCACCTCGCCGGCCGTGAAGCCGGCGGCATCACTCAAGGGATCGCTGCGTACCAGGCCGATCTCGGCGGTCGCCGAATCACCTTCATCGACACGCCGGGCCACAAGGCGTTCACGGGGATGCGTGCTCGCGGAGCTCAAGTGACCGACATTGCGATCCTCGTCGTCGCCGCCGACGACGGCGTGATGGCGCAGACGGTCGAAGCGATCGATCACATCAAGGCCGCGGGTGTTCCGATGATCGTGGCGGTCAACAAGATCGACAAGACGAACGCGGACCTCGCGAAAGTGCTGAACGATCTCGCTCAGCACGGGCTGACCCCCGAGGCGTGGGGCGGCGACACGATCGTCGTCGAAGTCTCGGCCCTTCAGAATCGGAACATCGAGGATCTCTTGGAGATGATTCTCCTCGTTGCGGACATGGAGGATCTGCGAGCCGACGCCAACCGCCCTCTCGAGGGGGTGGTGATCGAGAGCCACCTCTCCTCCGGCCGCGGCCCGGTTGCCACGGCTGTCGTGAAGGATGGAACGCTGCGAGAGAAGGAGTGGGCCGTCGCCGGATCCACGTTCGGACGCATCAAGGCACTGATGGACGGCAGCGGGAATCGCGTCGCGGAGGCGCACCCCGGAGAGGCGGTAGAGATTCTCGGGTTCAACGAGGTCCCGCCGGTGGGGGCCGAGATCTCGGTCGTCAAGGATCAGGCGGAGGCCCGACGCGCTGCAGCGACCGAACCTGAAGAGAGGCGGGCGAAGCCGGAGGCACGCCCGATGACCCTCGAGGAGTTCTTCGGAGAGACCGAAGAGGTCCACAAGGTGCAGTTGATTCTGAAGGCGGCGACCTCCGGGGCACTCGAGGCCGCAAAGCGAGAGATCGGCGCTCTCGAGACGGAGGAGATCGAGATCGAGATCCTGCTGTCGGGCGTCGGGGGGATCTCAGAGAGCGACGTCATCCTCGCGTCCACCGTCGAAGGCGACTGCCCGGTGATCGGGTTCGGCGTCAAGGCGGACGCCAAGGCGACCAAGGTCGCGGATCGCGTAGGGATCTCCATTCTGACTTACGAGATCATCTACGAGCTCGTCGACGAGTTGGAGCGCATCCTGAAGCGGACGCTCGGACCCGAGTACGTCGAGATCCAGCTCGGGGTCGCCGAAGTCAGGGACACGTTCAAGATTCCGAGCGGGATTGTCGCCGGATGTGCGGTCACGGAAGGGCGCATCGCACGAAACGGGAAGGTTCGCGTCGTTCGGGATGGCGATGAGGTTTTCGTCGGAGAGATCGCCTCGTTGCGGCGGTTCGAAGACGACGTGCGCGAGGTCGAATCCGGCCGAGAGTGCGGGATCCGGGTTCGCGACTTCGATGACGTACAAGTCGGGGACCGCTTGATCATCTTCCGGATGGAAGAGGTTGAGTCCTGACCGAAGGCGACATGAAGGCGGGCTTGCTCACCCTTTCGTTTCGGCTCTACGCAGTCGACTCGCTCAAAGCGAGGAGGTCGATCGTCAAGCGTATCCTCGCGGAGATTCAGCGCATGGGGCCCGCGTTCGCCGTCTGCGAGGTCCCCGGAGACGGGGACCTCCTCGATCTCACGGTTCGGATCGCCCATCTTTCGACAGACGTGCGGTTCACCGATGGAAACCTCCGGCGGGTCGCCGAACGGTTTGAACACAAGCCCGACTACGAAGTGATCGAGTCGGCGATCGAGATCCTGTGAGTCGTAGAAAGCGGGCGCGTCTCCGCGAAGACCTTCAACGTGAACTGGCGGCGATCGTCGAATTCGAGAGTCGCGATCCGATCGTTCGGGATGCGTTCCCGACGGTCATGGACGTTCAGCTGTCGTCGGATGCACGCTACGCGCGGGTCTTCGTCGCCGTCGGATCGGCGGTCGACAAGGCGGAGTTCCTCCGAGCGCTCGAACACGATCGAGGGTACTACCGGAGCGCCCTCGCCGGGCGGCTCGATCTGCGGCATACGCCGGAGCTTCGGTTCGAGATCGACGAGACGGTCGAGCGGGCGATGCACCTGGAAGAGGTCCTCCGGCACGACGATCTGTCGGCCGACGACGAAACCGAGCGCGAGGATCAGTCGAATGCGTAGTTCCGACCTGCGCTCTCGCTCCCTATGGATCGACCGAGATCGTCTCCGTATCCGTGTCAGTCGCGCCGAGATTGTCGGTGACGGTCAGCGTGACCGTGAACGTTTCCGGATCGGTCTGGACGGTGTACTGATGGGAGAGCGTGACGACGCCGGAGGCGCTCTGGCCGTCACCGAGATCCCAGAAGTACGCCTCGATCGTGCCATCCGGATCGTGCGAGGCTGACGCGTCGAGGTCGACGGTCAGCGGGGACGTTCCGGTGGTCGGATTGGCGATGAAGCTGGCGATGGGGTCGAGGTTTCCGAGGTAGAAACTGCACGCTGCGAGAACGGCGATCGCGGCGACCACGAGGGAGAACAGACCGCCTCGTCTCTTCATGGGTCCTCCTTTCGCATGCAATCCGCGAGATACTTCCCATCATAGGCAGTGGCATGCGGTTCGCCAAACGTCGGGAGAAGCGATCGATCCCGACGAGGGATCGAGTATAGTCAACGCCGTGATGAAGCCCGAGCAGATCGACGTTCAGAGCCTGTTCAAGGAACACCCGTTCGCTCGAGTCCTCCTTCGGCGACTCGGCCAGGCGGGGCATCGGGCGTTCCTGATCGGCGGCGTTGTGCGCGACGGGGTACAGCGTGAGCTCGGTCGAGACGTCGCCTACCCTCCGGCCGATGTCGACATCGCGACGTCGGCCGCGCCGAGCGAAATCCGGAAGGTCTTCGCCGGTCGGCCGATCGTCGGTGTCGGCGAGGACTTCGGCGTTCTCGTCGTGGTCGGTCCGACGGGACGATCGTACGAGGTCGCCTCGTTCCGGGTCGAAGGAGAGTACGACGGGCGCTGGCCGGGCCGGGTCGATCTGGTTCGGGACCTGGAGAGCGACGTCCGGCGTCGAGACCTGACGATCAACGGGTTGGCGGCGACCGAGACCGGCGAGGTGATCGATCATGTTGGCGGGATTGACGATCTGATCGCGCGCCGTGTGCGGGCGATCGGCAACGCCGAGTCCCGCTTCCGCGAGGACCATCTTCGCATGCTTCGGGCGGTCCGCTTCGTATGCCAGATCGACGGGCGACTCGACGAGGAGACGGCGTTGGCGATTCGCGCAGGTGCGCTGCGGATCCTTGCCGTCTCCAAGGAGAGGATTCGCGACGAAATCCTCCGGACGCTCGCAACCTCGCGTGCTGCGTCAGGCGTTTTGCTGCTCGATCAGCTCGGGCTGCTCGAGCTGATCCTACCCGAGCTGGCGGCGACGAAGGGGGTGGCGCAGCCCGAGGTCTACCACCCGGAAGGGGACGTCTTCGTCCACACGCTGAAGGCGGTGGAGATGGCCGATCGCTTCGTCGAAGATCCGATCGTGAAACTCGCCGTGCTTCTTCACGACGTCGCGAAGCCGATCGCGTTGGAGCGAAGCGGCGGCGTGAACATGGGCGGGCATTCCGCGATCGGGGCGCGAGTCGTTCGCAAGATCGGAGAGCGGTTTCGGCTCAGCCGCGAGGAGATCGGGCGGCTCGCGTTTCTGGTGAAGAACCACATGCGGATCGCTGCTCTCCCCGAAATGGGGCGGGGAAAGCAGGTCCGCTTCCTCAGCGCGGGGGAGCGGCCCGACGAGGAGTCGCTCGCCGCCCGATTCCCCTTCTTCTTCGAGCTCCTCCAGGTTCTCATTGCGGACTGTGAGGCGAGTGCGCACCGCTCGTCCGGATGGGGTCCGGTTCTTCGCGAAACCCTGCGGGTCATCGAGCACATCGACCGCGTCTGCGGGATGAAGCGAGCCCGCGCGTTGATCGACGGGAATGCGCTGATCGACCTCGGCCTTCCCCCGGGGCCTCGCTTGGGTCGGATTCTGACTGCGTTGCACGACCGGATCCTCGCCGGTGAGATCACTTCGCGCGATCAGGCGATCGAAGCGGCTCGTATCGCGATCGCCGCCGCGCTCCGAAGGAAGAACGGCGGCGACTGAGGGGACACGCGCCCTCGCTGCGGGCGCTCGAGCCGGGGTAGTCTTCGGCGGAGCGCGGGAACGGGGAGTCCCGACGGCTCGCCTCCGATCAGCCATGGGTACTGCACTCAACATCAGTCAAGATCTGAACCTCGAGCTCGAGGAGATCATCGGTCAGTGCATCGCCATCCTCGGCATCCGCGGATCGGGGAAGTCGAACACGGCCGGCGTGATCTTCGAGGAACTCCTGCGGAACAACTACCCGATGTCGATCGTCGATATCGAGGGCGAGTACTTCGGTCTGAAAGAGAGTTACGAGGTTCTCGTCGTCGGGACGGGGGACGGAGTCGAGATCGAAATCGACGCCGACAGCGCCGGCGAGATCGCTCAGGTGAGCATGGAGCAGAACGTGCCGGTGGTGCTCGATCTGAGCGGATTCCTCTCTGACGAGCGGACCGAGCTTCTCAAAGCGTACTTATCGAGTCTGTGGAATCTTGCCGGGCAGCTTCGCCGACCGTACATCATCGGGATCGAAGAAGCACACGAATTCATCCCCCAGGGTGTCAAGACGGAGCTGAAGGAGCTGATCGCTCGCATCGCGTTGCGGGGGCGAAAGCGGGGGCTCGGCGGGATCATCGTCTCTCAGCGGAGTGCGAAGGTCGACAAAGACGTTCTCAGTCAGGCGGGGATCCTGTTCCTTCACCGGGTCGTCCACGAGGTCGACATGCGCGTCTACGGTGAGCTCCTTCCGTGGCGAAAGAGCGAGGTGAAGGAGATCATCGGCTCGCTCGACACGGGGGATTGCATTTACATCAACGGGGAAGCGACGTTGCCGATCTATGTCCGGGAGCGGGCGACGTTCCACGCGGGGTTCACACCATCGTTGGAGGCGGTTGCTCCTCCCGAATTGAAGCAAGTCAGTGCTTCGATCATCGAAGCGATCGAGCGGGCGCGATCCGGAAAGCGAAAGAAGTCGCAGGTCGAGGAACTCACGGGGCGCATCGAAGAGCTGGAAAACCAACTGGTCGAGCGCGACCGCACGATCTCCGAACTCGAAGACGTCGCCCGGACTCTCGGGTACATCCGGCTTGAGGTTCCAGAGCGCCCGGGGCGTGCGCTGTTCGTGAACGAGCGCGAGCGAGACCGAGAGTCGGGTGATGAGGGGACCGCTCCGTCTGCGGCCGACGGCCTCCGCGCGCTCGCTCGTCCGCGGCGTCAAGGTGGTGAAGAGGGGGGCGGCTCGACCGTGATCGACATCGCTGGCGACGTGGAACCGGAAGGCAAGTCGGTCCCGAAGGGCCTTCCGCCGGCGGTGCTTCATCATATCGAACGTGTCGTCTCCAGAGTCGAGAGGAAGGACATCCTCCAGCGCCGGTTGCTCGCCTTCCTCGTCGGGCGGGCTCCGGGGATGTACACGGTCGATCAACTCGCGGCGTGGACGCGGTGCGCGAAAGGCTTGATCGAGGACGAGCCTCCTCGCGACTTCATCGACGAGGGGCTGATCGCCAGAGAGCGCCGGACCGACGGCTTGCGCTATCGCAGCAATGTGAAGTCCTTCGTGAAGCGGGAGTTCGGCATCTACCAGCCGGACATCGGCGAGGACGGGCTGCACTGCGTCACGCAGCACTTGCGGCGACGGCTCGCCGCCGTTGCGTAGGAGCGCGTCCGGCGGCGAGCTTCTCGTTTCGCGAGGATTGACCGGTTTCCCCTTTTCTGCTACAATTTCGCCGGAAGGGGTCTGGATGAAGATCAAGATCGCTGTGCGGCACACGGACGCCAGTGAATCGCTCCGATCGTACGTTGTCGATAAGGCCGAAGCACTCGAACGATTCTACGATCGGATCATCAGTGTCGACGTCGTCCTTTCGGTCGAGAAACAGCGACAGATCGCGGAACTCCACGCGCACCTCATCAACAAGAAGGTCATCACCGCCCGGGAGGAATCGACCGACATGTATGCATCGATCGATCGGGCGATCGATCGACTCAAACGGCAGCTCGTCAAGTTCAAAGACCAGCTTCACGAGGTGAAAGGGCGAACGGAAGAGGTTGGCCCGACTGAGGCGGAGCAGGGCGGGGGGCCGCCGGAGAAGCAGATCATTCGGACGGAGACCTACTTCCGAAAGCCGATGACGGCGGAGGAGGCGATGCTCCAACTCGATGCGATCGAGAAGGGGTTTCTCGTTTTCATCGACGTTGAGACGGACGAAGTGGCGATCATCTACCGTCGACGTGACGGGAATTATGGACTGATCGAACCGCGAAGGTAGACGCGTCGGGGGAATCGGGGTCAGGGCGTGGCAAAGGTTCTTTCGTTGTTCTCTGGGAGCCTCGCGAGTCGGGTCGCTACGAAACTCGCGCAGAGGCATCCGGATGTTGACAGTGTATGCTTGTTGCACTTCAGATCGCCGTTTGCGCGTGAACCGGAAGACCTTCGGCAGCTCGTCAAGGACGAGTGGCCGGGGGTTCCGCTCCGGACCCAATCACTGAAGCGGGAGTACCGGCGATTGATCGATGCGCCGGGGTCCGATTCGTTCAGCCTTTCGCAGAGTTGCCTGAGTTGCCGGAGACTCCTCATTGCTCGGGCGATTCGGTACATGGAGCGGTCCGGGGCGGAATACTTGGTCACCGGCGAGATTCTCGGGCAACATGGCCTCGGCAAGCAGGAGCTGCTCGGATTGGCTGAGGGATTCGGGCTGAAGGATCGCATTCTGCGCCCCCTCTGTTCCGGGTCCTCAGTGAACGGAGGCGGCGAGCTTTCAACCTGGACGCGGATCACGAACGGTCGGAGAACGTCCGTGTGGGCGCCGGCGACCCTCCGCAAACTGGCCGATCGTCTCGGGATCGAGCCGCGAGATCCGATGAGCTGCCGAACGCGCTGCAAACTCACGCTTCCGGGATTCGGGGATCGGGTCGCCCACCTGTTCCACGAGAAGGGATTCACGCTCAATGAGCTCCGGCTTCTGGACTTCCCGCTCTACTACGGGATCTGCCACGACGCAAAGGTGGTCGTGGCGATCGAAGAAGGGGAGAAACGGGACCTGCAGAACCTCTTTCTGCCTCAGGATCTGCGCGTCTATCCGGCCGCTCCGCATGGTCCGATGACGCTCGTGCGAACAGGGTGGAGC
Source organism: uncultured Thermotogae bacterium (assembly GCA_964620325.1). Classification (GTDB taxonomy): domain Bacteria; phylum Bipolaricaulota; class Bipolaricaulia; order UBA7950; family UBA9294; genus CAZMYM01. The sequence continues at coordinate 25,493 of CAZUIM010000013.1, forward strand.
GAGCTCGACGAGCGCAGAAAGGAGGACGTGATTCGATTGGCGGCGCGGATCACGGCGACGCATCTTGGCTACGGGGGCCAGACGCCCACGCCGATCTACTACCGATTCGAAAGCGAGAACGAACGGATGCTGGTGAATGTTCTGCCGTTCGGATGTCGCGAGGAGATCGCCGTTCTTGAAGAGGTGCACGTCGTCCCGCTCGAAGAAGGGGCGTCGGTTGCGGTCGGTTGAAGCGGGCGTCGATGGCAGTATACTTCCGTTTTGGCAGGGCGAGCAAGCAGGTGGCCGGGTTTGATTTCGGTCCGAACCTTGTCAGAGACAGACCCATGATGACCCCGAGAAAGGGGAGAAGGGGGAGGTATGCCCTTTTACCGCTACACGTGTGAGGAATGTGGGAACCAGTTCCGAGTCTTGCATCGCAGCGATGACGGGAATGAGGATCCCATCAAGTGTCCACACTGTGGGAGCGAGCGAGCGAAGCGGCTCGTGCCGCGAATCGGGGTCATCTACAGGGGGAGTGGCTACTACTCGACCGACTATCGGAACAAGAAGACGAGGGTCGCCAAACCGTCGGCAAACGGCGAAGGGGAAGCGGCGGCGGCGAAGGACGGCGGAGACGGAGTCGCGGCGACGGCAACTACAAAAGCAGATCGAGCTGAGGACTAGAGCGCGTTGCGTGGTCGGGGATGCATGAAGCAGTGCGGCCCGCTTCGGGCCGTGTGTGTCGATGGATCGGGTTTCCGATCTCTTCCTACGGTGAGGTGAACCTGCGTGATTTCTGGCGATGACATCAAGCGTGTGAAGCTACAGCTTGCACCCCCATCCGCGATCCTTGGGTGGTCGCACGGCGAGGTGACCGAGTCCGAAACGATCAACTACCGCACGCACCGGGCCGAGCGAGGCGGCCTGTACGCGGAGGAGATCTTCGGCCCGGCGAACGACTACGAATGCGCGTGCGGCAAGTACAAGGGGAAGAAGTACGAGGGGATCACGTGCGAGAAGTGCCACGTACTCGTCACCGACTCGTCGGTGCGCCGGGTGAACATGGCGCACATCCAGCTGGCCAGCCCTGTTGTCCACTTCTGGTTCTTGAAGGGAGTGTCGAGCCTTCTGAGCCGGTTGCTCGGACTGAAGAAGCGCGAGCTCCAGCGCATCGCCTACTACGAGACGGAGCCGACGGAGCAGGCGCTGTTCATGGTGACGTCCTCCGCGTGCAAGGAAGTCCGACCGGGGGAGACGCTGTACACCTCCGAGGTCGACGTGCTCAGGACGGCGTTCGAGTTCGACGTCGAGCCGGCGTACTTCGTCGAAGTGGCTCCCAGAGTCCTGACGGAAGAAGCAGGTCGTGCGACGATCGAGGACCGGCAGCTGACCAACGGTGAGAAGTTCCAATCGGTCGTGATCGGCTCGCAGGAGTATCCGCTGGTCGGGGACTACGACCTGCTGATCGAGGATGGTGACGACGTAGCGGCCGGTTCCGTTCTCGCGGAGCGGCCGGTGGGGGAGCTGTGCTCGAAGACCGCGTTCGAGATGCTCGTCGATCGGTACGGTCCGGCGGTCAAGGGAGAGATCCTCGATCGCGAGGTCCTCGACAGCCTAGTCTTCATCGTCATCAGGACGAAGGCGCCGGGCATCCCGTTGGAGATCGGCGACCGGCTGACGAGTCTCGAGATTCGCGCTTACGAGCGGATCTATCCGGACGGCTTTATTGCGGCGACCGGAGCGGCCGGGATCAAGGGGCTGCTCGAGGTGATGAACCTCGATGGGCTTCACGACGGGCTCTCCGAGCAGTTGCGGACCGAGACGGCGGCCGGGAATCGGCGCCGTCTGATCCGGCGACTTGAGGTCGTCGATCAACTTCGCTCTTCGGGAAACAACCCACAGGACATGATCCTCGACGTGATTCCGGTCCTCCCGCCTGACCTTCGCCCGATGATCCAGTTGGAGGGCGGGAAGTTCGCCACGACGGACTTGAACGATCTGTACCGGCGGATCATCAACCGGAACAACCGCTTGAAGAAGCTGATCGACATGGGGGCTCCAGAGGTCATCCTGCGCAACGAGCGCCGGATGCTGCAGGAGGCCGTCGATGCGCTGATTCACAATGAGAAGAAGGAGAGCCCGATTCGCGGGCGGGACAACCGACCGCTCAAGTCCCTGTCGGAGCGGATTCACGGCAAGCACGGTCGGCTTCGACGGAATCTCCTCGGACGTCGTGTCGATTACTCGGGGCGAGCTGTGATCGTGGTCGATCCGAAACTCCGTCTGCACCAATGCGGACTTCCGAAGAAGATGGCTCTCGAGTTGTTCAAACCGTTCATCCTGCACTATCTCGAGACGACAACCTTCTCCGACTTCGACGAGATCAAGAATCGGGCACTGATGGGCGAGATGCCGGAGGTTTGGGATATCCTCGATAAACTGATCAAGGATCACCCGGTCCTGCTCAACCGTGCTCCGACGTTGCATCGCCTCTCGATGCAGGCGTTCGAGCCTGTCCTCGTCGACGGCGAGGCAATCCACATCCATCCGCTCGTCTGCTCGCCGTACAACGCGGACTTCGACGGAGATCAGATGGCCGTCCACCTCCCGTTGTCGCCCGATGCGATCCGTGAGGCCCGCGAGCTGATGGCAGCGCCTCGCAACATCCTCTCGCCGGCGAGCGGTGAACCGCTCAGTCTGCCGTCGCAGGATCCGGTCTACGCCTATTACTACTTGACGCTCGAGGAGCCGGAGGGGCTCGGGGCCGGCATGGCGTTCCGTGACATCGATGAGGCACGTCGGGCGCACGAAGAGGGCATCGTCGATCTTCACAGCCCGGTGCGGATTCGCATCGATGGCAGGACCATCGCGACGACGCTCGGTCGCGCGGAGCTGAGCCTCGCGTTTCCTGAGGACATTCGAGACTACGACAACGTTCTCGATCGTCGTTCGATCAAGCGACTGGTGATGCAGTGCTACCATCGATACGGATGGGAACGAACCGCGACCGTGCTCGACAGCCTGAAGGACCTGGGCTTCAAGTACGCGACCCAGGCCGGCCTGACGATCTCAGTGAAGGACTGTCTGATCCCCGTAGAGAAAGAGGAAATCGTTCGGGAATCGCTGGCGGGGGTGCAACGGATCGAAACGATGTTCCGAATGGGGCTGGCGACCGAGGAGGAGCGGAAGAACGCGGTCATCCGAATCTGGCGGAGGACGGTCGACCACGTCGAAGACGTCACCATGGAGAACCTGAGGAACCACAAGTTCAACGCGGTCTACGGCATGGTCACGTCCGGCGCTCGCGGCGGTCCCGATCAGGTCAAACAGCTGTGCGGCATGCGTGGACCGATGGCCGGGCCGTCGGGTGACATCATCGAGCGGCCGGTCATCTCCAATTTCCGCGAAGGCCTCGACATGATGGAGTACTTCATCTCCACGCACGGGGGTCGGAAGGGAGCGGCCGACACGGCGCTGAAGACGGCCGATTCCGGGTATCTGACGAGGCGTCTCGTCGATGCGTCCTCCGACACGATGGTCACCGAGGTCGACTGCGGGACGACGCAGGGCGTCGAAGTGAATCCTCTGCGATTCAGCAAGACGGAGGTTATGGAGTCGATCGAGGACCGGGTTTACGGACGTGTCACGGCACAGCCGATCATCGATCCGTCGAGCGGCGAGATTCTCGTCGAAGCGAATCAGTGGATCACGTACGATGTCGCGGCGCACTTGAACCAGCTCGAGTCGGAACTCCCGCTGAAGAGCCCGGCGCAGAGAGAGCGGCTGATCGGAACGAAGAGCGTCGGTGACGTCATCGATTCGGAGACGAAGCGCGTTCTGATCAAGGTGGACGAGACGATCACGCCTCAGCTGCTCGACGTGTTGGCGGAGGCGAAGGTGAAGACGATTCGCGTCCGCCCGAGAATCGTGATCCGTTCCCCGATGGTCTGCGACAGCGTCGGCGGGGTGTGTCAGCTCTGCTACGGATTCGACATGAGCAACCACAAACCGATCCAATTGGGAACGGCTGTCGGGGTCATCGCGGCGCAATCGGTCGGCGAACCGGGAACACAGCTGACGATGCGGACGTTCCATACCGGCGGCGTCGCCGGTGAGGACATCACACAGGGGCTGCCGCGGGCCGAGGAGCTGTTCGAGGCGCGGAAGACGACGAAGGGCGGCGAGGCGGGAATCTCGCCGCTCGACGGCTACGTGACCGACATCACGTCGACGGCTTCCGGGGGAGATCACGTGGAAATCACCGGGGAGTCGAGGACGGTCGTCCTCCCGAAGGCCCTCGTTCGCGAGGGGTTGAGCAAGGGCGAGGAGATCGACATCGCGACGTTGCTCGAGTCGGACAGCCCGTGTGCCGGCGAGACCTACATTAGGGAAGCGAGTGGGCAGCGCACGCTCATCCTGCTGAATGCCGGATCGGGAGATCGATCGTACGCGATCCCCGCCAATGCGTCTCCAAAGGTGAAGAGTGGAGCGAAGGTTTCGACCGGCGATGCGCTGACGAAGCGGTTCAACGTCGAGCCGATCGTCGCGGAGACGCGCGGGACGGTTCGAATCTCGGACGAAGATGACCGCGTCTTCCACCTCGAGAGCGACGACGGGACGGCAACCGAGCATCGGATCCCGTACGGGGCTCGCCTGATGGTCGATCCCGGGAGCAAAGTCTCAGCCGGAACCCAGCTCACGTCGCGCTCGAAGCCGGTCTTCGTTGCCGCCGAGAACGAAGGGACGGTCGAAGTGCTCGAGGATCGGATCCTCGTGTTCAATCCCGACGGCGGCGGGCTTCGCATCCCGCTCACATCCGACATCGCCTTCGTCGGCACGCACGGCGGGATCGTGAAGCCGGGGGCGCGAATCGTTCAGTTGGAGGTGCCTCACATCGGATCGGTGAAGGTTGAATCGATCTCGTCGAAGGGCGAACTGACGTCGGTCAGATTGCGGCCGAAGAGCTCCGTCCGAATCGATAAGGCCGTGATGGTGCGAGTCGGCGAGAAGCTGGAGAAGGGGGATCCACTGACGAAGGGCGCGATCGCTCCACTGACCCTTCTCGACGAAGCGGGTGTTCATAAGACCCGCGAGTACCTCCTGAACGAGATCCACAAGGTGTACAAGCAGCAGGGCGTCGACATCAACGACAAGCACCTCGAGGTGATCATTCGCCAGATCCTGAACAATGTTCGCGTCGTCGATCGGGGCGATTCACGGTTCCTGCTCGGCGATCTCGTTCCGCTCGAGGCGTTCCGCGAAGAGGTTCGGAGACTCGCGGCGGAGAACGAAGAAGCCGACCGAGCCCGAAGAGAAGCGATCGGGGCGAAGCTGGCTGAGGACGTCGTCGCGTCCGGTCGTCTCTTCGCCTCCGCCGGCGAGCCACTGACCGAAGAGATCATCGCCGGGGCGCGGAAGATGGGCCTGTTGAGCGTTCGGATCCAGGGGGACGAGGAATCGGAGGAGCTCCTCTTGGGTGAGAAGCGGCTTCCGGACGGAGAGCGAGAGCTTCTGCGCATCTCGAAGGCGGCGCTGCAGACGAAGGGGTGGCTCTCCGCCGCGTCGTTCCAGCGGACGACGAAGGTTCTCGCCGAGGCAGCGTTACGCGGTGAGGTGGACGCTCTCGACGGACTGAAGCCGAGCATCATTGTCGGGAAGCGGATTCCCGCAGGAACCGGCTTCCCCGCGGGGCGGCGAATCGAACACGCTGACGTAGACGCAGCGGAGGACACAGACGTCGTCGAGGATCTCGAGGAGGTCGCCGAGGCGATCGAGGCGAGTTGAAGCGGGAAGAGACGGTATCTATAATCGGCCGCAATCCTGTAGGGAGTGGAAAATGCCAACGATCAATCAGCTGATTCGACGAGGACGGAAGGCGAAGACGAAGAAGCGGAAGGCGCCGCAGCTGGACGCTTGCCCGCAGCGGCGGGGTGTGTGTACGCGAGTCTACACGCGAACGCCGAAGAAGCCGAACTCGGCCCTTCGTAAGGTCGCCCGCGTTCGCCTGAGCAACGGCAAGGAAGTGACCGCCTATATTGGTGGCGAGGGTCACAATCTCCAGGAGCACTCGATGGTTCTCGTGCGCGGAGGCCGCGTCAAGGATCTGCCGGGTGTTCGGTACCACATCGTTCGTGGGACGCTCGATGCCGAAGGGGTGGACGGCCGTCGTCAGGGCCGCTCGAAGTACGGGGCGAAGAAGTAGGCGAGGAGACCGATGAAAATCGCAGGCCGAGACGTGCGTCCCGACATCCGTCACAACAGCAAGCTGTTGGCGAAGCTGGTCAACTACATCATGTACGACGGCAAGAAGTCGATCGCCGAGAAGATTGTCTACGACGCGTTGGAGTTGATCGACGAACGGAGCGACAGCCCGGCGCTCGAGACGTACAACGAGGCGATCGGGAACTGCTCGCCCCGTCTCGAAGTCCGCACGCGCCGCGTGGGTGGCGCGAATTATCAGGTTCCCTACGAGGTTCCCCCGGAGCGCCAAGTGGCACTCGCTCTCCGTTGGCTGGTCAGCGCGTCTCGTGCTCGGGGTGAACACACGATGGCGCAGAAGCTCGCTGGCGAGATTCTCGATGCGTCTCGCAAGGAGGGAAAGGCGTACGCCAAGCGACTCGATGCTCACCGCATGGCTGAGGCGAACAAGGCGTTCGCGCACTACCGCTGGTAGAGCCCCTTCCTGCTGGGCTTCCGTCGGCTCACACTTCCCCGAACGGTAGGAAACGAGGAATCGATGTCGAAGTCTGAGCCGGTCCGTCTCGAACGCGTGCGCAACATCGGCATCATGGCGCACATCGACGCCGGCAAGACGACGACCACCGAACGGATCCTCTACTACACCGGGCAGATCCATAAGATGGGAGAGGTTCACGACGGGGACACCGAGATGGATTGGATGTCCCAGGAGCGTGAACGCGGGATCACCATCACGTCGGCGGCGACGAGCTGTCGATGGGCAAATCACACGATCAACATCATCGACACGCCAGGCCATGTGGATTTCACCGCGGAAGTCGAGCGATCCCTGCGCGTGCTCGACGGCGGCGTCGTCGTCTTCTCCGGCGTCGAGATGGTCGAGTCGCAATCCGAGACGGTCTGGCGCCAAGCCGATCGATATCGGATCCCGCGGATCGCCTTTGTGAACAAGCTCGATCGCGCCGAGGCGAGCTTCGAGGAGACGGTCGACATGATCGAGGAGCGCCTTGGCGTCAAGGCTGTTCCTCTCTACCTACCCCATCGGAACGAGGAGCGGTGTCTGCTCGGTATGGTCGATCTGATCGAGCAGGTCTACCTCACGTGGGACGAGGAATCGCTCGGCGCGAGGATCGAACGGGGGCCGATCCCCGAGAGGCTGGTGGAGAAGGTGGCGGCCTATCGGGAGCGAGCGATCGAGAGCGTCGCCGAGGTCGACGATCGTGTGATGGAGAAGTTCGTGCACGAGGAGCCGATCGACGGCGCGCTGTTCCACGAAGGGCTCCGGAAAGGATGTCTCGCGAGCACACTGGTCCCGGTGCTCGGCGGTTCGGCATTTCAGAATGTCGGAGTTCAGACGATCCTGGACGCAGTTGTGCGCTACCTTCCATCTCCGCTTGACGTTCCGCCGATTCAAGGTGCCGACGGAGTCGGGGTTCGGAAGGCAGACACGGAGGCACCGTTTTCCGCTCTTGCCTTCAAGGTTGCGACCGACCGCTACGCCGGTCAGCTCGTCTTCGTCCGTGTCTACTCGGGAACGGTGTCGGCCGGCGGTCACGCGTTCAACGCCTCGACGGGGAAGGGTTTTCGGGTGACGAAGATTTTCAGGATGCACGCGAATCGGCGCGATGCGATCGACGAAGCGCGGGCGGGGGATATCGTTGCCATCGTCGGATCTCAGCCGATATCGACTGGGGACACACTGTGCGACAAGTCGGCACCGATCTTGCTGGAGAAGATCAGCTTTCCGGAGCCGGTCGTCTTCGTGGCGGTCGAACCGCGCACGGAGGCCGAGTTCGGAGAGCTGCTCGAGGGACTTGCAAAGCTGGCCAAGGAAGACCCGACGTTTCGCGTCGAGACCGACGAGACGACGAACCAGACGATCCTCGGCGGAATGGGGGAGCTTCATCTCGAGATCCTGATTCGAAGACTTCGCGAGGAGTTCGGGATGTTCGCGCACGTTGGGCAACCCCAGGTTGCGTATCGTGAGACCCTTTGCGAACCGCTGACCGTCGAGGGGCGCTTCACGAAACAGGTTGGCGGGCGGGGGCAGTACGGACACGTCGTCCTCAGACTGGAGCCACTGCCGAGGGGAAGCGGGATTGCCTTCGATTCCACCGCCTCGGACGAGGACGTGCCAAAAACGTACAGAAACAGCATAGAAAGCGCACTTCGGGCAGCATTGACAAACGGTCCGGTCGCCGGGTATCCTCTGGCCGATATCGGGGCCACCCTGGTCGGTGGTTCCTTTCACCCAGTTGACTCGTCGGAGCTTGCGTTTCGTGCGGCGACGGCGGAAGCGTTGCACGACGCGTACGCCGAGGCGGTGTTTGGCCTTCTCGAGCCGATCATGGAAGGCGAGATTATCACACCGGCCGAGTACCTGGGCGAAGTGATGGAGGACCTGGCTCGGAGGCGTGGCGAGATCCGCGAGCTCCTGTCTCGAGAGACGGTGCAGATACTGTCTGCGTCAGTCCCGCTGGCGGAGACGTTCGGATATGCGACGCGGCTGCGGTCGCTGACGCAGGGAAGGGCAACGTACTCCTTGCGTGTAGTCCGCTACGACAAGGTCCCGGAGAGCTTGCAGGAAGAGATCGTTAGGGCAAGAGGATACTGAGCGAAATGGCAAGAGAGAAGATACGAATCAAGCTGCGAGGCTACGATCACGAGCTCGTCGATAGCTCGATCCGGAAGATCGTCGATTCGGCCAAGGAGTCCCGAGCTCGAATCTCCGGCCCGATCCCGCTTCCAACGGAGCGGCGGGTCTACACGGTCCTTCGGTCGCCGCACATCGACAAACGTTCGATGGAGCATTTCGAGCGGCGCATTCACACGCGTCTGTTGGACATCAAAGAGCCGACCTCGGAGACGATCAACGCTCTGATGGACATCGAGCTCCCGACCGGGATCGACATCGAGATCAAGCTGTAGCGTACGGAGGTTGGCAGACAATGGCTCGAGGGCTCCCAGCACGAAAGATCGGCATGACGCAGGTGTTCGTCGACGATCGTGCCGTCGGCGCGACGATTGTCGAGACGAGTCCGTGCACGGTCGTCCAGATTCTCACCGAGGGGACGGACGGGTACGACGCGCTTCGACTCGGATACGACGAGGTCGCTGAATCGAAGGTGAGTCGCCCGCTGGCAGGGACCTTCAAGAAGGCGGGTGTTCGGCCGCACCGGCGCGTCTTCGAGATTCGTGTCGACACGCCGGAGGAGTACAGCGTCGGAGACACCGTCGGCGTTGACTTCTTCGCCGAAGGTGAGGCGATCAACGTCTCCGGCCTGTCGCGCGGGCGAGGATTCCAGGGGGTTGTGAAGCGATGGAAGTTCGCCGGTGGGCCGAAGTCTCACGGATCGCACTTCCACCGTCGACCTGGATCGATCGGGCAATGCGTGAAGCCCGGGCGTGTGACCAAGGGGAAGAAGCTTCCCGGCCAGATGGGCGCACGGCGCGTGACGGTTCGCGGCCTTCAAGTTCTCCAGGTTGATCTCGAGCGGAACCTGCTGGTGATCAAGGGAGCGACGCCGGGGACAAGCGGCTCGATTCTCGAGGTGGGGCGGCGATGACGACCGAAGCGAAGGTGTACACGCACGACGGCTCGGGAGAGCCGTCGGCCATTTCACTCGACGAGCGGATCTTCGGTGCGAACGTCAACGTCGACCTTCTTCACCGCGCCGTTCGGATGCAGCTGGCGAACCGTCGACAAGGAACGCATTCGACGAAGACGCGCGGCGAGGTGAGCGGCGGCGGGCGGAAGCCGTGGCGTCAAAAGGGAACTGGACGAGCGCGCGCCGGTTCGCGGCGGAGCCCGATCTGGGTCGGCGGCGGAACGATCTTCGGCCCAAAGCCGCGATCCTACGAGACGAAGCTGACACGGAAGATGCGCCAAGGAGCGCTCCGTTCCGCTCTCTCGGATCGTGCGGCAGAAGGGAAGGTCGCTCTGGTCGACCGCATTCCGTTCGAGGAGCCGAGGACCAAGTTCGCGGTCACTCTTCTCGATCGACTCGGTGCCGGTGACAGCGCGCTCGTGGTCGTGGCGACGTCCGAGTATGGGCCGGCGGTGAAGAAGTCGTTTCGGAATCTCCCGCAGGCAAAGTGCATCGCCTGTGCCGGGATCAACGTGTACGACATCTTGCGTCACGAGCATCTCGTTCTGACGACGGAGGCCGTCGAGGAACTGAAGGAGCGCCTGTAGAGATGGCGAAGCTGAAACATCCTGAGGACATTGTGCTCGCGCCGATCCTTACGGAGGATTCGTGGCAGCAAATGCAGGACCGCAAGTACGCGTTCCGCGTCGCCCCGGGGGCGAACAAGATCGAGATTCGCAAGGCCATCGAGGAGCTGTTCAAGGTGAAGGTCGAGAAGGTCTGGACGGCCAATCGAACGGGGAAGCCGCGCCGTGAACGATTGAGTCAGATGCACGGGCGGACGGCGCGCTGGAGAAAGGCGATCGTACGGCTCGCTCCGGGCGACCAGATCGAGATGATGGGAGGCTGAGGACGACATGGCGCTGAAACGATACAAGGCGACGTCGGCCGGCCGGCGTCACGCGGAGCTCCCCGACTTCGGAGAGCTCTCTCAGGTGTCGCCGGAGAGGAGCCTCCTTCGGCCGCTTCCGAAGAAGGGCGGTCGAAACAGCCAAGGGCGGATAACGGCTCGATTTCGGGGAGGCGGGCACAAACGCCGCTACCGCATGATCGACTTCGCCCGAGCCAAGGACGGCGTTCCGGGTCGAGTCGTAACGAGGGAGTACGACCCGAATCGATCGGCCTGGATCACCCTTCTGCATTACACCGACGGCGAGAAGCGGTACATCATTGCCCCGATGGCATTGGAGATCGGATCGACCGTCGAGGCGGGCGAGGACGCGGAAGTTCGCGTCGGGAACGCGCTTCCGCTGTCGAGAATCCCGTTGGGCTCGGTGATCCACAACCTGGAGTTCTCACCAGGCAGCGGTGGCAAGGTGGCACGCTCCGCCGGAACGTCGGCGAAGCTGATCGGAAAAGAAGGGACACGGGCGCACGTCCGTCTCCCGTCGGGCGAGGTTCGGATCTTCTCGACCGACTGCCGGGCGACGATGGGCGAGGTCTCGAATCCCGACCACAAGAACGTGAAACACGGGAAGGCCGGCCGTGTGCGGCACTTGGGGCGAAAGCCCCACGTTCGCGGCGTGGCGATGAATCCTGTCGATCACCCGCACGGCGGAGGCGAAGGCCGAGCCCGGGTCGGACGCCCGCAGGTTTCGCCGACGGGGAAGCTGGCCAAGGGTGGTCGGACGCGAAAGAACCGGAAGAAATCGACCGCGCTGATTGTGCGTCGCGCCGGCCGAGGAAGGCGATAGAAGATGCCGAGGTCGACGAAGAAAGGACCGTTCGTCAAGCAGAGCCTTCTGGAGAAGATCCGGAAGGCGCGGCGAGGGGATCTGAACGAGATCGTGACGTGGTCTCGAGCCTCGATGATCACGCCGGAGATGGTCGGTCTGACGATCAAGGTGCACAACGGAAAGGTCCACGTTCCGGTGTACATCGTCGAGAACATGGTCGGCCATAAGTTGGGCGAATTCGCGCCGACGCGGACGTTCCGCGGCCACGGCGGGATGAAGAAGAAGCGGGCCCCTGGTCTGACGTAGGGAGTGATGATGGAAACACGCGCAGTCGCCAAGTACGTTCGCGTTTCGCCTCGGAAGGCGCGCCTTGTGATCGACGCAATTCGCGGCAAGAACGTCAACGATGCGCTCCAGATCGTTCGGCTGTCGAGCAAGAAGGCCGCAAAGACGATTCGGAAGACGCTCGAATCGGCGATTGCCAACGCGGAGAATAACTACGACGTCGACGTCGACAGCCTGTACGTTCTGGAAGCAACGGTCGATATGGGGAGGGCGCTTCGGCGGCTTCGCCCGCGCGCCTACGGGCGCGCCGACATCATCAGGCGTCCGACAAGTCACGTGACCATCGTCGTCGGCGATAGGGAGAGTGCGTAATGGGACAGAAGATCCACCCGGTCGGCTTCCGAATCGGCGTGAACCGCAAGTGGGTATCGAATTGGTTCAACCCGAAGCTGGCGGGCGAATACATCGCCGAGGACAAACGGATCCGCGATCTCATTGTCGAGCGCTATCGACGTGCGGCGGTCGCCGAGGTGAACATCGAGCGATCGAAAGAGGATCGCGTTTCGATCATCGTCCGCTCGGCGAGGCCCGGGATCATCATCGGGCGAGGCGGGAGCGAGATCGAAAGGCTGCAGCGGAGCCTCGAAGACCTGACGGGCCGAATGGTGAAAGTGTCGATTCAGGAGATCGAGCGTCCGGACCTCGAGGCGCGTCTGGTCGCTCAGGACGTGGCGCTCCAGATCGAGAACCGTACCGCACCCGCGCGCGCGATGAAAGAAGCGATGCGACGGGTGATCGGAGCCGGAGCCGAAGGTGTGAAGATCAAGGTGAGCGGTCGGCTCGGTGGGGGGGACATCGCACGCTCGATCACGATGAAGGAGGGGCGCATTCCGTTGCAGACGCTCCGAGCTGACATCGACTACGGCTTGGTCGAGGCGAGAACGAAGTACGGCAACATCGGCGTCAAGACGTGGATCTGCCGCGGCGAGTTCCCACACCGGGGACGCGGAGACGAGGTGAGCTAGCGGCATGGCACTCCTGTTTCCGAAGAGGACGAAGCACCGGAAGACGCATCGCGGTCGACGCCGAGGGAAGGCGACGCGCGGGAATCAGCTCGTCTTCGGTGATTACGGAATCCAGACGGTGGAAGCCGCTTGGATCACCGGTGCGCAACTCGAAGCCTGTCGAACGACGATCGCGCGCACGACGCATCGCGGGGCTCGGATCTGGATTCGAGTCTTCCCCGACAAGCCGATCACCAAGCATCCGGCGGAGGCGAGGATGGGAAAAGGAAAGGGCCCGGTCGATCATTGGGTCGCCGTCGTCCGCCCGGGGCGCATCCTGTTTGAGATCTCCGGTGTCGACAGAGATCAGGCCAAGCGCGTGCACAAACTGGTCAGCCACAAGCTTCCGATCAGAACGCGGTTGAAGGAACGAAACGTTCTCGGAGGAGAGGTATGAAGGCGCGAGAGCTGAGAGAGCTGTCCGTCGAGGAACTCGATCAGAGGGAACGCGAGCTGAAGCGCAAGCTGTTCAACCTTCGCTTCCAGCGGGCGACCGGCGAGCTCGACAACACCGCCGAACTTGCGAAGACCCGTCGCGACATCGCGCGCGTGATGACCGTCGCGTCCGAAGGGCGATCACGGGAGGCCCGGGCATGAAGAAAGCGAAGATTGGACGAGTCGTGAGCGATCGCATGGCGCAGACGGTCGTCGTTCGCGTCGAGGACCGGCAGGTGCATCCGCGGTATCGGAAGCACATCCGTCGGCACGTCAAGTTCCACGCGCACGATCCTCGTGATGAGGCCGGAATCGGCGATCTAGTGCGCATTGAGGAGTGCCGGCCGATGAGCAGCAGGAAGCGCTGGCGATTGGTCGAGGTCCTCGAGCGTGCGGAGGGCCGATCATGATCCAGATGCAGACGATGCTGAAGGTGGCCGACAATTCGGGCGCGAAGGTCGTCCGTTGCATCAACGTACTCGGTCCTTCGAACCGCCGCATCGGCAAGATCGGCGACATCGTCGTCGGATCCGTCCGGAAGAGACTTCCGACAAGCGACATCGAGAAGGGGCAAATCGTGCGCGGCGTGATCGTTCGAACGAAGCGATCGCATCGACGGAAGGACGGAACGTACATCCGGTTCGACGACAACGCGATCGTGCTCGTTAATGCCCAAGGGGAACCGATCGGCACTCGCGTTTTCGGTCCGGTGGCAAGAGAACTGCGCGACAGGAAGATGATGCGGATCATCTCGCTGGCGCCCGAGGTCCTCTAGAGGTGTCGAGATGAACAAGGTACGAAAGGGAGATCGCGTGCTGGTGATCGCGGGGAACGATCGTGGCAAGATCGGAAGAGTTCTCGTCGTGTACCCGGACAGGGAGCGCATCATCGTTGAGAACGTTCGAATGATCACCAAGCATCAGCGGGCGACACAGTCGCTGCGAGAACCGGGGATCGTCAAGCGCGAGGGGACGATCCACGTTTCCGACGTGATGCCGATCTGCCCGGAATGTGATGAACCGACGCGCATCGGGTTCTCGACCGTCGAGGGGAAGAAGATGCGACGCTGCAAACGGTGTGGGGAGATCTTCGAGTGATGTTGCTCAAGGAAAGATACGAACAAGAGATTGCGCTCCAGATTCAGAAGGAGCTCGGGTTGTCGAACGCGATGGAGATCCCCCGCGTCGTCAAGGTCGTCGTCAACATGGGCGTCGGCGATAAGGACAACCCGAAGGTGCTCGAAGGGGCGGTCGGCAATCTCGCCAAGATCACGGGGCAGAAGCCGATTGTGACGAAGGCGAAGAAGTCGATCTCCGACTTCAAACTCGTCGCCGGTGATCCGATCGGATGCAAGGTGACGCTGCGGCGGGAGCGGGCATACGAGTTCCTGAACCGCTTGTTCAACGCTGTTCTGCCGGGGATCCGCGACTTCCGGGGACTCTCTGCGGCGGCGTTCGACGGGCGTGGCAACTACACGCTCGGGCTGAATGAGCAGGCGGTCTTCCCGGAGATCGAGTACGGTGACATTGTGAAGACGCAGGGGATGGACATCACGATTGTGACGACGGCGCGGACCGATCGAGAGGGGTACACGCTCCTCAAGGGGCTCGGTCTGCCATTCCACGACGAATAGGGGAGCGACGATGGCGAGAAAAGCGCTGATCAACAAGAGCAAAGAGGAGCCCAAGTTCACCTCGCGCGCCTACAACCGCTGCAACCTTTGCGGACGTCCGCACGGATACATCCGTGACTTCGGGGTCTGCCGGCTGTGCTTCCGAAAGCTGGCACATCTTGGTGAGATTCCCGGCGTCAAGAAGGCGAGTTGGTGAGTGGGATGATTCCGTATCCGATTGGCGACATGTTGACACGGATTCGCAACGCGAGTGCGCAACGTCACCCGACCGTGTCGATGCCGCACTCGAAACTGAAAGAAGCGATCGCGAAGATCCTCGAAGCGGAGGGCTACATCGATCGATTCGAAGTGGTCGAGATGAGCCCCCAGCCCGAGCTGCGCATCGAGCTCAAGTACAAAGGGGAACGGGCGAGGGCCCAAAGCGCGATCAGCACGGTTCGTCTCGTGAGCAAACCGAGTCGCCGCGTCTACGTCGAGAAGGGGGACGTCCCGAAGCCGCTCGGAGGGATGGGCATTTCGATCCTGTCGACGTCTCAAGGGGTCCTGTCGAGTCGAGAGGCCGAGGAGCGCGGAGTCGGAGGCGAAGTCCTCTGTGAGGTTTGGTAGGGGGGGGCAGGCGATGTCCAAAGTTGGGAAGGTTCCGGTGACGATCCCCGATGGGGTGAAGGTGAGCGTGGCGAACGGGTTGATTGTCGTCGAGGGGGAGCACGGCCGCCTGGAGCAGGCCTATCGGTCGGACATGGTCGAGATCTCCATTGAGGATGGAGCGGCGACGGTCACGCGCCGCGGGGACGCGGAGACGCACAAGGCGTATCACGGGTTGTACCGGAGCCTGCTTGCGAACATGGTTCACGGCGTTTCGCAACGTTGGGAGCGGAGCTTGCTCGTTCGCGGCCTGGGGTATCGTGCGAGACTTCAGGGAACGACGATCACTCTCGATTTGGGCTACTCGGAGGCGAAGGAGTTCGCGCTTCCGGACGGGGTCGAGGCAGAGATCCCGAATCCGAATGAGATCATCCTGCGGGGCGCTAACAAACAGCAGGTTGGGCAGGTCGCGGCGAAGATCCGTGCTCTCCGGAAGCCGAACGTCTACGATGGCAAAGGAATCCGGTACAAGGACGAGCAAGTTCTGCAGAAGGCCGGGAAGCTCGGCGGGCAGACCGCTGCGTAGAGAGTTGAGGGCAGATGGCACAGACGAATCGTAAGTCCGAACGAGACAAGAGACATCGCAGAATCCGGGGGCGGGTCCGGGGGACCGGAGAGCGTCCGCGGCTCTGCGTCACGAAGACGCTGCGCCACCTGTACGCTCAGATCATCGACGACGAGGTGGGCCGGACGCTCGTGTACGCCTCGACGGTCGATCCCGAGGGGCGAGATGCGGGCGAAGGGCCGAACATCGAAGGTGCGAAGGCCCTCGGTGCACGACTGGCGGCAAAGGCGGTTGAGAGCGGGATCCAGGACGTCGTCTTCGACCGCGGCGGATACCCGTACCACGGCGTCGTATCGGCCTTTGCCGACGCGTGTCGAGAAGGAGGATTGAGGTTTTGATCAGCCACGACGAATTCGAGAATGAGATCATCGACATTCGCCGGGTCAGCAAGGTGACCAAGGGCGGACGGAACCTCCGTTTCCGTGTGACGATCGTCGTCGGCGATCGGAAGGGCCGCGTCGGTGTCGGCGTTGGGAGTACCCGTGAGATCCCCCGAGCGATCCATCAGGCGATTCGCGATGCGAAGAAGGGCCTGGTCCAAGTCAACCTGGACGGAGGGACGATTCCGCACGAAGTGGTCGGGAAGTTCAAGGCGGGCGAGATCCTTCTCAAGCCGGCCTACCCGGGGACGGGAGTGATTGCGGGGACGACGGTCGGCGCGATCTGCCGACTTGCCGGAATCCAGGACGTGCTGACGAAGGCGATCCGCACGACGAATCCATTGACGCTCTCGCGCGCGACGTTGGACGGCCTCTCGCGGTTGCGAAGCCGTCGCGAGGTCGAAGAGCTCCGCGGGATCAAGAAGGAAGCCAAGGAGGTCGAGGATGAGGCTTGAGGATCTTCGACCGACGAAGGGGAGCACCAAGCAGCGCAAGCGCGTCGGCCGCGGGTACGGCTCCGGTCGTGGCGGCCACGAGAGCGGACGCGGGACGAAGGGGCAAAACTCGCGCAGTGGAGGGGGCGTTCGACTCGGTTTCGAGGGCGGACAGACGCCGATCTGGATGCGGTTTCCAAAGCGCGGGTTCCGGAACTTCGGTCGCGTCGAGTACGCTTGCGTCAACGTCGACACGCTCGACGCCCGCTTCGGCGAGAGGGACGAGGTGACGCCGGAGATCCTGCGCGAAATGAGGCTCATCAAGGGGCGTGTCGACCGCGTGAAGGTCCTCGGTCGTGGTGAGCTGACCAAGCCGCTGATCGTCCACGCGCACCGGTTCGCCGAGAGCGCGAAGCGGAAGATCGAACAGGCCGGCGGCAGGGCCGAGGTGATCTAGGGCCCATGTGGGAGAAGTTTGCCAGTCTGGTCAAGGTCCCTGAACTCCGGAAACGCATCGTGTTCACGCTCGGTGCGATCATCGTCTTCCGGCTGGGGACACACATCACCGTTCCCGGCGTCGACGTCGAAGCACTCCGGGCGTTCTTCGCGGAGCAGGGCGGCGGGATCTTCGACTTCTTGAACATGTTCACCGGGGGCGCGCTGCAGCGGTTCTCGCTCTTCGCGCTCGGGGTGACGCCGTACATCAACGCGTCGATCATCTTCAGCCTCCTCACCTCGGTCATTCCGAAGCTGAAGGAGCTGCAGCAGCAGGGAAGGGAAGGACGCAAGAAGATCACCGCCTACACCCGGTACGCGACGGTCGTGCTGGCGATCGTCCAGGGCGCCGCGATGACGTCGTTGATTCGAAGCGCTGCCCCCAGCGGGGCGACGATCTGGTTCTACATCACATCGATTCTGTCGGTGACGACGGGAACGATCTTCCTGATGTGGCTCGGTGAGCGGATCACCGAGAACGGAATCGGAAACGGGATCAGCATGATCATCATGGTCAGCATTCTTTCCCGATTCCCGGCGAGCCTCCGGGAGATGTGGGTCTCGATCAGCACCGGCTCGGCACACCCGATCTGGGGGCTGGTGTTCATCGCCTTGCTGATCGTCATGGTGGCGGGAATGACGATGGTTCAGCAGGGGCAGCGGAAAATCCAGATCCAGTATGCGAAACGCACCAAGGGGCGGCGGATCTACGGCGGACACTCGTCACACCTGCCGTTGCGCGTCAATCAAGGGGGCGTCATCCCGATCATCTTCGCGTCGGCTCTTCTCAGTCTTCCGATGACGATCATGGGCGCAATTCCGGCGCTGAAGCCATACGCATATCTGATCGAGACAGGAAGCCCGCTCTACATCGGGCTCTACGTGCTCTTGATCTTCTTCTTCACCTACTTCTACAGCTCGATCGTCTTCGACCCGAACGACATCGCCAAGAACGTCCGTGAGTCGGGCGGATTCATCCCCGGCGTGAGACCGGGACGTCCGACGGCCGATTACATCACGAGCGTGTTGAATCGGCTGCTGCTGATCGGAGCGCTTTTTCTGTCGGCGGTTGCGGTCCTCCCGTTCATTCTTTCGTCGATCAGCAATCTTTCGAGCATGTTCCTCGTCGGAGGAACGTCACTTCTGATCGTCGTCGGCGTCGGGATCGACACGCTGATGCAGATCGAGGCGCACCTGGTCATGCGGCACTACGAGAGTCTGACCAAGTCCGGCCGACTTCTTGGGAGACGAGGCTGATGGCGGCCAGGCGGGTTGCACTTCTCGGTCCGCCCGGAGCGGGTAAGGGGACCGTGGCGAAGCGGATCGTCGAGCGACTGGGGATCGTTCACCTGTCGACCGGCGACATTCTGCGGGACGAAGTCGCTCGCGGGACCGAGTTGGGGAAGGCGGCCAAGTCGACGATGGATCGGGGCGAACTCGTCTCCGACCGCCTCATCGTCGACATGATCAGAGGACGGATCGAAGAGGCCGAGCGAGGATTCCTTCTCGACGGGTTCCCTCGAACGATCGCGCAGGCGGAAGCGTTGGAGGAGATCAGCCCGCTCGACGCCGTTGTCAGCATCGAGCTTCCTCGCGAGGACGTCGTCGCACGACTGACCGCGCGACGGGTCTGCGTCGACTGTGGCCAGATCTACAACCTGTCGTTCCGCCCGCCGAGCGATCCGTCGACGTGCGACGCCTGCGGCGGGAAGCTGATCCAGCGGGACGACGACAGAGAGGGTGTCATCCGGAATCGCTACGACGTCTATCAGAAGTCGACCGCTCCGCTCCTCGACTTCTACGAGAGGCGAGGCGTTCTGAGAACGGTCAACGGCCGCGCCGGAACCGATACGGTCTTCGATCGGATCATGGAGATCCTCGAAGGATGATCTTTCTCAAGACCGATGGCGAGCTCGAGGTGATGCGCGAGAACGGGGCAATTCTGGCCGAGATCCTCGCTGAGCTCGTCGAACGCGCTGTCCCCGGGGAAACGACCGCCGCCCTCGATCGGCTTGCCGAGCGCCGGATCCGCGAATCCGGTGCCGAGCCGGCCTTTCCAAAGTTTGCCGGGTTTCCGGGAACGATCAACGCGTCGCTGAACGAGGAAGTCGTTCATGGGGTGCCGTCAGAGGATCGGCGGCTCTCGGAGGGAGACGTTTTTTCGATCGACATCGGGCTGATGCGAAACGGGTTCTGTGCCGATATGGCGACGACGATTTCGATCGGTGACGTGGGAGCGGATGCCCAAAGACTGCTGTCCGTCGGCGAGATGAGCTTGTGGAAGGGGATCGGACAAGTTAGAATCGGCAATCGCTTGTCCGATGTCTCGCACGCGGTCGGCTCATTCGTAGAAGAAGCGGGCTTTCATGTCGTTCGCGAGTACGTCGGACACGGAATCGGAAGAGCTCTGCACGAGGATCCTCAGATTCCGAACTACGGTCCCCCTGGAAAGGGCCCACGCCTCAACCTGGGAATGACGTTGGCGATCGAGCCGATGGTGAAGATCGACGCGATGCCGACGAGGGTCAAGGACGATCGGTGGACCGTGGTGACTGGATCTGGTGGGTTGAGCGTGCATTTCGAGCATACGGTCGCGGTGACCGAGAACGGAGTTGAGGTCTTGACGAGTAAGAAGGAGGTGAATCCAGGCGCGCGTGGCGAATGACGATCGGCGTGGAAAGAAGGACGTGATCCGTGTGCGCGGTGATGTGATCGAGAGCCTGCCGGGCTCGACGTTTCGCGTCAAACTGAGCAACGGGCACGTCATTCTCTGTCACATCTCGGGCAGGATTCGCAAGCACTACATCCGAATCCTCACGGGGGATCGGGTCATCGTCGAGCTTTCGCCGTACGATCTGACGAAGGGCCGGATCGTCTACAGAGAGAGCTAGATCGCGCCCGGAGAACACATGAAAGTGAGGAGCTCCGTCAAGAAGATCTGTGCACACTGCAAGGTGATCCGACGTGGCGGCCGGTTGAGGGTCGTCTGTCGGAACCCGAAGCACAAGCAGCGCCAGGGCTAGGGGGAGAATGGGCATATGGCACGAATCGCCGGCGTCAACCTACCGAACAACAAGCGGATCGAAACCGCGCTGACCTACATCTTCGGAATCGGGGAGGCACGCGCGACGGAGATCATCGAGAAGACGGGGATCTCGGCCGACGTCAGGGTCAAGGATCTGACCGAGAACGAGGTCGCATCGCTTCGCCGCGAGGTCGAGCAGTACATGGTCGAGGGAGACCTCCGTCGCCGAATCCACTCGAGCATTCAGCGACTGAAGGACATCAACTCGCATCGCGGCAGCCGTCACAAGCGTAGACTACCGGTTCGTGGGCAGAGAACGCGTGCCAACGCACGAACGTGGAAGGGTCCGCGCCCGGCGAAGGCCGGGAAGAAGAGGTAGGGAGTAGGGATGGCGAAGAACATCAAGCTCGAGCGTGCCGTGATTCACATCCACGCGACGTTCAACAACACGATCATCACCGTTACCGACCCGAACGGGAATCCGATTGCGTGGAAGAGTCCGGGCGCGGTCGGCTACAAGGGATCGCGCAAGGGGACTCCGTACGCCGCCCAGATCGCGGCCGACTCGCTGGCGCGGGAGATCAAGGAGTACGGCGTTCGTTCGGTTGCGATTCGGGTCAAAGGAACGGGATCGGGGCGACAGTCGGTCGTTCAGACGATCAAGGCATCCGGGATCCGCGTCGAAGAAGTGAAGAACGTGACGCCGGTTTCCCACAGCAAGGGGAGAAGATAATGGGTCGAGATGCCGGACCACGCTGCAAGCAGTGCCGCCGCGAGGGGGAGAAGCTCTTCCTGAAGGGGGAGCGGTGCTACACGCGCAGCTGCCCGTTCTCGCGGAAGGCGAAGCCGCCGGGCGAGGGTCCGCGGCGGCGGCGTCCGCGGCGAAGCCAATACCAGATTCACCTGCGAGAGAAACAGAAGGCGAGAAGGATCTACGGACTGAGAGAACGCCAGTTCCGGAACTACGTCGCACAGGCGAAGCGGAAGAAGGGCGTCACCGGCGAGGCGCTGCTGACCCTCCTCGAGCGGCGACTGGACAATGTCGTCTACCGCGCCGGCTTCGCGTCGTCGCGCCAGCAGGCGCGGCAGCTGATCTCACATGGGCATTTTGTCGTGAACGGCCGTCCCACGAACGTCCCGTCGTTCCTCGTGAAGCAAGGGGACGTGGTGGCAGTCAAACAGGGCAGAGGAAGCCGACTGAAGCCGATCATCGAGGCGAATCAGAGCCGCGACGTCTCGCCGTGGATCGAAGCGAACCACGAAGCGATGACGTTCTCGGTGATTGCGCCACCGAATGTGGAACAGCTTCGGCAGAGCATTGCGGCGAATCTGATCGTCGAGTTCTACTCCCGTTAGGAGAGGTCCATGGACGAAGTGATCTTCCCTGACCAGATCAAGGTTGAAGAGCTCACGGAGACCAGCGGTCGCATCGTCATCGGGCCGCTGGAGGCCGGGTTCGGGATCACGCTCGGGAACTCGCTTCGACGGGTCCTGCTGTCGGCCATTCCCGGTGCGGCGGTCGTCCGAGTTCGATTCGCGGGCAAATACCACGAGTACGACACGATTGAGGGCGTCAAAGAGGACGTCCTCGAGATCATTCTCAACCTGAAGAGCTTGGCCCTCCGTCTACACGACGATGAGGTGAAGCGTCTGACGCTCGAGAAGAAGGGGGCCGGGCCGGTCACCGCCGCCGACATCAAGACGCCGCCCGGCGTCGAGATCGTCAATCCCGACCTTCAGATTGCGACGCTGAACCCCAAGGGGGCTCTCGACCTCGAGTTGGAGATCGAGACGGGCTTCGGCTACGTCGCGGCCGAGAAGAACCGGCTCGAGGATTCGCCGCTTTCGGTGATTCCGATCGACGCCGACTTCTCGCCTGTCCGGAAGGTGAACTACGCGATCGAGGAGACGCGAGTCGGCGGAAGAACGGGATACGAACGTCTGATTCTCGACATGACCACGAACGGTGGAATCCGTCCGGAAGAGGCGCTTTCCGAGGCGAGTCGGCTCCTCCAGCGTCATCTGGATCTATTCAAGGACTTCGCCGAGCATCCGTTCGGGATCTCGATCGAGGAGGGCGAAGGTGTCGTCGAGGAGGAGTTGTCGATTCCCCTGATCGACCTCGACATCGATCAACGTGCCTGCAACCTGCTTCATGAGGCGGAGATCACGACACTCAGCGGACTCCTTTCGCATCCACGCGAGGAGCTTCTCGACATCCACGGGTTCGGCGCGAAGACGCTGAAGAAGGTGGAAGACCGTCTCGAGGAACTCGGCTACAGCCTTCGGACGGAAGAGGAGATGCGAAGTGAGACATAGACGATCGGTCGACAAGATCGGGTTGACGAGGGGGCATCGCCGAAGCGTCTTGGCGAATTTGGGGGCCGCTCTGATTCTCAACGGGAAGGTCGATACGACGTTCGCGCGGGCGAAGTCGGTGCAGCGGTTCGCGGAGCGTTTGATCACGCTCGGTCGACGGGGCGATCTGCACGCACGTCGGATCGCGTTCTCCCGACTCGGTGACAAGGCGGCCGTCGACAGGTTGTTCACCGAACTCGGGCCGAAGTTCGAGGAACGGACCGGAGGGTATACGCGCGTCGTCAAGTTGGGGCCGCGCCGCGGGGACGGTGCTGAGCGAGCCCGCTTGATGTTGGTCGAGTAGTCGGCGAGTCTGCGGCGACGCCCCTCGATCGACGACGATGAGAGAAAGAACGGCCCCGAGCGCGGGGCCGTTTTCCTTTTAGGAGGCGAGGAGGGCTCCGGTGCGATCGAATCGCTCGCGCAAACGAGCAAGCATGTCCTCGGTCATCTCGGCCAATCCGAAGCGTGGAGACCACCCCCACTCCTCTCGCGCCGCCGTGTCGTCGATCGTCTGCGGCCAGGAATCGGCGATCGCCTGCCGGAAGTCGGGAGCGTACTCACACGAGAAGCCGGGAACGTGCTTTGCGATCTCCGCCGCGAGCTGTTCGGCCGAGAAGCTCATTGCGCCGACGTTGAACGTGCAGTGATGACGAAGCCTCGCGGAGTCAGCCTCCATCAGATCGAGGGTGGCTTTGATGCAGTCGGGCATGTACATCATGGGCAGGATCGTGTCCGGGCGTACGAAACACGTGTACTCGCCGCGCTCGATCGCGTGGTGGAAGATCTCCACCGCGTAGTCGGTCGTGCCGCCGCCGGGTGGCGTCTCGCTCGAGATGATCCCGGGATAGCGGAGACCGCGGACGTCGAGCCCGTAGCGATGCACGTAGTAGTCGCCGAGAAGCTCGCCGGAGACCTTGGTGATCCCGTACATCGTCGTCGGTTGGAGGACGGTCGATTGCGGAGCGGGTTCTCGCGGTGTCTCGGGCCCGAAGACGGCGATCGAGCTCGGGAGGAAGACGCGGTCGAGTTGGCGTTCGCGGGCGATCTCGAGGACATTGAGCAGCCCGTCGATGTTCACTCTCCACGCGAGGTTCGGGTTCTCCTCCCCCTTGGCGGAGAGGATGGCGGCCAGGTGATAGACCGTGTCGATCGAATACGTCTCGATCGTCCGCTCGAGGTCCTGTCTGTTGGCGACGTCGACGGTCGTAAACGGGCCGGAGTCATGCAGCGACGCCGTCGGCGGCGTTCGATGTCCAGCTGCGACGACGTTGTCGTTCCCGTGGTGCTCGCGGAGTGCGAGGGTCAGTTCCGAGCCGATCTGTCCGACGGCTCCCGTGACGAGGATCCTCTTCATGTTCTGATTCCATCCTCTCTCGATGGATGTGTCGGGTGCGATTGTACGCGACGGCTGCGCTTCCGATCACGTTGCCGCTCGAGGATCCGTGCGGTATCGTCGCGATCGAAGCCGGACGACGGAGGCCGCTTGTGATGATCTTTCTCGACGTTACGCTGCCGGTCTTCCTCGTTGCCGGGATTGGGTATGCCTTCGCCCGATTGACGAAGCTCGATGTCGTCGCACTCGGACGGATCGTCTTCTACGTGTTCGGTCCGGCACTGATCTTCCGATCAGTCTACACGGCTGAGCTCGATCCGACCGAGGTCGCGCGAATCGCAGGTTTCGCGGTCGCTTATCACGCCGTCCTGTTTATCGTCTCGCGTCTCCACGGGCGGCTTCGGCGGCTCGACGAAGACACGCAGTCGGCAGCGACGCTGGCTCTGACGCTCGGCAATCACGGAACCTACGGACTTCCTGTAGTCTACTTCATGTTCGGAGACCGCGGGCTGGCGCTCGCCGTCGTCTTTCTGGTCTGCGCAATCGTCTTGCAGTCAACGTTCGGAGTCGGCGTTGCGATGTGGCGGCGCGGCACGCGGCCGTGGAACCTTGTTGCCGGAGTGTTCCGAGTGCCGTGGATCTACGCGTTTCTCGCTGCCCTCGCTGTCCGGACGGTGAACGTCTCCGTCCCCGACGGCCTGTGGAGGGGCATCGAGCTCGTCGCCGATGGGGCAATCCCTCTTCAGCTCGTACTGCTCGGGATGGAGCTCGCACGGTTGCGCGTCGGTGCGATCGCAGCAACGACGGCGGAGCTCACCCTCCTTCGGACGATCGGCGCTCCACTCCTGGCGCTGGGGCTCGCCGCCGCCGTCGGCGCCGAAGGCCTTCTCTTCTCCGTGCTGATCATTCAAGGAAGCATGCCGAGCGCGATCAACTCGATGATTCTCGCGATCCGCTACGATCGACGTCCCGACCTCGCGGCGAGCGTCGTCTTTCTGACGACGCTCCTCAGTCTCGCGTCGCTGACCGTCGTTCTTCACCTCGTCGCGTAGATTGCGGCCTTCGCAGTACCCATCTATACTGCGCCAGCAATGGCGACGGCAATCGGCATCGACATCGGCGGGACGTTCGTCGACATCGTCATCTCGGACGAGAACGGGCTGCGATTCGCGAAGGTTCCATCATCGCCCGGTGCGCCTGCACAGGGCGTGCTCGCCGGCCTCGAGGACCTCATCCGGGTCGGTTCGATCGTCCCGGAGACGGTCGAACGAATCATCCACGGCTCGACGGTCGCGACGAACGCGCTCCTCGAGGGGGCGTGGGCACGGACCGCGTTGGTGACGACGCGGGGTTTTCGCGATGTGCTGGAAATCGGTCGACAGGATCGGCCGCGCCTTCTGGACCCGTTCTACGAGCGCCCTGCATCGCTCGTCCCGCGAGATCTTCGGTTCGAGGCGGGCGAACGGCTCGCTTCCGACGGGCGCGTTCTCGTGCCACTCGACGAGGGCGAGATCGAGCGGCTCGTTCCGGCGCTGTCGACGGCCGGAGTCGATGCGGTGGCGGTCGTCTTCCTCTTCTCGTTCGTCGACCCGACTCATGAGCGGGCGGCGCGCCGTGTCCTGGAATCGAGGCTGCATCTCCCCGTGGTGATTTCAAGCGATGTTCTCCCCGAGTTTCGCGAATTCGAACGGACATCGACGACCGTGGCGACGGCCGCCCTTCGCCCGGTCGTGGGGGCGTACGTCTCGCGGTTGCAGGAGGGAGCGAGCGAGCTGCGGCTTCCCGGCACGTGGCAGATCATGCAGTCGAGCGGCGCGATCACGAGCGCTGAGACCGCGGAGCGAGAGCCGGCGCGAGTCCTCCTTTCCGGTCCGGCGGGAGGTGTCGAGGGGGCCCGCGCGATCGGGGAACTGATCGGCGCGAGGGACCTGATCACGATGGACATGGGCGGAACGAGCTGCGACGTGGCGCTGATTCGCGACGGGCGGATCGGCTGGTCGACGAGAGGCCGGGTCGGCGATCATCCGGTCGCTTTGCCGATGGTCGAGATTCACACGATCGGAGCGGGAGGAGGAAGCATCGCCTGGATCGATCGAGGAAGCGCGCTACGTGTGGGCCCCGAGAGCGCCGGCGCGATCCCGGGACCGGCCTGCTACGATCGCGGCGGGACGCGGCCGACGGTGACCGATGCGCACGTCGTGTTGGGACACGTCCCTCCCGATCGACCGATCGGCGGACTGACGGCTCTGAGCGTCGAGGGCGCCCGGACCGCCGTTGGGAGGATCGCTGCGACTCTCGGTCTGGCGGTGGAAGCGGCCGCTCTGGGAATCCTTGAAGTGAGCGATGCTGCGATGGAACGAGCGATTCGTGTGATTTCGGTCGAGCGAGGGCAGGACCCACGGGAGTGCTCGCTCGTTGCGTTCGGAGGGGCCGGTCCGCTCCACGCGATCGGTGTAGCGCGGCGGTTGTCGATTCCGCGGGTGATCGTGCCGGCCTGCGCCGGTGTCCTTTCCGCCTACGGTTTGCTGACCGCCGACGCCGGCCATGATGTCAGCCGGAGCGTCGTGCGGCCGCTGGACGACGTTCCCGTCGCGGTGATACGAGAGATCGTCGACGAACTCCGAACGGCGGGCCGAAATCGACTCGATGCGGAAGGCGTCGGCGAGGATGAGATCCGCTTTCGGGTCACAGCGGACCTCCGGTACACGGGGCAATCGCACGAGGTCAACGTTCCGCTTCCCGGAGCGGAGGGAAAGATCGATGTGGCGATCGAGGCGCTCGCGGAAGCGTTCCATCGAGCACACGAGGAGCGGTTTGGGCACGCGGCGCCCGAAGAGGAGATCGAGTTGGTCACCCTGCGAGTTCGTGCGTTCTCACCGTCGACGACGGCCGGGCTGTCGATCGGCGAGGTGAGCTCAGAGCCGGAAGATCGACAGGGAGAGGCGTGGTTCGATCGAGACGGACCGGCGCGAACGTGGTTTGTGGACCGGCGCAGGCTGGCGGCGGGGGAGCGGCTTGAGGGTCCGGCGGTCTTGTTCGGGGCCGATTCGACAATCCTCGTGCCAGGCGGCGTATCGGCGGAGCGGGATCGATTCGGTAACGTCATCCTGGAGGTTCGATGAACGAGGCGAGATCGACCATCGATCCGGTAACCCTTGAGGTGATGCGGCACGCGCTGACGGCGGTCGCCGAGGAGATGCACGCGAACCTCGTGCGTACGGCGTACAGCCCGAACATCAAGGAGCGGCGCGATTGCTCGTGCGCCGTGTTCGACGAACATGGACAGATGGTCGCGCAAGCAGAGTCGATTCCGGTCCATCTGGGGGCGATGCCGGCGTCGGTCGCCGCGGCGATCTCGCGGATCCCGGACCTTCGGCCCGGCGACGTGGTCGCGGCCAACGATCCGTACGCTGGGGGTGCACACCTGCCGGACATCACGTTCGTGGCGCCCGTGTTCAATTCGGGAACGCTCATCGGCTACGTCGCCAACCGGGCACATCACGCAGACGTCGGAGGGAAGGAGCCGGGAAGCCTGGCCGGAGATTCCCGAGAGATCTATCAAGAAGGACTTCGGATCCCTCCGGTCCGGCTGTGGAGAGAGGGCGAGCTCGATCGAGACCTTCTCGAGGTCATCCTGGTGAACGTGAGAACGCCGGCGGAACGATGGGGCGACCTCCGGGCCCAGCTGGCGGCCTGCCGGACCGGAATCGAGCGAATGAGAGAACTGATCGAGCGATACGGGCAGGAAGGGCTGGTCGAGGGGATGTCGGCGATCCTCGACTATTCAGAGCGGCGAATGCGTGCCGAGATCGAACGCCTCCCGAGTGCGACGGCGACGTTCGAGGACGTCCTCGACGACGACGGGATCGCCCGTGATCCGATTCGAATCCGCGCGTCGGTGGGGATCGAGGGGGACCGAATCCGGGTCGACTTCACCGGGAGTTCGGATCAGGTTTCAGGCCCGGTGAATGCCGTCCTTGCGGTGACAACGTCCGCCGTCTACTACGCCATCCGGACGCTGACCGATCCGGGAATTCCTCCGAATGCCGGCTGCTATCGGGCGATCGACGTCGTCGCTCCTGTCGGGAGCGTCGTCCACGCCGTCTCTCCGGCTCCCGTCGTCGGAGGAAACCTGGAGACCTCGCAGCGGATCGTCGACGTGATCCTCGGTGCGATCGGTCGGCTTCTGCCCGAGTTCGAGATCGCGGCGAGCCAGGGGACGATGAACAACATCGCGATCGGCGGAACCGACCCGAGAACAGGCCGTCCGTACACGCTGTACGAGACGATCGCAGGCGGGTGGGGGGCGCGGCCGTGCGCCGACGGCGTCGACGGGATGCACTCACACATGACGAACACCCTGAACACACCGATCGAGGCGCTTGAGATCGCGTATCCACTTCGCGTAGACCGCTATGAGCTGATCCGTGGAAGCGGTGGCGGGGGTCGGTACAGAGGAGGGCTCGGAATCCGCCGAGACATCAGCGCGGTCGACCACGAGGCGCGAGTCTCTCTCCTGTGCGATCGGCGGAAGCACGCTCCGTACGGCGCCGCCGGCGGCGACTCTGGTTCACCCGGAGAGAATGTCCTTCGTGCGGCGGATGGTGCGGAGCGACCGCTCCCCGGCAAGGGGAGCGTCTCCGTCGCTCCCGGCGAGGCGATCAGCATTCGAACGCCGGGTGGTGGGGGCTACGGAAGTGCCGGCGAGCGATCGCCTGACGCGATCGAGAAGGATCGGCGCGAAGAGAGGGTCTAGAGCATCTGAGCCCGTCGGCGACTTCGAAGGCGGACCGAAGCGCTTCCCGCGAGGGTGGTGCATCTGTTATACTGATTACAGTACGGGGCGTGCGCCCCTCACGCGGCAACAGATACCGAGCTGGTCTCCCATTGGAGGGGGCCAGCAGTTCGCAGGATCAGAAAACGTCAGACTGAGCGTGCCGGATCGAGCGCCGATGCTCGTGAGGCCTTCGCGCCGACCGATCCGGCATCCCGCCGAAGGAGGTGGCCTATGAGAGAACGCCGAACGCTCGGCAAGCCGATTCGGATCGAGATGCTGCGAGACGAAGACCCGACGTTGATCGGGCTTCTCGTGAGGAGTGAGACGCTCGAAGAGGCGCGCGGCCGCCTCCTCTCATACCTGGAAGACGTCGAGTCGGCAATACGGATCGGCGCGCTCAACCTCGATCGGATCGAGCGATCTTCCGCGCTCACGTGGATTCACGCGTTTGAGGAGATGCTTTCGCCGGAGAACGAGGCGATCGCGGGCTTCAGCACGCTCGATCTCCTCTGGCACGTTGCGCGGGGCGAGACGGACGAAGTGGCGGAAGGGTTCGTCGAGGAATTCGCGCACATCTTCCGGGCGATCGGCGGACGCTCGAGAGTCGGACATGGATGGCTGGGAAAGGACGAGGTCGACGAAGATGTCGGTCGCTTCCCCGGGGCCGGTCGTCGAGCGGCGCGGGCGCGATCCCACTTCCTCGACGGCGTCGCGGAGGCGATGCAGCGGCGGGTCGATGCGTACCCTTGCGGACTGGATGACGATCTCGTCGCGGTTCGGCGGGCGAACCGTGATCGCATCCTTCGATACTTCGGGGCCTCGTTGCGTGATTGGGGGCGGGCCGAGTGGCAAACGGGCAACGTCCTGAAAGGAGAAGACGGGGCCCGTGCGTTGCAGGAGCTCGTCCCGTTGGCGAGCGAGGAGGTCGCGGCCGTGCGCTTGGCGGTTCGCTACGGGACCCCGTGGGGGATCACGCCGTACTACCTGTCGCTCTTCGACTTCACGTCGTCGGATCGAACGTTCGATGATCAGGTTCGTGTCCAGGTCATCCCTTCGCTCCACACCGTCAGGTCGATGATCGAGCATCGTGGGGATCGCTCTCGGGCGTTCGATTTCATGCGGGAGCGCGACACCTCGCCGGTCGACCATATCACGCGTCGGTACCCGTCGGTCGCGATTCTCAAGGTCTGTGACACGTGTCCGCAGATCTGCACGTACTGCCAACGCAACTGGGAGATCAACGACGCGATGGTCTTCGAGCGAATCCCGTCCCGCAGCGACTTGGATCCAGCCCTTGCCTGGTTCGCGGAGCATCCGGGCGTGACCGACGTCCTCCTGACCGGCGGGGACCCGCTGGTCCTCGACGATCGCCTGTTGGCGTATCTGCTCGATCGCCTCGTGCGCATGGAGCATATACGGCACATCAGAATCGGAACGCGCATTCCGGTGACGATGCCGATGCGGGTGACGGACCACCTTGCCGAGGTGATCGGTGGGGCGATCGAACCGGGGCGAAGGATGGTCTCGGTTGTCACGCACGTGGAGAGCGCGCTCGAGATCACGCCAGAGCTGGCCGGCGCGATCGATCGTCTCAGACGACGCGGGATCTCCGTGTACAACCAGCAGGTGCTCACGCTACAGGCGAGCCTCCGGTTCCAAGTGGTCGCCACGAGGATCGCGCTCAAACAGGTCGGGATCGATCCCTACTACTCCTTCTACACGAAGGGAAAGGACGAACACCGGGATTACCTCGTTCCGATCGCGCGTCTCCTTCAGGAACGAAAAGAAGAGGCGAGGCTGCTGCCCGGCATCTTCAGGACGGATGAACCTGTGTTCAACGTCCCTGGGCTGGGCAAGAGCCATCTTCGTGCGCAGCAGGATCGCGAGCTGATCGCGGTTCGTGCCGATGGTCGTCGGGTCTATCTCTTCCACCCCTGGGAGAAAGGGATCGTTCCGGTGGCACCGTGGCCGTACGTCGACGTTTCGGTTGCCGAGTATCTTCGCCGCGTGGCGGAGCGAGGGGAGAACGTCGAGGACTACGAGAGCATCTGGTACTACGTCTAGGAGGCAGGTGGTCCAGAGATCCGGATCATCTCCCACGCGAACTCGTAGGTATTCCCGTCGATCGTTTGGGACCCGGTCCCCGACATGTTCTCGTCGTCGTAGTCACCTTCGAGCGAGATCGTGACGGAGACGGACGACGAACCCAACTCGAGCGTGCCGAAGGCGTCGATTCGGATCGATCGGGCGCTCGTTCGTCCGGAGGTGATCGTCAGAGCGAACGGCTGAGAACCCGGTCCAACCAGCGTGACTGTCCCTGAGATGTCTCGGTTCTCATGCACAATCTCGAGAGAAATGGGACTCTCCAAGGGAGCCGACGGGCCGGTCGTCCACGTCAGGGTCCCTTGCCAAGCGCCGGTGAGGTCGATGTGCACCAGGGAGATGCAGCCGCCGAGACCGATCACGCCGACGAGGACCAATCGAACGAAGATCGCCTTCTGTAGCCGAGTCACTTCCCCTCCTCGTCTCGAAGTCTCGCGCTGAAGGGTACCGATTCGAAAGGAGACGTGGCCGAGTGGGAACGGACGTTCGGCACCCGCCTCAAAGCGGAGGTTCGAGCGACGGTGACGAATCAGAACCAGCCGGCATAGACGCCGACGACGTGGAGGGCACTGGCGACCACGCAAGCGGTCAGTGCGGTGGGGACGCCGCGGCGGATCCACGCTCTGGTCGTGATAGGGGTGTGCGACTGCTCGCTGCACGACATCACGATCACGTTCGACGTGGCGCCGATCGGCGTTGCGTTCCCGCCGAAGCCGACGCCGAGAGCGAGGGCCCACCATAGTGGGCCGACTGCGACTCCTTGCGTCTGGAGCCCGGCGAGGATCGGCAGCATGGCAATCGTGAACGGGACGTTGTCGACGAGGGCCGACATCAGGGCGGACGCCCACAGAATGGCGAGAGAGGCGAGGACGAGTCCGTGTGTTGACAGGGAGGCGAGAGACTTCGCGACGACGTCGAGCGCTCCGGCCGCTTCGAGTCCACCGACGATGACGAACAGACCGATGAAGAAGAGGAGCACGTCCCAGTGAACCTCTCGGAGGGCCTCACGGGCGCTCGGCCAGATCCACAGAAGCGCGGTGCCGGCGCCGAGGAATGCGACCGTCCCCGACTCCAGCCCGATCCGATCGTGGACGAAGAAGAGGATCACGATGCCGAGGAGGACGGCAAGGAGGCGCCTGGTTCCCTTCGGATCCGTGATCGCGCTTCGTGCGTCGACTGCGAGGAGCTTGTCGATGTTCCGCGGTTTCGTCATCAGGTCCTTGCGGAAGAGGACGAGCAGGAGGACGATCGCTGCGACCCACGCGACGAGCACGATCGGCGCCAGATGTATCACGAAGTCGGTGAACGAGAGCCCGGCCGCCGATCCGATCAGGATGTTCGGGGGATCTCCGATCAGCGTGGCGACGCCGCCGATGTTCGAGAGCATCACCTCGCCGATCAGCAGCGGGATCACCGGGATGCCGAGGATGTCCGCGAGCGACATCGTCACCGGGATCATCAGGATGATCGTCGTGACGTTGTCCAGGACCATCGAGACGAGCGTTGTTGCGAGGCCGAGATACAGGAAGAGGAGCCACGGCTTCCCGCGGGCGAGCTTCGCCGCCTTGATCGCAAGATACTCGAAGAAGCCGGTCGCTCGGAAGAGCCCGACGATGACCATCATGCCGAAGAGGAGTGAGATCGTGTTCGCATCGGTCGACTCGAGGGCCGCGGCGGGGGAGTAGAAGGACAGCCAGGTTCCGATCGCGACCATGGCGATCGCTCCGATCATCGCGACGAGGGTGCGGTGCACGCGTTCGGTGAGGATTCCAAGATAGGTCAAGGAGAAGATGGCGGTCGACACAACGATCGGCCAGATCGATAGGGCCATGTTGAGGGCGTAGGGTAGCGCCCGAGCGATCGGCCTGCAAGGGGCACCGTGGAAGGGGAATCGGCGCCGACGGTCGATCGAGGCGCGGTATAATCCGCCGGAAGGTGGTCTCGATGCCGGAACTCCCAGAGCTCGTCGTCATCTGCGAGACACTCCGCGAGCGGGTCGGCGGGCGGAGGCTGGCGAAGGCATGGCCGGTGCGCGCCGGGATTCTGAAGACCGTCGAGCCATCGACCGAAGCGCTCGTCGGGACGTCGCTCACGGCGTTCGATCGTCGCGGGAAGCATCTGATCCTCACGGTTCGAGACGATCTTCACGTGATCATCCACCTAATGGTGGCCGGGCGTCTCGTCCTCTGCAGGAGCGATACGAAGGTCACCAAGGCGAGCGGCTTCGTCTTTCGCTTCGAGGACGGGGAGGATCTTCGGTTGATCGAGAACGGGCACGTGAAGCGGGCGAAGGTTCACGTGGTCACGGATCCGGCGGCCGTCGACTCGATCGCCTCCGCGGGGCCGGAGCCGCTCTGCGATGCGTTCACTCGCGAGGTTCTGAGAGAGGCCGTCGCGGGCCGGAGGAAGCAGTTGAAGAAGGTCCTCATCGACCCGTCGACGGTGGTGGGAATCGGGACGGCCTATGCCGACGAGATCTGTTTCGCCGCGCGCCTCTCCCCGATTCGATACGTCAGCACGTTGACCGAGGAGGAGATCGATCGGCTCTACAGGTCGATCCGTTCGGTCCTTGCCGAGGCGATCGATGCGATTCGAGCGTCATCCGGCGGGCGGCTCCTCGGGGAGCATCGCCGAGGCTTCCTTCGGGTCTACAAGAAGACGGGAACGCCGTGTTCGGAATGCGGAACGCCGATCGCGGAGATCCGATACGCTGAGACGCGCACGTACTACTGCCCGCATTGCCAATCGGGGGGCAAGTCGCTTCCTGACCGTCGTTCCTGGCTTGCGCGCTAGCTGCACGTCCGCAGGCGAACGAAGCGGAAGCGCAAGATGGGCGCCACTCGTGTCCTCTCCCGCTTCGCACGTCTGGAGTTCGGGACTAACAGATACGGGGGACCGGGTCGCCGAGGGGCATGTCGAGGAATCGTCGTCCGCCGATCTCCGTCGCGAGGATGACGCGTCCCGGATACTCGTCGGTGACCGTTCCGACGATCGCCGCCTCCGCACCGAGCGGGTGAGCGGCGAGCGCTCGGAGGAGGTCTTCCGCCCGAGCGGCGTCGACGATGAGGATCGCCTTCCCTTCGTTCGCCACCTCGTAGGGTGAGATGCCGAGGATGTCGGCCATCGCGCGAACCGAATCCCGAATCGGGACCGCGGGTTCGTCGATCTCGAGAGTCAAGCCCGCCTTTCGAGCCATCTCGTTCAGGGCGGCCGCCAGCCCGCCCCGGGTCGGATCCTTCATCGCCCTGACGCCGCCGACGGCGAGGGCGCGATCGATCAGCGGCCAGACGGCCGCGACGTCGCTCTCGAGCGCGGTGGCGAGGTGGAAGTCCTCCCGGGCGGCGAGAAGGGCCATTCCATGGTCTCCGATCGACCCGGTGACGAGGACGCGATCGCCGACGGAGAAGCCGGCGTCACCGATCGCCGGGGAGCCGGCTCCGATGCCGGTCGTGTTGAGAAGGATTCCGTCCACATCTCCGGCCGGCATCACTTTCGTGTCGCCGCAGGCGACGGCGGCGCCGACCTGGTCGAGAACCTCGGCGAATGAGTCGAGAATCCGCTCCAATGCGGCGATCGGGAACCCCTCTTCGATTACGGCGGCGAGTGTCAGTGCGAGCGGTCTCGCCCCCATCATCGCGAGGTCGTTGATCGTTCCGGCCGCCGCCAGAGTACCGATGTCTCCACCTGGGAAGAAGATCGGTTTCACCACGTGGCTGTCGGTCGTGACCACGAGTTCGGCGCCGGGCGGAAGGTCGATGGTCGCTCCGTCGTCGAGTGCCGCGAGCCCGATCCGTCCGCTCGAGCGGGCGGCGAACCGTGTGAGGATCTGCGCGGCCAGCAGCTTCCCCATGAGTTCTCCCCCGGCCCCGTGAAGGGCCGTGATCCGGCCGTCGGTCGTCACAGCGACTCCCTTCCGCCGTAGCGGAACCAGATGCTGCAGGCCCCCTCTGACCCGACCATGCACGGCCCGACCGGAGAGAGCGGGGTACATCGCGCTGCGAAGAGGGGACAGTCGGTCGGCACGGCCCTCGCGGTGAGCACCTCCGGGCAGCGACAGCCCGGGATCTCTTCCTGCTCGTCCGGGAGGTCGAGAGCGAATCGGCCTCGGGCGTCGAATCGAGCGAAGGCCTCGCGGAGTCGGTATCCGGAATCGGGAATGCTTCCGATGCCGCGCCACCGGACGTCGTCCGTTTCGAAGACGCGGCCGATCAGTTCGAGCGCGGCGGGGTTCCCTTTTTCAGAGACGGCCCGCGGATAGCCGTTTTCCACCTTCGGCGTACGATCGCGGCGCTGCCGCAGGATCAGCGCGATGGCGTACAGGATGTCGAGTGGTTCGAATCCACCGACGACGATCGGAATCTTGCGGACAGCGAGGGAGCTTTGATAGCCGTGTGTTCCGATGATCGTCGAGACGTGGCCGGGGGCGAGATAGGCTCCAATTCGATTGTCCGGGAGATCGAGGAGGGCGGCCATCGCCTGAGGGACCTGTTTGTGGGAGACGAGGACGGAGAAGTTGGACGGGGGATCATCGAGGAGGACGGCGGCCGTCGTCGGCGCGGTCGTCTCGAATCCGACGGCGAAGAAGACGACGTCGGTCTCGCTCCGGCGGGCGATGTCGACCGCATCGGTGACGGAAAGAACGGTTCGAACATCGTATCCCTCGGAGCGCGCTTGGTCGAGCGAAGATCGGCTTCCGGGAACTCGCATCATGTCGCCGAACGAGCAGACGGTCGCCCCCGCCTGCGCGATCGCGATCGCCGTGTCGATGTCGGTCGCCGGCGTCACGCAGACGGGGCATCCCGGACCTTCGAGCAGGTCGACCGTCTCCGGGAGGAAGCGGCGGAGACCGTTCCGCGTGATCGACATCTCGTGGGTTCCGCAAACATGGACGATTTTGTACGGCTCGGGCGGAGCGAGGATGCGGATTGCGTCTTGAAGCTCAAGGCCGCGCTTCGGGTCGGAAAAGTGGAATGCGTGACTCACGACGCCGATCCGGAGACGTCGGTGGGCGCCGAACGCGAGCCGTTCGTCCCTTCGTGTCCCGGTGTCTCTTCGATCAGAGAGCGCGCGAGCTCGTCGAAGAGGCGCAACGTCTCCTCCCCATCCGTCTGCGACAGGCGTCTGATGGCGAATCCCGTGTGGACCAACACGTAGTCACCGGGCGAAACGTCGTCGGGGAGTGCATCGAGGCGCGCGGTCGTTCGTACGCCGTTGTAATCGACGAGGGCCGTCTTTCCCGACACCTCGATCACCCGGGCAGGCGCTGCAAGACACATTCGATCGGATCACCGATCGGATTATAGCGGCGGCGTTCGGGATGTCATCCTGCGGCGGGGCGATGAAGCGACCCGGAAACGGCCGTGATCACGCGGTTGAGCCGACCTCGGTCCCGATCCTGTCTGCAAGCGAGGCGAGACAAGGTAGAATCTCCACAAGGAACGGACCGATCCGAGGTGAGCGGGAGGATGGGAGAGATCATTCGACGACCGGCGGTGAGGGCGATGATCCTGTTCGCGGCGGCCGTCCTCGTATCGTCGATGGCGATCGAGGCGGTTCAGCTCGGCGACGTTCAGGTGACCCTTCAATCTCACAAGTACGACAGGCATTGGGATCTCACCCGTCTCGTCTATCGCGTGAAATCGACGTCGCTCCCCTCGGACGACGACGCTTGGGTTCTCGGCGTCGGGGCCTGTGTGACCGACGAGCTGATCGTGACGGACGGCACCACGCCGTTCGATTGGGTCGAAGGACCGACGCGCGGATTGCGTTTCGAGCGATCGAAGAGGAACGAGAAGGTCTACGTGTGGCTGGTTGGAAGATGGGAGGTCGGCGCGTCCCCGATCGCCGTCCTGACGGGTGGGGACATGGACTTCGGCGAGATCGACGGGCCGTCCTGCGACGCAGCGTCGATCGCGCTCGAGACGGTCAGTGGGACGAGTGTCAGTTTCCCGAGCCCCGTTGAGGCGGGTATCTACGCAGCGTCGACGGAGACGATCTTGCGGGTCACGAGTACGTCGGCCGGGTGGAGCCTGAGCCACAGCCTCGAGGTGTCCGTCCCCGAAGGTGCGTCCGAGGAGACGGTGGCCAGGGCGCTTCAGGTTTCGTACGATCCGTTCGGCACGGTCGCCGGAACGACAGACGTGGCGATCGGGTACGCACTCCACGTCACGGAGGAGGACTTCGTCGGACTGCCGCAGGGAGCGTACGTGATCCTGATCACGTATTCGGTGGCGGCTGACTGACGCGTCCCGATCGAGTCGTCGACTCCGCGACGACGGAAGGAAGGCGAAAGGATGACACGACGAACGGCGGCGCTCACGTTCAGTTTCATCGTCTGCTTGGGGCTGGCGGCTCAGGCCGTTCGCTGGTCTCCGAACGAACTCGACGTCGTGCAAGAGCCGGGCACGGTGGAGACGTACACGCTCCTTCTGATGAACGAGACCGACGAGCCGACTCAGGTCAACGTCTTCGTCTCCGATTGGCTGCGCGACGAGAACGGGCACAACGATCTGAGCGTCCCGCGAAACGGCGCACGGTGGATCCTCGAGCGGGCGTTCTCGGCCGGGGAGACGGTCGAGATTCGCTACACCGTCGGGCTCCCTGAGCGCGGCACGGTCGACGTGACCGGAACCTATCGCACGTGGTCTCCTCAGGTTGCCGGAGCGATCGCGGGCGACACCGGGTTCTTCCCGAATGGTTCGAGCGACGGCTCGGTCGTCCCGAGCGGGCGGGTCTCGGTGACGCGGGAGATCGTCATCGGCGAGGACCGGAAGGCAGCGAACGTTCTGCTGATCATCCGAGCGGCGACCGACTTTGCTGGACTGACGATCGAAGAGACGTTCTCACAGGGCGTCGACGTGATGAGTCTGGATGCGGCGGGCGGGCGGTTCGACACGATCAATCGGTCGAGTGCCGATTGGGTCGATGTGTCGCACGATGTGGTCAGCCTAGAGCCGAACGAATCCCGAGAGGTCGAACTCACGGTGAGGACGCCCGCGAGCTTCGCCGGGACGCACTGGTGCATCCTCCACGCCGAGAGTCAGGAGACGCAGGTGATCGGGGCGATCGCGGGAACGCAGATTGTCAGTCGGCCGTCCGTCGGCCTGAAGGTCATGGTGACGGCGCCGGGGACGGAGATTCTGCGAGGCGAGGTTCTCTCCGTGTCGGTGATCGAGACGGCTCGGCTCGTCCTGAAGGCGAGATTCGCGAACACGGGGAACGTTCAACTGGTCGTGACCGCCGAGGCGGAAGTCGTCGATCAGAACGGTGCGTCGGTCGTTCGCCTCTCGTTCTCCGAGTTCGGCCGTGACTACTTCCGCATCCTGCCCGGCAGTACGAGGACGATCGAGATCGCCGACTTCGAGGACGCCGACTCCCTGCCGCCGGGGATCTACCAAGCGATCGTCAGCTTCGATTTCGGCGGTGAGAGCGTCGTCGTCGGCGTGAAAGGGTTCCGGGTCAGGTAGCTCGGGTCGATTCCGCGCGGCGTCGAACTCGGGCGTGACTCCTCGGCGTCCGAGCCTCCTTCGCAGCTTGTTCTATAGAAACCTCTCGGTCCCCTCGGCCCCCTGACCTGATGTCTGTGCTCAGCAACTGTGAGGCACAATCCGTTTGTAGGTCATTGACAAGTGAACCGAGGAGCGGGGGAGGCCCCGCAAGCAAGTCAAGGCAATCACTGCAGCGGGCTGTCCGTTGCAGCGAGCAATCATCCTCAGAGAGCATCTACCAAAGGCAAACCGTCCGAAAGGGCGGGACGCAAAGCTTCGGACCTTCAAGGCAGCGCTCTTTGCACGAGCACTGTGACAAGGGCAAACCGGGGGCGACCCCGAGACGCAAAGCTTCGGATCTGGGCCCGAGCCAATCACTCGATGTCCAGATGGCCGAGCCGCCGCAGCGCCTGATGGTGGCCGGGCCGCTAGATGCGCTCGACTCAAACCATTAGGAGGTGCTTTCGTGAGGATGCTCAAGAACATCGGTATGTTGCTGTTGGTTTCAGGATTGGTACTGGGTCTGGCCGTCGGAGTGGCCGCCAAGGACACGAGCGAGGCGTCGGCGAGTGTCAACGCGTCGTTCGAGATCCCGTCGTGGATCTCCTTGGCCGTCGTCGGAAACGGCGACGTCAGCTTCGGTGAGATCGCGGGCGGCGGGGGATACGTCGGCAACCGCGAGACCGAGCTCCGGGTTCTCAGCACAACGAGCTGGGCACTGGCCAGCACGATCCTCTGGTCGGAGTCGCAGCTTCCCGACGGCGCGAGCCAGTCGATCATCGAGAGGGCTCTCGACCTCTCGTTCGACAAGGAAGGCGGGTCGTGGGGACTGCACCACGTCAAGGTTTCGTACACAATGGAACTCGAAGACGAAGACGTCGCGGATCTGCCGGTCGGCCAGTACAACTTGGTCATCCAGTACACTGCGACGACTGACTAGATTGCCAGCGGCGCATGCCACAGCATGATCGGCGAGGGGGCTTCGGCCCCCTCGCCGCCCTGAAATCCTCGGTTCATGACCTGTCAAGGTTGCCCCTCTTCTCACACGGTCTCGCACTCGGTGTCGATTGAGTCCGGTCGGTGATTCTCTCGTCTTGTCCGGGCGTGCGCAGTGCGCTAGGCTCGAACTGCGCCAACGTGAAGGAGGTCTCCGTGGAGGCGAATCTCTATGATCGGATCTACGAAGTGGTCCGGCAGATTCCGGTGGGAAGCGTAGCGACGTACGGACAGATCGCTCGCCTCGCGGGGATCCCGAAAGGGGCACGTCAGGTCGGCTACGCGATGGCCGCCCTAGGGCGTGGGCGCCCTCGTTCGGGAATCCCGTGGCACCGGGTCGTCAATGCGAAGGGCGAGTCGAGCATCGGCGGGGAACAGATCTCCCGTCTCGAGGCCGAGGGGGTCGGATTCGACGAACGCGGCCGAATCGACCTGTCCCTGTTCGGATGGCGCGAGGCGGAGGAGGTGGACCTGTTCGAATGACCCGAAGATGCGGAAGATCTGTGCTTGTAGGTGGGATCATCGCTGCGTCCGTCGCGCTCCTTCTCGGATGCCTCGGGCCGATCGAGCGGCCGGTCGCCGACTTCACTTGGTGTCCGGAGGGGAGCGAAGGACGACTCGACTACTGGTTCCGATCGACGTCGACGACCGTCGATGGCGCGACGATGGAACGGCTCGTGTGGGAGTTCGACGACGAGTCGCCCCCGCGTGATGGAGCGGCAGAAATCGTCCATCGGTTCGATGTCGAAGGGGAGTACCGCGTTACCCTGACCGTGACCGACAGCCGCGGGATCTCGGGGACGATGACCAAGGCGGTTCCCGTCTCGATGGCGGCATTCGTTCACTCCACTTGGCAATTGACGCTCGGCTACCCGCCGACCGTCTCCGGGATCGTCGAGAATCGGTGCAGCGAGCGCCTCGACGAGGTGGTCATCCGAGCCAAGTTCTACGATGTGGACGGCCTGAGACTGACCGACGGGACGTTCGTCGTTCGCGACCTCGACCCCGGAGAGGAGGCGGTGTTTGCCGTTCGCGCGAGCGAATTCAAGCCCCGGATCTTCTGCGCGACCGTCGAGGTGGGATCGTTCGTGGCGGAGTGTGCCCCAACCTGGGGCCCGGTTCCGCTCGATCTGAGGCGCGAGTGACCGTCGCCCACCTCCAGACGGAGGGCTAGGCCGAGAACGCGGCGTCGATCCGATCGCGGAGTGACGTCTTCAGGCCGTCGGAGCAGAACGCGGCATCGACGCTGTTCGCCAGAACCGTTCGCACGACGTCCCGGTCGAGCGAGAATGCGGCGACGACGCGGTCGAACTCGTGCGTCAGATCGACCTGCGACATCAGGCGGTTGTCGGTGTTGATGCTGATCGGGATCCCGAGCTCGATGTATCGTCCGATCGGATGATCGGAGTAGTCGGCGATGAACGACGAGGTCTGGAGATTGCTCGTCGGGCAGATCTCGAGGTGCACGCCCGATTCTCGAACTCGCTTCTCAGTCTGAGGATCCTCGAACAGATGGACACCGTGGCCGATCCGTTCCGCACCGAGGTCGAGGGCTTCTCGGATCTGCTCCGGGCAGCACGCCTCTCCCGCGTGAATCGTCAGATGGACCCCGGCGGCGTGGACGAAATCGAGCGTCGCTCGGTGCAACAGCGGCGGGAAGAGCCGCTCGGGACCGGCGAGGTCGAATCCGACGACGCCGCTGCCGGAGAACTGCGCCGTCAGTTGTGCGACCTCCATCGATCGTTCGGTTGGTTCCTGCTTCAGCGCGGTCAGGATCAAGCCGGTTCGAATCGGGTGATCGGCCTCGGCCTGCCGCATCCCGGCCAAGACGGCGCTGACGACGTCGCGCGGCTTCAGCCCGGCCTCGGTGTGGAGGAGAGGGGCGAACCGAATCTCGATGTAGCCGATGTTCTCGGCGGCGGCGTCTTCGCACAGCTCGCGCGCCACGCGTTCGAGCGCCCCTTCGTCCTGGAGGAGGCGGATCGTCACCTCGAACGCATCGAGATAGCCTTCGAGCGTTCCTCGTCTCGGAAGCGTGACCGCCTTGATCGGGTCGAATCCACGGGGGAATTGGCGATCGGCCGGAAGCCTCTTGGCGAGTTCTCGCACGGTCTTCGCACGAAGGGACCCGTCGAGGTGCACGTGAAGCTCGATCTTCGGGAGGCTTCGGAGCCAGGATTTCATGAGGAGAATCTACTCCGTCGGACAGCGGTTCAGCAAGGACGCCGCGGGCGGCGAGGAGCGCTCACATCTTCGTCTTCGCAGATGCAACCTTGGCGATCAGTCGGTCGTCCCTTCCCTTCCGATCGTCGATCTTGATTGAGATCGAGACCCGATCGGCGTCTTGCATCAGTCGATCCCGGCAGGCCTTGATCACAGACATGATCTCGGTCCAGGATCCTTCGAGGTTCGTCCCCATGGCGTGGTATTCGTGCGGTAGCCCGGACGCTTCGATGATCTTCAACGCCTCGGCGACCGGGCCACTCAGGCTTTGGCCCGCGCCGAGCGGGACGATCGAGAACTCCGCGATCATAGGTCTTTCCTCCCTTCAACGGGCGGTCGTGTATTCGAGTGTGTAGCTCGCTTGGTCGCCCTCGCCAAGGATTGTGATCGTCCGTGCATTCGGATCGAGGGAGATCGAAGCCCAGGACGGTGGCGTCCCCTGATCGACCAACGCTTCGAACGTCACGTAGTGAATCCCGTCCAGGACGTGGTATGCGTTGTCGTGGTCGTGCCCCTGGAAGACGGCGATGACGTCGCCGTCTTCCGTCAGGGCGGCCTGCACTTCAGACTGGTTGGTGATGAGCGGTCGTCCCCATTCCTCGATGTGCTCGTCGAGCATCTGATGGACGAGAACGATCGTCGGGAGAGCGGAGGCGCCGAGGTCGGCGTGCAGCCACTCCATCTCTTCGGGCGGGACGAACCCGGCGACACCCGTGTAGGTGTGCGCGAGATCCGAGCCGTCTTCGGCGAACTGAACGTCGAGCGCGACAAAGTGGAACGCCCCCGCGTCGAAGCTGTAGTAGGTCGCGTCGATCCCGAGGACCTCGCGGTAGGTCGCCTTGT
Organism: uncultured Thermotogae bacterium; assembly: GCA_964620325.1. Classification (GTDB taxonomy): domain Bacteria; phylum Bipolaricaulota; class Bipolaricaulia; order UBA7950; family UBA9294; genus CAZMYM01. Next base: position 68,080 of record CAZUIM010000013.1, read on the forward strand.
CGAGGTTGTAGACGTCGTGGTTTCCAATCACGTGGTATCTCGGGCCCTCGAAGGCGGCGTAGAGCCCGTCGGTCCAGGCGAGAACGTCGGGGATTCGCTCCGGCTCGCCGGGCGAGATGCCGAAGACGACCCACCCGTTGACGAAATCCCCCAGTTCGACCACGAAGTCGGCCCCCCATTCGTTCATCGCTGTCGTGAAGTCGGTCAGCCGTTCCTCGGTGTGGGTCATCCACTTCCGTTCGGGGACCGAATCGAGATCGTGCGCGTGAAGGTCGGTGATCAGGCCGAATCGAACGACGTCACCTCCGGGGGCTCTCGGGGCGACACCGCCGATGAGGACGGCGAGCGTGAGAAGGACGATCGCGGAGCATCGGTGCGGCATGGTTCCTCCCTCGCGGGGCTTCGGATGCGTTCGGGCGCGCCCCCGCTAGTACTCGAGCTCCCAGTCGCTCTGCCCGCCGACTCCATCGATGACGATCGTTCGACTCGATGGATCGAGAGTCACCTCGGCCCACGCCGGGGGTGTCGGGTCGGTGTGATCGACCATGGCGGCGAACGTCACGTAGTGAATGCCGTCGATTCTCGTGTATCGATTCTCGTGATCGTGCCCCTGGAAGACGGCGACGACGGCGCCTGATGCACCCAGCAGCTGCCGCACCTCGGCGTTGTTGACGACGGGCGGCCCGCCGGCCGTGGCGTCGGACTCCGAATCGAACGGCTGGTGGACGCAGACGATCGTCGGGAGGTCCGTCCCGGCGAGATCTTCTGTGAGCCAGTCGAGTTCGTGTCGGGGGATCCTGCACTTGACGCGCATGAAGACGTGGTCGTAGTCGTCCTCGCCGGGATGATTGTACTCCGCGTCCAGAATGACGAAGTGGAAGCCGCTCAGATCGAAGCTGTAGTAGGTGTCGTCCCGCTCGACGGCGGCGAGGAACTCCGCCTTCGAGAGGTTGTACAGGTCGTGATTGCCGAGCACGTAGTGGATCGGGCCGTCGAACGTCGAGAGAAGAGAGACGGCGTCGTCGAGCAGACCGGCGATTCGAGTCGTGTCCCCCGGCGCCGCACCCATCACGAACGCACCGTTGATCAGGTCCCCGAGTTCGATGATCGCGTCGGCCGGCCAGTCGTTCATCGCGTCGACGAACGAGGTCAGCCGCTCGGCGTAGTTGGTCATCACCTTCTCTTCGGGGGGAGAGTCGGTGTCGTGGGCGTGAGTGTCCGCAATGATCCCGATTCGGACGGGATCGGAACCGACCGCGAGACAGCCGGCGACGAGCAGAACGGTCGCCGCGACGGCGATCGAAAGGAACCTTCTTCTCATGACAACCTCCCGGATCGGTGGAGCGTGGCGAGAGCCTAGCAGGCGTCGCTCTTTGGGGCAAGGGTTGAGTTGCAGCGGCCGGGAGGCTAGGGTGAGCTCGGTGCGGACGAGGGAGGCTGACATGGGCGATCGACGGCCGAAGGTCTACGTTTCCGGTGCGCTCAATGCGGCGGCGAACATCGTGAAGTCGAAGCGGTTCTACCTGAAGGTGGGGGAGGTCTGCGTCGAAGCGGGCTTCGATCCGTACGTTCCCCACACGATGGGGACCGATCCGATCGACAATCCGGAAGTCACACCCGAGGAGGTCTATCGCCGCGATATGGAGGCGGTCGCCTCGTCGGATCTGGTCGTCGCCTACGTCGGGGAGCCGTCCCTCGGTGTCGGGGCGGAGGTCGAGCGTGCCGCCGCCCGTGGGATCGATGTCATCCTGCTGTACGAGGAGGGCCGCCCGATCAGTCGGCTGACGCGCGGTTGTCCCGCGGTGGTGGCGACGGTGACCGCTGAAGACGCGCGAGGGCTTCCTGAGGCTCTCCGGTCGGTGCTTCGTGCCTGGCGCGTGCGATCGGCTCTGGGAACGTGATCGTGTGACGGCCGATCGGACGACGAAGACGACGCTCCGCGGCGAACGGTCTAGGATCTTCTCGCAAGCGCGTTGTCGACCATCGCCGTGGCGATTCTGCTGAGGACCTCGGTGGCCAGGTCGCTCTCGCGACGGAGAAGGCCGAGGAACGCCTCGTGCGCTTCGATCCCGCTCGTCCGATCCTCGGAGGCGGACTGCGAGATCTCTCTGTAATCCTCCGTGTCGACACGCTCGAACTGCGTGTACAGGTCGACGTACGTCGCCGCGTCGGGTGATCGGTCGATCTCTCGCTCGATCAGCGGTCGCCAGAGGGCGGTCTCCGACTCGCCGGTCTCCGGGCTGTCCGATGCGTGGGCCACGTTCACCCCGCCGACGATGCCAAACCGTCCTCGTATCGAATCCGAGTCGGCCTGTTCGGGGAAGGTGGCTCCGAGGAGGGACCGGATTTGCCCGATGGTGTCGCGTCCTCGGAGGATCGCGGCGACGACGGGGCCGGCGCTGACGAACTGCACGAGCCAGGGGAAGAACGGCTTCCCCCGATGGACGGCGTAGTGCGATTCGGCGAGAAACGACCTCGAGGGGCGGAGTTGACAGAACGCATCCACGTCGACGTCCAGCTGCAGCAGTCGAGAGACGACGCTCGCTCCGACGGACCGCCTCGCCGTTCCGTCCGGCTTCAGGAAGAAGAGAGCCGTCTCTCGGTTCAATCGGCACCTCCTTGGCGTTGCGCACCCGCCGCCTCGCGACCGAGGCGGAAGGCGCGGACGTTGGTGGCGACGATCTCGTCCGACTTCCGAGCGAAGACGGCCTCGATCGCGGCGACGAGGGTCTCCTCCGACAGGTCGAGGAACGGCGCCCCGGCCCCGAGCATCACCATGTTCGCCGCACGGGCGCTTCCCACCCGTCCGGCGAGTTCGTTCGCGTCGATCAGCCGGAAGGACGGAAGGACGCGAATCTGGTCGAGGATTTCGTCGATCGCCGGGTAATCGGGGATGTTCTCGAATGGACGCGAGTTCGTGACGAGCGCGCCGTCGAGCGCGAGGTACGGAAGGTACCTCAGGGCCTCCATCGGCTCGAGCGACAGGATCAGATGGGCGGTCCCCTCCCTGATCAGATCGGAATGGATCGGCTCGTCGCCGAACCGGACGTGGCTCTGAACGACGCCGCCGCGCTGCGCCATCCCGTGGATCTCGGCTTGCTTGAGGTGTAGGCCCTCACGCCGGGCCGCTTCTCCGAGAACGGCGGCGATGCTCAGGAGTCCCTGGCCGCCGACGCCCGCAAGAATTACGTTTCGCTTCAATCGGAACCTCCGTTCGATCGGCCCGTCCTGCGGCGAGCGGTCTGGACGCACTCCCGCTGCGCGATCACCACCGACGGACCCGAGTGGGCGATCTCCTCCCGGAGGACGGCGACGTTCTCGTCGTGCCGATTCGGGAGAGGCTCGATGGTGCGAATGTGCTCCCTGTCGACTCCGAGTCCGGCGCAGATGTCGAGGAGCCTGTGCTCTGCCGAGGAGGGTTGCCCGCCGGTCATCGCCACGGTCCCGTTGTCGACGATGATTACGGTGACGTCCGTTCCATCGTTCACGCAATCGAGGAGGCCGGTCATCCCCGAGTGGGTGAACGTCGAGTCGCCGATCAGGGCGATCGCAGGGCGGAGACCCGCATCGGACGCGCCGCGAGCCATCGTAATCGAGGCCCCCATCTCGATGCATGTGTCCACCGCCTCGTACGGAGGGAGCGCCGCGAGCGTGTAGCAGCCGATGTCGGAGAAGACGCGGGGGGTACCCTCCTGGGCTGCGAGGGCGTCGTTCAGAGCACGGCATGTGTCGCCGTGGGGGCAGCCGGGGCAGAGGGCCGGAGGGCGTGGAGCTGGCGTCGACGACCGTGTGCGGGTGGAAGGCCCCCCCAGGCCGAGCGCCTTGGCGACGATCTGCGGAGTCAGTTCGCCAGTTCGCGGGAGATCTCCGGTCAGGCGGCCGCGAATCGTCGGTTCCTGACGCTCGCCGAGCCGCCGGAGCTTCCCTTCGACATACGGGTATCCGTCTTCGAACACCAGAATGCGGTCGCATCGATCGAACAGGCTCTGTACGAGGCTGGCCGGGATCGGGTACTGGCCGATCTTGAGCAGCGGATGCGGGCAGTCTCCACCGAAGACCTCCTGGATGTAGTTGAACGCGATTCCGGAGGCGATGATTCCGACGGTCCTATCGTCGCCCTCGTGCAGCGCATTGAACGGGCTCGCCTCGCTCGCCTCCAGAAGGCCCGGCTGGCGCGCGATGAGATCGTCGTAGCTCTCGCGAGCGATCGCCGGAAGAAGAACGTAGCGCTTCGGATCGGGGGGTAGGCTCAGTTCGTTGCGATCTCTCGTTTCGCCGGTGGCGATCGTCGCCCTCGAGTGCGCCAGGCGGGTCGTCAGTCGGATCATCACCGGGACCCGGAACTGCTCAGAGAGCTCGAAAGCGTGCGCAGGGGCGGCGTAGGCCTCCTGCTGGTCACTCGGCTCGATGCAGGGGATCATAGCGATGTCCAGATACACGCGCGAATCCTGCTCATTCTGAGACGAGTGCATCGAAGGATCGTCGGCGACGTTGACGATCAGTCCACCGTGGGCTCCGGCGATCGCGGCATTGACGAACGGATCGGCGGCGACGTTCAGGCCGACGTGCTTCATGCTCGCCATCGCGCGCCGTCCGGCGTAGCTCGCTCCGAGGGCCGCTTCGAGGGCGGTCTTCTCGTTGGCGGTCCACCGGCAGGTGATCTCTCCGCGGCGCGACTCGGGCGACCGGATGGCAAACTCGGTGATCTCGGTCGAAGGGGTTCCGGGATAGGCGTACGCGGCCGACAGGCCGGCGTCGATCGCTCCCTGAGCGAGGGCCTCGTCGCCGAGCAGCAGGCGGATGGGCATGCAGTCCTCCTCTGACGATGGTGTGTCTCTAGAGTCTGATCAGCGCTTGACCGAGAGGGTACGCAGCGCGTGGAACGGCCGCAAGGGATGGGCGATTGACGTGATGATGCCGTTTGGGAGCCGGGATTCGGTGGAGCCCCAAAATGCGCGATAACCGGTACCCCATATGCACTCTCGCGTCTTGCTATCCCCGAAGGGCGTGGATATACTGCGCACGAGTTCCTTTCGATTTGCATCCAAGGGGGAGACTGAGTATGGGACAAGCGAGATGCGTTTGCCTGGTGGGGCATTCGGGTTGCGGCAAGACGACGCTTGCCGCAGCACTGATGAAGAAGGCGGGCGTGAAGGATCCGATCGAGCTCGATGCCTCGCAGGAAGAAAAGGAGCGCGGCTACACGATCGACATCGGGTTCGGAGCGTTCACCGCCGAAGGGACCCCCATCACGCTTCTCGACACCCCCGGAGGCGACGAGTTCGTCGAGGAGATGTACAAGGGGGTCCCCGTCGCCGACTTGACCCTGTTGGTTGTGAACGCGGAGAAACCGGTCGAGGTGGTGACGGAGCGAGCGTGGGAGATCACCGGCGCCGCCAAACGCCCTCTGGCGATTCTCGTCAACCAGATGGACCGAGAGAACGCCGACTTCGATCGGGCCCTGGATTCACTGCGCGATCATTTCGAGGGGAAGCTTCTTCCGATCGAGCTTCCGATTCGCGAGGGAGGCAAGTTCACGGGGATCGTCGACCTGATCGGGAGCAAGGCCGTCCGGTTCGGCGACAAATCGAAGGGCGAAATCCCGGGCGAGATTGCTGACGCGGCGGAAGAGGCACGGGGAGAATTGATCGAAGAGGTCTCGACGCTGAATGATGAGCTGATGATGCGCTTCCTCGAAGACGAGGCGATCAGCGACGAGGAGGTCGCGGCGACCCTCGCCGAGGGCGTTGCGAGCGGGAAGATCGTTCCCATTCTCTGCGGATCGGCGGCCGAGGAGAAGGGCCTCGAGCCGTTGCTGAAGCGTCTCGTCGGTCTCGCGTCGGCGAGAGACGGCGGCGGGACGGGTCCGACGAGGGCGGTCGCGTTCAATCTGGCGACCGATCCGTACCTCGGACGGCTGACCTATGTTCGCGTCCTCGACGGAACGCTCCAGGAAGGGAAGTCTCTCGTGACGGTCGGGGCCGGATCGAAGGTCGAGATTCGCGACCTCTACGCCTTGGAGGGGACGAGTCAGAAGCGCGTCTCGCAGGCCGGTCCGGGCGCGGTTGTGGCGATTGGAAAGCTGGAGGACGTCGGCGTCGGGACGACGATTGCGGCGAGTCAAGACGCGCCGCCGTTCGAGATGCCCGAGTTCCCGAAGCCCGTCTTCTCGAGGGCGATTGTCCCGAAGAGCCAGGCCGACGTCGAGAAGATGAGCGAGGCGCTCAAGGACGTTGCGGGGAACAAGGTGACGATCCAGGTCGGTCGCGATCCGGTGACCAAGGAGACGATCGTTCACGGGATGGGGGACATCCATCTTTCCTTGTTCATCGAACGGTTGAAGAACCGACACAATGTGTCGTTGGAGACTCACGTCCCTCGCATTCCGTTCAAGGAGACGATCCGGAAGCAGGCGACGGCGCGGTACCGGCACAAGAAGCAGTCGGGCGGTCGAGGTCAGTTCGGCGAGTGCGAGCTCCGCGTCGAGCCGTTCGACGGAGAGGGCGGGTATCGATTCCTCGATGAGATCAAAGGGGCCTCGATTCCGGGGCAGTACATCCCGGGGGTCGAGAAGGGGGTCCTCGAGGCGATGGAGGAAGGGAACCTCGCCAAGTTTCCGGTGACCAACGTGTCGGTCGCCGTCTTCGACGGCGGGTATCATCCGGTCGACTCCTCGGAATTGGCGTTCAAGCTCGCGGCGCGTCAGGCGTTCCGGGACGCGTTCAATAAGGCCAATCCGTGCCTCCTCGAACCGGTGATGAAGGTCGACGTCCGCGTGCCGGAGGAGTACACGGGAGACATCATCAGCGATCTGAACGGGCGACGAGGCAGGATCCTCGGAATGGAGCCCGCCGGGAAGGTGACGATCGTCCGCGCCGAGGTGCCGCTCGTCGAAATGCAGAGCTACGCGCTCGATCTGAAGTCTCGTACTCAGGGTCGAGCGACGTTCCAGATGGAGTTTCTCAAGTACAGTCAGGTACCGAGCAACCTGCAAGACAAGATCATCGCGCAGGCGCAATCCGAGGAATGAACGTCTCGCAGTATATGCAGCAGGAGGCTGTGACGGCGCTTCCGACGGCGTCTCTCGATGTCGTGCGGAAGGTCATGGAGGAGCACGGTTTCGGCCTCCTCCTCGTCGCCGGTCCGGACGGCCAGCTGAGAGGCTTCGTCACGCGAGCGACTCTGAAAGGTGTCACCGACTGGAGCGCGCCGGTCGAGGGGGTCTGCCATCCGGCGAGGTTCGCCGTTGCCCCCGGCGACACGCTGGAGAAGGCGGCACTCATCCTGCTGGAGAATCGGCTCGTTCTCCTTCCCGTGACATCCGATGACGGACGACTCGTCGGGGTCTTGACTCAGGCGGAGGTCTTGCGTGGACTCGCCCAGGGACTCGGAATCGGGCTCGAAGGGACGAGACTTCGCGTAAAGGTTCGCTCGGATTCGAACGACATCTACCGGGTCCTCGACGCACTTCGAGCACACGAGGCGCGCTTGGTCAGTCTCGTCGGCGGCCCGACCGACGGGGACCACCAGGAGGCAATTCTACGTGTGCAGGGAGTCGAGGATCGGGAGCGCCTTCGGGAGGAGCTGGAAGCTCTCTTGCGAGAGGAGAATGACTGATGCGGGAGATCACCGTCGAGACGCATCGGAGGGAAGAGCTGATCGACATCACGTCACTCGTCCTCAACGTGGTCGAGGAGGAAGGATCTGATGAGGGCGCCTGCCTCGTCCACTCGTCACATACGACGGCCGGGATCACGATCAATGAGAATGCCGATCCGGCCGTGGCGTACGACCTTCTTGCGGCGCTCGGGCGAGTTGTTCCCGAGGATGTCAGCTGGCGGCATCTCGAAGGGAACTCGCCGGCCCACGTCAAGGCGTCTCTCGTCGGATCGAGCGTCCTGATCGGCCTCGAAGAGGGGGGGCTCGCGCTCGGAACGTGGCAGGGGATCTTCTTCTGCGAGTTTGATGGGCCTCGAACGCGACGGGTCCGGATCGCGATTCTTCACTGAACCCCGGTCAGTGTCTCTGTTCTTGATCGGTTTCGGAGGCGTTGTTACAATCCGATGCGGAGCGAGCAAGCTGCCAGCGTAGCTCAATTGGCAGAGCAACGGTTTTGTAAACCGTAGGTTGCCAGTTCGACTCTGGCCGCTGGCTCTCCGGTCGGGTTTCGGAGGGGTACCGAAGCGGCCAAACGGGGCGGACTGTAAATCCGTTGGCGGACGCC